>JAFAZX010000011.1 GCA_019239425.1 Acidobacteriota bacterium
CTCCTGCGTGTAGAAGTTGCCGTCCGAGCCGAGTTGGTGGAGTTTAGGAAACTTCCGGCTCTCGATGCGGAAGCCCTGGTCTTCCGTGAGGTGCCAGTGCAGGACGTTGAGCTTGACGGCGGCCATCGCGTCGAGGTTCCGCTTGAGGACTTCCATCGGCTCGTAGTGCCGCCCGATGTCGATGAGCAGCCCGCGCCAGCGGAAGCGCGGCTGGTCTTGAATCGACACGGCCGGGAAGTAGAAGCCCGCGCGGTCGCCTTCGAGCAGTTGGAGGAAGGTTTCGAGCCCGCGCAAGACGCCGACGACCGTGGCCGCGCGCAGCGACGCCTGTCGCTCGTTCACTTCGAGCGTGTACGACTCGTCCTCGTCAACCGAAGGGACTGTTTTGCCGGGGCCGCGCGCCTCGACGAGGAGCTTCGCGCTCGCCGCGTCCGCCGAGAGGCCGCGCGGAAGCTCCACGACGGTGCGGCCTTCGAGGCGGCGCAGCATGCGCTCGACGCCTGCGCGCAGGCGCTCGTCCACGTGGCCCGCGGCGGCGACCGTGAAACTCTTATCGAAGGCGAGCCGGCCCTGGTCGAAGCGGACGCTCGCGGGCACGGGCATCAGGTTGTGGTGCGCGGGCGTCTGCGCCGCGGCTTGCGGGATGAAGGAGGTGAGTAGAAGGAGCACGAGAATTTTCTGTGGTCTCATTTGAGCCTCGACTTGAGCGGCCGCGGGGGATTCGTTCAACGCGGAGGCGCAGGGGTGGCGCAGAGGGTTTTAAGAATTTGAAATTTGAAATTTCAAATCTTCAATTCTCTGCGACCTCTGCGCCTCCGCGACCTCTGCGTTGAAACAGACCTCGCTCCGGACTCAACTTACTTTTCTGTATGACGGGAAAGCTTCGGCGAACTTCGGTGCACAAGGATTAAAGCAGACGGGCGCCCGCCGTCAACCGAAATGTTCGCGCGCCGTAGAAACTTTTTCAAGAGAGGGGTGCTGACAGCCGAAGGCCTCCGCGGGTATACTCCCGTCTCCCGCCGGGCGGGCCGGCGGAGGCGAGATGACGCGCAGGATCGACCTCAAAAGGATACACACGGCGCACTTCGGCACGATGCGCGCCATCAACCGGCAGATCGTGCTCAACTACGTGCGCGACCGCGGCCCCATCTCGCGCGCCGAAATCGCGCGCCGCACCTCGCTCCAACGCTCGACCATCTCCGAGATCGTGGACACGCTGCTCGAAGAGGGACTCGTCGAAGAGGTGGGGGCCGGGGCCTCGACCGGCGGGCGCTGCCCGAAGCTGCTCGCCCTGCGCGCGAGCGGCGCGGCGGCTGTCGGCATCGACATCGCGCCGACGCACACCACGGTCGCCTCCTGCGACCTCGCCGGCTCCGTCCTCGAACGCGAGACGTTCGAGACCCACCCGGACTTCGAGCAGACCGCCGCCCGCGCCGTCTCGGCCGCCACGCGCTTGATCGGGAAGAGTCCCGGCAAGATCGAGGGCATCGGCGTAAGCCTCCCCGGCCTCGTAGACCCTTCGACCGGAAGACTCATCTACGTCCCCTACTTCAACTGGCGCGACCTCGACGTGGGGCGGCGCATCGGCGTCGCGACGGGGTTGAAGGTGGCCGTGGATAACGACGCCAACGCGGCCGCGCTCGCGGAACTCTGGTTCGGGCGCGCGGAGGTCTCGGAGGCGCGCGACTTCATCATGGTCTTCATCGCGGAGGGCGTCGGGACGGGCATCATCTTCGACCGGCAGATTTACCGCGGCGAGGGCGGCGCGGCCGGCGAGTTCGGACACATGGTCATCGGCGAGCGCGCGCCCGTGCCCTGCTCCTGCGGCGGCTACGACTGCTGGGAGGCTTTCGCTTCGGGGCGCGCGGCCGTGGCGCGCTACGCCGCGCTGGTGAGAGACGAGGAGGCGGGTCAGTTGAGCTTCGCGCAACTCATCGACCGCGCGCTCGACGGCGAGGACGAGGCGCGCGCGGCCCTGATCGAGACGGCGCGGTATCTGGGCCGCGGCATCTCGAACCTCATCGTCGGCTTCAGCCCGGAGATCGTCGTCGTCGGCGGGGCCATCACGCGCGCCTGGGAGCTGGTCTCGGGCATTCTCGAAGAGGCCGTCAAGCGCAGCATCCGCCGCGACCTGCCCGCGCCGTGCCTGACGCCCTCGACCATAGGCGACGAGGCGAGCCTGATGGGCGCCCTCAGCCTCGTCCTCGCCGACAAGTTCACGACCGTCGCCGCGATATAAAGAAAGGATGAAGGCGGAAGGCGGAAGGATGAAGTCGATGCTGTTAGAGCAATCACTTCATCCTTCCGCCTTCCGCCTTCATCCTTTACGCGGACGGGGTCAAGATGGCCGTGCGGCGCGCGGACTGCGTGGATGAAACTGCCCGAGGGTAGATGAAAGAGCCTGCACGGTTATGAATGTATGAATGAACCGCATCGAGACCTCCCACAGTCCGTCACATCTGCAGGGGGCCGCCCCTATGGTCGCCCCAACCTCTAACGCGGGAAGGGTCGCCGCGCGGGATCACCCGCGCGAAAAATTTTTTCGGAATTTTTTGTTCGGGCGTGAGTCGGGTCTGTCTAACGGCGCGCGTCCACGATGCGGTCGCGGTAGATGAGTCTGAGGAGCGCGGAGGCGAGTTCCGGGTCGAGCGCTCTGAGCTGCTCGTACTGCCTGAGCGCGGCGTCCCTCTTGCCCAGGGCGAGGTAGGCGGAGCCGAGGTTGCCGTGCCCTTCGGCGAGGTCGGGCCGGAGGCGCAGCGCGCGCTCGAGCTCGCCGGCGGCCTCCGCGTAGCGCCCGAGCATGTAGTACGTGACGCCGAGGTTGTTGTGCGACATGGCGTCGTCGGGCTTGAGCCGGACGGCCTCCTTGAAGGCGCGCGCCGCCTCCTCGTCGCGGCCCAGGCCCCTGTAAGCCTCTCCGAGACTGTAGTGCGCCTCGTCGTAGTCCGGCTTGAGCGCGACGGCCTGTCTGAACTGCTCGACGGCCTCGTCCAGACGCCCGAGCCCCTGCAAGACCCTGCCGAGGTTGCGCCGCGCGAGGGGCGAAGTGGGTTGCAGTTCGAGGGCGCGGCCGCAGGCGCGCGCGGCGCCTTCGAGTTGGCCGAGGTTGTAGAGCGAGACGCAGACGCCGTTGTGCGCGGGGGCGTAGTCGGGCCGGATGAGCGCGGCCTTCTTGTAGAGGTTGACGGCGCCGGCGTAGCCCCCCCGCCCGAACATCTCCTCCGCCTTCACGAAGCACGCGTCGGCGTCCAGCACCAGCCGCCGCCCGTCCCCCTGCGCCCGCGCCAGGACGCAGACCGAGGCCGTGACGAAGACGGCCGACAGTAGCCTCACGCCTGACATCGCTGCCCCTCCCGACTTTTGAGGTCACCAGGCGCCGGAAAGATATGCGCGCCTGCCGGAGATGTCAACGGTTAACCTTCAAGCCTGTAGGTAGCACATTAGATGTCCGGTCGTAGTAGCACATGAGATGTCCGCTTTCAGGCGGTAACGAGTAGAAGCTCTCTGGCTGGAGGAGCCAGCCATGCGCCACTACCCGGAGGCCGCCGTGGAGCGGGCCATGAAAGTACAGGAAGTCATCTTGCGTGCTGTTGCTAAAAAGATTACCTGGATCCAGGCGGCCGAGATTCTGGGCGTGAGCCCCCGCCACATGCGCCGCTGGAAGGAGAAGTACGAGCGGTTCGGCTTCTTCGCCCTCTTCGACGGCCGGCGCGGAAGGGCGAGCCCCCGCCGGGTGCCGTCGGCCGTGCTCGACGAAGTGCTGCGGCTCTACCGCGAGCGGTACTCCGACCTTAACGTCAAGCACTTCCACGAGAAGCTGACGGCCGAGCACGGCTTCGCGGTCAGCTACACCTGGACGAAGGGCGTACTGCAAGGCGCCGGCTTAGTCCAGCGCCAGCCCCGGCGCGGCACACACCGCAAGCGCAGAGCGCGGCGGCCGCTGCCCGGGATGCTCTTGCACATCGACGCCAGCCAACACCAGTGGTTTACGGACGAGCGCTGGCACGACCTCATCGTCATCCTCGACGACGCCACCTCCGCCATCCACTACGCGCAGCTCGTCGAGCAGGAGTCGACGCGCACCGTCCTGCGGGCGCTGCGCGAAGTCGTTGAGGGGCAAGGGCTCTTCTGCTCACTCTACTCCGACCGGGCGAGCCACTTCTGGCTCACGCCGAAGGCCGGGGAGCCGGTGGACCGGCAGGCGCTCACCCAGGTCGGGAGAGCCATGCGCGAGTTGAACGTCCAGATGATCCCGGCCTACTCGCCGCAGGCCAGAGGCCGCAGCGAGCGCTCGTTCCGCACCTGGCAAGGAAGGCTGCCGCAGGAACTGCGCCTGGCCGGCATCACGACGCTCGCGGAGGCGAACCGCTTCCTGAGAGAGCGGTATGTCGCGGAGTTCAACGCGCGGTTCGCGGTGGCGGCTGAGGGCGTGGGCACGGCCTTCGTCCCCTGCACGCGTTCGGACCTCGACCGGGTCTTCTGCCTGCAGCACGAGCGGGTGGTGGCGAGAGATAACACGGTGAGCTTCGCCCGCCTGACGCTCCAGATCGAGCGGCAGCAGTGGCGTGGGACACTCGCCGGTTGCCGCGTCATCGTCTACGAGCACCTGGACGGGACGCTCTCCATCGGCTACGGCCTGCACGAGGTCGGGCGCTATAACTCCGAAGGCGTGCCGCTGAGGGCAGCGGCGAAAGGCGCGGTGAAGAAGGCTGTGAAGAAGCGCGCGGCTTAAACTACAAACCGGACATATGATGTGCTACAAAAAGCGGACATCTTCACGTGCTACGAACACGGTTAACCTTCAAGCCTTCATCCTTATCCCTCAAGCCCGCGAGCCAACGCCGATGCGTCCGCTCCCGATGACAGTTAGCGCAGACCACGTCGCACTTTGCGATCTCGCGCAGAATCGCCCGCTTGGTGACACGGTGAACCGTGTTCAGTGCGAACTCTTTGAGCCTGCCGTCCTTGTGGTCAAAGTCCATGACGTAGTAGGGATACTGAATGCCACAATCCGCACAAGGCCGCGACTTCGCTTCGAGCACCAATTGCCGTCGCTCGGCATAAGCCCGAAGATTACGCTTGAGGTAGGAACGCTTGTTACGCTTGTAATGACTTCTCGTCTGCCTCTTGCCGCATTCACGACAATACAAGTGACGGATGCCCTTCGCGCGGTATTTAAAGTTGAACTCTTCGACGGGCTTGACGAGGTGACAGCCGGAGCAGTTTTTATGCGTTGGGTCTTGTTCGGCCACGGGCTTAACCTTCTCCCGTGGCGGCGGGCTGAAACAGTTACGGCCGTTCGTAGTCAACGGCCGTAACTGGTTGATTCAGTTGATGCACCCGGGAAGACTCGAACTTCCGGCCTTCTGATTCGTAGTCAGACGCTCTATCCAACTGAGCTACGGGTGCGTTTTCTCTTTGAAGAGAAGTAACGAATATACGGACGGGGCAGGGGAGTGTCAAGCGAGGTCGCGGAGCGTAAACTTCGACCGTAAGGTCGGTCGTCTTCAGCGGGCGTAGTAGCCGGGTCGGGTGCGTGCGATGGCGTCGGGGCGTGCGACTTCGACGGTGATGGCGCGCCACTTGCCGTCGCGCGGGCGGGCGTTGGAAGACTGGTAGGCGAGGCTGTAGAGGGTGCGCATCTCGGCGGCGACCTCGGCGTAGAGGCGGCCCATGTCTTCGAGCCTGCGTATCTCGTGGATGCGGCCGCCCGTGCGGTCGGCGAGCGTCTGCATGCGCGTGCGCGCGGCCGAGTAGATGGCCGCCTGCTGCGGCGTGAGCGGGAGCAGGTCTTTCGGGTCGGCCGAGGGGAGCGCGAGCGGGTAGATGGTCACGCCGAGGCGGTCTGCCGAATCGAGCACCGAACGGAGCGCCGCGCTCTGGTCGGGCTTGACGGTGGCGACGGCCTCGTCGCCGGTCTTGGCCTCGGCGGTCGCCGCGCCGTCGAGCTTGCGCTCGTCCGTGTCGAGCCCGTCGGTCAGGACGACGATGGCCTTGCGCCGCTTGCCCTCCTTGGACAAATCCGCGAGCGCGCGTCGGAGCGCCTTGTAGAGGCTCGTGTCGCCGCGGCCGTCGGCCTGGTCGATGGCGAAGGCGACCTTGCGGCGGTCGGAGGTGAAGCCCTGGAGCGTCTTAACCTGGTTGCTGAAGATGACGACCTCGACGCGGTCTTCCGGGCTGAGCGCGTCGAGGAAGCGTATCGCCGACTGCTTGAGCGTCGGCCGGAAGTTGCGTGTCGAGCCCGACATGTCGAGCAGCATCACGAGGCTGAAGGGCGCGGTCGAGGGCTCGAAGCTGACGACCGACTGCTTGACGCCGTCCTCGAAGACGTTGAAGTCGGACTGCGAGAGGTTGGTGAGCGCGCGACCCTTCTGGTCGGCGACGCCGACGTTGAGGATGACGAGGTTCGAGTTGATGGGGATCACGTCCTCGTCATCGTTCTGCGCGCGCGCCACGGCCGAGAGGCAGACGAGCGCGACGAGGGCGCAGGCGATACGAATTGATTTGTCCCGGAAAGTGTTGAAAAAGGTCATCGCTCGAACACGCTCGGTGCGCGGATAGTATGCGCAGTCACTCCATTGTTGCGCAAGCGCGGCAGTGGCTTGGGTGCGTGTTCGGCGCGGGAAGTTGCCACGGAGGGTGTTGGGTGCTGGGTGCTAGGTGCTGGGAAGAACCGGCTTCTAACCCAACACCTAGAACCCAGTACCCAGCACCCCCATTTACCTCCCGGCGCGGCCGCGGGCGCGTCGCGGGGCGGGCGCGGCGTCGCGGTCGAAGTCTTCGGCGACGGGGGCCGGGAAGGGGACGGGCGCGGGGGCCGCGGGCGTGCGCTTGGTGCGGCGGGCTTCGGCGCGCTCGGCCGCGACCTCGGCGACGCGCTTGGCCTTCTCGATGCGCTTGCGCGGGACGAGTTGGTAGCGCAGCTCCATCTCCTGCGAGACGCGGTAGATGCCCTTCGCCTTCTGGCCGCGCTCGGCGCGGCGTATCACGTCGGCCGTCTCCAAAAGCTCGGCGCGGTCTTCCTTGTCGATCCAGATGTAAAAGGATTCGGCCATCTCTCTTAAAACCTCCAGGCGTATCAGCTTGCGCATCTCCTCCGGCCTCGCGACCGGTTGGATGTGCGTGAGTGTTGAATCGACGCCCGCGCGTGAGGCGTCCCCGCCCTGCCCGCGGCGCGCGTCGTAGTAGTCCGCGACGAGCGCGTCCACCTCCGCGCGGTGCCCGTCGTAGAAGAGCGCGAAGTCGTTACAGCGCGTGCGGAAGGCGCAGTTCACCGAGCAGACGAGCGCGTCCTTAAAGTGTCCGTAGCGGTTGCAGTAGAGTTTCAGACTCATCGCGCGCACCGTGCAAAGGCACACGTCAATATACCAGATTCGTGCCACACGTGCAACGCACGTTTGCGCGTGAAACGAAAGGACGGAAGTTGTTTGGAGGCCGAAAGGCGTCGGCGTATAATCCGCGCCGTCAATCAAGGGGTAACCGAAGACTCACGGGTTCGCCGCCAAGTCCCGCAGAGTGTCTCCAAAAAACGGCGCCGCCGACGAGGCGTCCTCAAGCGTCCGGGGAGACGAAACCTTGTACAAGCCGAACTTCTGCTGCGAGTGCGGCGAGCGCGTCCTGCGCCCGCGCTGGCGCGTCTGGACGAGCCGCCGCTTCTGCGCCGCGTGCGGGCTTAGGTTGAGACGCGGAAGGTTGAAGAGTTCGCTGCTGCTTTCGGCCGCGCTCTTCCTGCCGGGCTTTCTGCTCGGCCGTCTGCTGAGGCCGCAGCCCCCGCCGCTCGTCGTCGAGCGCGGCGCGCAGACGCCCGCGCCGATTCAAACCGCGCCGGCCACGCCGAAGCCGCAGCCCGCATACGGCCCGGACGGGACGGCCAACGAGCGGCCGACAGACCCGGAGGAGGTGGTCTACATCTGCGGCGCGCGGACGAAGAAGGGGACGCCCTGCCAGCGGCGCGTGCGCGGCCCCGGCCGCTGCTGGCAGCACAAGGGCCTGCCCGCGATGCTGCCGCCTTCGAAACTGGTCGTGCCGGGCTAGGCTGTGGAGGTTGAAGAACTGACACACGGGGGCGCGACTCGGGGCCGCGCCTCGGGCATAAAGGGTGTGGTCGGGGTCGGCCTAGACCTCAACTCAACAGAGAGCCGAAAGGAAAGCATGTTCATGAAATTCGCCCTGTCCCTCCTCGTTCTCTTCGTCTGTTCGACGGCTGCACTGGCGCAGACCGAAGGCCAGACCGCCGCCGCGACGCCGGGGCCGAAGAGTTCCGCCCCCGTCAAAACCGTCAGCGCCGCCGAAAAGTTCGAGGCCGAGTTCATCCCGCGCAACAGCAAGGTCTACATCGGCCGCTTCTCGGAGGATGGCGACGGCGACAAGAAGGAGTTCGAGAGCTACCTCGCCGCGGCGATGCGGAAGAAGGGGGTGCCGCTGCTCATCGTGACCACGCGTGAGGAGGCCGACTTCATCATCGAAGGCGCGTCGGAGAAGAGGAAGACCGGCTGGGCCAAGACCATCTTCGGCAGCGGGCGGGACGCGGCGAGCGCGAGCATCACCGTCACCAACCTCCGCACCGGCGTCGTCGCCTACGCGGACTCCTCCGACCGCCGCGACGCGCTGCGCGGCCACCGCAGCACCGCCGAGAAACTCGCCAAGTACCTCAAGAAGAAGATCGAGGACGACGAGAAGAAGGCGCGAAGGTGGGCGGGGGAGAGTAGGCAGTAGGCAGATGGCAGTAGGCAGTTAGCAAATAGGTAAAGTAGTAAAAAGAATCGAGGGAGGCGAGCTTTGCAACTCGCCTCCCTCGATTCTTTCAACGCACTTCGTGTTCTTAACTGCCTACTGCCTACTACTCCGGACTCGTGGCGGCGCTGATCTTGGTGCCGTCGGCGGGCGCGCCGTTGAGGCCGCGGTTGACGAGGACGCGGACTTCGGCGCGGCGGTTCTCGGCCCGCTCGTCGCGCGTCTTGTTGTCGTTGAGCGCGTTCATCGCGCCGTAGCCGAACGGCGTCAGGATGCGGCGCAGCGGCACGTTGTGGTTCTCGACGAGGTAGCGGACGACCGACTCGGCGCGCTGCTCGCTGAGTTGGCGGTTGACGTTCTTGTCGCGCGACTCGTAGGCGAAGCCGGTCACTTCAATCAGGTAGCCCTTCGCGTTCTTCGCGTACTCGGCGACCTGGTCGAGCGAAGCCTTGGCCTCGGGCGTCAGCACGGCGCTGCGGAGTTTGAAGTTGACCTTGATGGACTGCTCGGGCGTGTAGTCGTCGATGTTGCTGATGCGCTCGTTGGCGACCTGGACGCCCTGGACGGCCTTGTCGGCGGTCTCCTGCGCGGCGACGGCGCCGCCGGCCGCGGCGTTCGAGACGGCCGCGAGTTCATCCAACTGGCCCGACATCCGCTGCGCGTTCTGCTCGGTCTCGCCGATGCGGTTCTCGGCCGTCCCGATCCGGCCCTCGACGGGGACGATGTTGGCTTCGAGCGTGCGCGCCGTGCGCAGGTCTGTGTCCGTGAAGCGCACCTTTTCGGCGACGAGGTTGGTGCCGTCGCCGCGTCCCTCGATCTCGACGTGGAGGCCGCGCGTGATGTTCGACGCCGCGTACTTCGTGCCGCCGCCGAGGAAGCCGCCCTTCGTCTTGATGCTCGTGCGGTCGTTGACGAGGACGGTCGTCTGCGCGCCGCTCGCGTCGTCCTGCACGACGAAGGAGTTGTCGGTGCTGCTGACGACCGCGCCGCGCAGTTTCGTCTTCTGACCCGAGGCGACCGTGGACGTGCGCGTGCTGCTGCCGCCGCCCTGCGTGTCCTGCGCGAGCGCGGCGGGCGCGACGGCGAGCGCCAGCGCGCAAGTCCCTACGAAGGTGCGTAGTGTTCTGGAAGTCTTCATGATCTAACCCTCCCCCTTCACAAGAAACGGAATCTGATTTCACTGCGACCTTGAGACAACGGCGCGGAGTCCTAACGGCGAGGCGCTTGACGTACACGTGTCGGGTTGTCGGGGCAGTGACTTTAATTGTTCGGTGAGACGATATGCGGAAGGCCGCCCCCTTTGGTTGCGATTCGCTTGCGAATCGGCGGTAAGACGGTTATTCCCGCCCCGCCGAAAACCTTGCCGGGACTGTCCCAAGGCGTGCTAAGCTGGCGCACGCGTCCTTGAAGTCCGACTCGCCGGAGGACACAGCCCTTGACCTCTCGATCCGAACCGAACAGACGCCTTCGCGCGCGCGGCCTGCTCGCGTTGGCCGCCGCCTCGCTCCTCCTGCTCGCGGCCTCCGCTCCTGCGGCGGCGCGGCAGCGCGGCCCGACGGCCACGCAGCCCCCGCCGCCGCAGCGCCCGCCTACCGAGGACGGCCCCTTCCGCGTCACCTTCGCCCAGGTCTTCAAGGACGGCAAGTCGAGCTTCGAAGACCTCGACCCGACGACGGTCGCGCCGCTCCCGAAAGGCTACGAGCTCTTCGGCAAGGGCGGGTACAAGATCGACTCCGAAGTCGTCGCAGCCGGCACGCACCTCGTCGAGTTCGCCTTCCCTTCGGTCAAAGACCGCGCCGTCTTCGAGAGCCTGCGCGTCCTCCACGCCGAGTGGGACAAGGTGGACGAGAAGGCTTTCTGGGCGGACTGCCTCTACGCGGGCGAGGGCGCCGTCAAGTACGACTTCAACACGCGCACCATCGCGGTGCGGGTCGAGCGCCTCGGCCCGTTCGCCGTCGCGCGCCTCGTCGACCCGCCCGCGCCGAGCACGGGCGTGGCCGAACTCTCGGTCGAGATCGTCACGCCGAGCCAGCGCATCAACGGGAACACCGACGCGCACTACGAGGTGAGGATAACCAACCGCGGCCCCGACGACGCGCGGAACGTCAAACTGCACGGCGCCGGCTTTTCGAGCGACCAGTTCGTCTCGGCCGAAGGCCCCGAGCGCGGCCACGGGCGCTGCAAGCAGGACGGCAGCAACTACGCATGCAAGCTCGACCTGCTGGAGAAGGGGCAGACCGCGGTCTTCCGGTTCGTGCTCAACCCGCGCGAGAACCCGCGCGCGCCCTACCCCGAAGAGGGGCAGCCCTTCTTCTTCGACGCCACGGCCTACAGCTCCACCGAAGACGACAAGAACTTCGAGGACAACCACGCCGACTCGCACATCCTCGTCTACCCAGACCCTAACCGCGCGCCCTCGGTCGAGATAGTCTCGCCGGACGAGGGAGACCTCTTCGCCGCGCCGGCCACGATCCAGCTCACGGCGCGCGCGCACGACCCCGAAGGCGGCATCGACAAGGTCACGTTCTACGACGACGAGAAGGTCATCGGCGACGCCATCGCCTCGGGGAAGGACGAGTACAAACTCGACTGGGCCGGCGCCGCGCCGGGCACGCACATGGTCACCGCCCTCGTCACTGACAACGGCGGCCGCTCGGACTACGTCTGGCGGCGCGTCGTCGTCAACGGCCCCCTCACCGTCCGCGTCGAGAGTCCGCAGGACGGGGCGGTCTTCAAGACGAAGTGGAAGGTGAAGGGCGAGCGGGTGGTTCAGGGCTGGCCGCAGACGGATGTCGAGGTCGAGCCGGTGGGCCTCGAGGCGGCGGCGATGGTGGGCGGGACGAGGGTCAAGAAGGTCGTCTTCTCCCTGAACGGCGCCCGCATGGGCGTGGGCAGCCTGTCGGAGGAAGAGGGGCGCGCCGCGGGCGTCGACCGCGCGACCGGCGCGACGCGCTACACGGCCTCCTTCAAGAGTCTCGAACCGACCGCCTACGTTCTGACCGTCGTCGCCACGGACGAGGACGGATTGCAGACCGTCTCGCGCCCGACGCAGTTGCGCGTCAGCGCCGTCTCGCCCGTCCGCCTCAAGGTCGAAGTGAACGACCGCGGGCCGGGATTCACGCAGAGCGTGCTCATCAACACCGAGAACGTCGTGAGCATCGGCCTCGAAGGCTTCGAGGAGCGGAGCGACACCCGCGTAGACTTCTACGCCAACGGCAAGCTCATCGGCACGGAGCAGCTGGACTTCTCGGAGCGAGCCCGCTTCCTCTGGGAAGACGCCACGCCCGGCACCTACGACCTGACGGCCGTCGTCACCAACCGCCACGGCGTCAGCTCAGACCCTTCGACCCCAGTCCGCGTCACCGTTCAGAAAAAACAGTAGGCAGTAGAAAACATCGGGCGGTGCGTCAGCTCTATTGCTGAGTCGCACCGCCCGGTCTTTTCCTACTGCCTACTGCCTACTGCCTACTGCCTATCCTTGAACTGGTCGTAGAGCATCGTGTGGCGGCTCGTCAGGGGTATCTGGCGGCCGTTGATGAAGAGGTGGCGGATGTGCGTGCGCGGCTCCAGGATGTCGCCGTCGGTGACGACGAGGTTGGCGAGTTTGCCCTGCTCGACGGAGCCGACGCGGTCGGCGACGCCGAGGATCTGCGCCGGGTAGAGCGTGACGGACTTGAGCGCCTCGGTCTTCGGCAGGCCGTAGGCCGCGGCCATGCCGGCGTTGAAGGGCAGGTCGCGGACGTGCGCGCCCGAGTCGCCCGTCGAGATGCAGAACCGGACGCCCGCGGCCTGCAGCTTCGAAGCGTTCTCGAAGAGCGAGTCGTAGGCGTCGTCCTCGCGCAGCGGCAGGTTTAGAACGCTGTCGAGGATGACGGGGACGTTGTGCTCTTTGAGGAACTGCGCGGCCTTCCCCGCTTCGCTGCCGCCGATGATGACGGGCTTGAGCTTCAAGTCTTCGGCGAAGCGGACGACGCCGCGGATGTCGCGCTCGCGCTCGGCGCGGAAGACGACGGGCCGCTCACCGCGCGCGTAGGGCACGAGCGCCGCGAGCTTCAGGTCGGTCGAGGGGCGCGGCACCGACTTCGGGTCTTTGGCGTAGGCGTCCTGCGCGCGGCCGTAAGCTTCGGCGTCGCGGAACATGCGGCGCAGCTCGTCCACGCGGCGGTCGCGCGTCGTGAGCGCGTCCTGCGTGATGCCCTGCTGCGCGAGCTGGAAGGCCGCGAAGCCCCCGCCCCCGCCGAGGGCCGGGAAGTTGACGACGAGCGCGGCGTCGGGCACGACGGCCATCTCGCGCGGGGACGAGCCGGCGAGGTTGATGAAGGCCGCCTGGCCCGAGATCGTCCCGCCCGAGGGCATCGAGAGGACGGAGGTCACGCCCTCGACGCGCGTGACGGCGATGTGCGAGCTGGAAGGGTTGATGGCCCAGACGGCGGCGACGTTCGGGTTCATGTCGCCCAGCTCCTGCGTGTCCATCGTGGCGCCGACGCTCGGCACCTCGGCGAGTCCCATGTTCGTCCCGACGTCGATCATGCCGGGGTAGACCCAGAGGCCGGAGGCGTCGATAACTTGCGCGCCCGCGGGGGCGTTGACGTTCGTGCCGACGGCGCTGATGCGCCCGCCGGAGATGACGACCGTCGCGTTATCAATGTCCGCGCCGGAGACGGTGACGACGTGCGCGCCGCGGATGACGTAGGTCGGCGGCGGCGTGTTCGTCATCGAAGAGTCCGCGCGATCCGTGTCCTGCGCGCGGGCCGAAAGCGGAAGCGCGCAGACGACGAAGGCCACCAGCGCGCGGGTTAAGGATGAGAGTCGCAAGGTCTTCATCGCTGGTTGTCCTCCTGCACGTCCTGCACGTCGTCGTCGTCGGTGTAGGCGCGGCGCACCGAAGGCGGCGTGCGCGGCGGCGTGCCGCCCGAGGCGGGCGCGCGGTTCGCGTCGGCCGCTTCGAGGGCCTTGCGCTCGGCCTCGAGCTGCGGGCGGCGCGCGATGTCGGCCTGCCTGTCGAACAACAGCTCGCCGTCCACGAAGGTCTGCTCGGGGTGCGCGTAGACGGAGAAGGGGTGCGCGCTCCAGACGACCACGTCGGCGTCCTTGCCCACGTCGATGGAGCCCGTGCGCTTGTCTATGCCGAGCTGGATGGCCGGGTTCAATGTGACGAGTTTCAAAGCCTCCTCTTCGGTCAGCCCGCCGTAGCGCATCGTCTTCGCGGCCTCGATGTTCAGGCGGCGCGCGCGCTCGTCCGAGTCGGAGTTGACGGAGGTGACGATGCCGTGGCGCACGAGGACGGCGGCGTTGTAGGCGATGGCGTCGTAGGCCTCCATCTTGTAGCCCCAGAAGTCGGTGAAGGTCGAGGCGCCCGCGCCGTGGCGCGCGATCTCGGCCGCGACCTTGTAGCCTTCGAGCACGTGCTGGAACGTCCGCACCTTGAAGCCGAACTCGTCGGCGATGTTGATGAGCATCAGAATCTCGTCGGCGCGGTAGCAGTGCGAGTGCACGTAGCGCTTGCCTTCGAGAATCTCGACCAGAGGGTCAAGCTCTAAATCCCTGCGCGGCGGGATGAGGTTCTTCTCGCCGCGCGAGGTGGCGGCGCGGTAGTCGTCCCAGTCCTTCTTGTAGTCGCGCGCGCGCGTGAAGGCGTCGCGGATGGTCTCCTCGACGCCCATGCGCGTCGCGGGGTAGCGCGGCTGGAGGCCGGGGATGTTGAAGTTCGAGCGCTTCGGGTTCTCGCCGAGCGCGAACTTGATGCCGGGCGGCGCGCCCAGCACGGGGAAGTCCGCCGCCGGGTGGCCCCACTTGAACTTGACCGTCGTGGAGAGGCCCCCGATGGAGTTGCAGGAGCCGTGCAGCAGCAGCGCGGCCGTGGTGCCGCCGGCCAGCTCGCGGTAGATGTTGACGGCCGTCGGGTTGAGGATGTCGCGCGTGGTGACCATCGAGGTGACCGAGCGCGTGCACTCGTTGACCGAGCCGTCCATCATCGAGTGCGAGTGCGCGTCGATGATGCCGGGCAGGACGTACTTGCCCGTCCCGTCGATGACGCGCGCGCCGTCGGGCGCCTTCAGGTTCTGCCCGACGGCCGCGATCTTCCCGCCGCGCAAAAGCAGGTCGGTGCGTTCGAGTGTGCCGTGCGAGACGGTCAGCACGGTCGCGTTGCGGATCAGGGTGTCCTGTACCGCAGGCGACTGGCCGCCGCGCTGCTGAGCCGTCGCGGCCGCGCAGGCGGCCGCGAACATGATTGCGAGTGTCAAAAGTCTCTTCATACTCTTCTCCGAAGTCAGTTCGAGGCCGTCACCTAATTCCCGTCCGCGGGCGGCGTCGTGCCCGGCGTCGGCGTGGCGCGCGGACGCGGCTCACCTTCGCTGGGGCGTCCGCCGGGCGTCGGTTGTGGCCGCGTGCCGGGTGGCGTCGAAGGCTGCGGGGTCGGCGTGGCTGAGGGTGCCACGCCGCCGCCCCCGGCGGGCGGGCCGCCCCCCGTGCGCGTGGCCGTGAACGTGCCGGGGCCGCGGCCGACGACCTGCACCGTGCCGCGCATCTCGCCCCCCGAGATGGTGCCGGTGAAGATGGCGTCGGTCGTCTGGCTCGCGGGCGCGGGCAGTGTGATGGGCACGGTGAAGTTGACGTCCGAGCCCGCGACGGTTCCGCTCGCGATGCTGCCCGAGCCGAGCTGGCCTTGCAGCGAGCCGCTCAGGCGCTCGCCCTGCTGTTGCAGCGTGAGCGTCGCAGACAACTCCTGCCGCTCGTTGGCCGAGCTGCCGAGGTTGACGTTGAGCGTCCAGGTGCCCGAGGCGCTCGCGCCGCCCGCGGCCGTGATGGCGGGGCGCAGCTCGACCTGCCGGCCGTCGATGAAGAGGTGCGTGACCCTGCGGTTCTTATCGAAGAGGTCGCCGCGCGTCACGGTCAGGTTCGCGATCTTGCCGACCTCGATGGAGCCGAGCTGGCTCGAGACGCCGAGAATCTCCGCCGGCCTGAGCGTCAAAGCCTTCACGGCCTCGTCGCGCGCCAGCCCCGCCTCGACCGCGCGCGCGGCGTTGGCGAGGTAGTCCGACATCGTCGTCATGCCGCCCGACTGGAAGGCGAAGCGCACGCCCGCGGCGGCCAGGCGGCCCGCGGTCTTCGGCGCCTCGACGCGCTCGCGCAGGGTGCGCAAGGGCTCGGGGTCGGCCTCGGGCGAGGCGGAGGCCGTGCGGCGCGGGAAGTTCAGGGAGAGCAGGACAGGCACGTTCGCGGCCTTCAGGCGCGCGGCCAGGCGGTCGGCCTCGAGCCCTCCGTTGATGACGAGGTTGAAGTTGAACTCCTGCGCCAGGTCGAGGGCGCGCTCGATCTCGCGCACGCGGTCGGCCTGCATCACGACCGGCATCTTGCGGTCGAGCACGGGCAGGAGCGCGGCCAGAGACTTGTCCTGCTCGGGCCGCCGCAAACCCTTCGGGTTGCGCTCGTAGATTTCGTTCGCCTCGCGGAAGCGGCGCGCGTCGAGGAGCATCTGCCGGACGGAGGAGAAGACGCCCATCAGGGAGCCCGGGTACTGCCCCTGCCCGATGGGGTTCAGTCCGACGTAGAGCGCGACGGGCGTGCGGACGATCATCTGCTGCGGCGTGTCGCCGGCGAGGTTGATGACGGCCGACTGGCCGAGGAAGACGTTGCCGCGCGGCGCGGTCTGCGCGGCGGCGATGCCCGCGTTGCGCGCGGCTTCGATCTCCGGGCCGCCCGGGCGGATGATGTCGGAGGCTTGTATCTCGGGCTGCAGGCCGGGCAACTGCGTCGAGTTCGGCGAGACGGCCGAGGGCGCGGTCTGTCCGAAGAGTCCGGCGAACCCGCCGCCCCCACCGCCGGCGGGGGCCGCGCCGGGCGTTGGCGACGGGCGCGGGATGGCGAGCGAGGTGCTGGCGTCGAAGAGGCCCGGGTAGACCGTCAGCCCCGTGCCGTCGATGGTGCGCGCGTCGGGCGGGGCCGCGACGCTGGCGCCGACGGCCGCGATGAGGCCGTCGCGGATGACGACCGTGCCGCGCTCGATGGTCGCGCCGTTGACGGTGACGACGCGCGCGTTCGTGATGGCGTAAACGTCCACGCCCCGCGACGCGCGCTGCGCCGACGCGGGCAGCAAGCCCCACGCGGCGGCCGAGAGGAGCGCGGCCGCGAGTGCCGCGAGAGTTCTGGTCTGGGAGTGTCGCATAAGGTGGTTTCCTGCCGAGAGAAACGTAGACGGCCCGCGCGCCCATCCTCGGAGGAAGGGTTCGCGCCGGGCGCGTCCGAACGGTCGCCGAATTTTGACGGTTAAGACTTGGAAAGTGCGCGCCGCGCCCCTCGGGCGGACTGAAGACAACCTTCGGGTGCGGGTGCGCGTGTGCTGCTACGGGGGCAGCGCGGGAAAAGTTTCAGAACGAAGTAGGCAGCAGGCAGATGGCAGTAGGCAGTTAGAAACCCGGCGTTCGAAGTCTGAGACTAGAACCCCTCGGCTTCCGCCACGCGGAGCGGCTGCCTACTGCCTACTGCCTACTGCCTACTGCCTACTTCTTGTTGGCGTTGGCGTTCGCGTTCGCGCTCTTGGTGTTGGCGTTCGAAGAGCTGTCGGCCTTGATTTCGAGCTTGTCGGTGACGCTCTTGACGCCGTCGACCTTCTTGGCGGCGTCTTCGGCGGCCTTCTTCGAGGCGGCGTTGGCGACCGAGCCGCGGAGCGTGACGACGTTCTTGTCCACGTCCACGTTGATGGTCGAGTCGCGCAGGTCGTTGACGGCCGCGAGGGCGGCGCGCACCTTGATGTGAATCCAGCCGTCCTCGATGCTCTCGCCGACCGACTCGCCCTTGTTCTTCGCCTCGGCGCGGTAGTTGCTGGATTCCTTGCCGTAATCTTCCTTCGAGTTGTAGTTGCGGTTGTAGGCGCTCGCGGCCGGCGTCGCCGTCGGCGTGGCCGTGGCGGCGTTCGCGTTGGCCGCGCGGTTGGCGTTGGCGTTGACTGTGACGTTCGTGTTGCTGTCGGAGCCGCAGGCGGCCGCCGCAAGGCAGAGCGCCGCCCCGCCCAGAATCGTCAGGATCGTTTTGCTCCTCATACTTTCTCCCGGGGAACCTTCCCCTCAAAGTTGAACCGCGCCCGAACAAGCGCCCGCAGGGGCCGGGCCGAGCGTGCGGGCGGCCCCTTGAAAGCTTCGGGCAAATTATGGGGGTTTTGAAAACCGGCGCGATTCTAACGCCGCGGGCGGGGGCAAGACAAGGGGAATGTGCCTTTCCGTACTGCCGGGAGAGGGGTGCTGGGTGCTGGGTTTTAGGTGCTGGGTTAAAGACCAGTTCTAAACCAGCACCCAGCACCCAGCACCCCTCTTACCACTTGACCGTCCCCTCCTTCGAGGTGTCGATCTCGGCGGTGGGGAGGCCGCCGCCGAAGAAGAAGGCCTTCATGTTGTCGAAGAGGAAGTTCTGCGCGTCCTCTTTCATGAAGTCGAGGCCGTAGTGGTTGATGATCATGTTCTGGCGCTGGAGCCACTCCTTCCAGCAGACCGCGCAGACCTCCGCGCCGATGCGCTGCCCGATCTCGTTCGGGAAGGGCGCGTAACCCAACCCCTCGCGCTTCTCGCCGCAACGCACGCACTTGACCTGTTCCGCCATTGACCGTTCTCCTTACCGTCTCACTTTTGGAAGTTGTGCGGGAAGCATAGCACGGGAAGGAGAGTGGGCAGTAGGCAGTCGAAGAGGCTTTGTCTGAACTGCCTACTGCCGTCTGCCTACTGCCCACTGTTCAGTCTCCCGACGCTGCCTTTCGCTGCGCCTCGCGGATGGCGGCGAGCACCTCGTCGTCTTTGGGTCGGAAGAGCGAGAGGGCCTGCGCCTTGTTGTGGCGCACGACGCCGTCGGCGTCGATGACGACGACCGCGCGCGCGGCGCGCCCCGGCAGCCAGGACTTCGCGTTGTACATCTCGGCGACGCGGCGGTCGGGGTCGGAGAGCAGGCGCAGGGGGAGCGAGTGGTTCTCCGCGAACTTCCTGTGCGACTCGACCGAGTCGGTCGAGACGCCGACGACCTCCGCGCCCGTCTTCTGATACTCCTCCCAGTTGTCGCGCACCGAGCACATCTGTCGTGTGCAGACGGGCGTCTCGTCGCCCGGGTAGAAGAGCAGGACGACCGTGCGCCCGCGCCGTTCCCTCAGACGCCATTCGTTGCCGTCGCCGTCCTTCAGGGTGAAGTCGGGCGCGGTCGCGCCGACCAGTGCAACCTCCGGCTGCAACTTCGTCTCAACGTCGCTCATCGGTCAAGTCCTCACGGCTGAAAGTCGCGGATGTCTTTGAAGGGCGTCTCGGGGTTCGTGAAGTCCGGGCGGTAGTAGTGCGAGGCGCCGTCGTACTCCTGCATCCAGCCCTCCTCCATCCCGAATCTTTCGAGCAGGGAGACGGCGCGCCACCACTCGCCCTCCGAGATGCGGCGCGAGAGCAGCGTGTAGCGCTCGTCCGTCGCCGCCTTGTTCGTCGCGTAGTACTGCGCCATGAGAGAGATGGCGACGCGCGGGCTCAATTCATCTTTTATCCATTCGAGCGACTCGCGGACGCCGGCCACGTCGTTCGGCAGCACGAGCAGCCGGACGACCAGGCCGCGCGCGAGCGTCCCGTCCTCCTTAAAGACCAGCTCGTCGCCCGTCTGCCTGTACATCTCCTTGAGCGCCGCGCGGGCGCGCTCCGCGTAGTGCGGCACCTTCGAGAAGGTGTAGCCCTCTGCCGAGTCCGAGTACTTGAGGTCGGGCAGGTAGACGCCGACGATGCCTTCGAGCAGGCGCAGCACCCCTACCGAGTCGTACGCGTTCGTGTTGTAGACGACGGGCAGCCGCAACCCCCGCCCGGCGCCGACGAGGACGGCGCGCGCCAACTGCGGCGCGAAGTGCGTCGGGCTGACGAAGTTGACGTTGTGGCACCCGCGGCCCTGCAGCTCAAGCATCATCTCGGCCAGGCGCTCGTGCGTGACCTCGTTCTTAATCTGCTCCTTGTAAGCCTGCGAGATTTGATAGTTCTGGCAGTAGACGCAGCGCAGATTGCAGTTGCCGAAGAAGATGTTGCCGGCGCCCCTCGTCCCCGTCAGCGCCGGCTCCTCGCCGAAGTGCGGCGTGTAGGAGCTGACAATCGGCAGCCTCCCCGAGAAGCAGCGCGCGAGCTGATTCTCTATCCTATTATTGCCGCAGTCCAGAGGGCAGACGTTGCAGCTAAGTAACATCTCTTCAAGGGATTCTACCCTCTTTTCGAGTTCGCCCGACTCGTATAAATCTATATATGACGGTCGATGATCTGCTGCCATAATCAACCTCTGCGCCTCTCTTGTCTGACCTTTCTAACGGTCGCTTTTATTCTTTGGGAGAGGCGACGAATCGCGTTCCCCCATTTACCCTGAATCCTCTATTTCCCCCAAACCCGTCAAAAAGCCGTCAAGCCTTCTGGGGCGTCGCGGTACTCATCCGCGCGTAAGTATACCTGTAAAACCTGACAATAAAAGAGCGGCGGCTCGTGGGAACTAAGAGCCATCACGCGGACTCTAAAAAAATGCACAAGCCGTATGGGTTCAGTCTTGCCCGCTCTGACTTAATAGCCGAGAGGTCGTTCAGGAGAGAGGCACGCGGCAGCGGCACCCTAACCGGCGCATAATTATCGCGCCGCATTTGTTGCAGTCTTCCCTAAGTTTAATTCCGGTGAAGCAATTTCACGCAGGACGCTTTAGCCTGTTGACAACGTGCGCTGATTTGAATAGATTGTGCGCTCTTGGTGGAGCCGATTTGCTCGCGTCCCGTACTCTCTCCCCGGATTATTCCCCCGAGGTCTATCAATATTCATACTTCGTTGGCCTCACTTACCGGCCTGAAAGTCTAAACGCCACGACGCCGAGCGGCCCTCGTTACGCAAGCGTCAGTACCAGCTGATGAAAAGCTGGCCTTACCCGAAGCACCGCGTTCGTTGAAGGGGTTCACGACGCCGCGGCCCCGACGAAGACAAATAAAGTTTCACCCTCGTGCCGCGCCGTTCCCCCGAACGCGGCCGCCACATAACTCACGTTAAGGACGATTGCCCCACATGAAGAATGTCCCGTCCCCCTTCCGCCCCGTAACAGTCTTTCTATCTCTCATACCTTCGGCCCGCGCGGTGCGCGACCTGACACTGATCGCGCTCGCGTGGTCTATGCTCACGCCGACGCTCGCGCTCGCCGGCGCTGTCGGCGCGAAGAGCGCAGGCCTCGGGCGGTCGAGCGGCTCCGCCGCACGCGCGCGGGGCGGTGCTCTCGCGGGGCCGCCGTCTACCGCCCCCGCGACTCCGAAGAAAATGACGGACGACTCGTCGGGCGGCAGCGGCACTGACTTCTGGTTGATGTCGCCCGCGCGCGGACAAGGCGGCGCGGTAAGCGTGCTGCTCGCGGGCGACTCGAACGCGGAGGGCACGGTCTCAAACGCGCGTGCGGACTTCGAGCAAAAGTTCCAGATAAGTCAGGGGCGCGCGGTCTCAGTCGAAGTGCCCGTCGCCGTCGAGGACGACTCGAAGGGTGAAGCGGGGGTCGCACTCCACGTCACGGCGACGAGCCCCGTGTCGGCGGTCGTGTTGAGCCGCGGCGGTGAGGGCGCAACGGCTTACGCGGGCCTTCCTTCGGACGCGCTCGGCACGGAGTACATCGCCGTGGGCCGCGTCGCGTCCGAAGGCGTAGGGCACGCGCGACTCTTCGTGCTCGCCGTCTCTGACTCGACGACCGTGACGATAAACCCCACGGTGCCTGCCGACGGCCACCGCGCCGGAGAGTCTTACAGCGTCATGCTCGACAGAGGGGCGGTCTACCAACTCGCCGAAGACTCGAAAGAGGGCGGCGACCCGACGGGCACGGTCGTCTCATCCGACAAGGCCGTTGCTGTGTTCGTCGGGTACGAAGACGCATCCGTCCGGCCGGGCGGGGGACGCGGCGCCGGCTGGTTCGCGCAACTACCCCCGACCGACGCCTGGGGCAAGAGCTTCGTCGCGTCGCCTTCGGGCGAGTTTGGCGGACGTGTGCGCGTCGTCGCTTCGGCCGACGCGACGCACGTCCGAGTAGACGGCGCGGATGTCGCTACGATAGACCGCAGCCGCTCATACGAGCAGGCCGTAGGCGCGCACTCGCTCGTCACTTCCGACAAGCCCGTCCTCGTCGCCGAAAGCGACGCGGAGTTCGATTCTTCGGGCCAAGCCGAGGCCGCGCCGTTGGTTCTCATCACGCCGTCCGAGCGCTACGCGAAGACTTACACGTTCGCGACGCCCTCGGAAGGCTTCGACCGTCAACGTCTCAACGTCGTCATCGCGGCGGGCGGCACGGCCTCAGGGTTAACGCTCGACGGCGCGCCCGTCTCGCCGACGGCTTACGCCTCGATAGGCGAAGGCCGCTTCTCAGTCGCCACGGTTGACGTGCGCGGCGGCGCTCACACGCTCGCGGCCCCGACCCCTTTTGGCGTGACCGCGTACGGCTCGGGATCGCAGTCGCGTTACGCGTACTCCTTTGTCGCGAATCTCGCGGCGGCGCACGCGCGCGGCAAGGAAGGCGTCGCGCAGAACACTCTGAATGCAACGGCACAGACGACGACCAGCGCCGCGAACGATTGCGGCGACCTCACGGCAATAGTCCGCCACGCGCCCAGCGTCAACGGTCGCATCGAAGGCTCCGTGCAGATGCTGACGGGCGAGTACGTAAACCTCAACAGCGGTAACGTCATCACCTCAGACCTGCTCGTCCCCGGCACGCCTTCGATTCAGATAAACGGCACGCCCGGCTATCAAGGGACGGTCGACGGCACGGGCACGACGACGCCCACCGGCTACGGCGTGACGATCAACAGCGGCGCGCAAGTCCGTCACGTCGTGCGGCGCACGAACCCCGTCACGTTGACGAGTGTTCCCGTTCCGCCCGCCTCGACGGGCACGCGCTCGGTCACTATCAACTCGCCCGGGCAGAGCGCGGGCACATGGTCAACGGTGCGCGACCTCACGCTCAACTCCGGCGTCGGCGCGGTCACAGTTCCCGCTGGCACGTACAACAACTTCACGGCGAACGACGGCTCGTACCTCGTCTTCGGCGTCGCGGGCGCGACCACGCCCGCCGTCTACAACTTCGACACCCTCACGCTCAACAGTAACTCCGCGCTGCGCCTCGTCGGCCCCGTGCAGCTAAACGTCGGCAGCCGCGTCAACGTCAGCAGCGGTGCGGTGATGGGCTACGACCAGAACCCACGCTGGATGGAGTTGAACGTCTCGCGCTACGACGTGACGGTCAACAGTCTCGGCACGCTCTACGGAGTAGTGCGCGCGCCTTCGGGAACCGTCTACATCAACGGCCGCCTGCGCGGGTCTGTCCAGAGCGACCGCCTCTCGATCAACAGCGGCGCGAGCCTCGAATGGATGGGGTGTGCCGCGCCTACGAACCAAGCGCCTACGGTAAGCGCCGACTCGAATCAAACGATAACGCTTCCGAACAACGCGACGCTCAACGGCACGGCGAGCGACGACGGCCTTCCTTCGGGGAGCAGCCTAACGGTTACTTGGAGCAAGTTGAGCGGCCCCGGCTCCGTGACATTCGCGAATGCGAACGCGGCGGCGACGACTGTTTCGTTCACGACGGCGGGCACGTACGTGCTTCGCCTAACCGCGTCCGACACGCAGCTCACTTCGACGAGCGACGTGACCGTCACGGTCAACGCGCAGAATCGCGCGCCCGTGGTCAACGCCGGCCCTGACTTGACTATCGCAATGCCGAACGCGGCGACGCTCGCGGGAACTGCGACGGACGACGGACTGCCTTCGGGCTCGACGCTCACGTCCACCTGGTCTGTCTTGAGCGGCCCCGGCGCGGTCACCTTTGCGAACTCGCACGCCGCTTCTACGACGGCGACCTTTGCCGCGGGCGGCACATACGTTCTTCGCTTGACCGCGAGCGACACGCAGCTCTCCGCCTCAGACGACGTGACCGTCACGGTTGACCCGCGCAACACCGCGCCCTCAGTCAACGCGGGCGCGGATCAGTCAATCGAGCTTCCCAACAACGCTTCACTCAACGCGAGCGTGACAGACGACGGATACCCGCGCGGCTCGACGCTCACATACTCTTGGGGCAAGGCTGCCGGCCCGGCCGCCGTGAGCTTCGCAAACGCCGGTGCGCTCGCCACTACAGTCTCGTTCGGCGCGCCCGGCACATATACGCTTCGTCTGACTGCGAGCGATACGGAGTTCAACGTCAGCGACGACGTTGTCGTCACCGTCTACCCGCAGAACCAAGCGCCGACGGCGAACGCCGGGCAGGACAAGACCGTCAGCATCGCGACGGGCGCGACGCTCGACGGCGTGGTCACGGACGACGGCTTACCGCACGGCAGCACGCTCACGTCCACCTGGAGCAAGCTGAGCGGCCCCGGCGACGTGACGTTCGCCGACGCGTCGCGGCCTTCGACGACCGCTTCGTTCAGCGCGCCGGGCGTCTACACACTCAGGCTCACCGCGAACGACACGCGGCTCGCGGCGAGCGACGACATCGTCGTCACAGTGATTCCTGTCAACCGGCCTCCGACGGTCAACGCCGGGACGGACGCATCCGCCTACCTCGGCGCGAACCTCTTGCGCAACGCGGGCGCCGAAGAGGCGCTCGTCGTCGGAAAGATTCCTTTCTGGACTCCGGACGACGGGCTCACTTGGGCGCAAGGGTCGCCCGGTACCTTCGGCATGCCGTTCGGCGTAGAGGGCGCTACCTACTTCTACCCCAATGCGCTGCTCGACTCGGGGCTGCGTCAGGACGTTGACGTGTCCGGCTTCGCGCCGCTCGTGGACGCGGGCGCGCAAAGCTTCGAGATCAAGGGATACGTGCGCTCGCCCGCGGGCCTTCCCACGGACGGGTCGCGCATGGTCGTGGAGTACCGCGACGCTTTGGGCGCAGTGCTGTCTTCGTTCGACTCGGGAGTCGTCACGTCCGTGAACGCTTGGGCCGAAGTGTCCGATGCGAGGGTCGCGCCCGCCGGCACGCGCGTCGTTCGCGTGAGGCTCTTGAGCGTCAAGGCTAACGCGCAGGTGGGCGGCGGCCTCTTCGACCATCTCTCGCTACGCGCCGCGGGCGCAGCCGCCGTCCACCTCAACGGCACGGCGAGCGACGACGGCAACCCGGCGGGCTCGGCGCTCGCAGTCGCTTGGGGCAAGGTGAGCGGCCCCGGCGAGGTCAGGTTCGCGAACCCCGCTGCGGCCGCGACCTCGGCCGTCTTCACGGAGCCGGGCACGTACGTGCTCAGCCTTACGGCGAACGATTCGGAACTCAACGCTGCGGATGGGGTGACGATAACGGTCGGTCGCGCGAACCTGCCTCCCGTAGTCAACGCGGGTGCCGACGGCGCGGCTACGGTCGGCCTCGCCTACAACCTGAACGGCGCGGTCACGGACGACGGTCTACCGGAGGGCTCGGTGCTCACACACGTCTGGGCTAAGGCTTCCGGCCCCGGCGCGGTCACCTTCGGCGAAGCGAACGCGCTCGCGACCACCGCGACGTTCGACCAGCCCGGCGAGTACGTGCTACGGCTGACGGCGGGCGACTCCGAATATTCCATCAGCGGCGAGGTGCGCGCCACGGTCGAGCCGGCCAACGCCGCGCCCGAGGTTAACGCCGGCGCAGATCAGACGATCTACCTGCCGGCCGACGCCGGCCTCAACGGAAGTGTGTCCGACGACGGCCTGCCGCGCGGTGCCTCGCTCGCGCTTACGTGGACGAAGGTGAGCGGCCCCGGCCCGGTCAACTTCGCCGACGCGCACGCGGCGCAGACCTCTGCCTTGTTCTCCGCGCCGGGCACTTACGTGCTGCGCCTGTCGGCGGGCGACACACAACTCACGGGCCAGGACGAGTTGAACGTCTCGGTCGTCGCCGCCAACCAACCACCGTCGGTGAGCGCCGGCAACGCGCAGATCATCACGATGCCGACGAACTCGGCGAATCTCGCCGGCGCTGTCACGGACGACGGCCTGCCCGCCGGCGCGCGGCTCACCTCGCAGTGGAGCGTCGTCGGCGCGAGGGCCGTCACCGCGCCCACCGGGTTCGCCGACGACTTCAACGACAACTCGCTCGACACGGCGAGGTGGCAGGTGTTCGACGCCTTCAACGGCGCGCAGATTGTCGAGCAGAACCAGCGGCTTGAGTTCCGGCCCTCGACCGTCACCAACTCCGGCGTAGTGATCCGCACGGTCGGCTACCGCGACCTGCGCGACCACACCATCGTCTTCAAGTACGGCGGCCACGTCGGCTCGCGCAACCCGCTTACGCGTGTCGTCGTCCGGGACGACGTCTCGACGGCCACCGTCTGGATGGACATCGCGCCGACCTCGCTCCAGTGCTATGGCGACTTCTACCTCGACGGCTTCAGCCGCGGCGACGGCACCTTCGCCTACGACGGTTCGCCGTTCTGGGTCCGCTTCAGGCAGGAGGGCAACAGCTACAAGTGGGAGACGAGCCCCGACGGCGTCAACTGGGAGCCGCGCGTCTCGGCCTCCTTCCCGCGCTCGCCGACGCAGTATCAGTACTTCAAGACCAGCTTCAACACGTCGGAAGGCCAACCGGTCATCTACCTCGACGACTTCGCCGTGACCTCGCCGGCCTGGGACAAGTACGCAGGCCCCGGCTCCGTCACCTTCGCCGACGCTTCGAGCCCGGCGACGACCGCCACCTTCAGCGACGCGGGCGTCTACACGCTGCGCCTGATGGCGAGCGACACGGAGTTCACGCGCTCGACCGACGTGACGGTCACGGTCAACCCGTCGAACCACGCGCCCGTGGTCGAAGCCGGGACGAGCCAGACGATTCTGCTCACCGAGTCGGCGAAGCTCAACGGCTCGGCCTCCGACGAGGGGCTGCCGCTCGGCGCGCCCGTGGCGCTAGAGTGGAGCAAGGTCTCCGGCCCCGGCAACGTCACCTTCGCCGACCCGGCGAATGGCATTACGACTGCCACCTTCAGTTCGGCGGGCTATTACGTGCTGCGCCTGTCGGCTGGCGACACGCAGTTGACGGGCACGGACGACGTGCTCGTCAAGGTCGTTGAGACGTATGCGGGACTGCCGGGAGGCGTCTTCATCACCGGCCACGATGCCGACGACCACTCGCAGGGGGGCGGCTACCCAGCCCTCGGCGCGCAGAACATCATCAAGCGCGCCGTCGAGTACGTTACCTACAAGAAGGCGCGCCCGCGCCTCCTGCTCGTCACCGACCTGCGCAACCCCGGCGGCGACCAGGCCGACCCGCGCAATGCGATGGGCCTATGCGGCTTCACGGTCTACGACGTGGCCGACTACGGCTCGGGCCAGCAGAACGCGAAGAATCTCCACACCGTCAACTTCTCGGACTACGACGTAATTATCGTCGCCTCAGACTTCGGCGGGTGGCTGCGGCAGGACGAGCTTGACATCCTCAACGCGCGCTCCGCGGAGTTGCTCGACTACGTCAACAGCGGCGGGGGTATCGTCGCCTTCGCGGAGTCGGGCGGGCGCCCCGTCCCACCGGGCACCTACACGGGGACGACGCATGACCGCTTCAAATTCCTCCCCTTCGTCGTCAGCAGCGAGGAGTTCCACGAGGCCGAGACCGGCATCCGCGTCACGCCTGACGGCGCGGCGATGGGGCTCACCGACTCGGACGTGAGCGGCAACTTCTCGCACAACATCTTCACGACGACCGGCGGCATGTCCGTCATCGACCGCGACCCCTTCAACAACTTCCTGAGCCTCGCCGTCCGCGGCAAGCACATCACCAGCGCGGGCGCGGATGGCAACGACGCACCTATCGTCTCGGCGGGTCAGGGCCGCGCCATCACGCTCCCACACGCCACGACGCTCGCGGGCTTCGTCAGCGACGACGGGCTGCCCGCCGGCTCGGCCGTCACAACGCTCTGGCGCAAGATCAGCGGCCCCGGCAACGTCAACATCAGCAGCCCGAACACGCCCCAGACGGAGGCGAACTTCGACGCGCCGGGCGTCTACGTCCTGCGCTTCTCGGCGAGCGACGGTCAACTGAGTAGCTATAGCGACGTGACAGTGACGGCCAACCCGCTGGGGCAGTACGTCGTCGTGGGCGTCGGGTCCGACCAGACTATCCGCCTGACGAAGTCGGCGAGCCTCAACGCCACGGTCACGGACGGCCGCGTCTCGCAAACGCAGCCGCTCACGCTTCAGTGGACGAAGGTCTCGGGGCCGGGCGCGGTCACGTTCGCGAACCCGGCAACGCTCTCGACCGCGGCGAGTTTCGGCGCGCCGGGCGTCTACGTCCTGCGCTTCTCGGCCGGCGACCCGACCTACGCGGGATTCGACGAACTGACTGTGAGCGTGCGGCCCGCGGCCGGCCCGCTCGCGGACGACTTCAACGACAACACCAACGACCCGTCGAAATGGTATTACGGCCCCGGCATCACAGAGGCCGGAGGGCAGCTCCAGGCGACCCTGCCCAACGTCGCCGCTTTCCCGGAGTTCCAGAGCGTCGGGACCATCGACATGACCGGCGAGGGGGCCTTCGTCCAGATGGAGGTCGTCGATTACGGCGACCCCAACTTCAACAACTCGCAGCGCTACATCTTCTGGCGCATACAGGCGTCGGAGGGCCACTGGTTCCAATGGGTCTACAACTCCGACGGCATCGACCTATACCTCGACAATATCCGGCTGGGTCGTATCTTCGGCCACCCACGCTACTGGCGTCTGATCCACTTCGTCGCGAACGACCGCGTCAACTTCCAAACGAGCGACGACAACGCGAATTGGGTCACGCAGTATTCGCTTGTCGGCCCCTACACGTTCACGCTCGACAGCCTGATCTTCCGCCTCATCCCCGGCGCGAACGGGACGAACGCGGCCGGCACGGTCAAGTTCGACAATGTCAACAGCAACCTGCCGCAGGTGCTACCGAACAGGCCGCCGACGCCCGCGACGGGCGGGCCATACCACGCGACCGTCGGCGTGCCTCTACAGCTCGACGGAAGCGGCTCGACTGACCCCGGCGACGTGATAGTCGATTACGTCTGGGACTTCGGCGACGGCTCTGCGGGCTCGGGCGCGACGCCGACGCACACTTACAGCTCCACCGGCACTTACGTCGCGCGTCTGACGGTCAGAGACATTGACGGCGCGACGGGTACGACGACCACGACCGTTACGGTCACGCTTCCTAATCAAGCGCCCACCGTCAACGCGGGCGCAGACCAGACGATGCGACTGCCTGCTTCGGCGACTCTGGGCGGAAGTGTGTCCGACGACGGGCTGCCTGAAGCCGCCGCGCTCACGTCGCAGTGGTCTATCGTCTCCGGCCCCGGCTCGGTTAACTTCGCCAACGCCTCGAACCTGAGTACGACGGCGAGCTTCTCGACGGACGGAACTTATGTGCTGCGTCTGACGGCGAGCGACTCGGAGCTTTCGGCGAGCGACGACGTGATCGTCACGGTCGAAGCCGCTCCGCAGAACCAACCTCCGACGGCGAGCGCGGGCGAGGACCAGAGCGCCACGCCCGGCCTCAACCTCGTGCGAAACGGAGGCGGCGAAGAGCAGATTGTTAACGGCGTCATCCCCGGCTGGACGAAGGCCGAAGGCGAGAGCTGGGCGCAGTCGCCCGCGGGCACTTCAAACTTCTACGAGAGCTTTGAGGGCAAGACGTACCTGCACGCGCCGGGCGACGCGCACGCCGAGCTTCAACAGGACGTTGACGTGTCGGCCTACGCGGGCACGATAAAGACGGGCGCGCAGCAGTTCGCGATGAACGTCGCCGTGCGCGCGGCGAATGAAACGCCCGCCGACACCGCGCGCGTCGTCTACGAGTTCCGCGACGCGTCGGACGAGAACGTGCTGGCGACCGCCGACTCGGGCGAGATAACGACGAGCGAGGCCTGGCAGACCGTGGAGGGCGCTTTCGCTGCGCCCGCGGGCACCGCCTTCATACGCGTGCGCCTCATCGCCTCGCGCAACTCCGGCGCGACCACCGACGCGTACTTCGACGCGGTCTCGGTTCGCGCCCTGACCTTCGCGGGCGTGAAGCTCACGGGCACCGTGACGGACGACGGGCTGCCTACGAATTCGACTACCGCCCGGTGGTCAGTCGTGAGCGGCCCCGGCACTGTCCTCTTCGCCGACGAGCACGCGGCCTCGACCGCGGCCTCGTTCGCAGCGCCCGGCGATTACGTGCTGCGTCTCACGGCCGACGACACGGCCGCGACGGTCGCGGACGACGTGACCGTCAACGTCACGGAGGCGAACCGCGCACCCGCCGTCAACGCGGGAGTGGATCAGACAATCACCCTGCCCAATACGACGACGGCGCTCGTGGGCTCGATAACGGACGAAGGGCTCCCGCGGGGGAGAAGTGTGTCCGCACGTTGGAGCAAGGTGGCGGGGCCGGGCGCTGTGACCTTCACAGACGCGTCTTCCGCCTCGACCGACGTCTCGTTCGCCGAAGCCGGCGTCTACGTCTTGCGTCTCACGGCCGGCGACACGGACATGAGCTCGCAGGACGACATGGTCGTCACGGTCAAGCGCGCGCCCGTCAACCAGGCGCCCGTCGTCGAGGCGGGACCCGACCAATCCGTATCGCTGCCGGGCCGCGCGAGCCTAACGGGTCAGGCGGTTGACGACGGGCGGCCTTCGGGCTCGACGTTGACTTACACCTGGAGCAAGCTGTCCGGCCCCGGCTCGGTCAGCTTCTCCGCGCCGAGTGCGTTGATGACCGACGCGTCCTTCTCCGCGGAAGGCGTCTACGTGCTGCGTCTGACGGCGAGCGACTCGGAGCTTTCGGCCTCGGACGAGTTGACCGTCACGGTCTCGCCCCGAGGGACGAACAGCGCGCCGAACGTCACGGCCGGCCCCGACCAGGAGGTGCGCCGCCCCGACGCCGTCACGCTCTACGGCAACGCGACGGACGACGGCCTGCCTGCGGGCAGCACGCTCAGCGTCGCCTGGAGCGTCGCGAGCGGCCCCGGCCCGGTCAGCTTCACGAACGCGCGCGCGGCGCGCACCGACGCGACCTTCGACGCCGCGGGCACGTACGTTCTGCGCCTGACGGCGAGCGATTCGGAGCTGACGTCTACGGACGACGTTAGCGTCACGGTCTACGACGCGCCGACCGGCGACGCGCCGACCGTCGAGCTTGTCTCGCCCGCGGACGGCGCGGAGGTCACGGCGCCGGCGGAAGTTATCGGCTCTGTGAGCGGCGGCGCTTGGCGTCTAGAGTACGCGTACGTCGAGGACGAGTCCGCGCCCCCGCAAAACTGGCGCGCGTTCGCAACGGGCTCGGGCGCGGTGACGAATGGTTTACTCGGCCGCTTCGACCCGACCGTGCTCCTGAACGGAAGTTACGCCGTGCGTCTCTCCGCGACAGACACGGCGGGCCGCACTTCGTCCGAGAGCGTTTCGGTCGTCGTCGCGCGGCAGATGAAGGTCGGCAACTTCACGGTCTCCTTCAACGACCTGAGCGTGCCCGTCGCCGGGATACCGATTCAGGTCACGCGCACTTACGACAGCCGCGACAAGCGCCAAGGCGACTTCGGCGTGGGCTGGACTCTTTCGATTGCGAGCGCGCGGGTGCAGAAGACGGTGCCGGTCGGCTCTCACTGGTTCGAGACGCAGAGCTTCGCTGCCTTCCGCACCTACTGCCTCGAATCGACGAAGCCGCAGATAATCACTGTCACGTTCGGCGACGGCAAGGTCTACAAGTTCAAAGCGGAACCCGCGCAGAAGTGCCAGCGCTTCCAGCCCTTCAACACCGTGCAGATGGTCTACACGCCGATGCCGGGCACGCGCGGCACGCTCACGCCCTTAAACGGCGGCTCGGTGATAGTCGCGGGGAGCGTCCCCGGCCCCGTGGACATCGTCGACGTCAACGACCCCTCGGGCTACTACCTCAACCCGTCGCGCTTCCGCCTGACCGTCGAAGACGGCACCTCCTTCGTGCTCGGCCAGAAGTCGGGCGTCGAGTCCGTCACGATACCTTCGGGCGAGAGTCTGACCATCACGAGCGACGGCATCACGCACTCTTCGGGCGAGTCGGTCTCCTTCATACGCGACGCGCAGGGCCGCATACAGGAGATGCGTGACCCCGCGGGCCGCTCGCGCTTCTACACCTACGACGCGAACGGCGACCTCTCGGCCTACAAGGACGCCGAGGGCAACACGACCACGTTCGCCTACGCCGCGGGCCACTATTTGACGGGCATGGAGGTGCGCAGCGCCGACGGCACGTCGGTCTTCAAGCCCATCACGAACGAGTACGTTGACGGCCGCCTCGTCCGCCAGCTCGACGCAGACCTCAAGGAGATAAAGTACGAGCACGACACGGCCTCGCGCCGCGAGGTCATCACAGACCGCCTCGGCCACCCGACCACGTACGAGTACGACGAGCACGGCAACGTCGTCTACACGAAGGACGCCGAGGGCGGCGAGACCCGCCGCACCTACGACGAGCGCGACAACGTGCTGACGGAGACGACGGCCGAGGGCACGACCACGAACGTCTACGACCCGGCGACCGACGACCTCCTCCGGACGACCGACCAATACGGCAACGTCACGAAGTACACCTACAACGCGCTACACCGCGTCACGTCCGTAACAGACCCGCTCGAACACGTGACGACGAGCGAGTACGACGAGCAGAGCGGGCTGATACAGAGGACGGTGGACGGCGAGGGCAACCAGACCCTCTATCACTACAAGACGCTGACGAGCAGCGTCGAGACGGTGACGGTCGTCCCAAAGGAAGACCCCGCGCACGGCCGAACCACGAACTACAGGTACTACAACGACGGGCGGCTCCTCTCCGAGACCGACCCCGAGAACCGCAGGACGGAGTACACCTACGACGACAACGGCAACCGCGCCACGCAGGCGGTCACGCGCACGAGATCAGACGGCACGACCGAGCGGCTCGTCATCGCCTTCAGGTACGACGGCGAGAACCGGCTGGTGAAGACGATCTACCCCGA
>JAFAZX010000022.1 GCA_019239425.1 Acidobacteriota bacterium
ACGACCATCGACTTGAGCACGTCGTCCACCTGCGACTGCTTGAAGGAGAGGTCGATCTCGGCGTGGCCCGTGACGGTGCCGCGCCGCTCGATGTACGCGACGCCGTTGCTGTAGAGGATGACGCGCCGGATGGGGAGCGTCTGCGCGTTGCGCGGGGCGCTCGCGTTCGCCGCCGTTCTTTCGACCGTTTCGGCGGCGGCCGTCTTCACGGCGGCGCGCCGCTGCGCGTGCGCGGGCGTCGCGCTCAGGCCGAGCGCGAGCAGCGCGAGCGTTAAGAGCCTGACTTTTACAGTGGGCATGGTGGACATCGTGGGCCTCCGAAACTAAAGAGAGAGTCTTACGGGCACACGCCCGCCCTCATTGTTCGGCTGCGTCGGGGCGTGTGCGGGTGTGCAAAGGCCGCCGTCCAGAAGGGCCGGCGCATCAGCAGAACGTTCGGCGTGACGATTTGTTGATGCGGATTTTCGTGCGGAGGGTTGGACGGTGAGGGGGAAGCAGGCAGTAGGCAGGAAGAAGGTGTTGGGTGCTGGGTGCTGGGTGCTGGGGAAGACGGGCTGCTCTGACCCAGCACCCTCTTCACTGCCGTCTGCCTACTGCCTACTTTCTTTTTTTCCGCCGCGGGCGCAGAATACTCGGGCGCCTCAAAGGAGAAACGCGAGCGCGTCGGAGGGCGTAATAGGTTTCGGGTCGGACAACCTGCGGCGGGAGATTCTGAAACGAATGGCTAACGGCAATGACGAGGCGGTCGGGCGCGCGCGCGCAGACCTGGCGAGCCGGCTCGGCCTCTCCGAAGATGAGATCGGCGAGGCTTCGGTCGAAGAGGCAGACTTCCCCAACACCGCGCTCGGCGCGCCCGTGCACGACGAGATGAGCGGGATGATGATGACCTCTGGCTGGCGCATACGCCTCGCCGCCCGCGGCAAGACCTACGAGTACCGCGCCGACCGCGACCAGCTCCGCCTGTACGACTTCAAAGGGAAGAACTACAAGATTTGAGAGGGAGGTGTTGGGTGCTGGGTGTTAGGTAGGGCGTCTGCTTTTACCTAACACCCAGCACCCAGCACCCAACACCCCCTCCGAGGAGTGAGCGATGAACCGGAAAAACTACACCCTTCACTTCGCTTTGGCCGGGGCGCTCGTCTTGCTGGCGGCCGCGGCCGGCCGGATCGAGCGTTGGGAGGTGGAGCGGCGGCAGCCGTTTGTGCTCCGCCCGGCTCCGCAGGAGTCCGCGCCGGCCGCCTACCCGCCGGCGGTCGTCGGCGACGGCGAGGAGCGCGAGGCCGAGGTGCTCGTGCGCTTCAAGCCCGGCGTCTCCGAGGAGCGCATCAAGGAGATCGCCGCCTCGCACCACGACCGCGTCGAGGACGAGATCGAGTCGGTCGAAGGTCTCGCGGCCATCGACGACCTCGACGACCACGCGGCCGCGAGCGTGGCCGAGGAATACGCCTCGCTCCCGGAGGTCGAGTACGCCGAGCCGAACTTCCGGATCGAGGCCGACCCCGCCGAGGCGGCCGGCGGCGAGAGTGACCTCGGGCCGGTCGCACTCGCCGGCCCCAACGACCCGCGCTTCTCCGACCAGTGGGGCCTCCTCAACACGGGCCAGTCCGGCGGCCGCGCCGAGGCCGACATCAGCGCGCTCAGCGCCTGGGAGAAGACGCAGGGGAGTAAGAAGGTCGTCGTCGCCGTCCTCGACAGCGGCGTCGACTACACGCACCCCGACCTCGTCGGCAACATGTGGCACCGCCCGGCCGACGTCGAGATGTACCGCGACGACCAGCTCGGCACCGTCGACGACGAGGACGGCTTCAGCGCCGTCGAGGCGGAGCGCGACCCGATGGACGAGAACGGCCACGGGACGCACTGCGCCGGCATCATCGGCGCCGAGGGCGACAACGGCATCGGCATCACCGGCGTCAACTGGCGCGTCGAGATCATGCCCCTCAAGTTCATGGGGCGCGGCGGCTTCGGCTCGACGAAGGACGCCATCGAGGCCATCAACTACGTCATCGCGCGCAAGAAGGACGGCGTCAACGTCCGCGTCATCAGCGCGAGCTGGGGCTCGACCTCGCGCTCGAAGGCGCTCGAGGACGTGATCCGCAAGGCGGGCGAGGCCGACATCCTCTTCGTCGCCGCCGCGGGCAACGACAACACGGACAACGACCGAAGGCCGCACTACCCTTCGAACTACAACCTGCCGAACGTGCTCTCGGTCGCCGCGCTCGACCGCAAAGACGAGCGCGCCTCGTTCTCGAACTTCGGCGCGAAGACGGTGCACGTCGCCGCGCCGGGCAAGGACATCCTCTCGACGTGGCTGGGCGGCGATTACCGCAACGCCTCGGGCACCTCGATGGCGACGCCGTTCGTCGCGGGCGTCGCAGGGTTAGTGCTCTCGGTCGAGCCGAACCTCTCGGTCAAGGAGCTGCGCGAGCGGCTCCTCAACACCGTAGACAAGCTCGACTCCCTGAAGGGCAAGGTCTCCTCCGGCGGGCGCGTCAACGCCGCGCGCGCCGTCGGGGCGGTGCAGATTAAGTAGGCGGAAGCCCGACCGTGAGGGAGGGCGTCGGTCTGACAAAGTACGAGGGGGGACGAGAGACATGCGGTCTCTCGTCCCCCCTCGTTTTGCGTCTCACGTGCGCCCTCCCTCACGGTCGGGCTTCCGCCTCAACCCGCTCTTAGGTATGATGTCCCCCACCGGAAATCCAAAACTGAATAGAAGGCAGGGGGACGAAAGATGAGCGCGTCAACGCCGACCAGAGACACGAGCGCCGACCTCGACCAACTTTGCATCAACACCATCCGCGCACTCTCCATCGACGCCGTGCAGCGCGCGGAGTCCGGCCACCCCGGCCTGCCGTTGGGCTGCGCGCCGATGGCCTACCTTCTCTGGACGCGCTTCATGCGCCACAACCCGAAGAACCCGAAGTGGAAGGGGCGTGACCGCTTCCTCCTGAGCGCCGGCCACGGCTCGATGCTGCTCTACTCGCTGCTCCACCTGACCGGCTACGACCTCCCGCTCGAAGAGCTGAAGCACTTCCGCCAGTGGGGCTCGAAGACGCCGGGCCACCCCGAGAACATCCTGACGCCGGGCGTCGAGATCACGACCGGCCCCCTGGGGCAGGGCTTCGCCAACGGCGTCGGGATGGCGATGGGCGCCGCGCACCTCGCCGCGAAGTTCAACCGCGAAGGCTTCCCCGTCGTCGACAACTACGTCTACGCCATCGTCTCCGACGGCGACCTGATGGAGGGCGTCGCGGCCGAGGCCGCCTCGCTCGCGGGACACCTGAAACTCGGCAAGCTCATCTACCTCTACGACGACAACCACGTCACCATCGAGGGCTTCACCTCGCTCGCCTACTCGGACGACGTGCCCAAGCGCTTCGACGCCTACGGCTGGCACACCTCGACCGTGAAGGACGGCAACGACCTCGACGCGCTTGAGCAGGCGATCCGCGAAGCGCAGGCCGTCACCGACAAGCCCTCGCTCATCTCGGTCAAGACCGTCATCGGTTTCGGCATGCCGACCGCCGGCACGCGCAAGGCGCACTCCGACGCGCCCGGCGCGGAGGCCGTGAAGGAGACGAAGCGCGCCCTGGGCTGGCCCGAGGACGAAGAGTTCTACATCCCCGAAGAGGCGCTCGCCGAGTTCCGCAAGTGCGTCGAGCGCGGCGGGCGGCAGGAGCAGGAGTGGAACTCTCTGGTCGAGCGCTACACGAGCGAGTTCGCCGAGCAGGGCGAGGCGTGGCGCGTGACGATGAGCGGCGACCTGCCCGCGGACTGGGAGTCGCACCTGCCCACGTTCGCGGACGCCAAGTCGATGGCGACCCGCCAGGCGAGCGGCGAGGTCATCAACGCGCTCGCGCCTTACCTCCCGACTCTCATCGGCGGCTCGGCCGACCTCGGCCCCTCGACCAACACCGACATCAAGGACGGCGGCAGCTTCCAGTTCGGTAGTTATGAGGGGCGCACGATCCACTTCGGCATCCGCGAGCACGGCATGGGCGCGGCCTTGACGGGCATGAGCCTCAACGGCGGACTCATCCCTTACGGCGCGACCTTCATGTGCTTCTCAGACTACATGAAGCCCGCCATCCGCCTCGCCGCGCTCTCGCACGTGCAGGTCGTCTACGTCTTCACGCACGACTCCATCGGCCTCGGTGAAGACGGCCCGACGCACCAGCCGGTCGAGCAGCTCGCGGGCCTGCGCGCCATCCCGAACCTCTTCGTCATCCGCCCGGCCGACGTGCACGAGACGCGCGAGGCGTGGCGGCTCGCGATACTGCGTCAACACGCGCCGACCGCGCTCGTCCTCACGCGCCAGAAGCTCCCGCTCATCGACCGCACGGGCAAGTACGCCTCGGCCGAGGGCGCGCGCCGCGGCGCGTACGTGCTGGCGGATGCGACGGACGCGGAAGGCAAGGCCGTGACGCCGAAACTCATCCTGCTCTCGACCGGCTCCGAGGTCTCGCTCTGCCTCGAAGCGCGCGACCGCTTGCAGCAGGAGGGCACGCCGACGCGCGTCGTCTCGATGCCCTGCTGGGACTTGTTCGAGGAGCAGGACGCGGAGTACCGCGAGAGCGTCATCCCTTCGGCGGTCAAGGCGCGCCTCGGCGTCGAGGCCGCGGCCAGCCTCGGCTGGCACCGCTGGGTCGGAGACTCCGGCGGCGTGCTCTGCCTCGACCGCTTCGGCGCCTCGGCCCCCGGCCCGACTGCTTTGAAGGAACTCGGCTTCAACGTCGATAACGTCCTCTCGCAGGCCCGCGCTCTGCTCGGAAGCTGAAACCAGAGTCAGGAACAATTAACCACAGAGACACAGAGACACGGCTTGAAGCACATAAGTCTTCAAGCCGTGTCTCTGTGGTGAAAAACTTTTCCCATCGTATTCAAGTCAGCACACAACCCGCAGCGCCGCAGGCATGACGCGGAAGTCTGCGGGCGTGTGGCCGCGTGGGTCGCCGTCGGCTTCGACGCCGAGTGAGTCCGAAGGGTCTAAAGTCTCGATGCGGACGTGTGCGGCGCGCGTGAGTTTGACGTGGGGGCTCTTGACGTGGCCGCCGGTGTGGACGCGCGCGAGTTCGCGCAGCAGCGCGGGGCGCGAGATGTCCGCGACGGCGAGCACGTCGAGGAGGCCGTCGTCGAGGCGCGCTCCGGGCGAGAAGTTCATGCCGCCGCCCGCGTAGGTGCCGTTGGCGACGGCGAGCAGGTTTGTGCCGCACTCCTCCCAGACGCGCCCGTCCGCGATGACGCGCACGCGCCGGTCGCGCCAGGCGACGAGACGCGGCAGCGCCGCGAGCGCGAAGCGAGCCTCGCCCGGCAGACGTCTGACCGCGCCGCCCTGCGCCGCCACGCGCTCGGCCACCTCCGCGCCGATGCCGAGCGTCGCCGCGTTGAGGCAGACGAAACGTCTCGCCCCTCCGCCCGCGCTCCCGAGCATCAGGTCAATGCGCTTCGCCGTCTCTTCCTGAAAACGGCCGCGGCGGCAGTGGCGGACGAGTCGTGCGACCCACGCGTCGAGCGTCTCGCGGCGACCGCCGGAGAGGCCGCGCGCGAAGTCGTCGCCCGTGCCCGCGGGCAGCGGCGCGAGCGCCGCCTCGGGGTTGACGGCGCGCGGGAGCGAGCCTTCGGAGAGTTCGGAGAGTTCGGCGCACGTCCGGAAGAAGCCGTTGGCGGCGGCGCTCAGCGTGCCGTCGCCCCCGACGGCGGCGACGGTTCCGAAGCCGCCGTCGAGCGCCGCGCGCGTGCGCTCTTCGGTCTCGCCCTGACGCGTCGACTCGTGCGCCTCGAACGCGACCCCCGCGCCCTCTAAAGCCTCGCGCACGCGCGGCCACGCTTTGCGCGCGCGCGCGGCCGTGTGGTTGATGATGACGAACAGCCCGGCTCCGCTCATTCGTCACAACTTTAACACGCGCGCCGTTCGCCGGGTTTGGTGTTAAGCTCTCGGCATGAGTGAAGAGAAGATGCAGGCGGTGAGGATCGTCTCGCACGAGGGGGCGGGGAGGCTCGAGGTGTCGGAGGTCGCGCGGCCCACGGCGCGTGCCGACCGCGTGAGGGTGCGCGTGCGTGCGGCGGGCCTGAACCGCGCGGACGTTCTACAGAAGCGCGGCCGCTACCCGGCGCCGCCCGGCGCGCCCGCGGACATCCCCGGCCTCGAGTTCGCGGGCGAGGTCGATCAGGTGGGCGAAGAGGGGAGCATGTGGCGCTTCGGCCAGCGCGTCTTCGGCATCACGGCGGGCGGCGCGCAGGCGGAGTACGTGGTCGTGCCCGAGAGCCACCTCGCGGAGATACCGCAAGGCTTGTCGTTCGAAGAGGCGGCGGCCGTGCCCGAAGTCTTCATCACGGCGCACGACGCGCTCTTCACGCAGGCGGGCCTGCGCACGGGCGAGAGCGTGCTGATTCACGCGGTCGGCTCGGGCGTCGGCACGGCGGCGGCGCAGCTCGCGCGCGCGGCCGGCGCGGGCGCGGTCTACGGCACGGCGCGGACGAAGGAGAAGGTGGAGCGCGCGAAAGAGTTCGGGATGGACAAGGGCTTCGTCGTCGCCGACGACCCGCGCGCGTTCGCGCTGGCCGTCAACGGCTGGACGAAGGGCGAGGGCGTGAACGTCGTGCTCGACCTCGTCGGCTCCTCCTACCTCGAAGCGAACCTCGAAGCGCTGGCGTTGCACGGGCGGCTCCTGCTCGTCGGGACGCTCGGCGGGTCGTCGGCGCCGCTCAGCTTCCGGCACGTGATGGGGAAGCGCCTGCAGGTCATCGGCACGGTGCTGCGCGCGCGCTCGGTCGAGGAGAAGTCGGCGGCCGTCCGCCGCTTCGCCGCGGAGGTCGTCCCGCTCTTCGCGCGCGGCCTCGTGCGCACCGTCATCGACCGCACCTTCGACCTCAAAGACGTGGCCGCGGCCTATGACCACCTCGAATCGAACGAGACGTTCGGCAAGGTGGTTCTGAGGGTGCTGGGTGCTGGGCGCTAGGTGCTGGGTTTGGGGTGTTAGGTTCCGGGTGCTGGTTAGAACTAAGTTTTTAACCAGCACCCAGCACCCAGCACCCAACACCTCCCCAACTTGTCTCCCGCCCGGGCATCTGAGAAAATGAGTTTTTCATAAACGGGGCGTGAACGCGGCGCCGCTTTACCGTCGGTTTTAAAGAGGAGATAAGAGCATTGAAAGCGGAATTGGAGCAGTTGGTCGCCCTGCAAAATGTCGACACGGGCATCCGCAGGCTACAGTCCGACCTGGAGTCAATCCCCAGAAGGCGCGCCGAGATCGAAAGCGAGTTCGATCAGCGCGCCTTTGAATTTAAGGCGCTCCAGCAGGCGGGCGAGACCGCGCGCGAGACCCGCGCCGCCTTAGACAAGGAGCTGGCCGAGCAGCGCGTTCGGCTGGAGAAGGCCGAGCGTGACCTGATGGCCTCGAACAACTCGAAGGTCTACGAGGCGGCCATCCGCGAGCGTGACGCCGCGAAGAAGCACATCGGCGAGCTGGAGACGAAAGTCCTCGAACAGATGGAGGCCGCCGAGACGGCCGAGAAGCAGCTGGCCGAGCGCGAGCCCGAGTTCGCGCGCCTGCGCGCGGAGCACGAGGAGCGCCTGCGCGCCTTCGAGGAGCAGACGCGCTCCTGGTCGGCGGAGATCGAAGAGCGTCGGCGCGAGCGGGAGCGCCGCTTCGCGGAACTCCCGCCCGGAATCAAGGCCACGTACCAGCGCATCGTCGGGCGCATCCGCGACGGCGTGGCCCTGGCCGAGGCGCGCAACGGCGCCTGCTCCGCCTGCCGCATGACGCTCCGGCCGCAGTTGATGGCCGAGATTCGCCGCGGCGACGACATCATCACCTGCGACAACTGCAACCGCATCCTCTACTACCAGCCGGCCTCGCAGCAGACGCCGCAAGGGACGACCGTCTCGGCCACCTGACACAGATTTAACCACAGAGACACAGAGGCACGGCTTGAAGCAATAAGTCTCCAAGCCGTGCCTCTGTGTCTCTGTGGTTAAATCTTGTACGAGGCGTGGCCCGCGGTTTGAAAGGACATCCGCACTTTCTCGCGGCATGGGTGGTAAAGGGGGCTTTCAGCGGATGGCGAGCGCCGGGCATGCAGTCCAACAGAACATCGCGGCCGGCCTTTTGGCCGGAAGCGTTACACGCGACCGGCGCGCGAAGTGGTGGCGCCGGACGGGCTCGAAGTCGCGCGGCTTCCGCTACGAGACGGCCGACGGGCGGCGCATCGAAGACGAGGCCGCTTTGGAGCGCATCCGCTCGCTCGTCATCCCGCCCGCGTGGGGCGACGTGCGCATCGCGCCCTCGCCGCGCAGCTCCCTGCAGGCGGTCGGCCTCGACAAGATGGGGCGCGTCCAGCGCATCTACCACCCCTCTTTCGTCGCGAGCCGCGCCCGCCGCAAGTACAAAAAGATCGAGCGCTTCGGCGAGGCGCTGCCCCTCCTGCGCCGGAAGGCCAACGAGGACATCGCGCGCGAGGGGCTGGGCAAGGAGCGCGTACTCGCCGTCGTCGTCCGTCTGATTAACGACCTCTACTTCCGCGTCGGCTCCGAGGAGAGCGTGAAGCGTTACCGCACCTACGGCGTGACGACGCTCCGCAACCGGCACCTCGAGATCAAAAGGGGCGGCCGGCTGGAGTTTAGCTTCGTCGGCAAGCACCACATCAAGCACCGGCGCATCCTGGTCGACGAAGAGCTCGCCGCGCTCGTCCGCGACATCAAGGCCATCGGCGGCCCGCGCCTCTTCGAGTACGTCGGCGAGGACGGGCGGGTGCGCGCCGTCACCCCGCGCGACGTGAACGACTACATCAAGGCCGCGGCCGGCGCGGAGTTCTCGGCCAAAGATTTTCGGACGTGGGGCGGGACGCTTTTGGCGGCCGTCGAGCTGGGCGAGCTCGGCTGCTGCGAAGACCCGAAGGCCGTGAAGAAGAACCTGGTCGCGGCCGTCAGGCGCGTGGCCGAACGCCTGGGGAACACGCCGGGCGTCTGCCGCTCCTGCTACATCCACCCGAAGGTGCTCGAAGCTTACGAGCGCGGCAAGTCACTCGAAGAGTTCCGCCCGCGCCGCGCGCGCCGACTGATACGGCGGCAGCAGCCCGACTACAGCGTCGAAGAGCTAGCGCTGCTCGAGCTGCTGCGCGCGCGCAGGAGCGGCTCATAAGACCTGCCAGCGGACGGTGACCGACTCGCCCGGCACGTACGCGACGACCTTCAGCTTGGCGAGGAGCTGGAAGTCCTTGTGGTGCCGGTCGGTGAGGCGGACGAGGTAGATGTATCCGACCTTGATGGGCGCGCTCGCCACGGACTTGCCTTCGGCGAAGAGCTGCCCCGACTCCTGCAACTCCTGAAACGTCTGCGGCCGGCGCTCCTTGAGGACGAAGACCTTGTCGCCCTCGGCGTGGAGCGAGGCGAAGCCCTGCGACATCCCGACCGTCTCCTCGAAGCCGTAGCGCTTCTTCAACTCGGCCGCGTCGCCGAGGTCGAGGATGACGCCGACGCGCCCGCCCTCGATGCCGACCGAGAAGTTGTCGGCGTAGTAGCTGCCGAAGTCGAGGTCGCTGCAGCGGTTCTTCGTCTCGTTCTCCTGGAAGATGCGCCCGTACTTCCCGTCGGCGAGGCAGAGCGAACTCGAAAGGGGGTCGAGCGTGTAGAGCGTCGTGACGTTGCCCGCGTCACGCGCCTCCTCGCGCGGGGCGCCGAGCCCGCCCGCCCCGTTCGCCCCGTTCATCCCCGACTGCGCCCGCGCCTGCGCGCACACAAACAGACAGAAGAGGCAGGGCGTCAGGGCGAAGAGCAACCTTCTCACAGACATGGTTCACCTCCATTCGGCGGCCGACTCGGAAAGGGAAGGGAGACGTTCGAGCCCGAGGGCTCTTAACAGAAACTTACACGCACGGGCCGGGCGCGTCGGCAAAGTTTTTGAGGAAGAGTGTTGGGTACTGGGTGCTGGGTGCTGGGTAGAACCAGCTTTTACCCAACACCCAGCACCCAGCACCCAGCACCCTCAGTAGTGCTCGCTCGTCTTCTTGCCCTCGCCGCGGCCGCCCTTGCGTTCGGGCCTGCCTTTACCTTTACGCCGCTTCAGCTCGTCCACGCCCTTGAGCGAGGCGAGCGGCCAGAGGCTGTGCTCGATCTCCGCCAGCCCCGCGCCGACGACGGCCGCGACCACATCCTCCGAAGGCTTGTAGCAGGGCGCCGCCTCGTCCAGGGGCACGCGGCCGTCCGCGTTGACGACGATGCCGGCCTCGCGGTACTCGTCGTCCATCTTGCGCTGGTTGAGCGTGCGGTTGGCCTCGCCGCGCGAGATGCGACGGCCCGCGCCGTGGTTGACCGAGAAGCCACTCCGCTCCGCGCCCGCGAGGGGACGGAGGATGTAGCTCCAGTCCTTGTTGCTGCCGGGGATGAGCACGGGGTGGCCCTTCTCCTCCCAGACGGTGCCTTTCAGGAACGGGTGCCCCGCGGGGAAGGCGCGCGTCGCGCCCTTGCGGTGCACCCACACGTCTCCGAACTCCGGGTGCCACTCCTTCTGCACGAGGTTGTGGCTGATCTCGTAGACGAGTTCGAGCTCCTCCCCGAACACTTCGCGGAACGCCTCCGACACCTGCTCGAAGATGACGAGCCGGTTCAGGATGGCGTAGTTGCCGCCCGCCGCGACCGCGTTCAGGTAGTCGCGGTAGTGCTTCGAGTCCGGCGTGAAGTAGCCGAGGTCGATGTCCTTCAGCAGCTCAGGGTGCTCCTCGCGCGCCAGCTCGAAGTAGTTCGTCGCGAGCCCGTGCCCGAACCCGCGCGAGCCTGTGTGCACCTGCACGAAGAGCGTCCCCGTCTGGCTGCTGCGCTGCAACTCGATGAAGTGGTTGCCGCCGCCGAGGCTCCCCATCTGGTCGCGCCCGCGCTCGGGCCGCCCCTTGCCGCCGTATGGAATCTGCCAGTCGTCGTCGACGGGGATGCGGTGGCGCTCCGCGTGGCTGCGGTCGAACGTCGCCCCGTACTTCTCGACGTAATACTCCGCGCCCCCGCGCACGAGGTTCTGGAACTCCTCGTCCGACAGACGCCCGAGCTTCAAGCTCTTCCCGCCGAACCCCATGTTCACGCGCCCCATCACCGCCCGGTTGAACTCCAACCGCCTCTCCGGCGTCGCCGCCTCCGCCTCGACATTTGACCGCGCCGACATCATCCCGCAGTTGTGCACGAACACACCCGCGTCCAAAGCGAAGTTCCCGTACCCCGGCACCGTCAGACAGTAAACATCCGCCCTCTGTGCGAGAGGCTCAACCGAGACGACCTTGTGGTTGTAGCCGTGACGCCAGCGGCGGTGATTATGAATCCCGAAGCCGCCCGTTAACGTCTCGCCGCAGGTCTCGCAAACGTGCTGACGGTGCGCGACCTCGGACGATTTGCGACGCCCTTCGGGACTCGTGTTGTATGCAACCAGGTAAGTCTTCCCGCGCTCGCCGTTGCCAGCGACCGATGCGCGAAAGTGTTCGGGCTTTTCCGCCATATAGGCGAGGATGTTCTTCGTCCCGCGCTCCGCGAAGTAAGCATGGCCCTCAGCCGTCTGCGCTTTCGCCGCGAGCGCACGCACCCTGCGTTCCTCGAATTCCGCCGACTGGAAGTGTGTAAACTTCTCCGCGTGCGAGCGGTGGTAGCGCATGTGGTCGCGGTCGCCCATGAACTGTAAGTTCTCCGGGCGATTGTCCGAGGGGGTGAAGTTCAGGTGATGAATCACCGTCTTCTGACCCTCGAAGCGGGGAACCACGCCGAGCAATCCACCGCGCGCCATGAGCCAATGGACGCGCTGAGTTGTTCCCGTGGCTGGGTGCTGCACGAACCTGTAACCGTCCCTGTCGGCGTGCAGGTGAAACGGCATCAAGGAAGTCTCGGGTTCAAGCTCGCACGCCTGACGGTAGCTGCCGTCGCGGAGCATGAACTCGTGGTCGGGCGTGCAGGTAATTTCGCGGCCGTTGTCGAGTGTGACTTTGACGAGCGGCGCGTCGGTGCGCGTCCTTTTAGCCGTCGCTCTGGCGACGACAACCTTGTGCTCGGCCGAGAGCGCGTAGACGAGAATCTCGCCGCCGGTCTCGGCGAGTTCGCCGATGGGGCGCGAGTTTCCGTCAACGACGGGGACGAGTGTGTCGGCTGTGAAGCAGCCGATGTCGTAGCCCACAGGCCCCATGGCGACGGCGCCTTCGGCGGCGTCGGTGATGAGGACGCAGCCGACGGGGACGCCGTAGCCGTAGTGCGCGTCGGGCGTAATCACCACCATGCGCACGCCGGGGAAGCGCGTGGCGTTGACGATCTGTCGGTAGAGAATCTCCTCGGCCGCCTCCAACAGTTGAGGCGTGAAGAAGAGGCGGACGCGGCAGTCGCCCGTGTCCTCGGTCTTCAGCTCATAAAACCCCTCGCCGTTCCAGCGCGCGAGGTGCTTCCAGTTCGAAGCGTTGACTAACTTCTCGGCCGGTTTCAAAGCCTTCGAGTCGTTGCTCTGCTTGCTCATGTAACTCCTACGTCAGTCCCTTTCGGACTCAGTTCGGCGACCGCTCGCGGGTCGCACGTTCCAACAGGCGGAAGGCGGCAAAGCGGCATCCCCTTCCTTTCAACGAAGGTCTTTCGGGGGACGTGTCCGCCCCCGCCCCACACCTTTCTCCGCCACAGAAATAGATGTTAGTTGCCCGAGAGCATAACACCGGCGCCCGCCCTCGGGCCATTACCACTTGCGGGGCCGTCTGGTAGAATGGCGCCAAATCGTACCCGACATTCGTTGCCAGGAGGAGAGCTTGTATGAAGAGATTCGCTTGCGTAGCTTTACTCGCTTCCGCTTTCGCCGTCCCGGCCGTCGCGCAGGAGTCCGGCTCGGCCAAGGCGCAGAAGGAGAGCGTTCAAGCCGCGGAGAAGGCGGCGAAGCAGAAGGTTAAGGAAGGGCAGGACTGCGACCCGAACAGGGCCGGCGTCAGGTGCAGCCGCCCGAAGCCGAAGAAGGTCTGGTTCTTCGGGAAAGCTTAGGGCCTCCATACACGTCTGTAATCCGGGAACAGACAATTCACCACAGAGACACAGGGGCACAGCTTTGAAGGCATAACGCTTCAAGCTGTGCCTCTGTGTCTCTGTGGTGAACCTTATCCCCTATATAACTCAAGGGTGATTCGAACTAGCCCTAAGCTCCATCAAGCGCCGCGACTACCTCGGCGGCAAGCTCTTCGGCACCTGCTTCGGGCGCGACCGTAACGCGGAGGTCTGCTTGACGGTAGGCCGCGAGCCTCTCTTCGTAGAGGCTCGCGGCGCGTTCGGTGTCGCGCGCGAAGGGGCGCGAGTCGCGGTCGCCTTCCCGGTCGATGCGCCGGAGGCAGAGTTCGAACGGCGCGTCGAGCCAGACCGAGAGGCAGCCGTGCTCCGCGACGAGCGAGCGGTTGCGCGCGAGCGTCCAGGCTCCGCCGCCGGTGGCGACCACGCGCGCTTCACCTTTTTCAAGAACATGACTGAGGGCGCGCGTCTCCGCCTCGCGGAAATATTCTTCGCCCTCTTCGTCAATCAACTCGCGCGGGCCGCGGCCTTCGAGTTCACGCACCGCGTCGTCGAGGTCGACGAAGGGCGCGCCCAAAATATCCGCGAGCGCGCGGCCGACCGTCGTCTTGCCCGCGCCCATGAAGCCCGTGATGACGACCACGCGGCGGCTCATCTCTCCGTCAGAGATTCGAGCAGGGGGAAGAACTCCGGGAAGGAGACGGCGACGCACTCCTCCGCGCCCTCGATCTCGGTCTCGCCTTCGGCCGCGAGCCCCGCGACGGCGAAGGCCATCGCGATGCGGTGGTCGCCGTAGGACTCGACGCGCGCGCCGCGCAGTCGGACGGGGCCGTCGACCCGCAGGCCGTCTTCGAACTCCTCGACCTCGGCCCCCATCGCGCGCAGGTTCGTGACGGTGGCGCTGATGCGGTCTGACTCCTTCACGCGCAGTTCGCGCGCGTCGCGTATCTCCAGCCCGCCCTCGACGGCCGTGCCGACGACGGCCAGGACGGGAAGCTCGTCGATGAGTTGCGGGACGAGCGGGCCGCGGATGACGTTCGCGCCGTGCGCCGAGGACTTAAGGCCGTCGCCGCCGCGCACTCGTATGAGGCCGGTCGGCTCGTTCGAAGTCTCCCTCTCGTCTTCGACCGAGAGTTCGAGGCCGAGTCCGCGCAGCGCGTCGAGCACGGCCGCGCGCGTGGGGTTGAGGCCGACGCCTTCCAGCTCAAGCTCCGAGCCGGGCAGCAGCGCGGCCGCCGCCAGGGGAAACGCCGCCGAGGAGATGTCGCCCGGCACCACAAGGTCGCGCGCCGTCAGACGCGAGCCGCCTTCGACCGAGACGCAGACGCGCCCGGCCTCGTCTGACATCTCTTTGGTTCTGACTTCGACGCCGAACCAGCGGAGCATGCGCTCCGTGTGGTCGCGCGTCTGCGCGGCGGGTTCGAAGACCTCCGTGCGCCCTTCGGCGCCGAGCCCCGCGAGCAGGACGCAGGACTTGACCTGCGCGCTGGCGACGGGCATCTCGTAGCGCACCGGGCGCAGAGGGCACCGGCCCTCGACCGTCAGAGGCGCGTGGCCGTCCACGGCCGAAAGGCGCGCGCCCATCTGCCCCAGGGGCTCCATCACGCGTCCCATCGGCCGCCGGCTCAGAGACTCGTCGCCCGTGAGCACGGAGGTGAAAGGCTGCGCCGCGAGCACGCCGGCCATCAGGCGCATCGTCGTCCCCGAATTGCCGCAGTCGAGCCCGGTCGAGGGTTGACGAAAGCGCCGCCCGCCTTCGTCCGCGCCGACGCCCTCGACGCGCACGGTCGAGCCTTCGCGCCCGACGGGGACGCCGAGGCGGCGCAGGACTTCGAGCGTCGAACTACAGTCGGCGCTCGAAGAGAAGTTCGTGATGGTGGTGCGCCCGCGGGCGAGCGCCGCCAGCATCGCCGCGCGGTGCGAGACGGACTTGTCGCCGGGGACGCGTAAGCGGCCGCGCAGCCGCCTTGCGGGTCGAATCAGCATGGGGCAATGTTAGCAGAATCAGTAAGCGGTAGGCAGATGGCAGTAAGAGGGTGCTGGGTGTTAGGTGCTGGGTGCTGGTTTTACCCAACACCCAGAACCCAGCACCCTCCCTACTGCCTACTTTCTTGACAGTCGTGCGGCGGGCGTGTTAAACCGTGCAGGCTTCCTGTCGAGTTTCAAGTATTGAGCCTGTGACCGAAGAGACCGTCGAACTCAAGCTGCCGAGCCGCATCGAGGCCATCGGCGAGGCGGCGGCGTCCGTCGCGGACGCCGCGCGCAGGCTGGGCTTCGCCGAAGACGCGCTCTTCGGCATCGACCTCGCCGTGCGCGAGGCCGTGACCAACGCCGTCCTGCACGGCAACCGGCAGGACGAGAACGTCCCCGTGGAGATTGGCATGTCGGGCACCGACGAAGGACTCACGGTGACCGTGCGCGACCGCGGCGAGGGCTTCGACTTGTCGCACCTCCCAGACCCGACGGCCGAGGAGAACATCCTCAAAGCCTCCGGGCGTGGTATCCTCTTCATGCGCACCTTCATGGACGAAGTCGCCTGGGAGCGCCCCGCCGGGGGCGGGACTCTCGTCCGCATGACCAAGAAGAAGTAATAAATAATTTTAGATTTTTGATTTTAGAATTTTCGATTCAGGGCGTCGCCGGTAAAATCGGAAATCAAAAATCTAAAATCAAAAATTCACACAGGAGATTTCCCGCAATGGCTGAACTGAACATCCGCGAGCGCCAGGCAGGGGACGTGACGATCCTCGACCTCGAAGGAAAGATCACCATCGGCGAGGGCAACGTCGCCCTGCGCAGCGCCATCCGCCGCCTCGTCAGCGAGGGGAAGAAGAAGGTGCTGCTCAACCTGTCGGGCGTCAGCTACATGGATTCGAGCGGCATCGGCGAGCTGGTCTCCAGCCACACCACCATCAGCCGCGAGAAGGGCCAGCTCAAGATGCTCGGCCTCGGCGAGAAGATCAAGGAGCTGCTCGTCATCACCAAGCTCCTCACGGTCTTCGACACCTACTCGGACGAACCCTCGGCGCTCAACAGCTTCCAATAGTGATAAGTGATGAGTGACAAGTGATGAGTGAGGGCGGGAACTTCTTCGGTTCCTTCTTATCACTCATCACTTATTACCTATCACTTCACCCTTCCCCCTTCCGCCCCGGCGAGGTGTCTCCTGCCCGCGCGCCCTCGTCAAAGGCCGTTTGTTCGCCGGCCGCCTGCCCTGTTAACCTTGCACCTCTGCGCCAACCCACGCGGGAAATCCGGAGTCTAAGGACAGTAATCAGTAGGCTCCCGCTTAGCGTGCGCTGACCTTAGTTTTTCTACTGACTACTAACTACCGTCTAATTTTAGAAGGTTTTCGATGAAGAAGTTGTTCCTGACTGTCCCCTTGGCCGCGCTCCTGTGCGCGCAGGCCGCCCCGGCCCGGCAGAAGACCGCGGCGCAGGCGACGCCCACGCCCGCCCAGCCGCAACGCCCCGCGGCCGCCGGCACGCTCGGCCTGACCGACTACGGCATCGAGGTCGCGCCCGACGCGCGGCTCATCGTGATGATGGCCGCGCTCGACGCCGCCGGCTGGGACCCGACGCCCGCGGGGGCGCGCCCCTCCGTCTTCCGGGAGCTCGTGCGGCGCGAGCAGGCGGGCCTCGACTCAGCCCTGCGCCGGCGACTGCAGGACTTCTACACGCGCAACGCCCTTAAGGAAGAGGGCGTGACGCCGGCCGACCAGGCCGCGCGCTACATCTCGCTCGCCTACACGCTCGGCCCGCCGCCCGACTTCGAGGCCCCGGCCCGCTCCGAAGACCTGCCCGCGGGCGTGCTCGAAGTCCTCGACTTCGTGCCGCTCCTGCGCGAGTTCTACAAGTCTTCGGGACTCGACGCGCGGCTCCCGAACTACACGGCGATGCACCGCGCCGCGGGCGACAAGCTGCGCCAGCAGACGCTCGACATGGCGCGCGGCGTCCTCGCCTACCTCAACACGCGCCCCGAGACGATCATCAACGAGCGCGTCACCGTGCCCACGCCCGGCGCGCAGAAGAAGAAGGAGCAGCCAAGGACGACCACCGTCCTGCGCGAGCACGTGCGCCACTTCCGCGTCGTGCCCGACCTCCTGGGCGCGACCGGCGCCATCAACCTGCGCGCCGTCGGCGACGACTACTTCGTCATCGTCCCGCCCGACACAGACCCGCGCCTCTCCGAGACGCGGCGCGCGTACCTGCAGTTCGTCGTAGACCCCCTGGTCGCGCGCTTCAGCCGCGAGATCGCCGCGCGCCGGCCCGAGATCAAGCAGCTCCTCGAAGCCGAGCAGTCGCGCAAGGGGCGCACGTTCGGCGCGGACGTCTTCCTCGCCGTGGCGCGCTCGATGGTCGCGGCGGCCGACGCGCGCATGGACGAGCGCGTGCGCCTGCGCGCCCTGCAGATCGACACGAGCCAGAGGTTGCAGGCCGCCTCCGGCCAGGCCGCGAAGGACGCCGTCCTTAAGAAGTCGAAGGAGCGCGAGGCGGCGATCCAGGACTCGACGACGGCGCAGCTGGCCGAGGCTTACGAGCGCGGCGCGGTGCTCTCGTTCCACTTCGCAGACCAGCTCCGCGGCTTCGAGGGCGCGGGCTTCGACGTGTCCAACTTCATGCCCGACATGGTCGCGGCCTTCGCGGTCGCGCGCGAGCTAAAGCGCCCCGCCGAGTACGCGGAGGCGGTCGCGCGCGCGCGTGCGCGCCGCGCCGCGGCCCCGGCGGCGGAGGTGGCCGCCGAGCCGCAGCCGACGGACGAGAGACGCGCGGCCCTCATCAAGAGCCTCAACGACGTGGGCGAGCTTCTGCGCCTGCGCAACTACGAGGAGGCGAACGCGCGCCTCAACGCGCTGAAGGGCGAGTACGCGGAAGAGCCGCTCGTCTACTTCACGCTGGGGCAGGCGGCGAGCCTCGCGGCGCAGGAGGCCATTGACGAGGCGGTGCAGGCCGAGCGGCTCAACGCCGCGCTCGGCCACTTCCGCCAGGCGCTACTCTTCGCGACGGCCGACACAGACCCCTCGGTCGTCATGCGCGCGCACCTCTCCAGCGGCCGCATCCTCGCGCACCTCGAACGGCGCGAAGAGGCTTTGCGCGAGTTCGACTCCGTCCTCAACGCCACCAAGCCCGCCGACCGCTTCTACCAGGAGGCCGCCGCCGAGAAGAAGAAGCTGGGGAGCCAGTAGGCAGATGGCAGTAGGCAGTAGGCAGTTTGCCGTTTGCGAAAGTGACTGAAAGAATCAGGGGCGGCGAGTCGCAATCTCGCCGCCCCTGATTCGTTTTACGCCGCTCGGTGTTGCTGGTCTTAACTGCCTACTGCCATCTGCCCACAGCCTACTTCGTCACGGTGATGTCGCGCGAGGTCGAGTTGTAGCCGCCGTTGTCGACGGGGTTGCCGGACTTGTCGACGAGTTCGAGTTTGACAGTGTGTTTGCCGGCCGCCCAGCCGGCGAGCCAGATGGGCTCCCACTTGTCGAGGTACTTCGGCTCGCCGCCGTCCACCGTGTAGCGGACGCGGTAGTCGCCGCCGTCGCCCTGCAGCTTCGCGTTCGAGAGCCAGAAGTCGAGCATGATGGCGTCGGCGTCCGCGTTCTTGTACTCGCCCTTCGGTCGGCTGTAGGTCAAAAGCGGCTTCGTGCGGTCAACCGTCCCGCTCGGGGAAGGTGACTGCGCGTAGTCTTTCCCTTCGGAGGTCGGCGAGGGCGAGGCCGCGGGCGAAGCGGACGGCGATGCGGCCGGCTTCGCGGCGTTCGCGTTGTCGGCCATCTTCTGACCCGTATTCGTCGTCGTCGGCTTGGAGGCGTCGCCGCCGCCCTTCACCGTGAACGAGACCATCTGGAACGCGCCGTCGTTCTTGTAGCTCTCGTGCCACGGGCGCGAGGGGAAGGCGCGGATGGTGTGCGGCCCCTCGGAGACGTTGCGCAGCTCGAAGGGCTGGCCGATCTCGTAGTAGGCCTCGTAGGGCTGGTTGTCGAGGATGACGTGGACGTGGTTGCCCATCCCCGTCGAAGGGTCTTTGTGCGGCTGGTAGCCCTTGAGGTCGCCCGCGAGCTTGAGGCTCAGCTTGACGGTCGCCCCCTGGACGGTCGCGCCCTCCTTCGGCTCGACGATGGTGAGCGCGGGCTTGGCCTCGTCCTGCTCGCCGCGCTGCGACATCTGGTCTTTAATCTTCTGCGGGCGCTCGACGACGTTGAGCGCCTGCGCGGTCGGCGAAGGCGACGCGGCCGTGTTGGCGTTCGCGTTGGCAACGCCCGTGTTCGCGTTCATGTCCGAAGAGCAGCCCGCGAAAGACGCCGCGAGCACCACCACGCACGAGACGAGCAGGAGTCGAGAGAGTTTCATCCGAGAGCCTCCGGTTTTGATGTGAAGGGTGAAGGCGGAAGGATGAAGGATGAAGTAAGAACTGTCTGACCTTCATCCTTCATCCTTCCGCCTTCACCCTTTCTATTCGCTCTTGGCCGCCGCGGCGGCCGCGGGGCGCGAGCTGACGCCCTGCTGCAGGCGCTGCTCGCAGGACGCCCAGTCGATGTTGGAGAAGAACGCCTCGATGTACTTCGGCCGCTCGGCCGGCTTGTAGTCGAGCAGGAAGGCGTGCTCCCACACGTCCATGACGAGGACGGGGACGAAGCCCGCGACGTTGCCGACCTCGTGCAGGGTGATCCAGTGGTTCGAGAGCCGGCTGTTGACGGGGTCTTGGTAGCAGACCGCCCAGCCCACGCCGCGCATCTTGCCCACCGAGACGAAGTCCGCCTTCCAGATGTCGTACGAGCCGAAAGACTCCTCGGCCAGCTGGTAGAAGTTCGAGTTCTTCTCCGGGTCGGTCGTCGTCGAGCCCTTGCGCATGTTGCCGAAGTACCACTCGTGCAAGACCATGCCGTTGTACTCGAACCCCATCCGGCGGGTCAGCTCGGAGTAGGCCGGCATCTCCTCCTGGTCGACCTTGCCGTCCGAGAGTATCTCGGTGATCTTGGTGGTGAGCGTGTTGGTGTTGGTGACGTAGCCCTCGTAGAGCTTGAAGTGCATCTCAAGGGTCTGGTCGGAAATCCCGTTCAGCCCGCTCAGGTCGAACTGCTTCGCCGTGTAAAGCTTCACGTCTGCCATTCGTTCCTCCTCGTTATGACTGCGGCAACTCGCAAAAGCGAGGCGGCCAGCCCGCGCGGCTCACACGCACGGCGCGGGCTTCCATAAATCCGGGTTGTCGCTTCGGCTTAAACTTGGGAGGATTATAGAACAGAAGTGCGAACAAGGGTAAAGGGGAAGGGTGCTGGGTGCTGGGTGCTGGGTGCTGGGTTAATTTCTTACCAGCACCCAGCACCCAGCACCCAACACCCCCGCTCAGACGGCGTTGCGGCCGAAGATGACGTAGTCGCCGTGCGAGGTGCCCATGAAGAAGAGCATCGGCAGAGAGAGCCACGCGTTGGTGCGCGAGGCGAGGAAGGCTTTGCGGGCGAGGGCGGCGTCGGGCGTCTCGCCGGCGGCGGTCGCCGCGATGATCCGCTTCTGCGCCGGCCAGATGATGCCCCACACGTTGAGGAGCATGATGAGCCCCAGCGCGCCGCCGATGCCGATGGAGAGCGTCTTGTTGCTGGCCCAGTGGTCGCGGCGGCCCGTCAACTGCGAGTCGAGGAGCCAGACGAGCGCCACCGCCAGCGCGATGACGAGCCCCGCGGTCGCCGCCGCCAGAATCTTCCCGTCCTTGTGCAGGTTCGGCAGCAGCACGTAGGCGTAGACGGCCCAGCCCGCGCCCGCGATGACGAGCCAGAGGAGGAGGATGAGCCAGGTGCTCGCGCCCGCGCCGTCGCTGTTGGCGTTGATGACGTCGCCGCGCAGGATGTACATCGCGTAGTAGCCGAGGCCCGCCAGCACCGTGACGACCGCGCCCCAGCGGAAGTACCAGAGCGCCTTCGGCATCAGGTTCGGGACGACGACCTGCTTGGTCGGCTTGTCGAGCGCCTTCATGAAGTTGACGTTGACGAGGTTGAAGAAGTAGAGCATCCCGATCCAGGTGATGCCGCCGACGAAGTGTGCCCAGCGGAAGAGGATGCGCACGATCTCCTGCCCCGAAGGCGCGTGGAAGATGTCCTGGAACACCGCGAGGCTGACGGGAAGATGCAAGGTTGCGTCGAACATCTCAATCCTCCGAAATTTTTTCAGGATGAACTGCGTGCTCTAGGGTTGCGCGCGCGAGATTAGCACAGAACCCGCCCGCCCGGCGCAAGATTCTTAAAGACGGCCGGGCGCGCCTTACTTCCTCAATTCCTCCGCGCGCGACGCCCGCCCTGCTTATGCTACACTCGCGCGGGTTGGCGTCAAGATTCACACGGGGGCAGGCAACGTACCTTTGAGGGGAAGAGTTGTCGCGTTCAGCTTCGGAGGTGAGTCATGTCGAAAGACGAACTGGAAAGATACTCCCAGCGATGCGTCCTGTTAGGCGTCGCGGTAACTTCACTGGGCGCACTGAACCTTTTCCGAGGCGCGCGGGGGAACGGGTGGGCCGTAGCCGGCAGCGCGGGCTGCTTCACGGTGGGACTGATGCAGTTCCTTCTCGCGCATCGGCTCCACCAACGGGCGCAAAGGCTACCTTGACCCGGCGGCCTGTGTCCCGAGGGAGCCGATCATAAGACGCGAGCCGCCCTCCCCTCCACCCGGGCGTGCCCCGCGACGCCTCACTTCATCTCGGCGGTCTGCGTTTTCTTCTCCGGTCGTGCTGCGAGTGCGCCGCGGCAGGCGGCGAGTTGCGCTGACACAGACCTATCATTTCTTTCGAGCATCCGCGCCAGGTGTGCCGCGCGATTGAAATCGACCCGGGCCAGCCTGACAAAGGCGGGCTCGAAATTCGGGGTGTCGAGCTTGAGCGAAGCGTTGAGGACGGCCGAGAGGGCCGAACCGCCGCCCGCCGCCGGCGCGCGGCCAGCCTCCCCCTTAGAGTCGGCGCGGTTGAAAGCCTTGACCGCGACGCCGACCGCGTCGAAGCCCTGTGCCGGGTCAAGGCGTGTCTTGACCTCGGCGATGATGAGCAGCGCGTTCGCCTTCACCGCGTCGTCTTCGGCCTTCTCGATGTCTCTTTCGGCGTCGGCGAGCACCCCGGCGGCACGGACGCTATCGTTTTTGTCGGACAGGGCGCGGGCGATGGAGCCGTAGAGGAACGCGCGCTGTCGCAGGTCGGACACCCCCGCCGCGTAACGCAGGGCCGTGTCCACCTCCTCTTTCTTCAGGGCCGCCGATGCCGCCTGTAACCTAATGACGGAGCCGAGGCTTACGCGGCGGTCTTCGTCGCCGAGCTTTTCGGCGATGGAGAGCGCCCGGTCGAAGTCTCCGCCCGTCATGGCCGACATCGCCGCGCGCGTGTAGAGCAAGTCTTTCAGTAATTTATTCCGCTCCGCCTGCGCCTGCTCGACCAACTCGTCCGCGCCGCCCGCCTGTAACATCTTGCCCACCGTGTCGGCGCCGTTCACCTGCTGCACGTTGCGGGCGACGGCGTCCACGGCCTGTTTGAAGTTGGCGGCCCTGTCGGGCAGACGGCGGACGAAAGAGGGCAGCAGCCGCTGTCCCGTCATGTAGTCCATCGGGCTCGGCGTGAAGGGGCGGTAGTCGGCGCCGGGCAGCCCCAACTGCGCCGCGACGCCCGAGAGTTGTAGGAAGGTGTCGTAGGCGAAGTCCAGGAACTCTCTCGCAACGGGAGAGGCGTCCGGCGTCTCTTGGGTGGGGCCGGGCCCCGCGCCGAAGGTTGTAAATTCCGGCAGGGCGTAGGGCGCAAGGGTCGCGACGTTCACCGAAGAGCGCCCGCCGGCACGACGCGCCGCGGCCAGCGCCGCTCTGAACAACTCGTCCGCCGCCGGAGGGTTGGACGAGCGCAGCGCGAAGAGGATTTTCAATATCTCGGGATTGATCTCGCCGCCGAGTCCGGCTTTCGCCAACTGCGCCGACCGCGCGGGGTTACTCTCGGTGAGGCTGAGCGCGGCCTGAAGGTAGAGGTCTTGGCGGGCCTTCTCCTCCGCGCCCGCCCGCGCCTGTGTCCCGCCGCCTTCCTTACCCGGCGAATCGCCCGCGACGGATTTGATGAGCTTTTCGGCGAGGTCTGCGTCCCGGCGCGAGATCAGGGCGAGGACTTCCGTCTGCAACTCTGTGGGCTGGGAGGGCGGCATGAAGGCCGCCGTCAGCGAGGCGAGGCCGCCCCCCCCGGCGGCCCCGGCCGACATCGCGGCGCGGAACGACTCTTCGAACTGTCGCCGCGCGCGCGACTCGTCGTAGGGCCACAACGTGTCGGCGACGCGCGCCAGCGTCCTGATTTTCAAAGTCTCGTCGTCGAAACCCCGGGCCGCCTCGAACAACTGTTCGAGCAGCGCGAGTGCGCTCTGCTGGTCGGGTGTCAGCGGGACGACATTTTTTGACGGCTGCGTCTGCCTCCCCCGCGCACCCTTCGTCCTCTGAACGCCCCGAGCCGGGGCCGCCAGCCCTAGTGTCAAGGACAGAATGAGACCGACCGTCGCTCTATGCATGAAGCTCATAACACCACCTAACCTCTAATCGTCGAAGATGTCGTGACCGGTAAAACCGGCGGCGGGCTTGAAGCGCAGAGCGGCGCCCGCCGCCGGGCCGGGTTAGAGGTCTTTAAGCCGCAGACTCCTCGGCCGCGGGGCCGTCCTGCTTACACGCCACGTATGCCTGGTACGTCCTGTAGGCCGCGAAGGCGGTCGCGCCGGCGCACGCGATGCTCGGGCCGCCTAAACAGGCGACGCCCATAGCGATGACGGCCTCCACCGCCTTGTCCGTAGCGTCCTGGCAGGCGTCCGTCACCAACACCTTGCGGGTGCGCGCGCCTTTGAGCCGTGACGGCCTGCTGGGGGCGGGCCGCTCCGTGCGGGTGCCCGTGACCTTACCGCTGCCATCCCTCTCCACCGTTACGCGGCCGCCGTCGTCGAAGGTGAAGCCCTGCCACTGGCCGGCGGCGTCGTACTGGAGTCGCATCTTGACCCCGTTCTGCTGGACGAGGGACTGAAGGCGGCCCTGCCCGTCGTAGATGAAGGTGAAGCTGACCTTCTCCTTGTCGGAGACGGGGAGGGTCAGTTTCGAGACGCGACCCGCCCGGTCGTAGACGGCGTTCTTACTCGCTTCGCGGAGCGCGCGCTCGTCTAAGGCGGTGGCCTGCCGTTGTCCTTTGGAGGGGGAAGCCTGGATGACCCGCGCCGGGGGGGCCGCGGCGAGCACGAGGGTAGACAGAAGCGCGAGGCTCAGCAGACGCTTGCTCATGGTGGGTACTCCTTTATTGAATTTTGCGGTCGTGAAGGGGGATCACGCCGGGCGGTGGATACGAGCCGGCGCGATAGAGGTTACATATACCAGCCGAGAGGCGAGATTCCTCGGACGGCGAATTGACCGCTGGGTCGCTGGAGTGAACGGTGGACGAGGTAAGGTGTACTACGTTGCTTAGCTGTCAACGCCGGTATCATACACGCGCCGAAAATCCTGTCAACCTCCATTTGCGCGCCGTCTTACTCGGGCACGCGGCTCTGCTCGGGTACGGGGGCGGACGCTTCCGGGTTGAGCGTGAGCTGGCGGTAAGCTTCGCGCAGGCGCAGCGCGGGGCTGCCGAAGGGGACGGTGTAGCGGTGGTAGTCGAAGACTGTGACGAGCGCGACGCCGAGCGCGGCCGAGGTGAGGAAGACCTCGTCGGCGTCGGCCATGTCGTGCAGGGTGTGCGTGCCCTCGGAGACGGGGACGGCCAGCTCCGCCGCCAGCTCGATGACGCGCGCGCGGGTCGTCCCGGCCACGGCGCCGGTGGCGAGCGCGGGCGTGTGCACCGCGCCCTGCTTGACCCAGAAGAGGTTCGCCGTCGTCGCGCAGGCGACCTCGCCGCGCTCGTTGCAGACGACCGCCTCGTCGAAGTCTCTCGACTTGGCCTCCTCCCACGCCATGATCTGTTCGAGCCGGTTGACGGTCTTGACGCCGACGAGCGGCGAGCAGGTGTTGACGCGGTAGGGCGAGACGGTGAGCGCCAAGGCTTCGGGCACGGCCCACGCGTCGGCCGTCATCATCAGGAGGTCGGAGGCGCGCCCTTCGCGCCCCAGCTTCCAGCGCCCGCGCACGGCGCGCGCGAGCAGGTGGACGCGCGCGCGCCCCTCCTCGACGCCGTTGGCCTCGATGAGACGCGAGAGGAGGAGCGCGGCCTCGTTGTCGCCGTAGTCGCACTCGACGCCCGCCCTCTGCGCGTGGGCGAGCAGCCGCGCCCAGTGCTCGTCCCAGAGGAAGGGCCGGCCCCTGTGCACGGCGACGGTCGTGAAGACGCCGCGCCCGTAGAGCGCCGCCGACGTGACGGCGTGCAGGCGCGCGCGCCTCGTTTCGAGCAGGCGGCGGTTGAGAATGACGTGCAGGTGCATCTCGGGAGTGATGCGTCCTCAGCGCCGCGGCAGCATACACGAACGCCCGCGGGTTTTGTTAACTTTTTGCGCCGCCGCTCCTGTTGTATCTTCTGGTATCGAGCAACCGGGGCGTCAGGCGATTAACCACAGAGACACAGCTCGTAGACAGCTAAAGGCAAAGCTGTGTCTCTGTGTCTCTGTGGTTAAATACCCCTCGCACAATCGCGGACATGGCAAACCACGAAAGCACTTCGGAGAAAAGATCGAAGCCGCCGCTGCGCGTGAGGCTCGCGGTCATCTTCATGAGCGTCGTCTTCGCGCTGCTCGTCTTCGAGGTCTTCCTGCGCGCGGTCGGCTACACCTACCCGGTCTTCTACCAGCCGGACGAGGTGCGCGGCTACTCCCTCTGGCCGGGCGTCGAGGGGCGCTACCGGCGCGAGGGGAGCGCGCACGTCCGGATCAACTCCGACGGCCTGCGCGACCGCGAGCACGCCAGAAGCAAGCCCGCGAACACGTTCCGCATCGCCGTCGTCGGCGACTCGTACGCCGAGGCGTTTCAGGTCGAGCGCGAGCAGGCCTTCTGGTCGGTGCTGGAGGCGAAGCTGCGGGAGTGCCCCGCGCTCAAGGGGCGCGAGGTCGAGGTCATCAACTTCGGCGTCTCCGGCTACGGCACGGCGCAGGAGCTTCTCACCCTGCGCGAGAAGGTCTGGGGTTATGCGCCGGACGTGGTGCTCCTGGCCGTGACGACGAACAACGACGTGCTCGACAACTCGCGCGCGCTGAAGCTGACCGACGAGATTCCCTACTTCGTCATGAAGGGCGACCAGCTCACGCTCGACGACTCTTTCAAGGGCACGGCCGCCTTCCGCCTGCGCAACTCCGCGCTCAACCGCCTGGGCCGCTGGCTGCGCGAGCACCTGCGTTTCGTCCAGGCCATACACGAAGGGCAGGGCGCCATCAAGTCGCGCCTCGACGCGTGGCGCGAGCGGCGACGTTTAGAGAAAGAGAAGGGGCAGGCTAACGCGCCCGCGGCCGAGGCGGCGAAGATTAACGGCGCACAGGCGGACGCCGCCGCCGGCCCCGCGGACGAACTCGGCACGGCCAACGCCATCTACCGCGAGCCTTCGGACGACGTGTGGCGCGACGCTTGGCTCGTCACCGAAAAGCTCGTCGCCGAGATGAACGCGGAGGTCAAAGCGCACGGCGCGCGCCTCTACGTCGTCACGCTCAGCAACGGCATACAGGTTTTCCCGGACGCCGCCGCGCGCGAGGCCTTCGCCCGCCGCGCCGGCGCCCAAGACCTCTTCTACGCCGAGCGCCGCTTCAAGGCCCTGGGCGAGCGCGAGGGCTTCCCCGTCTACAACCTCGCGCCCGACCTACAGGCTTACGCCGACCGCACGGGCGTCTTCCTCCACGGCTTCGGCGCGCAGCGCGGCAACGGCCACTGGAACGAGGAAGGCCACCGCGTCGCGGGCGAGATGCTGACCCGACAACTCTGCGACTGGCTCGCACCTGACAGTGAAGCTCCCCACGATTGAGGTGAAGGGTAAGGAGGTTCACGGAGATGAGACTTGGCAAGCTTTCGACGTTCGCGCTCGCCGCGCTGACGGCGCTTTCATCCGAGACCGCGGGCGGCGCGGCCGTCGCCAGACGTGCGCCGGGGCGACAGGCGGCGGCCGTCTACCGGCTCGACCCCGCGCGCAGCAAGTTCATGATTCGCGCCTTCGCGGGCGGCGTGCTCTGGTTCAAAGGGCACGACCATTTCGTCCGGGCGCGCGACTTCAACGGCGAGGCGCGGCTCACGCCCGGCTCGGTCGCCCCCGCCTCGCTCACGCTCGAAGTGCGCGCCGCCTCGCTCGCCGAGACGCGCGAGGTCTTCACGGAGCAGCAGAAGAAGATCATCGACGGCGAGCTGCGCGACATCGTCCTCCAACCCGACAAGTACCCCGACATCACCTTCAGGAGCACGGACGTTACGGTCGAGCCGCGCGGCGGCGTCTTCCGCGTTAAGCTCGGCGGCGACCTCACGCTCCGCGGCATCACGCGCCACGTCTCGATACCGGCCGAGGTCACGCTCGAAGGTCAGGACTTAAGAGCCCGCGGCGAGTTCAGTATCAAGCGCGGCGACTTCAAAGTCCCCGCCACCTCCGCCTTCCACGGCACCGTCCGCGTCCGCGACACGCTGCAAGTCTCCTTCGACATCGTCGCGACCAAGACAGAAGCCCGACCGTGAGGGAGGGCGTCGGCCAAACGCAAAAGGAGGGATGATGAAAGACTGCGAGTCTCTCACCATCCCTCCTTTACGTTACCCACACGCCCTCCCTCACGGTCGGGCTTCTGCCACATTCACTCCGCCGCCGTCGCGATGACTTCGGCCTGGAGGCGATTACCGAGCGAGTCGCGCCAGACGGCTTCGAGTTCGGAGACCGGCTGTGAGATTTGTTCGGCCGTGCCGACGTTGATGCGGAGGCTGCGGCCGCCCACGCGGCCGATGACTTTGAGCGGGGCGCCGGCCTGCGCGACGATGCGCTCCAGGCGCGTGCGCTGCGACTCTTCGAAGCTGACGAGGACGCGCGAGGGCGTTTCGCCGAAGAGAGAAGCGGGTACGGAAGTTCCTTCGCCGAGCGTGACGGTCGCGCCGAGGGCGTCGCGGCCGAGCGAGGAGAAACATGACTCGGCGAGCGCGACCGCGAGTCCGCCGTCCGAGCAGTCGTGCGCGGACTGCAGCAGCCCCTCCTCGGCGGCGAGCAGCACCGCGCGCTGCACGGCCGCCTCGCGTCCGAGGTCGAGCGCGGGGACGCGCGCGCCCGCGGCGATCATCTCTTCGACCGTGCGCCCGAGAATCGACGCCTCGTACTCGGTGGCCTCGAGGTCTTCGCGGCTCTCACCGACGAGCGCGACGAGGTGCCCCTCGCGCTTGAACCCCTGGGTGACGACGCGGCGCACGTCTTCGACGAGGCCGACCATGCCGATGACGGGCGTCGGGTGGATGCCGCGCCCCTCGGTCTCGTTGTAGAAGGAGACGTTGCCGGAGACGACCGGCGTCTTCAGTGCCTCGCAGGCCTCGGCCATGCCGTCGATGACTTCGGAGAAAGACCACATCACCTCGGGCCTTTCGGGCGAGGCGAAGTTGAGACAGTTGGTGATGGCGAGGGGGCGCGCGCCGACGCAGACGACGTTGCGCGCGCCTTCGGCGACGATTAACCTCGCGCCCTCGCGCGGGCTCACGGCGCAGTAGCGGCCGTTGCCGTCGAGCGACATGGCGAGCGCGCGGCGCGTCTCCTTGATGCGCACGACGGCCGCGTCCGCGCCGGGCAGCACGGCCGTGTTCGTCCGCACCATGTGGTCGTACTGCCGGTAGACCCACGACTTCGAAGAGAGGTTCGGCGACGCGAGCAGACGACGCAACGCTTCGTTAGGTTCTGGGTTCTGGGTTCTGGGTTCCGGGTTGAGAGCCGGCGCGGTCGGGGGCGCGGGCGAGACGATGTCCGGGCCGCCGCCGACCGCGACACCCTCATCCTTCGTCCTCGCCTTCATCGGGCGCTCGTAGCGCGGGGCTTCGTCGGTCAAATACTTCGAAGGGATGTCGGCGAGCTTCCGGCCTTCGTGGATACAGACGACGCTGCCCGTGTCCGTGACGCGGCCGATGACGACGGCGTCCAGGTCCCACTTGCGGAAGATGTCTATGACCTGCCGCTCGCGGCCGCTGTGCGCGACGATGAGCATGCGCTCCTGCGACTCCGAGAGCATGATCTCGTAGGCCGTCATGCCCTCCTCGCGCTGCGGGACGAGCGAGAGGTCGAGCTCGACGCCGTTGCCCGCGCGCGCCGCCATCTCGCACGAAGAAGACGTGAGGCCCGCCGCGCCCATGTCCTGAATCCCCGCGACCGCGCCCGCGCGCATCGCTTCGAGGCAGGCTTCGAGTAACAACTTCTCCAGGAACGGGTCGCCGACCTGCACGGTCGGACGTTTCTCCAGGGCCTCTTCGTCGAACTCGGCCGACGCCATCGTCGCGCCGTGGATGCCGTCGCGCCCGGTCTTCGCGCCGACGTAGAGCACGGGGTTCCCTACCCCTGCCGCCTTCCCGAAGAAGATCTGGTCGTGCCGGACGAGCCCCAAGGCGAAGGCGTTGACGAGCGGGTTGAAAGCGTACGCGTCGTCGAAGACCACCTCGCCGCCCACGGTCGGCACGCCGAAGGCGTTGCCGTAATGCGCTATCCCCGCGACCACGCCCGCGAGCAGCGCGCGGTTGCGCCGGCCGTGCTTCGGGTCTTCGAGCCGGCCGAAGCGCAGGGAGTTCATCGCGGCGACCGGGCGCGCGCCCATCGTGAAGATGTCGCGGAGGATGCCGCCGACGCCGGTGGCCGCCCCTTGAAACGGCTCGATGAAGGAAGGGTGGTTGTGCGACTCGACCTTGAAGGCCGCGCACCAGCCGTCGCCCACGTCCACGATGCCAGCGTTCTCGCCCGGCGGGACGATGACGCGCTCGCCCGTCGTGGGGAGTCGCTTGAGGTGCGTGCGCGAGGACTTGTAGGAGCAGTGCTCCGACCACATCACCGAGAAGACGCCCAGCTCGACGAAGGTCGGCTCGCGCCCGAGCAGCTCCCTGATGCGCTCGAACTCTTCCGAAGTGAGGTTGTGTGCGGCGATGACTTCCGGGGTGATGGTTTCAGAGTTCATGACGGGAAACGGCGGCGACCTTGTTCGGCTGACTTTTGGACAGCACAGGATAAAGGCTCGCGCCGTTTTCTTCAAACGACGGGAGAGTCTGTGATGGTAGAGAAGTTAACCACAGAGACACAGAGGCACAGCTTGTTGAGTTATACGCTCCAAGCTGTGCCTCTGTGTCTCTGTGGTTAAATCACTGCGTGCCGGCGGCCGGCGGCTTGTCTTTGAGCGCGGCGTCGAGGGCGGCGCGAAGCTCTTCGGGTTTGACGCGGCCTTTGTGGTTGAAGACGACTCGGCCAGAGCGGTCGTAGAGGAAGGTCGCGGGCAGCTCGCCGTGCCACGTCGGGTCTACGAGGTCGATGGCGACGCCGTCGTCCGACGCGTGGAGGAGGTAGGAGGGCAGGCCCGTGGCGCGCTGCTCGGAGAGGAACTCGGGGACGGCCTTGCCGATGTCCGAGGGGTCGTCGAGCGAGACGAGGACGAAGTCGAGTTTGTCTTCCGTGTACCCGCCGCGAATCTTAACGAGGTCGGGGAACTCCTCGCGGCAGGGCACGCACCACGTCGCCCAGAAGTTGACGAGCAGGGGGCGCGCGCGCCCCGTCCCGATGCCGAGCAGGGACTTCAGGGCGACCTCGTCGATCTCGGTCACCTTCGGGGGCGCGGCCGGTTTGGCGCCGACAGACGGCTTCGGCGGGCCCTTCTTCTGTGGCCCGCCGAAGCAGCCGAGGAGGAGGAGGACGGACACGACGGCGGCCGGCAGCAGTCCCTTCAACATCTCTCGCCCTTTAGCTCGCGCGCTTGATGGAGCAGCCGAAGGCCTTGACCTCGGTCTTCTCGACCGCCTTGCCGGCGAGCGTCGCGTCGATGGCCTCGCGCAGCTCGGAGGCGGTGATGGCTTCGCCGTTGCGCGAGTTGTCGATGCGCCCATGGTAGACGAGCTTGCCCGAGGCGTCGAGCAGGTAGGCTTCGGGCGTGACCTGCGCGTTGAAGCGGTCGGCGATCTTGTTGTTCGAGTCCTTCAGGATGGGGAAGGCGAGCCCTTTCTCGGCGGCGTGCTTCTTGACCTCGTCGGCCGGCTCGGTCGAGTTCGAGTTGATGCCGACGACGTTGACGCCCCTGGCCTTGTAGTCGGCCGCGAGCTTCGCCATGCGCTCGTTGTAGCCGTTCGAGACCGGGCAGCGCGTCGCGATGAAGATGAGCACGGTGCCCTTCGAGCCCTTCAGCGAAGCGAGCGAGTGCTCGTTGCCGTCGGCGTCGGGCAGCGTGAAGTCTTCGACCGTCGCGCCGATGGCGGGCGCGTCGGGCGCGGGGTTGGGCGCCGGGCGAGACGCGCGCATGGCGTGCGCGGCGAAGGCGAACGAGAGCGCGAGGAGGAGGGCGACCGCGGAGAGCTTCTTCATGACCTTACCTGAACTCCTTTTCTGGGAAGTGACCGGGGAGCGCCGACAGCTTAGCGAAACCTGCGGCAAAGTTCAAAGGGGAAAAAGCAGTAGGCAGTAGGCAGTAGGCAGTTGGCAGTTGGCCGGTCGCGTTTGTTGGATTTTATCCAACGTCTGGCCGCCAGAGGTGAACCCAAAACGCTCTCAGGTTTAAGGCTCCGAACTGCCTACTGCCATCTGCCTACTGCCTACTTTTTTGAGTGTGAAGCGCCAGAGCATACGTTGCTCCGCTTCGTCGAAGCGGTGCTCGGCGGAGGTGACACGCCAGCGGCCCGTGAGTTGCCAGCGCCCCGTCCCGAGCTTGTTGAAGAGGGGGACGGCCTGTCCACGGGTGGTGGCGGGTAGTGCGGGTGGTGCTGCCTTGTGCAATTAACAGACTCAAATAATCAGCTTGAATCTACATGATTAGTAGGTTAAATGTACCTAGTGAGGGGAGGCATAAAAGATGAAGCCGGACAATAACGTTTTGCCAAATTACAGTTTATGGGATGAATTGCATTTCTCCCCCAATTCAGAATCTAGGGATTTACCCATGCCTGATGGTGAAGTGATTATTTTTCATGACTTCTTCGGGGGCAAAGAAAGCGACGACTTCTTCCAGACATTACTTTCCGGGATCAAGTGGCGGCAAGATAAGATTAGGTATTACGGTAAGGAGATGGACTTACCTCGATTGACTGCGTGGTATGGCGATAAGGATAAGTCTTACACCTATTCAAGGATCCCCATGAAGCCTGAGCCTTGGACACCCATTTTGCTTTTAATTAAAGAAAGGATTGAAACGGCCGCTGGAGTAAATTTTAATAGCGTTCTTCTCAATCTCTATCGCAACGGGCGGGACAGTGTTTCTTGGCACAGCGACGATGAACCCGAGTTGGGCGAAAATCCTACGGTCGGTTCCGTCAGCTTTGGGCAAACACGCACTCTTCAATTCAGGCATAAACTTAGAAAAGAGTTGAGCAAAATTGATGTGCAGTTGACCCACGGCAGTTTGTTGTTGATGAAAGGGCAAACACAGCGATTCTGGCAACACCAAATCCCGAAAACCACCAGGCATCTGAAATCTAGAATTAATCTGACATTCAGGGTGATTTACTAACATCATGTATGACGCAATTCTGAAAGCGCTCTACTCTCTCAACAATCTGAATAGCGATGCGGAAAGAGCGGCGTATTTACGAAGTCTAAAACCCGTAGCGAGAAGCCTGAGGAGTTCATTCAACCCCTATGCTGCTCCTCATGTGAAAGTAGATTATCGAAGTAGGGATGTGCAGTCTGCTTATATGCTTCGATACTTCCCGCAGTATTCTCAAATCATTCGCCTCGTTTTAAATAGGCTGATGAATAGACGGATTAAATTACCCTTTGATCATGAAGAAATATCCGCGAGCTTTTTTGGTGCGGGCCCGGCTCCCGAGGTTTACGGCTTCCTTCAATTTTTAAATGCCGGTTTTCGGAACATCCGAAAGGTTTCGGCTAAGACCTTCGATGTCATTTCTAATGAATGGGCTTACGCCCGCGCGATCACAATAAATCACCTGATCCCTAGCATGTGGCAACACTCGGTTGAATTGAACGCCAGTAATTTCGACCTGTCGCAGACCGCTTCCGCCGAGAATTTAGCTCAAACGATTAACTCGTCAAGCATGCTGGTTTTTCAAAATTGTTTGAATGAAATCAGCCAGAATTTGTATCCCAACGTTGTCGAAAATATTAACTCGCTAGTCTACGCGATGCGTCCCGAAAGCATCTTGATGATTATCGATTTGTCCAGTTATCCAGCCGCCTTAGAATTAATAGAGCGAATTGAAAATTCTGTTAGAAGCCAACAGCCGGTAACTGTTTTGATTGGATTACATGAAGGTGAGCGCATATACGACGCTATCGTATTTAGGAATATGCTGCCTCCCATGATAACGCAGAATCTTTTAACCGGCGAAGACGGACTCATTCCGAGGCGAAAAATAAAATATCGTTGCCTCGTAATAAGAAAAGATTAACCCCCTGCGTTTCACAGTTACAGACATCTTCTTCGAGTGCCAGGTATTCAGGTACAGTCCCGCCAACGTTATCGGCTCTTGGCGCCGCCGACGAGGATGAGGACTACGCCCGCGATCAGGCCGGCCGGGCCGACGAGGACGGCGAAGACGAGCAGGAGGTGGATGAGGCCGCCGAAGGTGAAACCGAAGACGAGGCCGCCCAGCCAGACGAGGAACGACAGGCCGGCCAGCGCGAGCGCGCCGACGAGGACACTGATGCCGACGTTACGCATGCCACAAGTCTCCTTCTTACATTCAGGCGCGCACGGCCAGCGTCGCGGCGAGCGAGCGGAAGATGGGGCTCCCGTCCGAGGAGCCGAGCAGGTCTTCGCAGGCGCGCTCGGGGTGCGGCATCAGGCCCAGCACGTTCCGCTCGCGCGAGCAGATGCCGGCGATGTGGTCGCGCGAGCCGTTGATGTTCGAGAGCTCGCCCGACTCGCCCGCCGGGTCGCAGTAGCGGAAGACGACGCGGTCTTCGCTGACGAGCTCCTCGAACGTCTCGTCGTCGCAGACGTAGTTGCCCTCGGCGTGCGCTACGGGGAGGCTCAAGATTTGCCCGGCGCGCAGCTCGTGCGTGAAGGGCGAACTCGTAGTCTCGACGCGCACGTTGACGTGCTGGCAGACGAAGTGCAGCTCTTTATTTCTAATCAGCGCGCCGGGCAGCAGCCCCGACTCGCACAGAATCTGGAAGCCGTTACAAATCCCCAGGACGAAACCGCCGCGGCCGGCGAACTCCTTGACCGAGGACATCACCGGCGAGTGCGCGGCGAGCGCGCCCGCGCGCAGGTAGTCGCCGTAGGAGAAGCCGCCCGGGATGATGACGGCGTCGTAGGTCGAGAGGTCGGTCTCGCGGTGCCAGACGAAATCGACCGGCTGGCCGACGTGCTTCGAGATGACGTGGTAGGCGTCGTGGTCGCAGTTCGAGCCCGGAAAGACGATGACGCCGAACTTCATCACTCCACCTCCACGCGGTAGTCTTCGATGACGGGGTTGGAGAGGACGTCGCGGGCCATCCGCTCGGCCGTCTCGCGTGCGCGCGCGGAGTCGAGCGCGGGGTCGAGCGCGATCTCGAAATACTTGCCCTGGCGGATGTCGGCGACCCCCTCGTACCCGAGCAGGCCGACCGAGTGCTGGATGGCCTTGCCCTGCGGGTCGAGCACGCCCGACTTGAGTGTGACGTAGACTTTTGCTTTCACGTTCTCCCCCGGAAGCTCAGAGTGCGAAGCGCAAACTTAAACGAAGCGGGCGCGGCGTTCAAGCGCGTCGGCCTTAAAGCTCCAGCGTCATCTCGTGCTGGCGCATCGTCTCGCGGAAGCCGTGTTCGAGGAGCGGCGCGGCGTACGGGCCGCGGGCCGGCTCGTTGATGACGCGCATGGGGCCGTCCACGCGCCCGAGCGCGGCGCACATCGCGGCGGCGTCTTCGGCGTCGGCGGCCGCGAGGTCGGAGAGGTAGGTGTTGCCGTCGCGGCCGTGGCCGAGCAGCGCGTAGGCGCGGGGGCGTCGGCGCCCGCCCACGCAGAGGCCGCGCAGCTCCGCCGCCAGGAGGCTCGGCAGCTCGCGCTGCCACGTGGGCGGTTCCGGGTGCAGTCGCCAGTAGTGTCGGAGCAGCTCTTCGGCCGGCGACTCTTCGGGCGCCGGCGCGCGGCGCGCGTCCGGCGGCGCGTCGTCCGCCGCGCGTTCGAGGACGAGCAGGTCGCGCGTGACGCGCATCCCCGCGCCCTCGTAGAGCCTCTGCGCCGCGTCGTTGCCCGCGAGCACTTCGAGCTGGAGCCGGCGCAGCTTGTACCCGCGCGCGCGCTCCAACAGCTCCGACATGAGGCGGCGCCCGAGCCCCCTGCGGCGCCAGGCCGGCACGACGCCGAAGCCGGAGACCCAGCCGCGTTCGCCGCGGATGGCGAGCCCCGCGATGCCGACCGCCTCGTCGCCTTCGAGGGCGATGAGCGAGCTTTCGAGGTCGTGCTGTTCGAAGCGGACGCGGCGCGCCAGCATCGGCGCGGTGAAGGCGATCTGGACGGGGTAGCCCTCGAACGCGGACGTGAAGGCCGCGGCGTACGCTTCGAGCGACACCGTCGCGGCGGAGATGAATCTCACCCCGTCGTCCTTCAAGCCCCGGCCCCTCCGTCGAAGACGCGCGCGAAGACCTTCCCGACGTTTCTCATGTAAGGCTCGGGCGAGAGCACGCGCGCGACCTCTTCGGCCGAAATCAAGTTAGAGATGTCCGGGTCTGCGAGGACGTGCGCGCGGAACTCGCCGCCCTCGTCCCAGGTCTTCATCGCGTTGCGCTGCACCCACTCGTAAGCCTGCTCGCGCGAGACGCCCGCGCGCGTGAGCGCCAGAAGGAGCTGTCCGCTGTAGACGAGGCCGCGCGTCGCTTCGAGGTTCGAGAGCATCCGCTCGGGGTAGACGACGAGCGTGTCGAGGAGCGAGGCGCACTTCGCGAGCATGTAGTCGAGCGCGACGGAGGCGTCGGGCAGGACGACGCGCTCGGCCGAGGAGTGCGAGATGTCGCGCTCGTGCCAGAGCGCGACGTCCTCAAGCCCGACGAGGGCGTAGCCGCGCACGACCCGCGCCATCCCGCACAGGCGTTCGGACAGGATGGGGTTGCGCTTGTGCGGCATCGCACTTGAACCCTTCTGCCCCTTCTTGAAACGCTCCTCCGCCTCGCGGACTTCGGTGCGCTGCCAGTGCCGGACTTGCAGCGCGAACTTCTCGACGGACGCGGCGCAGATGGCGAGCGTCGTCAGGTACTCGGCGTACACGTCGCGCTGGATGACCTGCGTCGAGACGGGCGCGGCCCTGAGGCCCAGGCGCGCGCAGACGCGCTCTTCCACTTCGGGGTCGAGGTGCGCGAACGCCCCGACCGCGCCGCTGATCTTGCCGACGGCGACCGCCTCTCTCGCTCGTTCTAACCGCACGCGGTTGCGCCGCGTCTCGTCGTACCAGAGCGCGAAGGTGAGGCCGAAGGAGGTCGGCTCGGCGTGGACGCCGTGCGTGCGCCCGACCTGCGGCGTGTCCCGGAACTCAAAGGCGCGGCGCTTGAGGACTGCCTGCAGCGCGTCGGTCTTCGCGAGCAGGATGTCGCAGGCGTCGCGCAGCAGGAGGGCGTTGGCCGTGTCGACCACGTCCGAGGAGGTCAGGCCGTAGTGGACGAAGCGCGCGGCCTCGCCGATGTTTTCGGCGAGCGCGGTGGTGAAGGCGATGACGTCGTGGTCGGTCGTCTTCTCGATCTCGCGGATGCGCTCGACGGTGAACGAGGCCTTGCGCTTAATCTCCTCGACGGCCGCCGCAGGGATGGTGCCCATCTCGGCGTGCACCTCGCAGACCGCGATCTCAACGTCCAGCCACTTCTGGAACTTGTTCTGCTCCGACCAGAGCGCGCCCATCTCGGGCAGCGTGTAGCGTCCTATCATTGTTCTTTCGTAGGTTCCTTCGCGGGGGGCTCGCCGTTCTGTCGCTTCTTCTCCTCGAACTCGCGCACGGCCTTCTCGTACTTCGTGACCCACTCGAAAAGATAAAGGTCGAACTTCTCGTCCTCGTCTCGGCAGGCGCGCAGGAAATCCCGGGCCGCCTCGAAATCCTGCTGCGCGCCCTCCTCAGTGCGCCGACCCGGCCCCATCAGTCGCTTACGCAACTCGGCGCGCCTCTCGCCGCAGGCGCGCAGGGCGGCCTCGTGGTTGGCGACCTCCTGTGTGATGCGCCGCGTGAACTCGTCGTCCGAGTCGCCGCACACGCGCAGGTACTTCTTCAGCCCCCGGTATTCGTACTCGTCCTCCTGCCCGACCGTCAGGTGCTTCTTGTCGGGCGAGGGGTGGATGTAGAGCGTCGCGGCGCGGCGGCAGCGCGCGCTGCGCTCAGGCCGCTGCGGCTGCCGTGCGGGCTGCGCGTGCGCGGCGGCGCAGGCGAGGAGGAGCATGAAGAGGGGAGGGAGCGGACTGAAAAACTTTCTCATCGTCGCCTCCTCGGAAACACGCTTCGGCTCACTTCAAAACGTCGGAGTTGACCGCGTAGCCGGCGAGGAGCCACTCGCCGCCGCGCTCCAACAGGGTGAAGCGCTCGGTGGCGCCGCCGCGCTCGAAGCGGGTCGAGTAGAAGAGTTCGAGGGCGTGGCCGGAGAGCGGAGCCGGGGCGCTCTGCTGCTCGGTGCCCTTGTGCAGTTGGCGGTTCTCGACGCGGCCCAAACGCTCGCGCACGCGCCCGAGGATGCGCGCGTTCTCCTCCGAAGAGACCTGCGCGCGCCACTCGGGCGCCGACTCCTGGTAGACCTTCTCGTAGCGCTCGGCGGCGATGTCCTCGGTCACGCGCTCCACGGTCGCCTGCGCCCCCGCCGGCACGTCGCGCCGCTCCTCGACGGCGCAGGAGGAGAGCAGCAGGCAGCAGGCAGCAGGCAGCAGGCAGCAGAGAACCGTCAACCTGAGGACGTGCCTGTTTCGACCGCGGCGGCTCGCCGCGGGGCGAGGATGAACCTTCGCGACCCGCTCACCGCCTACTGCCATCTGCCTCCTGCCTGCTGTTCTCAAAGCTCTATCCAGGGCGTCGGCTCCTTGTGGTGCGAGAGGGTGATGCGGGTCGAGGGCTGGAAGAGGCCGCCGCGCTCGCGCAGCGCCGACTCGGCGGTGAACTTGGCGAGGTCGGGGTTGTTGGCGCGCTGCGAGAGGTGCGCCAGCACCACGTGCTCCGCGCAACCGTCGAAGCCGTCGCGCAGCCACACGGCCACGTCCTCGTTCGAGAGGTGGCCGGTGCGCGAAAGGATGCGCTGCTTCAGCTCCCACGGGTACACGTCGCACGCCTTGAGCATGTCGCGGCTGTGGTTCGACTCCATGACGATGGCCGCGCAGCCCTTCAGTTGTTCGGCGACGAGCGTTGTCACGCAGCCGAAGTCCATCAGGGTCGCGACGCGCACGCCGTCGTGCGTGGCGACGAAGCCGAAGTTGTCGGCCGCGTCGTGCGGGACGGTGAAGGGGTGGAAGTCGATCTCGCCGATGCGGAAGTCCTGGCTCGAAGAGATTTCGACCGTGCGGTCGCGCAGAGTCTCGGCGCGCCTCTTCGGCTCGTCGTTCGTGCGCGCCTTCTCGCGGATGTAGGCGTCGCGCGTCGCGCCCGAGATGTAGACCGGGCAGGCGAGCGTCTTCAGGAGCACGCGCAGGCCGCCCGCGTGGTCGGAGTGCTCGTGCGTGATGACGACGCCGTCGAGCGTCGTCACGTCCTCGCCGACGAGCGCGAGGCGGCGCACCGTCTCCTTCGCCGACAGCCCCGCGTCCACCAGCACGCGCGTCCGCCCCGCGCAGATGAGCACGGAGTTGCCGGTCGAGCCGCTCCCTAAGACGGTCAGTCGCATTTGAAGCTGTCAGCGCTCGGCACTCAGCTTTCAGCCAGAAGAAAGCGAGGCGCGAAATTCAATTATTAAGTCTATCTCGTTCGATGGCAAATGGCGCTGGCTGAAAGCTGAGCGCTGAGCGCTGACAGCTCCCTTCTTACTTGTCTAGGATGAGTTTCGAGACCTTGTGGTCGCCCGCGATGTAAAGGTCGCCCTGCGCGTCGAAGGTGAGCGCGTTGACGCCGTGCGGCGCCTTGAGCGTGCGGACGTAGCGGCCGTCCGCCTCGTAGACGTGAAGCTGGTTGAAGGTCTCGAGGACGTAGACGCGCCCCTGCGGGTCGGAGGCGATGGCCGCGGGCGGGCCGTACTGGCCGGGCGCATGCCCCTGGCCGCCGAAGCGCGCGAGGTACTTGCCCTCGGGCGAGAAGCGGAAGACGGCGATGTCCTCGTCGTCGTAGTAGTGCTCGCCCGAGACGCCGCCGATGCAGTAGAGCGCGTAGGCCTCGCCGCCCGGCCCGGCGGCCACGCGCAGCGCCTCGACCTCAAGCTTCTTGTCGAGCTGCGAGCTGACAAAGCGGTGCGTGCGGCGCGCGGCGCGGCCGTCGCCGCCGATGAGCACAAGCTCGTCGTCCTCACCCTTCTGCGAGACGACGTAGAGGCCGCGGCCGGGCGAGAGCGCCGCGTCCTGTATGTAGTCGGAGCCGCGCGCCGCGCCCAGGACTTCGCCCGTCTCGGCGTCGAGCTTGAGGATGACGCCGGCCAGCACCGCGTAGACCTCGCCGCGCTCGTTGACGATGAGCTTCGAAGGGCCGCCGCGGAGCTTCTCGTACCACTTCGTCTCCAAGGGGATGCTCCACGTGTCGAGGAACTTGCCCGAGGCGTCGAAGCGTTGCACCCGCCGCGTCTCGTCCGAGACGTAGACGCGCCCCTGCGCGTCCAACGCGACGCCCATCTCGTCCTGAAAGAGTCCCGGCCCCGTGCCCTCGCCGCCGAAGGTGTAGGCGACGGCGTAGCCTTGTGGCTTCGGCGTGGGCGTCGGGGTCGCGCCCGGCCTGAAGGGCGGGACGAATGAGCCGCGGTTCGTGTTCGGGGAGCGGAGCGCGGTGGCGATGACGATGACGACGGCGAGGGCGAAGATGCCGACGAGGAGGCCGACGACCGTGAGCGCGGGGTTCTTCGGCTTCTGCCCGTAGGCGGTCTGCGGCTCGGGCGTCGGTCGGGGCGGCGGCGGACGCAGCTCTTCGGGGACGACGACCTGCGAGTTGCAATACTGGCACCTGACCCACGGCTGCTCGATCCGCTCGAATTCGAGGACGGCGCCGCACTGTGGGCAGTTGAATGCTTTCAACTCGGTGGCCCCCGCTTTAAGGCTTACGCTCTTCGGCGGCGTCCGCCTTCCACTCGCCGCCGCCCTCGAACTCGACGCGCGTGAGCTGGACTCTCTGCTTGCCCGTGGTGAGGTGGCGCGTGCTCTCGTCGGGCTTGATGAAGACCGCCTTGTCGAGCGTCGCGGTCTCGCCGGCCGCGACGCGCTGCCTGAGCTGGAGCCGGTAGCGCTTCAGCTCCTTCCCCGTCGAAGGGTCGTAGAAGACGTGCGCCCACTCGACAGACTTGACGGCCTTCCCGCCCGTGTTCCTGATTGTCAGGCGCGAGGTGTACTTGAAGACGTAGTCGGTGCCGCGCTTCACGTCGAGCTTCACGCCCGACTTGCTGCTGCGCACCACCTCCACCGGCGCGTAGCCGTCGTACTTCCAATCGAACGCGGAGACCGACACCCCCGGCCCCCCGCGCCGCTCGTCCGACTCTTGCGCCGCCGCGAGCGCGGCCAGCGCACACAGGAGGAGGATTGCTTTCAGCGTGGCCTTCATCATTCTTCGGGGTAATGCGAAGCCTGCTGTCCGGTTGGTTTAGACTTCGAGCCGGGCGCGGTCGACCTTGAAGCCGTTGAGGTCGCCGAGGGCGCCGAGGGCGAGCCGGTCGGTCTTGAAGTGCTCGCCCGCGACGCGGAGCATGTCTTCGGGCGTGACCGCCTCGATGCGCGCGATGACCTGCTCGGGCGCGATGCGGCGGCCGTGGACGATCTCCTGACGGGCGAGCGTGCCGGCGCGCGCGCTCGTCGATTCGAGGCCGAGCAGGATGGACGAGACGGCCTGGTCTTTGACGAGCCGCAGCTCCTCCTCGCCGACGGCCTCGCGCAAGGCCCGGCGCATCTCTTCGAGCGAGATGTCCAAGACTTCATCGAGTTGTTCGGGCGAGGTGCCGGCGTAAATCTGGAAGACGCCCGCGTCGGTGAAGTGGCTCCCGGCCGCCCCGACCGAGTAGGCGAGGCCGCGCTCCTCGCGCACGCGCTGCCAGAGGCGCGAGCTCGTGCCGCCGCCGATGACCGAACTCAGGAGGCTCGCGGCGTAGCGGTCTTCGTGGCGCGCCGAAGGGAAGGGCGTGGCGAGGATGAGGTGCGCCTGCTCCAGTTCCTTCTTGCGCTGAATCAGGATGGGCGCGGCCGGACTCGGCGACTCCTCCTTGACGCCTTCGACCCCGCCGCCGCCTTCCGCGTTGCCGTTCTCGAAGGCGCGCGCGGCCAGCTCGACGAGCCGCTCGTGCTCGACGTTGCCGGCGGCGGCGATGACGAGGTTCGAAGGCGCGTAGGCCGAGGCGTGGAAGCGCGCGGTGCGCTCGTGGCCGAAGGTCGAGACGGTCTCCTCGGTGCCTTCGATGGGGCGGCCGAGCGGGTGGCCGGGGAAGTACGCGGCGTTGAAGATCTCGGCGAGGAACTCGTCGGGCGTGTCCTCGACCATCTTCATCTCCTCGATGATGACCTTCTGCTCGCGCCGCAGCTCCTCCTCTTCGAAGCGGGGCCGCGCCAGCATGTCCGCGAGCAGGTCGAAGGCGGCGGGGACGGAAGTGTCCACGACCTTCAGGGCGAAGCCGGTCATCTCGTGCGTCGTGTAGGCGTCGAAGTGGCCGCCGAGGCGGTCACTCTCGACCGCGATGTCGAGGGCCGTGCGGCGCTCGGTGCCCTTGAAGACGGCGTGCTCGATGAAGTGGCAGACGCCGTTCCAGTCCTTTGGCTCGTGGCGCGAGCCGCGCCGCACCCAGATGCCGACGGTGGCGGAGCGCAAGTTGGGCATCCGCTCCGTGAGGACGGTCAGGCCGTTGGGAAGTCTGTTCGACTGAACTTGTTCGGTCATTACTTCGGAAAGCTTTAAGGAAACCACTCGGCGGAACTCTACTTTTGCAGCCCTTGATATTTGAGCGGGCATCGTAGCACGCGGGCCGGGGGCGGGCAAACCAACCGTCCGCGGGGGCGCATCTCAACGCACTGAAGGAGTCAGATTTACCGGCCGACCTGCTTGACACCCCCCTCGAAGTTGGCGGAAAATGCCCTCTCCGCCTGATACGGGTCGGACACACAAGGAAGGGTTACGCCTGAAAAGTGTCGCTCGTCGTGACGCCGGGACTGGAGCCGCTAGAACCCAGACAGCTCCCACCCTCGCCCGGACGCCGCCCTGGACACAGTGAAAGCTAGGGTCACAGTCCGGAGAGGGGCAGGGAAAGCCCCGAAGGGAAGGCCCGGAGGTTTTGCTGCGATGAGAAAATTCAACTGGCGCATCTTCCCCGTCCTGCTCGCGGCCCTCTCGGTGGTCGCGGCCGGCGGGGGGGCGCAGCAGGCGCGCGGGGCAGAACCCCCGGGTGGGGCGCGCCGCGGCAGCAGTCTGGGCACGATCAGCGGCGCCGTCCTCGACCGCGCGGGTAACCCGGTCGCGGGCGCGCTGGTGAAAATCCTGCGCGACGGCTTCAACGAGGTCGTCAAGGAGACGAGGAGCGCCGCCGACGGCACCTTCGCCGCGCGCGTCACGCCCGGACGTTACCTCATCCGCGCGCTGGCCGAAGGCTTCACGCCCGCGACCTTCTCCTCCGTCGAGGTCTCGCCCGCCACCGAACTCGTCTACCGCTTCAACCTCCAACCCGCGGGCGAAGGTAACACGCGCCCCGAGCGCCGCGCCGACCGCAACGACCCCAAGTTCCGCATCCGCGCCGCCGCCGCCCGCCGCTCCATCTTCAACGCGGGCGAGGCCGAGGACGAGACCGTCCGCCGCGTGCTCGAAGAGATGGAGGAGCAGGATCGCGTCGAGGCTTCCGAAGAGGAGGCCGCCCTTTCGGACGAGACGCCGCAGGAGAGGCGCACCGGCCGGACGCGGACGCAAGGCTATGTCGAGACCTACTTCGGCTCTTCGGGCGCGCCCGGCGCCGGCTCTTACGCGGGGCTCAATTTCGCCGTGGCGACGCCGGTCAACCGGCAGGTGCAGCTCATCTTCGCCGGACAGGCCGGCGAGTTCGAGCGCCTGGAGGCGACCGCGCGCGTCCGCGCCGGCGCGCGCCATCTCATCAGCACGACTCTCGGGGGCGCCCGCCTTCCCACTCTGAAGAGAGACGCCGTGTCGGAGACTCCGGGCGCGCGGCTCGGGTTCAACTCGCCGCGCGGCGAGAAGCTCGAACAGGTCTCGGTGCGCGCCGTGGACGAGTGGGTCGTGCGCGACGGCGTGGTCGTCGTGCTCGGGCTCGACTATTCGAAGTTCGTCGGGGGCAAAGGCGGCGTGACGCCGCGCCTCGGCGTCGCCTTCGACGCCAACGCGCGCACGCGCCTGCACGCCTCCTTCTCGCCCGGCACCGATGCGGGGACGCGCGCCGACGGCGTCGCTTTCGAGGACGGCGAGATCGTCTTCAAAGAGAATCCGGGGCAGGCCGTCGCCGTCATCGACGGACGGGCCGTGCTCGAGCGCAGCCACCGCCTTGAGTTCGGCGTCGAGCGCGTGCTCGACGAGAACTCGACCGTCGAGGCCACGGCCTTCTTCGACACCGTCTCGGGCCGCGGCGTCGGCCTCCTAAGCACGCCGCTCGAAGGGTTGACGGGCGAGGGCGGCGCGGCGCTCTTAGACATCGCGAATCAGCAGGGCGGGGCGCGCGGCCTGCGCGTCGTCTACACGCGCCGCGTGTCGAGCCGCCTGAAGGCTTCGGCCGGCTTCGCCTTCGGGCGCGGCCAGCAGCTCTCGCCCGAAGGCGTTTCGACTCCCGACCAGCTCTTCCAGAGCACCTTCTTCCAGACCGCCTCGGCGCAGCTCGACGCGAGCCTGCTCGACGGGATGCAGGTGCGCACCGTCCTCCGCTTCTCGCCGCGCGCGGCGGTCTTCGCCATCGACCCGTTCGCGGGAAGGCTCGCCGTCTACGACCCTTCCTTGAGCATCCTCGTCACGAAGGAGCTGCCGAACTTCGGCCTGCCCGTCCGCGCGGAGGCGACCGTGGACGCGCGCAACCTCCTAGACCTGATGACGCACGTCGAGGACGGCGAAACGCAGCTCTCGCTCGGCGCGCTCCGCCGTTCTTTGCGCGGCGGCATTTCGGTCAGGTTCTAAAGGGCCACCGCCGGCCGCCTCTTCGGACGGCCGGCACAGAACAGAGTCCCCGTGCCCACGCTCACCGAGTCGAAGGCGCGGGGCTTTTGTGTATCAACGGTTTATCCGAATTTTCGGAGGCGATACGAAATTCTGAATCGGCCGCGAAGCGCGTCCACGGCCGTGCATTTTAGTCGGCGAACTGGCGCGCGCGGTTAACACGCGCGGGCACAGAGATTGGGCGGTCGCGCAGGCGGGTCGTAGGTATCAAGAGGGACGGACGGCCGTTGGAGTTTAAGCTGGAATACAGCTTGCTTCAAAACTTTTGATTTATCAGGGCCCGGGGCCAGTGCCGGCCGCGTTCCTCAAGTTCTAAAGAAAAGTGTTGCGTGTAAGGCGATGAAGGATTCCGTGCTGACGACGAAGGGCTGGGCGCTGCTGATCGTGGCGGCGGTTCTCGTCGCGGCCGGCACGCTCAACTTCGCGCAGCGCCTCACGCGCACCGCGCCCCCGACCGACGGCATCGACTGGGTGAAGACCGACGGCGGCGTCTTCGCGCGCGCGGTCAAGGGGGACTCGCCCGCGGGGCGCAAGGGCGTCTTCGGCGTGATGCCGGGCGACCGGCTCATCGGCGTCGTCGTCGGCGACAGCGACCAGCGCGATGAGGTCAAGACGACCTACGACGTGCAGATCCTCCTCGAGGTGGCGGGCGTCGGCGGTCGCATCGGCTACCTCATCGAGCGCCCCTCGAACCCGGAGGAGACGCGCTACTACTGGGTCTACCTCGACGACCTGACGCCGCAGCGGACGCTCACCGCGCGCGACCTCTACATCAACCTCATCGGCGTCGTCTACCTGCTGGTCGGCCTCTTCGTCTTCTTCAAGCAGGGCGGGCGCGCGCCCTTCGCGCTCCACTTCGCGACGCTCTGCCTCGTCGCCTTCGTCTTCCACTTCTACAAGCCCTACGGCGGCCTGGAAGACCTCGACCTCGCCGTCGAGTTCTTAGACAACGCGGCCTTCGCGCTCTTCGCGCCGGTGCTGCTGCACTTCTGCGCGGTCTACCCCGTGCGCTACCACCTGTCGGAGAAGAGGCCGCGGCTGGTCTACCTGCTCTACGCGCCGGCCGCGGTGCTCGTGGCGCTCGCGGCCTTCTTCGACTTCGCGCCGGCGCTCTACAACGCGCGGCAGAACTCGGCGCTCTTCGCGCTGCTCTTCAGGGCCTACGAGGCTCTGCCCGAAGACTTCCCGGCGCGGCTGTCGCTGGCCGAGACGGTCTTCCTGTGGGCGGCGCTCGCGTCGGGTTCGTTCATCCTCGTGCGCCGCTTCGTGAAGAACGAGTCGGCCATCGTCCGCCAGCAGTTGAAGTGGGTCGTGTGGGGCTCGGCGCTGGCCGTGACGCCGTTCACGCTGCTCTACGCGGCCGGCTACATCTTCGGCGTCGGCGAAGGTTTCCTGAGCGAGGCGACGCGGAAGTGGATGACGGACGCGGCGGTGCTGCCGCTGGTGCTCATCCCGCTCACGTTCGGCAACTCGGTCGTGCGCTACCGCCTGATGGACGTGGACATGGTCGTGCGGCGCACGGCCGTCTACGCCCTGACGACTTTGACCATCGCCTTGCTCCTCGGGTCGGTCGTCTACGTGGCGGGGCTCTACGCCTTCGGCGGCGAGGTCATCACGCCGGGCATCGTCACGATGCGCGTCATCGTCTCGGTCGCGGCGATGGCCGTGATCGTGATGACGGCCGCGCCCCTGAAGAACTTCCTGCAGGAGCGCACCGACCGCTTCTTCTACGGCGAGCGGTACGATTTGCGCGCGGGCCTGCTGGACTTCGGCCGGACGCTCTCGGCGACGACTTCGCTCGAGCCTCTGCTCGACGCCCTGGTCGGCCGCCTCCAACAGGTGCTCGGCGTCGAGCGCGTCGCCATCTTCATCGAGAACAGCCGCGCGGGCGGCGGCTACCGCGTGGCGCGCGCCGCCGGACTCTCCAACGAGATCATCGTCCCGCCCGACTTCCGCGAGATGATCCGCACGCGCTCGGCCGAGGAGGGCATCGTGCGCGCGGACGGCCTCGACCTTCCGCCCGAGACGAACGGCTTCGTGCGCCGCACGCTCCACTACTATGTGCCGTGCGTCGTGCGCGGCCGGATGGTGGCGGTCATCGGCCTGGGCCGCTCGACGGCCGCCGCGCTGCTCTCCTCGGAAGACCTCGAAATCCTGCGCACCGTCTCGGGCTACGTCGCCGTCGCCATCGAGAACAGTCTGCTCTACCAGGAGCAGAAGGAGCGGGCCGAAGAGCTCGCCCTGCTCAAGGAGTTCAACGAGTCCATCGTCGAATCCATCAACGTCGGCATCCTGACGGCGGACGCTACGGGCCGCGTGACGGGCTGCAACTCCGCGCTCGAAGCGATGCTCGGACTCCGCCGCGACGAGGCGACGGGGCAGCTCGTCGAAGAACTCTTCGCCGAAGACTTCGCCGAGACCCTGCGGCTCGCGCTCGGCGAGCAGGGCTGGAACCTTTCGGAGCTGCGCAACATCTACAAGCTGCACACGGCGACGCGCAACGGCCGGACGCTCATCCTCAACATCGCGCTCGCGCCCCTGAAGCGCGCCGACGAGGCCGTTTCGGGCGGCGTGCTCGTCGTGCTCGAAGACGTGACGGGCCGCGTCCGCCTCGAAGAGCAGTTGCAGCAGCGCGAGAAGCTCTCGAGCATCGGCCTGCTCGCCGCGGGCGTCGCGCACGAGATCAACACGCCTTTGACCGGCGTCTCCTCGTACACGCAGATGCTCCTGGGGATGCTCGCCGACACCGACCCGAAGCACGCGCTCCTCCAGAAGATTCGCCGGCAGACCGACCGCGCGACGGGGATCGTCAACAACCTCCTCAACTTCTCGCGCACGGGCAGCGCGACCGAGTTCGCCGAGGTCAACCTCGCGCGCGTGCTCGACGACACGCTGCAACTGCTCGAGCCGCAACTGCGCCAGAGCCGCGTCGAGATCGCGCGCGAGTACGACGCAGAACTCCCGCGCATCTACGGCAACGCCGGCAAGCTGCAACAGGTCTTCACCAACCTCCTCCTGAACGCGCGAGACGCCATCCCCGACGGCGGACGCATCGCCCTGCGCGCCGGGGCCTCGGACGGCCGCGACGCGCTCGTTATCGAAGTCGAGGACAACGGCATCGGCATCGCGCCCGAGAACGTCGCGCGCATCTACGACCCGTTCTTCACGACGAAGGGCGTCGGGCGCGGCACCGGGTTGGGCCTCGCCGTCTCCTACGGCATCGTGCAGGAGCACTCCGGCCACATCGCCGTCGAGAGCGCGCCCGGCCGCGGCACCACCTTCCGCATCACACTGCCCACCGCCGCCGCCCACACGCGCCTCCAGGCCGCCAGCGATTAAAGATTTCAAATTTAAGATCTGAAATTTTGACTCAATGACCTGTTGACTTGAGGCCGTCTCGGGTATAGGCTTCGCACGCGTTCGCACCCTCCGCGCGGCGCTCTCCACGGGCGCCGCGGCTCCTGGCAATGCAAAGCAGAAAGAGCCGCCCCATGAAGTCCCCGCGCCCCGCCCGCAAACGTTTCGCAAGGCTGACCGTTCTCTTCGTCGTCGCCGCGTCCGCGTCCGCCGGCCTGTTGCTCGCCGGCCGCACGGGCGCGCCGCGCGTCTCGGCGCAGGCCCCCTTCAACGGCTTCCGCAACTTCGAGAGCCCGCAGGTGCACCCGCTCGCGCTGACGCCCGACGGGACGCGCCTGCTCGCCGTCAACTCGCCCGAGAACCGGCTCTCGGTCTTTCAGTTGAAGGCGGGGACGCCCGTGCTCACCGCGGAGATTCCGGTCGGGCTTGAGCCCGTCAGCGTCGCGGCGCGCGACAACCGAGAGGCTTGGGTGGTGAACTGGCTTTCGGACTCTGTGAGCGTGGTTGACCTGACGACCGGAAACGTCACACGCACGCTCGACGTGGGCGACGAGCCGACGGACGTTCTCTTCGCGGGGGCGAACGGCGGCAGGGCTTTCGTCTGCGTTTCGGGCACACGCGAGGTGAAGGTCTTCGACGCGGGCGCGCCCGCGGCCGCGGCCCCGCAGGTCGTGCCCGTGCGCGGCAAGCAGCCGCGTGCGCTCGCGCGCGACGCCGCGGGCACGCGCGTCTTCGTCTCCGTCTTCGAGTCGGGCAACCAGACGGCCGTCGTGCCCGAGCGGACGGTGACGCAGAACGGTGGGCTGCCGCCGCCGAGCCCCTCGATGGCCGCGGGCCTCCCGCCCGCGCCGCGCACGGGGCTCATCGTGAAGTGGAACGGCTCCGCGTGGGTGGACGAGCGCGGCGACGCGCGCTGGACGTCCGCCATCCCCTTCCGCCTGGCCGACGTTGACGTGGCCGTCATCGACGCCGCGACCGCGGCACTCTCGAACGAGTTGCGCGGCGTCGGCACGCAGATCGGGAACGCCGTCTACGACCCCGTTTCACAACGCCTGCTCGTCGTCAACACCGACGCGCAGAACTTCACGCGCTTCGAGCCGAACCTGCGCGGGCGCTTCATGAGGACGCGCGTGTCGGGCGTCAACCCCGCGGGCGGCGCCGCGGCCGTCTTCGACCTCAACCCGCACATCAACTACGCCGACCCGGCCGGCTCCGACGCCGAGCGCGCGCAGAGTCTGGGTCTGCCTTCCGACATCGCGCGCGCGTCCGACGGCACGCTCTACGTGGCCGCGCTCGGCTCGGCGCGCGTCGGCGTCCTCGACGCGGCCGGGGCGGTGCAGTCGCGGATCGGCGTCGGGCAGGGGCCGACGGGCCTCGCGCTCGACGAGCCGCGCGCGCGCCTCTACGTGCTCAACCGCTTCGAGCAGACCGTCAGCGTCGTGGACACTCGGGCGCGGAGTGAGCTGACGCGCGTCCCCGTAGGCTTCAACCCGGAGCCGCCGGAGGTGCGCGAAGGCCGCCGCTTCCTCTACGACACTTTGCTCTCGGCGCACGGCGACGTGTCGTGCGCGAGCTGCCACCCGGGCGGCCACCGCGACGGGCTCGTGTGGGACTTGGGGAACCCGCAGGGCGGCGTCGATGTCATCAACAACCCAATCGGCAGCGGCTCGCTCTTCATACGAACCAACACCGTCTCGAACTTCCACCCGATGAAGGGGCCGATGATGACGCAGTCTCTCCGCGGCATCCTCGACTCGCGGCTCATGCACTGGCGCGGCGACCGCAACAACCTCGGCGAGTTTAACCCGGCCTTCACGAACCTGCTCGGCCGCCCGCAGATGATCACGGACGCCGAGATGCAGGCGTTCCAGGCGTTCGTGCGCACGCTCGTCTACCCGCCGAACCCGCTCATGAACCTCGACAGCTCGTTCCCGACGAACGTGCCCGAGGTGGGTGGGGACGCGCAACGCGGCTTCATCATCTTCAACGGGTCGAAGACCGTCCTCGGCGTCGAACTCTGCGGCGCGTGTCACGAGCTGCCCGTCGGCACGAACAGCGGCCTCATCCCGGCGCTGCTGTTGCAGGAGCCGCAGGACTTCAAAGCGCCGCAGCTGCGCGGCCTTTACCAGAAGACGGGGATGGAGAACACGCCGGGCGAGAAACTGACCGCGTTCGGCTTCACGCACGACGGCACGTCCGAGAACCTCGTCACCTTCCTGCGTAACCCGCTCTTCACCTTCGCCAGCGACCAGGATCGGCGCGACGTGGCCGCCTACCTCCTCTCTTTCAACACGGGCGTGCCCCCATGCCTCGGCGCGCAGTTGACCGTCAACGCGGAGAACAAGAACGCGCCCGAGGTGGGGGCGCGCCTCAACATCTTGACGGCACAGGCGTCGGCGAACCGCTGCGAACTGGTCGTGCGCGGCATCTACAAGGGCGAGCACCGCAGCTTCCTCTATGACAGGCTGACGACGAAGTTCGACACCGACCGCGCGGGCGAGCCGCGGGTCTCGCGGCAGGAGTTTTTGGACGCCGCGGGCGCGGGCGGCGAGTTGACGTTTACGGGCGTGCTCGTGGGGCGCGGCCGTCATTTGAGCATAGACACGGACGGCGACAACGTCCTCAACGGCGACGAGCCGCCGACGGCCGTGGACGTGAGCGGCCGGGTCATCGACTCAAACGGCAACGGCGTGGCCGGCATCTTCGTCACGCTCTCGGGGTCGCAGGCGGCGACGGCCGTGACGGACGCCGCGGGGCGCTACTTCTTCGGCTACGTCTCGACCGCGGGCACGCACACGGTCACGCCCTTCCGCGACGGGATGAGCTTCGGCCCCGCGAGCCGCACTTACAACGGCCCGACGGCGAATCAGACGGGCGCCGACTTCGTCGCGACGGCGAGTGCTATCGACTCCTCGCAGTTCTTCGTCGCGCAGCACTACCGGGACTTCCTCGGGCGCGAGCCCGACACGTCGGGCCTCAACTTCTGGACGCAGGGCATCGACTCCTGCGGCGCAGACCCCGCGTGCCGCGAGGTGAAGCGCATCAACACGTCGGCCGCGTTCTTCCTCGCCATCGAGTTTCAGGAGACCGGCTACCTCGTCTACCGGACTTACAAGGCTTCGTTCAGCGACATCCCCGGCAAGCCCGTGCCCGTCAACTTCCAGCAGCTCCTCGCCGGCACGCAGCGCATCGGGCAGGGCGTCGTCGTCAACCAGGGCGAGTGGCGCGCGCAGCTCGAAGCCAACAAGCAGACCTTCTTCCTTGACTGGGTGCAGCGACCGGACTTCCTCGCGCGCTACCCCGAGACGTTAAGCCCGGCCGACTTCGTCAACCTCCTGAACACGACCGCGGGCTCGCCGCTCACAACGTCGGAGCGCGACGCCCTCACCGCGCAACTCGCCGCCGACAACACGGCGCGGGGGCGCGCCGCCGCCCTGCGTCAACTGGCCGAGAACGCGGAGCTTTCGCGGCGCGAGTTCAACCGCGCCTTCGTCCTGATGCAATACTTCGGGTATCTGCGCCGCGACCCGGACGACGAGGGCTTCAACTTCTGGCTGACGAAGCTCAACCAGTTCAACGGCGACTATATCGCCGCCGAGATGGTCAAGGCTTTCATCTCCTCGACCGAGTACCGCCAGCGGTTCAACCAGTAGGTGTTTGTCGGTGTGAGCGGTCGGATCGGTGGCGAGAGCTTTTTAACACAGAGGCACAGAGACACAGCCTGTCGAGAGCTAAAGGCAAGAGGCTGTATCTCTGTGCCTCTGTGTCCAATTAAAGGCATACCTCAGGTTTGACGCCCCGGCCCGATTCGGGCGCGCGAAATTTAGACTTGCTTTTAACGGCGCCGGTGCTAATCTCGCACGCGCTTTCGCATCAACGAACGGGGAAGACCTTCTCCAACCTTTATGAGCAAGCGCAAACAGGTTCGGCGCATGGCCGCGTGTGCGTGCGCCGCCGCCGCCGGACTCGCGGCCGCCGCCGGCCTCTATTCCGAGAAGACCGCCGCGGGTTCGCGGCCGAGGCCCGCGGCCGTCTTCAACGGCAGGCAGGAGGAGCGCGTGGACATACGCCTGCGCTCTCTGACGACGCGCGCCACGGGGCAGTTGACCATCGAGGCGAGCGAGGGGGGCGGGCGCGCGCGCCTGACGACTTTGGGCTTGCCCGAGCCGCAGACGGTCAACGAGGCCGCGACCACCTACGTCGTCTGGGCCGTGAGCGGCGGGCGCGTCCAGCGCCTCGGCGAGCTGCGCCGCGACGAGCGCGGCAACGGCGGCCTCGCCTTCGAACGCCCCGCGGGCTTCGAGCGCTACGGCGTCATCGTCACCGCCGAGAAGCGCCCGGACGTGGAGCGCCCAGGCGACCCCGTCCTCACGACCCGCGCCGACGAGGCCGGCCCGCTCTTCCCCCCGCGGCCCGCGCCCGCGCCGACCAGCACTCCGACCAACGCGCCGGCCGAAAAGCCGAGAGACAACGGCAACCCGAAGCCGGCCCCAGTGCCGTCCGTCGCGAACCCGCGCGGGACGTACCGGCCCGGCGACTTTTATGGGGAGGTTGACGACGCGCTCGCCGCGCAGGGCGGCGGCCGCGTCATCGAGCTGGAGGGCGACTCGGCGGCGGCGCCGAACGCGCGCGCGTCGGCGCGCGCCGGGCTGCGCTCGAGCAGCGCCTACGTCCGCGCGAACTTCCGCGGCGTGCCGCTCCCCTCGTCCGTGGGCGCGGGCGTCTACGTGCTCTGGGGCGTCGTCCCCGACGGCCGCATCGTCTACATGGGGAGTCTCCCCGCGACGGAAGACCTCAACCGCGCCGAGGTCTACGTCCGCGTCCCGGGCTTCGAGTCCGACGACTACACCCTGCTCGTCACGGCCGAGCGCGCCCGCCCCGCCCCCTCACCCGACGGCCGCCGCCTGCTCAAACCCACGAACGCCGCCTCCGTCAAGTGACCGCCGCCCCGCCGCCGGGGTAAGATGGGTGCTAGGTGCTGGGTGCTGGGTGCTGGGTTAAAGCAGCTTGTCTTTACCCAGCACCCAGCACCCAGCACCCAGCACCCATTTCTGAGGTTCGGATGGCGAGAAAAGGTTCCGTCCTCGTCGTGGACGACGAGGAGATCATGCGCGACGTGCTGGAGACGCTGCTGTCGGCCGAAGGGTACCGCGTCGATCTGGCGAAGACCGGCGAGGAGGGCCTGGAGTGCTACGGCAAGCGCGCGTACGACGTGGTGCTGCTGGACGTGTCGATGCCGGGCATGGGCGGCCTGCGCGCGCTCGAAGAGATTCTGAAGGCGGACCCCGACGCCGTCTGTATCATCATCACCGCCTACGCCACCTTCGACACGGCCATCGGCGCGTGGGAGCGCGGCGCCTTCAACTGCATCCGCAAGCCCTTCCAGAACGAGCAAATCTTAGAGACGGTCGCCAGCGGCATCCGCCGCCGACGCAAGGAGGAGGAGCGCCAGAACCTCCGCCGCGCCATGAGCCGCAGCGTCGAGCGCGGCTCCATCATCGGCCGCTCCGAGAAGATGCAGGCCATCTTCCAGCTCGTCGACCAGGTCGCGCCCGCGCGCTCGACCGTGTTGATTACGGGGGAGAGCGGGACGGGCAAGGAACTCATCGCGCGCGCCATCCACATGCAGAGCCCGCGTGCCGCCAAGACCTTCGTCACCGTTAACTCTTCGAACATCCCTTCCGAGCTGCTTGAGTCGGAACTCTTCGGCCACACGCGCGGCGCCTTCACCGGCGCGGTCGCCGCGAAGAAAGGCTTGTTCGAAGTCGCCGACGGCGGCTCCATCTTCCTCGACGAGATCGGAGACATCCCGCCCGAGACGCAGGCGCGACTCCTCCGCGTCCTACAGGAGCGCGAGTTCACGCCGCTCGGCGACACCACCCCGCGCAAGGTGGACGTGCGCATCATCGCCGCGACGAACATCGATTTGAAGGAGGCCGTGCGGCAAGGCGCTTTCCGCGAAGACCTCTACTACCGCCTGGCCGTCGTCCCCATCGAGCTGCCGCCTTTGCGCGAGCGGCGCGAGGACGTTCTGGCGCTCGCGCAGCACTTCGTACGCAAGTACAACGAGGAGAACGGCCGCCGCGTCTCCGAGCAGCTCGCGCCCGACGTGCTCGCGCTCTTAGAGCAGTACACTTGGCCCGGCAACGTGCGCGAGCTGGAGAACGTCGTCGAGCGCGCCGTCGTCATCGCGCCCGGCTCCGAGATCACGCGCCAGTGCCTGCCCACGGAGATCGCAGACCCCTCGAAGGCCGCGGGCGCCGCCCCGCTCTCCATGGGCACGGGCAGCCTCGACGTGAGCCGCGGCGTCAACTTCTACGACGAGGTGCGCCGCTTCGAGATCGACATCATCCGCCGCGCCCTCGACCAGACCGGCGGCCACCAGTCGCGCGCCGCCAGACTGCTCGGCATGAACGCCACCACGCTCAACTCCAAGATCAAGACCTACAACATCCAGCTCCGGTCGTAATGGGTGCTGGGTGTTGGGTGCTAGGTGCTGGTTTAAAAACCGGATGTCTTCCCCCAGAACCCAGAACCCAACACCCAGCACCCTCCTGCTGCCGGCCGTCGTGTGCGTGCTGGCGTTCGCGCTCTACGCGGCCGACGTGCCCGCCAACCCGCCGGGGTTCTACATCGACGAGTCTTCGATAGCTTACAACGCGCTGAACGTGGCTCGGACGGGGAGGGATGAGCACGGCGAGACGTGGCCGCTCTACTTCAGGGCGTTCGGCGATTATAAGAACCCGACGTACGTCTACCTGCTGGCCGCGGTGTTTCGCGCGACGGGGCCGAGCGTCGCCGCGGCGAGGCTGTTGAGCGCGGCTTTGGGTGCTCTGGCGGCGCTGCTGTTGGGGCTGCTGGCTTGGCGGTTGAGCGGGCGGGTCGAGGCGGGCACGGTCGTCGCGTGCTCGGCGCTTCTGACGCCGTGGCTGTACGAGTGCAGCCGCTTGGTGTTCGAGGTCGCGGCCTATCCGCTCGCGTGCGTGCTCTTCCTGCTGGCTCTGCGGCGCGCGTCTGTGAGGGAGAGGTGGCGCGCGTCGGACGTGTTCGCATTGGCTTGTACGCTCTCGTTGCTGACCTACACGTATTCGGTCGGGAGGCTGCTGGCGCCGCTGCTCGCCGTTGGACTCGCGTTCTTCGTCACGCGGCGCAACCTCGGGCGCGTCGCGTTGACGTGGGCGGCGTACGCCGTGACGCTCGTCCCGCTGCTCGTCTATTCGCTGCGGCGGCCGGGCGCGCTCTCGGGGCGGTTCGCGCTCATCACGTACGTCACGCCGGAGAGCAGTTACGCGGGCGTCGCGCGCGGCTTCGTGCTGCACTACCTCGCGGACGTGAACCCGTGGCGTTGGCTTGTGACGGGCGAGCAGAACATACGCGACCACCTGCCCGACTCGCCCGCGCTGCTCGCGGCGACCGCGTTGCTCTCGGCCTTCGGCCTCTACCTCGTGTTGAGGGGGCACAGGCGCGAGGCCTGGTGGCGCTTTCAGCTCTACGCGCTCGCCGCGTCGGTCGTGCCGGCCGCGCTCACCGTGAACGACTTCCCGCAGTTGAGGCTGATAGCCTTCCCCGTCTTCCTGCACGTGCTCTGCGCGCCGGCCGCCGCGCGGATGTTGGACGGGCGGAGGTCGAGGGTCGCTTTGTACCTGGTCGTCCTGCTGCTCGTCGGGCAGGGGGCTCACTTCCAGTGGCGCTTCCACGCGCACCCGCCGGAGCGCTGGTACGTCTTCGACGCGCGCTTCCCTTCGAAGATACTCGCGCCCGCGCTCGCAGCGTCGAAGGGCGAACCCGTCTACCTCTACGACCCGCCGGGCCGCTCCGGCTACATCCAGGCGCTCTGGAACGGCGCGCTGCGCGGGGCCGGTGCCGCGCGCTTCGTCAGACTGTCGAAGGATGAGAGGGCGCCCGCGGGCGCGGTCGTCGTCAGCACCGAAGAGGACTGTCTTAACTGCCGCCTGCTCGCGCGCTCGACCAACTACATTCTCTACTCGGTCGAGCCGACGGCGTTGGGCGCGCACGCGGCGGCGCTTCGAGTCGAAGGCTTGCGCGCGCAGCTCACCTCGCGCGAACTGCCGGGGGCGTTGAAGGCCGGCGACAGAAGCAGCTTCGAGGTCATCGTCCGCAACGTCGGCGGCGAGACGTGGCCCGCCGTCGCGGACACTTCGGGGCTATACGCCGTCTCTCTGCGCGCGCGCTGGTCGAGGGCGGACGGCGCGCCGCTCGACCAGGAGGAGTCCGCGGCGCGCATCCCCTTCGACATGGAGCCGGGCGACACGGCCGGGCTGAAGCTGGAAGTCACGGCACCCGCCGCGCCGGGCGAATACGTTCTCGAACTGTTTGTGGTACAAGAGGGCGTCGCACCGTCGCACGCGCCTGGCGCGGAGCCTTTGCGGGCGACGGTCAAAGTCTCTCCCATCTCTTAAATCGAACGTGCCGACGGAGGCGCACGGGCTCGCGGCGGTGACGGCGGGCCGCTGCGCTACCGTGGGTGGTTCTGACCTCATAGGTTGACCCCACTCGATGACACGCCACGTCGAAAGAGTGCGACGCCTCGCCCCGGCCGCGGGCCTGTGCGTGCTGGCCTTCGCGCTCTACGCGGCGGGTGTCCCCGACAACCCGCCCGGCTTCCACATCGACGAGTCTTCCATCGCTTACAACGCGCACCTCATCACACAGTCGGGCCGCGACGAGTACGGCGAGGAGTGGCCGCTCCACTTCCGCTCCCTCGACGATTACAAGAGCCCGGCCTACGTCTACCTGCTCGCCGCCGTCTTCCGCGCGGCGGGGCCGAGCGTCGCGGCCGCGCGTTACTTGAGCGCGGCGCTCGGCGTGCTGGCGGCGCTCGCGCTGGGACTGCTGGGCGCGCGGCTGACGGGATGTCGCCGGGCGGGGCTGCTGACTTTTCTGACCGCGCTGCTGACGCCGTGGCTGTTCGGTCTGAGCCGCGTGGCCGTCGAGGTCGCGGCCTACCCGCTCGCGGTCGCCCTCTTCCTGCTCTCGACGCGGCGCGCGGCGCGTCGAGAGGCGTGGGGCGTCCTGGATTCCGCGTGCGTCGCCGCCGCACTCGCGCTCATCACCTACACCTACTCGACTGGGCGTCTGACGGGGCCGCTGCTCGCGCTCGGGCTCGCGCTGCTCTTGACGAAGAGAGAGCGGCTGCGTCCGTTGTTGACGACGTGGCTGCTGTACGGACTCGCGCTCGTCCCGCTCTACGTCTACCAACGGCGCCACCCCGGGGCGCTGACCAAGCGCTTCAGCTACATGACCTACGTCACGCCGGAGAGCGGCTACGCGGAGGTCGCCTGGGAGTTCGTCAAGCACTTTCTAGGGAACCTCAACCCCTGGCGGATGGTCGTCACCGGCGACGTGAACGAGCACCAGATCGCGAGCGTGCCCGGCGCGGGGCTGGTACTGTTGGCGACGTTCGCGCTCGCACTGTGCGGCGCGTGGCTCGCTCTCAAAGCGGCGCGGGGCGACGCCTGGTGGCGCCTCTTCTGCTACGGGCTCGTCGCCTCAGTCGTCCCCGCGTCGCTGACGAACGACTACTTCCACGCGCCGCGGCTGGCGGCGCTGCCGGTCTTCCTCATCGCGCTCTGCGCGCCGGCCGCCGCGCGGATGATGGACGGGCGGAGGCCGAGGGTCGCTTTGTACCTGGTCGTCCTGCTGCTCGTCGGGCAGGGGGCTTACTTCCAGTGGCGCTTCCACGCGCACCCGCCGGAGCGCTGGTACGTCTTCGACGCGCGCTTCCCTTCGAAGATACTCGCGCCCGCGCTCGAAGCTTCCCGCGGCCGTGCCGTCTACCTCTACGACCCGCCGGGCCGCTCCGGCTACATCCAGGCGCTCTGGCACGGCGTGCTGGGTGGCGTTGACCCCTCGCGGTTCGTCCGCCTCGGGCCGGGCGAACAGCCTCCGCCCGGCGCGATGGTCATCAGCACCGAAGATAAGTGTGACAACTGTAGCCTCCTGGCGCGACACGTCGGCTACACCCTCTACGCCGTCGAGCCGACGGATTTGAAAGTGGAGGGGGCGCGGCTCCCGCCCGAGGCCCTGCGCGCTAACATCACTTCGCCCGACCTGCCGCGCACGCTCGGCCCCGGCGAGCAACGCATTCTCAAAGTGATCGTGAGAAACCTCGGCGGCGTGAGCTGGCCCGCCGTCGGCGAAAAGGGCGGGCGGTACGCCGTGTCGCTGCGTCACCGCTGGCTGACGGCGGACGGCTCGCCCTTCGCCGTCGAAGAGTGGCGGGAGCACGTTTATTACGATGTCGAGCCCGGCGATAGCATCGGTCTGACGCCGCACGTCACCGCCCCCGAGACGCCCGGCGACTACGTCCTCGAATTCGACATGACGCAGGAGGGCGTCGCCTGGTTCGGCGCGCACGGCTCGAAGACGCTGAGGGCGCGGGTGAAGGTCTTGCCCGGCGGGTGAGCCGGTTAAGGAGTTACTTGACTATGATGTGCGGGGAGTTTCACCACAGAGACACAGAGGCACAGCTTTGAAGGCATAACTCAACAAGCTGTGTCTCTGTGTCTCTGTGGTGAACGAATGTCACGCCACCTTCAAAGTGACGTATACGGTCTCGACTCCCTGCAACGCCATCGTCTACGGCTCCGGCTACGTCCCGCTCGCGCGCATGATCCGCTACGGGATTCTTCTCGACGTGGTCGGCGCCTTCGTCATCGTCGTCCTCGTCAAGCTGCTCGTGCCTTTTCTGAGATGAGTCTCGCGGCCGGGTACGGCCGGGAGCGGCCCGCCACTAGACGGGGCGGCGCCGGCCGCGCCGCGCCCGGCGGGAGCGAAAAGTAGAAGGACTGAAGTTTCACCTTTATGCGGTGAGCCCTGATCCGCAGCGCGTTGACGGGAATCCCGTAACGCTCCGCCAACTCCTTCCGGTGGTTGATCCGGCCGCCCCCTTCCCCCTGGTAGTAGGAGAGGATCAGCTCGCGCTCCGCGTCCGTGAGCATCAGCAGGGCGAATTCGAGATGGCCGAAATGATCCTCGGTCTCTTCGACCTCTTTGGGGTCTTTGAGCAGGGGCAGAGAGTAGCGGAAGTACTCCATCGCCTCGCGCCTCCTCCGCAACTCCGCGAGCTGCTCGTACAGCATGACGCGCGCGATGCCGAAGCAGTAGCGCTCGACATCGGGGACGGACGCCCCCGCGTGAATCCTCCGGGCGGCGCGATCCATCACCTCGTCCGCGTGCCCGTCCGCGTGTTCGCAGTTTCTGTTTTCGAAGAACGTGACCAGCTTGCGCCGGATGCGTTCGTACCGCTCCCCGGCCCTCTCGCGGTCTGCGTTGAGGTTCGCCAGTAACGCCTCGAAGGTCGCGGGGGTAAGACGAGAGTATGGTTCGTAGTTGATGTTCCGGAGGGCACGGGCGCCCGTCCACTCGGCCGTAGGGTTGAACATGGTCTTGGTTTCCGATGGGGTTTTGGGCAAAGCCGCCTCGCGCCCTTCGCGCGGAGACGTTCCGTCACGAACAGTGGTCTGCGTGGTGGCGGCGGTCTCTGCTTTTGCTACCGGCGTGCCGGGTTCGCTGGCGGGAGACGGCGCGTGCCGCGGGAAGGTCTAAGTCGAAGCCGTGTGAGCTTTAGGGCAATCGCGGGGGAAGGGCAGACGGGAACTCCGGCCGGCCCCGAGGCGGCGCGGCCTATCAATGTTGATAGTCGCGACTATCAACATTGATAGGCCGCGCCGCCTCGGGCGTCCTGTCAGACGACGGTGCGAAAGCGTTGACGCGCCCGGGCGCGGGCGTATAATCCACCCACACAGACCCCGCGGACAGGAGGGAACGAGATGAGGCGTCTGACCTTTTTGCTGGCCTGCACGGCGCTGCTGGCCGCCAACGCCGCGGCGCAGACCGCCCCCGCGAAAGAGGCGGTGCTGGAGATTCACCGGTTCGGCTGGTTTGAGGCGACGGCGCCCATGGCCGACCGTTCGGATACGGCCTATCAGGTGTTGGCGACTCTGAAGTGGAGGCAGGAGCACGCCGCGGGGCGCGGCGACTACGGTGTGGCGTTCGTGGTGAAGAACGTGACCCGGAAGCCGATCAAGTCGGTCAGCCTGGGCTTCGTCTTCCGGGACGCGGCGACGGGCCGGGTCTTCCTGACTTACAACCGGCGCTTCGACGAGAGGATAGGCCCCGGCGAGAAGAGGGCGCTTAGTCACACCATCAAGAAGGGGGAGGAGCCGGACAGCTTCAGCCCCGCCGCGCCGAGTGCGGCGCTCCTCGAATACACCAGGAGCTGCGGCGACAGGTCGGTCTACTTCGACCCGAAGAGCGGCAAACTCGTCGAGAGAAAAGTCCGGGAAGGAGAGAAATCCATCCCCGACTTCTGCTCCATCCAGCCGGCCGTCACGCGCATAGTTTACGAGGACGGCACCTTCTGGCAGCCGTAGAGAGCGCCTTCATTCTTCCCTCAATCCGCGTCCCGCGCTTCGTCTCACCAGCCGGTGGCGAAGAGTCCTTCGGCGGCCCTCAGCCCGCAGTTCTGATACTTGTCATAGGCCTTCGCCGTGCGTTGCCTGACCTGCTCGCCGTCCTCCCCGGCGAGCCAGCCGTCGAGCGCGGCCTTCAAGACGTAAGCCTCGGGCGCCATCAGGTTGGTCGTCCAGACCAGGGGGCGCGCGCCCGTCTCCTTCAGCCCCTCGGCGAAGAACCTCTTGCTGGCGCAGGCGAGGATGACGGCGTCGCGTCGCGCTTCGTCGCGGCGTTTGGGCAGGCTCGGGAGCCGGAAGTCCATCAGCCCGTCGTGGCCGACGTACGCGACGAGGTGCGCCGCCGCCCCGCGCCCGAGTCCGTAAGTCTTGCCGTTGTCTTCGAAGGTCGGGTTGAGGTTCCCCGAAGCGACGTTGAAGAAATCGGCGGTGGCCTGCTTGATCTCGGCCCCGCGGTAAGCGTCGGCGACGAGGTACGCGTCCAGAGTCTTGTGCTTGTAGACGACGCGCGCGAGGATTTTCGGCGAGGGGTTCTCGACGGAGGAGACCAGTCGCCACTCGCGCGAGGCGTCGAAGTGCGTCTTGACGCCGAAGCGCGCGCCCCAGTAGAGGTTGCGCGCGGGGTCGTCGCCGTTCCCCAGCGCGGGCGCGACGGGCACGATGCCCTGGTTCACGTTGTCGCACAGAGCGACAATGACGTAGGCCACCTTGCCCGCGTAAGCGTCGGTCTTGACCTCCGCCTGCGCCGCCGCCGCGCGCGGCTCGGTCGGGACGAGGCGCGTTGTCTCGCCGCCGCGCAGGGCGCCGCCCACGCACGACGCCAGTCCGCAGAGCAGGCCGAAGACCGCCAGCGCCGCGTCGAGCCAAAACTTCCGCGGAAACGTGTTGCTCACGTGTGACCTCCCCGGGGAGGGTGTTAGGATTGACGCCGTAAGCTTTTGACGCGCAACGCGCCCGAAGGTTCCGAAAGCTTCTATGGAGAGGATCGTCTTTCTCGAACGCGACACGCTGACGTTGGAGCCGCGCCGCCCTTCGTTCGAGCACACCTGGCAGTCTTACGGCGCGACGCGCCCCGAAGAGGTCTACGAGCGTCTGAAGGGCGCGACCGTCGCCGTCGTCAACAAGCTGCCCCTGCGCGCGGAGCTGCTCGAACGACTGCCCGACCTGCGGCTCATCGCCGTCGCCGCGACGGGGACGGACAACATCGACCTTGAGTTCTGCCGCGCGCGCGGGATAGAGGTCAGGAACGTCCGCGGCTACGCCCGCGAGACTCTGCCCGAGCACGTCCTCATGCTGGCGCTCGCGCTCAGCCGCAACCTCGTCCGCTTCCGCGAGGACGTGCGCGCCGGACTCTGGCAACAGTCGAAACAGTTCTGCCTGCACACGCGCGAGATACGCGACCTGCACGGCTCGACGCTGGGGCTGGTCGGCTACGGCACGCTCGGGCGCGGGGTCGAGCGCTTGGCGCGAGCTTTCGGGATGGAAGTCTTAATCTCAGAGCACAAGGGTGCGAGGGAACTGAGGGAAGGGCGCACGGCGTTCGGGGAAGTCCTGCGCCGCTCGGACGTGCTGACGCTTCACGTGCCGCTCAACGAAGAGACGCGAAACTTGATCGGGGGTGAAGAGCTGTCGCTGATGAAGAGCACGGCGCTCCTCATCAACTGCGCGCGCGGCGGCGTCGTGGACGAAGCGGCGCTGGCCGAAGCCCTGCGCGAAGGCCGCCTCGGCGGCGCGGGCGTGGACGTGCTCTCGAAGGAGCCGCCGGGCGGAGACAACCCACTCCTCGACCCCGACCTGCCCAACCTCCTCGTCACGCCCCACGTCGCCTGGGCCGGCCGCGAGGCACAACAGGCGCTCGCCGACCAGCTCGTGGACAACATCGAGGCTTTCGTCTTACGACGAAAGCAGTGATAAGTGATGAGTGATAAGTGATAAGAAAGACCTTCTCTTCTCTTATCACTTATCACTCATCACTTATCACTGATTAAACCTCTCAGTGCTCGGCCGTGTAGAGGCGTAGAATCTCCTGCCCCTGGCGGGAGCGTGGGTCGATGGTGCGGAGGTGCTTGCGGCCCTGCATCTCCCAGATGGCCGTGACCTGCCCGTCCTTCTCGACGGCGTGGTAGGTGATCTCTTCGGGCGCGGCCTCGGCCTGCGGCGCCGCCGCGGCGGCCGCCGCCGACTCCTCGCCCACCGGCTCCGCCGCGGGCGCGACCGCGTTCTCGTTCTCTGCCATTGCTGCTTTCCTCTCCGGACTGTCCGCTGGAATTTCTTGCTTCGGTTTGTGCGGAGAATTGTAATAAGGCGGGAGTTAAAAGGCAAAGCTGGGTGTTGGGTGTTGGGTGCTGGGTGCTGGGTAAGAGTTGATGTCTTAACCAGCACCCAACACCCAACACCCAGCTTCACGCCGCTTCGCGCTGCGCGAGGGGCACGGCGCGGGCGGGCTCGGTGCGTCGGCGCTGCTCCATGTCCCTGTGCCAGAGTTCGCGCTGCGTGCGGTAGGCGAGGACGCAGAGCGCGACGAAGCCGCAGGCGGCGACGTAAGGGAGCACCTTCGTCATCCTTCGCGTGCCGTAGAAGACGAGCAGCGAGTTGATGACGACGAGCGCGAGGCGGAACTCGGTCGGCCCGAGCTTGCCGTGGCTGATGTGGAAGCGCCCCGTCGCGGCGAAGGCCAGGAACGAGTTGACCATGAAGCCGCCGAAGACCGCGAGGACGAGAAGCAGGCTCAGGTGCGCCGTCGCCGGGAGCACCAGCGCGTAGCCGCCGAGCACCGCGCACAGGAAAGCGAAGTCGAGCAGGTGATCCATGTAGAAGCCCCAGCGGACGAGCCCCGTCCCGCGGTGCTTCCCGACCTTCCCGTCGAAGAAGTCCGTCGCCCACTGGAGCGCGATCATCGCGGACGAGCCCCACAGCCAGCGTAAATCCGCGGCCGCCAGATACCCGAACGCGACGAGCCCCGCGCACCACACGAGCGTCAACATCGTCAGGTGGTGCGTCCCCAGCCACAAAGGGATGCGCGGCACGAACCGCGCCGCCAGCCGCCGCTCCAGCGGCGACAGCAAAGACGTACTCGACTTCGTCGCCAGCGCAAACTGTTCTCTCTGCATCTCTCCAAAACTCCTCCCCGAAGGCTCGGGATGACGACTGCGCGGGTGCAAGCGACGTACCGTACCCGAATTCGGACGGATCCGCTGTCAGCGGCGACGTACGGCCCGCGCTGGCGGCGTGTCGGCGCAGAAAAGAGTTTACACGTGACGGATAAATAGCGCGGCGCGGCGGGGGCCCGAGCCCCCGCCGCGCCCGACGTTTCGCGGCCCCAGCCTCTAGCGGCTGCGTCGGTACATCACGACGCCCGTGATGCCCGCGAGCGCCAGCAGGCCGCCGCCCGCGAAGATCAGCATGCCGCTGCCGGAGTCCTCGCTGCCGGAGTCCTCGCTGCCGGAGTCGCCCCCTCCGCCCCCCGCCACGGTTCGGTTGTCCCGAGCCGCCGGGACGTTCGGCAGAGGGGTGGGGGTGCTCGGCGGCCGCCCCTGCGACGCCGCCACGTACGCGCCGGGGTTCAGTATGAGCACCCTGCCGACGGGCGCGACGCGCGCGCGGCCTCCCGCGCCCTCCGTCTCCCTGGCGTAGACGGTCAGGGCCTGCCTCTCCCGCGCGGCACCGAGCACCGAGTCGTCGAGGAGCATGAAGATTTCCGGCCCGGCGAGCTTGTCGAAGAAGGTCAGGTAGTTGTCGGCGGAGAGCGCCTGCTCGAAGCGGCCGACGGCGTCCACGGTGTTGAAGGCCGTCAGCGTGCCCCGCGCGCCTTCGGTAGCCGAGGCCGAGTTGCAGCCGAAGGCAAAGACGGTGACATTATGCTTCTTCGCCATGGATTCGAGTTCGGCGATGGGGATGGTGAAGGCGACCTTGCCGCCCGCGTCGCGCGTGACGAAGGAACTGCCCTCGATGTGCCCGAGGGCGAAGACCGTGGTGCCGCCGTGCGCGGAGAGGCTGGCTTCGAGGGCGGCAGGAGAGCTGAGGTCGAACTCCACGCGGTTCGCGGCGGGTATCTTCTCGGAGATCAGCGCCTTCGTCATCGAGTCCGTGCTCAGGGACAGGAGTCGCACGTCCTCCCGCCGGAAGCCGAGCGACTTGTAGCGGCTGCTGAAGCCGCCGGGGTCAGCCTCGGTGACGCGCGCGTAGAGCGAGGGGCTGAATTCCATCACGAGCTGCGTCTGGCCGCCCGCCGTCGGCACGCGCATCGTGGGCCGCGCCACGCCGGACGCGTCAATGATATTCACCTTTCCGGCGTCGTCGAAGCGGAGCCCCCGATACCGCGAGCTCGACAGGAGCCCCTGGTCTACGAAGACAGCCATGTCCTTCGAGTAGGCGCGGTCGAAGCCCCTGGTCGGAAGCTCGAACTGCTCCAACATGTTCTTGATGTAGAAGCTGAGGCCGAAGCCGGCGTCCTTTGTCGCGAGCTTGAGCGGGTATTCATTGTCGGCCGGGCGGTAGTTCGTTTGGATGTAGAGAACGCCCTCCTTCGAGGTGACGTAGACCCGCATATCGGAGAACTCGGAGACGTCCGACTGCGTGTACTGCTTAGCGATGTCGGCCTCCGCGCTGAGGCTGACGTTTTCGAACGAGTCGATGTGGTGCTTCGGGCAGAAGAGGGTCTGGGCGCCGGCCGCGGCAGCGAACAGGGCGAGGCAGAGAAGGGGGGCGAGGCGTCTGAGAAGCTTCGGCGCGGAGTGTTTCATCACGGGGGCTCTCCTTTACATGGGCTGGCGTTGAAGGGGACGGGATTCGATCCCGTGGCGGGCGGGGGCGGGACGGGCGCGGCGTGGGCGGCCCGGCTACGGCACCTCGCTCTCGACCTTGATGATCTCGTAGCAGACCTCGTTCGCCTGCGCGACCAGGTGCTCTTTGGAAGGGCCGGAGAAGTTGCTCTCGACCCAAGGCTTCAGTTCCGACATCAACTGCCGCGCCCTGAGGTGGCACTCGACGAGCTTCCGGTAAAGGTCGAAGAGACTCCCGGCGGCGGTGTGGAGGGCGCGGCCGATATGCTCGGCGTAGAGCGAGGAGACGGCGCCCAGCAGAGTCAGGATAGCCGCCGTGTACTTCGCGCCGCGCGGGTAGTCGAGCGCCAGCAGGCCGAAGATGGATGCGCCGCCGACCACCGTCAGGAGCTGGCCGGCAAACTGGAGCCTGTTCCCGCCGCGCATCCTCCCCTTGATGGCCGGTATCAGTTGCTCGCACCTTCGGACGGCGACATCGAGCCCGGCCACGGCCGCCTCGGCGCGCAACCTGGTCTGCTTGTCGGTGCGGCCCCCGGCCATCTCACCAGCCCGCAGAATCTTCGCGCTTTCCGCGTCGGGGTAGGCGCGCCTGAGCTGCTCCAGCGTCGCCGGCGAGTTCTTGCTGAGGAGGTTGATGATCTCGTTAATGCGCGGGGCGTCTTCTGACATGGGCGTCGTCTGCGTGCGCCGCCTCGGGCGGGGCGGCGCGGGGAATGGGGCCACGGCCCGACGAGAAACTTCGGGCCGACCGGTGACTAGGTAAGTTAGTTAGTGAGTCCGCCAGCGGCGGAGTCTGAAGTCGGCCGGGGTGCGAGAGGCGACCCCGGAATTCTCAAGATGGCGAGATGGCGACCGGGAGAAGGTAAACCCTCGGCTTGCCGCGTGTCAATGCCATTGGCGCCGGCTAGCCGCCGTGCGGCCGGAGCGCGAGGGCGATTTCGACGGCGCGGCGGGGGGCGATGACGCCCCAGCCCTGGCGGTCGATCTCGACGCCGGGGAGGCGCTCGGCCGTGTCGATGAGGATGCGCTTGACCTGCTGCGGCGAGAGGTGCGGGTTGGCTTCGAGCATGCAGGCCACCGTCGAGGAGACGATGGGCGCGGCGAAGGAGGTGCCGTCCACGAACTTGTAGTGCTCGGAGATGACGTCCGCCTCGTGGAGCTTGACAGAAACGAGCTGTCGAATCAGGTAGGTCGGGAGCGCGCGCGCGTCGTAAACGTCCCGGTCGACGTCCTTGTGCTCTTCGATGAGCGGCACGAGTTCCTCGTCGGAAGCGCGGTCTAACCTCGCGTACAGGTCGGCCTCGGCGGCGGTCGGCGTGTGCGGGAGGATGGGCGCGGGCACCCAGATGCCGGGCGCGATGACCTCCGGTTTTTGCAGGCCGTCGGCCGTCGGGCCGTAGGACGAGCGGTAGAGGCTGTGGCGCGCGCGGTCGAGCGAGTTCTGGTCGTTGAGGCCCCCGACCGCGATGCACGAAGGCGAGGAGGCGGGCGGGATGACGGGGTGGCCCGGCTCCCAGCCGGCGTTGCCGACCGCGCAGACGACGACCAGCCCCTCGCGCGCGGCGCGCTCGACCGTCTGGCAGAGCGAGTTGTGAAGGTAAGAGCTCTCGCCGTCACCTCCGGCCGAGATGTTGACGACGCGGATGCCGTACTTCTCACGATTCTCGATGATCCACTTCAGGCCGCGCTCGATGTTCTTCTCGCCGATGTGGCCCGACTTGCTGACCTTGACCAGCACGACGTTGCAGTCGGGCGCAATCGAGCGGAAGAAGCCGCCCGAGAGCGCGCCGTTGCCGGCCGCGACGACCGAGGTCATCATGCCGTGCCAGCTCGCCACGTCGATGGATTCGAGCGTCCCCGTCCCCTTCGGGACGATGTTGTGGTATTCGAGGATGCGGCTGTGCGGCGTCGTCAGGTCGGGGTGCGGGTAGAAGCCCGAGTCGAGGAAGGCGATGGTGACGCCGCGCCCCGTGAAGTGCTCGTGCGCGCCGAGCCTGGCCCAGGTCGGCAAGACCTGGCGACCCTGCTCGAAGACCGCGCCGTACTTCTCGACCTGCGCGCGCGCGCGCCCGAACAGCTCCAGGCAGCGCCGGCAGACGGCCTCGACGCCCGCGGGCGCGTTGGCGGCGACCAGACTCTTCAATTCGTCCGGCACCTGCTCGAACGGCATCAGCCCTTCGCTCGCCTCGCGCCAGCAGACCGGACAGACGGGGCGCCCCGCGGGCACCTCCGACACGTGAGCAGACTCTTGCATCATCTCAGACACTTCACACCCTCTTGAAATTTTCCCCTATCATGCAGGCGAACACCGGGCGGCGCAAGCAGAGAGAAGGATGAAGGCGGAAGGATGAAGGATGAAGTTGCCGCTGTGAGAAATCGATTTTCACTTCATCCTTCCGCCTTCATCCTTCATCCTTTCCTCGATTCGCCACGCGCCGCTAAATGTTATAAATTAGCGGCAGGCGTAAACCTTAAAAGTTCAGACGAAGGGGCGACCGATGGCGAAAGAACAGACCAGCGTGCCCGACATCTTCCGCCGCGCGCTGGAGCTGGCGCGCGCCGACGAGAAGCTGTCGCTGCGCGACCTGCGGCGCAGGCTCTACGAAGAGTTCAAGGACGGCCCGATGCCGCCGCTCAACAACCTGACCATCCCCGAGCAGGACGCGCGAGCCCCCGAAGAGGACTGGACGGCCGGCCTCTCGATCATCCGCCGCGGCATCCAGATGGAGGACTGGCGCGAGATCGTCAACGGCATCTCGCTCAGCCTCGACCAGACGCTACGCTACGAGCGCGAGCGCGGCGCTCCGGGGCAGGCCGACCACTGGCACGACCGCACCGTCGGCATCGAAGGCGCGCTCCAGAAGGGCGTCTCCAAGTGGATGCCGGAAGAGCTGATGCGCCTCGCGGAACGGGCCGGAAAGAAGTAGTGAATAGTGAACGGTAAGTAGGGAATGGAAGTTGTCGGCCACACGCGCGGCCAAGCTAAGGCCGTGGACGGCAGTTTCTCAAGCACTATTTACTATTCACCATTCACCATTTACCAAACATGAGTTTTCTCGACAGACTTATGAAAGACCCCTTCCGGCAGGAGGGGGAGCCGCGGCGGGCGGAGGAGTTCGAGGGCGGCGACGTCATCATCAGCCCCGACACGCGCCGCGAGAGGCGCCTGCCTCCGGGGCAGACGCGCACGCGCAAGTGGCCCGTGCTCGACGCGCACGGCACGCCGCAGTTCGACCTTGAGAACTGGCAGTTCGAGGTCGGCGGGCTCGTGGAGAGACCTCTGCGGTGGTCGCTCGACGAGTTCATGCAACTGCCGGCCGTGAAGGTCTACGCCGACTTCCACTGCGTGACGCGCTGGTCGCGGCTGGACAACTTGTGGGGCGGCGTCTCGACGCGCACGGTCGCCGAGCTGGCCGGCGTGAGGCCGGAGGCGAAGTTCGTCGTCGCCGAGGCGCTCGATTACGGCTGGACGACGAACCTGCCCGTCGAATACTTCCTCGCCGAAGACTCGCTCTTCGCGTGGACAAACGACGGCCAGCCCATCCCGCCCGAGCACGGCGGCCCCGTCCGCCTCATCGTGCCGCGACTCTACGCCTGGAAGTCGGCCAAGTGGGTCAGGGGCGTCCGCTTCCTCGCCGAAGACGAGGCCGGCTTCTGGGAGGAGGGCGGCTACCACATGCGCGGCAACCCCTGGAACGGCCAGGACGGCGAGCGCTTCCGCTACCAGAGCGAAGAGGAATGAAGCCGTGATAAGTGATTAGTGATAAGTGATAAGAAACTGTTTGCCTTCTCTTATCACTTATCACCAATCACTTATCACTTTCTTATCACGTGAGCGAGGCAATCACACTTCAGGAGAAGCGTCCGGCGCCGTCGGTGCCGAAGGACGCGGCGGCCGTGGTGCTGGTGCGCGGGGACGCGCGCGAGCCGGAGGTCTTCTGGGCGCGGCGCGGCGCGCGGCTGGCGTTCCAGCCCGGCTTCTACGCCTTCCCCGGCGGGCAGCGCGACGAGGCGGACGCGGAGGTGGGGGTCGAGAACGCCGACGATTCGGAAGCCGCCTCGATGATCGCGTGCGCGGCGCGCGAGCTGTTCGAGGAGTTGGGCGTTTTGGCCGCGCGCGGCGCCGAGAGCTTGACGAAGGGGCAGCGCGAGTCCGTGCTCGACGACCTGACCTCGGGGCGCATGTCGTTCGCGGAGCTGCTCGGCCATTACGGACTCAAGCTCGACGCGCGCGACTTCAGACCGGCCGGCCGCTGGGTGACGCCGCCCTTCAGCCCGAGACGTTTCGACACGCACTTCTTCGTCGTGCGCTGTCCCGCCAAACAGGAGCCGCGCCTGCTCACGGAGGAGTTCGACGAAGGCGGCTGGGAGCGTGCGTCCGAAGCTTACGAGCGCTGGCGCCGGTTCGAGCTGATGGCCGCGCCGCCCGTGATTCACGCCGTGCGCACGGTGGCCGGCGGTTTGACGGAAGACCTGACCGAGCGCTTCCTCTCCGTCCCGCAGGCGCGGCGCGAGCCCGTGCGCCGGATAGAGTTCCTGCCCGGCTTCGTCTGCGTGCCCCTGCGCACCCCGACCAAGCCGCCCGCGACGACGACCAACTGCTACGTCGTCGGCACAAGCGACTTCGTCATCTTCGACCCCGGCTCGCCGTACGAGGACGAGCAGGAGGTCTTGAGCGAGTTCGTCAGGGAACTGCAGGACGGAGGTCGCAGGCCCCTTGAGATTGTCCTGACGCATCAACACCCCGACCACGTCGGAGGCGTCGAACGTCTGCGCGAAGAGTTCGGGTTAACCGTCGCCGCGCACCGGCTGACGGCGGAAGAGCTGGAAGGGAAAGTCCGCGTTGACCGTCTCATCAAAGAGGGCGAACTGATGGAACTCGAAGGCGACCCTTCGATACGTTTGCGCGCGATGCACACGCCCGGCCACACGCGCGGGCACCTCTCCTTCTACGACGAGCGCGCGGGCGCCCTGCTGTCGGGCGACAACGTCGTCGGCGTCGGCTCCGTCCTCATCGACCCCGAGGAGGGGAACGTGCGCGACTACCTCGCCTCGCTCGAACGCTACCGGCGGCTCCCGCGACTCGTCGCGCTCTTCGGCGGCCACGGCCCCGCGGTCGGAAGCCCCTCCGCGAAGATAGACGAGTACGTCTCGCACCGGCTCAAGCGCGAGCGCGATATCCTCGCCGCCGTGCGGGCGGGCGCGGGCACGCCGGAGGAGGTCGTCGCACAGGCTTACACGGACGTTCACCCGAAGATGCACGCGCTGGCCGCGCGCGCCGTCTCGGCGCACCTCATCAAGCTCGAAGAGGACGGGCTCGTCCGCCGACGGGAGGGCGGGCGCTTCACCGCGAACACATGAGCAGCAAAGAGACTCCGACGAAGAAGCCCGCCGCCGCCGTGGACGTGCGCGCCGACCCGCAGGGCGCGAACGGCGGGGCCGCGACCCCTTCCGCCGCCGAGGAGCGCGCCTGGCTCGCCGCCATCGTCGAGTCGTCCGGGGACGCCATCATCTCGAAGACGCTCGGGGGCATCATCACGAGCTGGAACGCCGCGGCCGAGCGCCTCTACGGTTATAAGTCCGAGGAGGCCGTCGGCCGGCACATCTCCCTCATCATCCCCGAAGACTTGTTGCCGCAGCTCGAAGATATCAACGCGAGCCTCGCGCGCGGCGAGAAGGTGAATCTGCTGGAGACGGAGCGCGTGCGCAGGGACGGCACGCGCGTCGAGGTCGCCGTCAGCATCTCGCCCGTCCGCGACGCCGCGGGCCGCACCGTCGGCGCCGCGACCATCGCGCGCGACATCACCGCCCGCCGCCGCGCGCAGGCGGAGCTGGCGCGGCGGGTGCATCAGGCGGCGCTGGGCGCGGAGGTGGGGGCCGCCCTGGCCGAGGGCGGCGCGCCCCTGCGACAGGTCTTGCAGCTCTGCGCGGGGGCGGTCGTACGCCACCTCGACGCGGCCTTCGCGCGCATCTGGACGCTGGAGCGCGGCGCGGACGTGCTTGAGCTACAGGCGAGCGCGGGGATGTACACGCACACGAACGGGCCGCACGGGCTCGTGCCCGTCGGGAAGTTTAAGATCGGCCTCATCGCGGCCGAGCGCCAGCCGCACCTGACGAACTCGGTCGTCGGCGACCCGCGCGTCGGCGACCAGGAGTGGGCGCGGCGCGAGGGGATGGTCGCGTTCGCGGGTTACCCCCTCCTCGTCGAGGACAGGCTGGTCGGCGTGCTCGCGATGTTCGCGCGCAAGGCGCTGCCCGACGACACGCTCGAAGCGCTGTCCTCGGTCTCGAACGTGATCGCGCAGGGCATCGAGCGGCGGCGGGCGGAGGAGGCGCTGGCGGCGCTTTTGCGCGAGCGCGAGCAGACGCTCGAAGAGGTCTCGACGCCGGTCGTGCCCGTGCTCGAAGGCGTGCTGGTGCTGCCGCTCATCGGCTCGCTCGACACGGAGCGGACTTCGAAGGCGACGCACGCCGCGCTCCAGGAGGTGACGCGGCAGGGCGCGCGCGTCTGCATCCTCGACATCACGGGCGCGCGGCTGGTGGACACGCACGCGGTGGCGAATCTGACGAATCTCGTGCAGGCCCTCCGGCTCGTCGGCGCGGAGGCGTGCGTGACGGGCGTGGGCGCGCAGGTGGCGCAGACGCTCGTCGGGCTAGGGCTCGACCTGAAGGGCGTGCGCACCTACCGCACGCTCGCGCAGGCGCTCGCCGCGCTGCTCGGCAACGGGCGGCGCGCGGGCTGAATCAGACTTGCAGGTTGTGTGAAAGGCAGTTAACCACAGAGACACAGAGGCGCAGCTCGTAGAAGGCTAAAGATGAAGCTGTGTCTTAGCTGTGTCTCTGTGTCTCTGTGGTGAGATAATCTTCGCAGCAACAAACGGCGACGAATTTAATTCAAGCGGACAAGGTTTAAAGTAATGGCACTACCCAAGACACTCGGCGAACTCAGGGCACAGGGTTACCGCACGCGCTCGGTGAAGGACGAGATGCGCGCCAACCTCCTCGACAAACTCCGCCGCGGCGAGCGCGTCTTCCCCGGCATCGTCGGCTACGACGAGACGGTCATCCCGCAGATCACGAACGCCGTGCTCGCGCGCCACAACATCATCCTCCTCGGCCTGCGCGGCCAGGCCAAGAGCCGCATCATCCGGCAGCTCGTCAACCTGCTGGACGAGCACATCCCCGTCATCGCCGGCTCGGAGATTAACGACGACCCCTTCCGCCCCATCTCGGCTTACGGCCGCCAGACCGTCGAGCGCGAGGGCGAGCAGACGCCCGTCAACTGGGTCGAGCGGGAGGCGCGCTTCGTCGAAAAACTGGCGACGCCCGACGTGACCGTCGCCGACATCATCGGCGACGTCGACCCCATCAAGGCCGCGCGCGGCGGGCACCTCCTGAGCGACGAGCTGACGATTCACTACGGCCTGCTCCCGCGCGCCAACCGCGGGCTGTTCGCCATCAACGAGCTGCCCGACCTCGCCGGCAAGATTCAGGTCGGCCTCTTCAACATCATGCAGGAGGGCGACGTGCAGATTAAGGGCTACCCCGTCCGCCTGCCCCTGGACGTCATGCTCGTCTTCTCGGCCAACCCCGAGGACTACACCGCGCGCGGCAAGATCATCACGCCGCTCAAAGACCGCATCGGCTCCGAGATTACGACGCACTACCCGACCGAGGTGCAGCTCGGCGTCGAGATCACCCGGCAGGAGGCGTGGGTCGAGCGCGAGGGCGTCGAAGGCACCCTGCGCGTCCCCGACTTCGTCCGCGAGCTGGTCGAGCAGATCGCCTTCGAGGCGCGCGACGACCAGCGCATCGACAAGCGCTCCGGCGTCTCGCAGCGCATGCCGATCACGGTCACCGAGTCGGTCGTCTCGAACGCCGAGCGGCGCGCTTTGTTGACGGGCGAGGAGGACGTGGTGCCGCGCGTCTCGGACGTGTACGCGGCGGTGCCTTCGATGACGGGCAAGATGGAGCTGGAGTATGAGGGCGAGCAGGTGGGCGCCGCGAAGATCGCGCGCGACCTCATCAAGCGCGCGGCGGGCGAGGTCTTCGAGGGCTACTTCGTCGGCTTCGACTTCGGGAACACCATCCGCTGGTTCGACTCGGGCAACAACCTCAAGCTCTCCGACGACGCGCCCGCCGACGAGTGCGTGCGGCTGCTGGAGTCCGTCCCCGACCTGATTGATAACGCCGTCGTCCCCTTCGACTTCAAGCGCTCGGACGACGCGATGCTCGTCTCGGCCTGCGAGTTCGTCCTCGAAGGGCTCTACGCCCAGAACAAGATCAGCCGCAACGAAGAGGGCGGCTACACCGCCGCCACCAAAGCCCGCAAGGACAGGCGCGGCATGATCTACGATGACTTGACCGAGTCGGGCCGCTACAGTTAAGGAGAACTGCTATGGACTTAACTCTCAATGCCGTCTATCTCAAAGTGCCCGAAGGCTACATCGCTTTCGTCGAAGAGTTACCCGGCGCGAATACGCAGGGTGATACTCTGGAAGAAGCACGTGAGAATCTGAAAGAAGCTGTCGAAATGGTGTTGGAGGCTAACCGCGCTTTAGCCTCCGAGGCGGTGAAGGGTGAAGAAGTCATTCGGGAGCAGCTTGTCAACATTTAATTTCTGCATCCCGCGCACCGAGGAGATTCTTAAACTCGCCGCATGAAACGCGTTGACCTGATTCGACACCTTAAGCGTCACGGCTGCGAGTTTTTCCGCGAGGGCGGCAGCCATACGGTCTACGTCAACCGCGCGGCGCAGCGCTCGTCTTCAGTTCCGAGACATCGTGAAGTAAACGACTTTCTCGCGCGCAAAATCTGCCGCGACCTGCAAGTGCCGGAGCCGACAGGGAAGAAGTAGATGAAGTTCATACGGTATTCGAGGTTCAAGGGGTTCGACGTGTCGGGGCTGTCCTTGGGCGACCTGATGGGGTTGTTGCAGGACTCTCTGCTGTCGTCGGGTTACGACGAGGACTACTACTGGACGCGGCAGCGGCAAGACCCGGACAGGTCTCTGGACGCGCTCAGGCAGGCGCTCCTGCAGGCGCTGCTGGAGATGGGCGAACTCTCCGAGCGCGACGTGGAGGAGATGCTCGCCGAGAACAACGGGCAGTTCAAGGGGTCGCAGTTGGAGGAGCTGTTGAATCAGCTCATCGAGCGGCTGGTCGAAGAGGGTTACTTAAAACTCAAAGAAGAGTCGGCCGAGGCGCAGAGGCAGCGGCGGCGCGGGCAGGGGCAGGGCGAGGTGGGAGAGCCCCTGCCGCGGAACGTGAAGTTCGAGGTGACGGAGAAGGGGCTCGACTTCTTGGGGTATAAGACTTTGAGGAACCTGCTCGGGAGCCTCGGCAAGTCTTCGGTCGGGCGCCACGACACGCCGCACCTCTCGACCGGCGTCGAGGCCTCGCAGTCGCCCAAGCTTTACGAGTTCGGCGACACGATCAACCTCGACGTAAACACCACGCTCCTCTCGGCCATCAAGCGCGAAGGGCTGACCGTCCCCCTGAACCTCGAATACTCAGACCTGCACGTCCACCAGCAGGACTACCAGTCTTCGTGCGCGACCGTGGTCATGCTCGACTGCTCGCACTCGATGATTCTCTACGGCGAGGATCGCTTCACGCCGGCCAAGAAGGTCGCGCTCGCGCTGGCGCACCTGATCCGGACGCAGTACCCGGGCGACTCGCTCAAGGTCGTCCTCTTCCACGACGACGCCGAGGAGCTGCCGCTCGCGCGGCTCGCGACGACGCAGGTCGGCCCCTACCACACGAACACGGCCGAGGGGTTGAAGCTGGCGCGGCGTCTCCTGCAGGCGCAGCGCAAGGAGATGAAGCAGATCGTGATGGTGACCGACGGGAAGCCCACGGCCTGCTTCCTCGAAGGCGAGCCCGCGGCGGGGCGCGGGCGCCTGCCCTTCGGCGAGCTACGCGGCGGGCGCAGGCTCTACAAGAACTCGATGGGCGGCGACCCGGTCGTGATGGACGCCACCTTCCGCGAGGTGCAGGCGTGCCGCAAGGCGGGCATCCAGGTCAACACCTTCATGCTCGCCTCGGACTACTACCTCGTCGAGTTCGTCAAGCAGATGTCGGCGATGACCAACGGCAAGGCCTACTTCGCCACGCCCGGCAACCTCACGCAGTTCGTCTTGATCGACTTCCTCCGGCGGAAGAAGAGCCGCGTCAAGTAGCAAGGAGCCTTTGCGGTCTCCGCCGGAGTCGTCGACGGATATTTAGAAGTTTACGAGACCATGCGCGGCAGCAAGAAGCTGACGCTACGCGCACTGATGGGCAGGGAGAATATGACGAAGAAAGTCGTTGACAGTGGCGCGGGAGCTGAAATAAATTTCGCGCGTCTCCCGAAAGAATAATTGAATCGCCCCGAACCCTCTCGGCATCAACTTGGGGCTACCGAAACACTCTCCTTCGTTAGCCTGACGACCGCGGCCATCTAATCTGCCGCGCGTTACGCTCCCTGGTACTGAACTACGGTTTTTCCGACGACGCCCGGGCGAGGCCGAATCCTGTGCAATAAAAGACGAAAGCCCCTGCGACGCCTACAAGTGGGGCCGGAGCCCGTGACAACACGACTTCAGCCGCCCGGAAGCGCGGAAGAGCGTCGCTCAACAGCCGCACCTTAGCGCAGGCGGTGGCTGCCCTCAATCTTACCCGGGAGCCATCCCATGAGCGCCTCCCACCCGACTATACGCCTGACCTGCTGCCTTATCGCTTACGTCCTTATCACGTCAATGCTCGCTCCGCCGTCGTGGCGGTCGGCGGCCTCCAAGACATCGTCGAGCGCGGCAGGCACATTCGCGCGGGCCGCCGCACAAAGCGGTGGCCGTAGTGATGCCCCGAGCCGCACCGGGGAGCTGCTCGTGCGCTTCGGAGTCGAACTGACGGAGCGGGGTAAGGACGATATCGCGTCGTTGAGGGGGGGCGCCGCAAGGGGAAGTTGCGCGGCGACTCGCGGGTTGAGCGGTTGGAGGTCGGGCCCGGGCAGGATTCGACTACGGCGGCGGAGCGGCTGCGTCGGCTGCCGGGCGTCGAGTTCGCCGAGCCGAACTTCCTTGTTCGGCACGACCAAGTGACCCCTAACGACCCGAAGTTTTCGGAACAGTGGGCGCTCAGGAACTCGGGGCAGAACGGGGGCATGGTCGGTTCAGACGTGGGCGCGACTACCGCATGGCGAGAGACGGTTGGCACCTACTCGACGGTCGTCGCGGTGGTGGACAGCGGCATCGACTTCGCACATCCCGACCTCGCCGCCGGCCGCTGGCTGAACCCCGGTGAGGTCGCCAGCAATGGTCTGGACGACGACCGCGACGGCTACCCGGACGACGTGAGCGGCTGGGACTGGGTGGCGAACTCGGGCGTGGTGCGCGACGAACAGGGTCACGGCACGTCCGTGGCCGGCATCCTCGCCGCCGAGGGGAACAACGGCACGGGCTTGACGGGTGTGATGTGGCGCGCCTCCTTGATGAGCCTGCGCGTGCTGGATTCGGGGGGGACGGGAGACGTGGCCGGGGCGGTCGAGGCCATCGACTACGCGGTCGCGCACGGGGCGTCGGTCATCAATTGTTCGTGGGGCACGGAGGCCGACTCGCAGTTCCTGAAGGATGCTATTGATCGGGCGGGGCGCAAGGGCGTCGTGGTCGTCGCCTCGGCCGGCAACGCGGGCCGCGACATCGACGCACAACCCTACTACCCGGCCTCCTACGACCTGTCGAACCTGATCTCGGTAACTTCGAGCGACGGGTTCGACAACTTGGCGACATTCTCGAACCGCGGGGCGACGCGCGTGGCCGTGGCGGCGCCCGGGGTTGAGATACTGACGACGCAACTAGGAGGCGACTATCACGTCGTGAGCGGCACATCGGCTTCGGCGCCGATAGTCGCTGGGATTGCAGGGCTTATTAAGACAGTTCGGCCGAACGCCACCGCGGCGGCAGTGCGGGCCGCCGTGCTGGCAGGCACGAGGCGGGTTGACGCGTTAACGTCGAAAGTCTCCTCGGGCGGTGTGGCCGACGCGGCGGGGGCTCTGGCCGTGCTACGCGGGAACCCCTATGCGGGTGGCGACGGCGCCCACGGGAACGGCCACGGTAATGGTCAAGGGGGCGGCCGCCCATACGTCCCGCCGGCGCTCAGGAAGGATAATGAACACGGTCGCGGAAGGGATAAGAAGGGGATCATCGTCACCCCTCCCGGGGCCGGCGGCGGCGCTCCTGGCGCGAACCTGCCCGACCTCGACGCCTCGCGCAAAGTGCGCACGTCGCCCGCGCCGCGCGCATTCTCCGCGCCGATTCAAGCAAACTTGATGTGCGCCGACTGTGACTCCTCGGGCGGCGGGGGCGGCGGCCAGAGCTACCCGAACGACCCGTACTTCGGCACGGCCCGAATGCTTCCTCTCAACGATGTCGGCGACCAGGGCGTCGACCTCGGCTCGCGCAACTTCGACTGGGCGCTGCCAATCGTGTTGCTCCCGGGCCGGGCTCGACCTCTCACTCACGCTCTATTACAACTCGCTGGTCTGGACCAAGCAGGGCACGTCCATCCAGTACAACGCCGACCACGCTCGTCGCAGACCTTGCTCTCGTCGGTGGTGGTGGCGGGTGTGCTGGACTCCTACCACTTCGACTATAACTCCTACGGGCAGGTCTATAAGATCACGCATAAAGCGCCGGACGGACACGAACTGGCTCACACCCGCTATAACCTGTCGGACGCGGAGTTGAATGCGGTGAACAACGGGGCACAGACTGACTGCCCACGCTTCACCTCGCGCTACGACTACGCGCAGAACTGGAACGACGGGGCGGAGGCCGTTACGACCTACTCGGTGACCGAGAACGCGACGTGGAATCACCCCGACACGCAGGTGCAGGAGACAGGCAGGCTCACTCGGCAGACGACGCCCGACGGGACGACCGTTAATGTCTTCTCGCACTCCTCCGGGTGGGACGCCGGCCTGCCGCGGCTCGAACAAACAGTCGCGACGGAGCTTGTCAACAACACCCCGACGCAGGTCTTGAAGAAGTGGACTTTGATGGTGTGGACGCAGGATAACACTTCGCTCCCTTACTCACAGAACGAGCGGCTAACCGACATCAAACTCTACGACGGTACCAACGTCAGCCATACCTCGATTGACTACAACAGCGGCTTCGGCTTGCCGACGACGGTGCGCGAATGGGGCTTGGTCGGCGGACAGTTGACCCTGCTCAGGCGGACGGAGACAGAATATAATCTCGGCTCGGCCTACCTAAACAGCCGGGTCATCGGCCTGCCTTGGCGTGTGCTGGTTTACGACGGGGGCGGCGCACTAGTCTCGAAGCGCCACTTCTTCTACGACTGGGACGGCTGGCACCTCGAAGACATCCCGAACGTGACCATCCCGCAGCACGACCCAGCCTACAGCGCCTCCTATGCCGCCGGGCGTGGCAATCTCGTGTTGATGCAGCGCTTCGACGTGACCGATACAGCCCTAACTATAGAGGCACCTTCCGTTTCACTAAGCAACAGGCGCAGCAGTTGAGTAGCAAGTGTTGATGGTAATTTAGGAGGAGAGATGCGCACCCTGATCAAAGTTGCCGCGGTCTTGGCACTGGCGGCTAATTATCATTCCGCGGCCGGCCGGGTCGGTACACAAAACGTCTCAGCCTCTCAGTCCGTGACTGACGTCCGAGAGCGGCCGCTGCTGGGGATTGACTACTCGGGCGCGGCCAGGCTCAAGTTAGCTTCCCGAAAGGATTCTTACCGCTTCGGTGAGATGATCGGCCTCGACATCGCGCTACTGAACGCGACGGATACGCCCATCTTCTTTCACAAACTGTCGGGCCCGACCGTCGTCGTCAAAGTCTTCGATGAGAAGGGGGCCGTGGTTAAAGTTATCCCCGGCTCCGTCCGGTTAGAGGGTGTTGTCCCCCAGTCGTACGTCCTTCTGGGGGCCGGCGAAGTTACCGTCGGGTCACGACAGTTGCTCGCCGGCTGCAATGCGGCAGGGCTGGCGGCATTTGATGAAGCAAGGCAGAGGCTGAATGAGGACGTTGGCCGACAAAAAATCGGATACGACCAAGGCATGTTTGAGCGGGGTCTGTTTGTCAACTGGGGGGACGTGTGTGCGCAGACGACGCGCCCCGGAAGCTACGACATCGTGGTGGAGGTTTCTAACCGCCACGTTGTCCTTTCCGGACGCGGGGCGAAGGTAAAAACCGCTGTCAGTACCATAAGCAGTCCACCCCTTCGGATCACCATCTCCGAGTAGACGGCTCGAATATTAAAGCGGAAACCCGAAGGGAGGCGGGTATGCGATACTTGCTCATGGTCGTCGTCGTGACGTTACTCTGCGGCGGCGGCGCACGAGCCGTCGGACAAGCCAAAGGCGGCGACAACCGCTCCGAGCGGCGGACTTTAATCGACGTGCGTAAGAAGGCCGACTTGGGGATAGACTACTCGCAGACGGCGAAAGTTAAACTGGCCTCTCGCCAGAGTTCGTATCGCTTCGGCGAGCTGATCAGCCTCGACTTGGCCCTCCTGAATGCGACGGATAAGCGGCTGTTCGTTGATAAACCGTCCGGCATAGGTCTTAGCATCGAGGTCGTCGATGAAAACGGGAAGGAGGTGAGCGTTAATCCTTATACCGTCCTTGCCGGCTCACCCAGCCCAGAGTCGTACTCCCTCCTTGAGCCAAACCAGATCACAATCGGAGGATTTATCCTGCTCGCCGGCTGCAACACCGAAGGCGTAGGGTCGTTCCTTGATCGACGGGTGGAGTTGGCGCGGGACGTAAGCGCGGGGCGGGCGGAGTACGACCGGGGGCTGTTCGAGCGTGATCTATTCGTTAACTGGGGGGACGCGTGTCTGCGGACAACCCACCCCGGGAAGTACTCCGTTACGGCTACTCTGACCAACAGGTGGGTAGTCGTCTCGCCCGCCGAACCAAAAGTGAAAACGATGGTGGGGACTATTCGAAGCACACCTCTGACAATCACTATCGCCGAATAGCACTTCGGTTTACGCCCGGCTCTGCCAGCGTGTCAAAATAAAATTAGACGGTAGAGATACGGTTACAGAGGACCTGGTTGCGGGACTCTTCGGTGTCGTCACTTGGCGTAATCGTTAACACGATCAGCCCGGGCATCGTCACGACGCCGCTCGCCAAGGACGAACTCACGGGGCCGCGCGGCGAAGGCTACCGGCGCATGATCGAAGGGCCTGTGGCCGGGCACGCCGGCACGGTGCTGAGCATCAGCGATTTTGTGACGCCCCCTCTAACGGGCGTTGGCGGTCGGCTGCTTCGTGCCGGCGCGCAGGAGCGGGGCGAGGAATTGCTCTTCCAGTTCGAAGATGCGCGTGAAGGCTTCACGCTTCTTCGCGGGGCCGCCCTTCAGCAGCACTTCGATGGAGTCCGCGTCGCTGCGTAGTTCGCGCGTGCCCACGCGAACTGGAAGTCCCGGCCCATCGGCGTCGGGACTTTCGAGAGCGGGACGACGAAGGACACGGTTCGCCCTCCGCGCAAAGTGCCCTGTTTCCATTAGACCATAAATACACTACAGTGTTCCCCTTCGGAAGACCTGCGCAGAGAGGGCGACCGTTGAGAGGTTCACCGAAAAAAAGATCGAGCTTCCTACTGTCGAAGTGGTATCTGGACTGCGTGACTGATGACGGAAACGCCTTCATCGGGTACGCCGCTACGCTCAGTTGGAAGGGGCTGTCGCTTCATTATTCGAGCGTGCTGCGCCGTCGCCCCGGAGAAGGGGTGAAGACGGACACGACGCTGGAAGAGTTCTCGGCCCCTGAAGTCTCCGGCCAATCCGTTCAGTGGTCTTCGCCCCGTCTAGGCGTCGCCGGAACCTGGGAGGCCGACGCGCGACCGTTGAGGCGCACGCTCCTCGAATCGGACGCGGGCGACATCGAGTGGGACTGCCTGCAACCGCGCGCGCGCGCGTCGGTGCGCGTCGGCGGCGCGCGGCTCGAAGGTTTCGGTTACGTCGAACATCTTTCGATGACGGTCCCGCCGTGGCGTCTGCCGTTCGAGGAGTTGCGCTGGGGCAGGTTTCTGTCCGGAGAGGACTCGGTGGTCTGGATAGACTGGCGCGGCGGCGACTCTCTCAACCTCAGTTTTCACAACGGCGCGCGCGCGGAAGGCGCGCTCATCTCCGACGACGAATTCGCCGCCGGGGACGTCCGTCTTAAACTCGACGAGAGCGTCGTCCTGAGAGACGGCGTTCTCGTCGAGACGGCGCTCCCGATGATTCCCGGCGTGCGGAGGCTGTTCCCCTTTAGAATACTCAGAACCCGCGAGTGCAAATGGCTCAGCCGCGGGGCGCTGCAGAGGCCCGACGCGGAAGTCAGCAACGGCTGGGCGATTCACGAGGTCGTGCGCTGGCCCGGGAAAAGTTTGGCGCGTTGACTCCTCCCCGATTCCCCTATGAATGAAAAGGTGCTTGACGGTGAAACCGTGGTCGAACGCGGGCGCGCGCCGAAGAGTTCGTCCGTCGTGGGGAAAGTTCTTTACGCAGTCCTCTTCGTCGCGGTGTTGCCGGCTCTGCTCCTGGCCTGGGCCTTTGTGACCGACGCGAGCGTGCCGCTCCCCGTCGTCGGGTCGCCTTTAGTCGGCGTGGCCGTATCGGTCTGCGGCGGCGTCCTGATGCTCTCCGGCATGGCCGCGCTCATGGTCTACGGTAAGGGGCTGCCCATGAACGCGTATCCGCCCGCGCGGTACGTGACGCGCGGCGCGTACCGGCTCACCGCTCACCCGATCTACGCGGGCTTCTCGATACTCTGCGTCGGGGCCGCGGTTGCCGCGGACTCGCCCGCGGGGCTGTGGCTCGTCTCGCCCGTGGTGATGCTCGGCTGCGTCGCGCTGGTGCAGGGTTTTGAAAAGCACGACCTGCAAAGACGTTTCGGCCACTCCGACGTCAAGCCTTTGATCCGTCTGCCCGGAGACGAAGCGGGACGCCCGACCTTCGCGGACGTCATCTCGGTCTACGTTCTGGTTCTACTCCCGTGGCTGATTCTGTACGAGGCGGTTCGACTGATCGGCGTCCCCAAAGACGCCTTCGTCGCCTACTTCCCTTTCGAGAAGTACATCCCGGTCTACGAAGCGACCGAGCTGGTCTACGCGAGCACCTACGCGCTCGTCCTTCTCGCCCCGCTGGTCGCGAGGACGAGGCGCGACCTGCGCGAGTTTGCCATCCGCGGGCTCTTCGCGACCGGCCTCGTCACCCTCCTCTTTCTCGTCGTCCCGCTCGTAGCCCCGCCGCGCCCGTTCGTGCCGCGCGGGCCGCTCGGAGAGTTGTTGACCTGGGAGCGCGCGCTCGACACGCCCGCCGCGGCCTTCCCCTCTTTTCACGTCGTCTGGGCGCTGCTCGCCGCGAGGGCTTACGCCGCGCGTGCGCGTTCGTGGAGATTCGTCTGGTGGGGGTGGGCGGTCGCAGTCTCTTTGAGCTGCGTGACGACGGGCATGCACGCGGTCGTCGACGTGGCCGCCGGGTTCGTCACCTTCCTCTTCGTGACGCGCTTCGCGGCCGTGTGGGAGGCCGCGCGCGGTTTGACGGAGCGCGTCGCGAATTCGTGGAGAGAGTGGCGCGTCGGCCCCGTCCGGATTATCAACCACGGCCTGTACGCGGGCGCGGGCGCCTTCGTCTCGCTCTCCATCTTCGGGGCGCTGGCGGGCGCAGACCACGTCGTCGCGATGCTCGTCATCGCCACCTCCATCCTCGTCGCGTCGGCGCTCTGGGCGCAGTTGGTCGAAGGCTCGCCGAGTCTGCTGCGGCCTTACGGGTGGTACGGGGGCGTCATCGGCGCGGTCTTAGGCGTCGCGGTCGCCGGGCTGCTGGGGGCAGACCCGTGGCTGCTCGCGGGCGCGTGCTGCGTCGCGGCCCCGTGGCTCCAGGCCGTCGGGAGGTTGCGCTGTCTGGTTCAGGGGTGTTGCCACGGGCGTGAGGCACCCGCCTCGGTCGGGATTCGGTACACGCACCCGCGCTCGCGCGTCTGTAAGCTGTCGGGCCTCGCGGGCGTGCCAGTCCATCCGACGCCGCTCTACTCGATTCTCTCCAACGTGGTCATCGCGGTCGTCGTGGCGAGGCTCTGGCAACTCCGCGCGTCGCTTTCGCTCGTCGTCGGTGTCTACCTGATTCTGACCGGGCTCGCGCGCTTCGTCGAAGAGTCATACCGCGGCGAGCCGCAGACGGCCGTCAGGGCGGGGCTGAAGCTCTACCAGTGGATGGCGATCTTGAGCGTCGTGGCGGGCGTGTCGGTCACGATGATCGTCGGGGCGCCGTCCGCGCCGGAGATTCAGTTCAACCGGGCCTCGGTCGCCGCGGCCTTCTGCTTCGGCCTCTTCGCGTGGTTCGCGCTCGGCGTAGACTTCCCCGATTCGAACAGGAGGTTCGCGAGGTTGGCGTGACGTGTGCGTAAAGGCTAACGCGCCGCTTCGCCCCGCGCGTCGCCCGACAGGACGATCTCGACTTCGACGTGCAGGCGGTCTGCGGTCGAGCGTCTCCTGATTTCGACGCGGCTGACGGAAGAGGCCACGTCCAGGAGGCTCGCGACGTTTCCCGAGAAGAACTCCTCCGAGGGCGAAGGCTGACTCTCGGCCGCGCTGCCTTTGCGGCTCTTCCAATAATCGCTGACGCGCTGCGCGTCCAACTTGCCGAAGACCTGTTCGAAGGCTTGGGCCTTGCGGTCGAAACGAATCACGGTCACGTCGTCGGGCGAGAACTTCGCGTCGCCCCGCCGCGCCCCGCCGCCCCCTTCGAGCGCGGCGTCGAGGAAGGCCGTGTCGTTCGAGACGAACAGCTCGCGGCCCTTCAAGGCGTAGCAGAGCTTCCACCCGAGCATCGGCAGCTCAAGCTCTCGCCAGCGGCGCGAAGCCACCCCGCCGTCCGCCCAGCTCAATCCCGCGCCGCTATTTCCCGCGACAGTCAGGCGGCTCAACACCAGAGACCCGATGGCGCGTTCGAGCGCCTGCCGGTCGAGGCCGTCCGCGTTCTCCAGCCCCAGAACCGCCAGCCGCCTGAACTCGACGAAGAGCGGGCCGTCGTTTGTGAGCGGGCTTGCCGCCGACGCGCCTTCCGCCGGGCGCGCCCGTTTGAGAATCTGTTCGAGTTCGGCCCCCGACCGCTCCTCGGAGTCGGACGCGCTCTCCCCTTTCTCCGCTTCGGCGTCGGGAGAGTCGTCTATCGCCTCGTCGTAGTCGCTATCGAGGTACGAATACTCGCCGGGGTAGTAATCGTCGCCCTCTTCGGAGACGGGGTCGAAGTCTTCGTGCAGGCGGACGCGGCTCGACTCTTCGGCTTCGGGCAGGCGGTCGAGGAGCACGTCTCGCACGAGAGCCGCCGCGTCGCCGTCCCCGAGCACACGCAGTCTCGCGTAGTCAGCCTCGGGCGGAATCGCCCCGCCGAAATCCTGTAGGGCCTGCGCGGAGAGTGCTGCGTTCTGACGCTGCTTCACGTTTTGAACAAGATATTCCCTGCGCTCCAACCAGCTCCCTTCTCGCATCTCGAAATCGAAGATGCCGGCGCGCATCCCTTTGAGCCGCGCGGCGTCGCCCATCGCCCAGTAGTGTTTGAAGTAGTAGTCGCCGTTCAGCTTCGACTGATCGACCCAGACGGTCGCGAAGTGCGGGCCGACCTCGCCGCTCAGGGTTCTGAAGGACGGCTCGTCCGAGAGCCTGTCGGCGCGCGACCTGCCGCCGACGTTCGCCAGCGTGCGCATCATGAGCTGCTCGCCGGTGGCGAGGACGAAACGGCCCTTCGTGAAGGCGAAGAGAATCTTCTGCTTCTGACGGCCGCGGTCGGCCTCCACGTCGACGCTGTAGTAGGCAGTCCCGTCGGGCAGCTCGGTCTTCTCGAAACGATCCGCGTCCTGAAAGAAGCGCGCGGCCAAAGCCTTCTCTTCGCCGACCGGCGCGACGAAGACCAACTCCATCCGGCCGATGTCGTAGACCGCGACGGCGGCCTTCTTCTCCGTGGTGTCAACGAGCGCCGCGGCGTCGAGCGTGAAGCCGAGCGCGTCGTCGAACTCCTTGAACCGCCGGACGAGCTTGAGCGCGACGTGCCCGTTCTGGAACTGCGCGAAGTTGGTGCTGGCGAGGTATCGCTCCTTCAGTTTCGACTCGTCCCAGAGGCGCAGGAGCGCGGGCAGGTCTGACGCCTGCGCGTAGACGAGCGCGCCGCGCGGGCAGTCGTCCGCGGGCGCGTACGCGCCGCGCGGCGTTCGCGCGGCCTTCGCGTAAGCCAGCAGAGACGCGAGCGCGACGAACGAGACGACGGCCGCGCCCGCGAGCCTGCGGCGGAAGGCCGCAGGGTTGCGCCGAAAGCCCGACGCGCCGGCGACTCCGCTCACGACCCCGCGGCGACGAAGAGACTCTTCTGCTCGCTCCATACGAAATGTTCCTCGCTGACCAGCTCGGCCTTGATGACCTCATACAGCCGCGTGCGCCAATGCCTGTGCGCCTCGTGCCACGCGCCGTCGCCCTCGCGCCAGTAAGCGTTCGCCGGCGCCCCGCCGGAATACTTAACCCAATCTTGCTTGTACTCGACGTTCAGGCGCGCCGGCCTGCGGCCCTCGCTCTGCGTGAAGGAGTAGCTCGCCACGCGGCGGGTCTTAACGTCGGCCCAGCCCGCACCCGTGTACCCCTCGACCGGCGCTATCGTCTCTTCGTCAATCGCGGCCACCTGTTCGAAGTGGTCGCCCGCGAGACGGAAGACGCGCGCCCTGCGCGTGTAGCTCGTCGCGTCGCCGTTGCTCTCGCGCACGAGTATCAAGTGCCGGCCGGGGCGTATCGCTTCGGGCAGCTCGATCCAGTCGGCGTAAGGGTAGTCTTCGAAACGCAGCCACGGGCTGAAGACCCCGACCACCCTCCAGCCGCACGCGCACTGCTTCAGCACGACCGCCACGGGGCTGTCCGCCCTCACGAACGTGACGAGCGCCTCGTCTTCGGGCGAGTCGTCGAGGTTGACGAACCGAAGCCGCGCCTCTTCGGCGCGCTCCGGGAAGTCTTTGTCCCGCTCGTAGTCGTAGTAGACGGGCTGGACGCCGGGGCGCAGGAAGAGGCGGCGGAAGATTTCGCGCCTCACCCCGACCTCTTCATCCTTGAGCGCGGCCAGCACCCCGTCCGGCGACGCGAAGAAAGCCTCGCCGCACCCCACGGGCTGCGGGGCGACAGCTGTCTCGCGCTTCTCGACACGCGGCCCGGAGCGACCCGCGAGCAGAACGTAAAGGTACGCGAGCAGCAGCCCGACGAAGAAGCAGAGCGCGCCGACCGCGAGTCGCCACCTCAGTCTCCACACGACCTTAAGCATGTCTGAACCCTCCTCAATTCTGCGCGACGGTCGAACTGTCGACCACGAGCACCGGCCCGCGCGCTTCGGCCTCGTCCCTTTGCAAAGCGACGAGACGCGTGACGCGCTCGCGCGACGCACGCCTGTCCGCCGCGCCCGCGAGCCGGCCCAGGCGCGAGCGCTCGAACTCAATCGCCTTATCGAACTCCTTTACGCGCTCGGCGGCAGCCGAAAGCAGGCCGAGCAGCTCAGACACCGACGCGGCCCCGCGCGCCTCGGCCCGCTCCTTCAACGTGCGGAAGCCCGACGACGAAGGCTGCGCCGCGCCGTTCGTGCTCGCCGCATCGTTCGTCTCTTCGTTATCACTGACGTTAACGTCTTCAAGTGTGCTGCTTCCGAGTTCCTTATCGAGTGACGCGAGTTGCAAGGCGGCGAGCGGGCGGCCCGCCGAGACGTGCAGGCGAATCAGCTTGCGCAGGGCGGTCTCCTCGTCCGCGCCGAAGGCCGTGGATAACTCTTCGTCCGCCTGCGAACGCAACGCACTCGTGAAAGCCTCCGCCGCTTCTGCCGCGCGCCCGGCTTTTTCGGCGGCGACTCCGAAGAAGAATTCGAGCATCGGGTTCGCGCCCGTCTCCGCGGCGCGCTTCAAGAGGTCGGCGGCTTCGGCGGCGCGCCCCTCCGCCGTCAACTCCCTCGCCCTGAGCGCGGCGGCCATCTCTTCGTCCGAAGTCTTACTGAGCGACGCCCACAGCTCTTGGCGCCCGTCCGTGACCTCCGGCGCGACCCACACCGACTGCCAACGTATCGCGCGCGGCGCGTGGCGGTCGGAGATGATGGAGGCAAGTTGCGCGACCGCCTCTTCGCTACGCCCGCCCGCGGCGAGCACGCGCGCCAGCTCGACGCGGTTCGCGTAATCGTCAGGCTTCTCGCCGGAGAGCCGCGTGCGAAGCTCCGCGGCCAGGGCGAAGCGCCCGAACGCCGCGGCCGTCTCCGACGCGAGTCTCAGCGCCTCGTCGCGCTCGACGCGGTTCGACGGCTCGGGCACTTCGATCCGTGCGAGCGCCGCGAAGCGCCTGCCGACTTCGGGGAGCGCCGCGACCTCCGCCGCCGCGTCGTCCCTCGTCTCGTCGCCCGCGAGCGCGACCATCAAACGCAGAAGCTTCTCGCCGCGGGCGGCGTCGCCGCGCTCGAAAGCGAGCCGCGCGAGCCCGACGAAGCTCGGCGTCTCGTACTGTCCGAGCGCGAGCGACTGCGTGTAGGCCGCTTCGAGAAGTTGCGGCACGCCCGCGTCGTAACCTTCGGCCCTGAGGAGCGCGACCGACTCGCTCAGGCGCTCGGCGCTCGGCGCGGAGACCGTCGAGAGGTCGGCCGAGACGTCCGCGCCGGCGTAACGCTTCAGCTCCGCGACCGCACGCTCGCCGCGGCCCCCGCGCAGCTCGAGCCTCACCTTCGCCAGACGCAGCCACGCGGGCCGCGCGTAGCGACGTTCGATCTCCTTCTCGATTGAGGGTATCAGCTTTTCGGCCTCGGCGTTCCGCCCCTCTTCGAGCAGGTATTGCAGATACTGCTTCTGCCAATCGATGCGCTTGGCGTCGGGCTCAGACACCTTGAACGAGTTGGCGTGGTCGAAGGCTTCGTCGACGTCCTCGACGCCGAACGTATTCTGCGTGAACTCGACGAACTCGTAATCGTGCTCGTAGCTCGACAGCCCGCTCGTGCGCTCGACGAGCAGCGCGTAGAACTCGCCGCGCTGTGCCCTGCCGACGAGTTTCTCTTCCACCATTATCCGCGGAAGCTCCGTTTCGTCCGGCGCGGCCTCGCACAGCTTTCGCATGTAGGCCGCGCGCGCCTCTTCGTCCGACTTCGACAAGGGCGTCTGCGAATCGTCGCCCGCGCCGCCGAACGACTGCGCCAGCGCGACGACCAGCTTCTTCGCCTCCGCGAACTCCTCGTTCGACTCGTAAAAGTAGCCCGCCTCTTTCAGCCGCTTCGAGACGACGGGGAGCAGTCGCTCCCTCGCCTCCGCGGCGAGGCCGTGGCGCGCGAGCGTCTTGAGGTAGAGCACGCACGAGTCCGACGACAGCTCGCCGCCGCAGACGAGTTGCGCCCAGAGCGCTTCCGCCCGGTCGCGCTCGCCCGCGAGGAAGTAGGCGGAGCCGAGGTCTGCAATCGTGCGCGCGTCGTCCGCGCTCTCTTCGTGCGCGAGCGAGAGGTGTTCGACCGCCCGCGTCGCGTCGCCCTGCGCCAGATACCAGCGGCCGAGTTCGGCCTGCGCGCCCGCGTCGTGCGGGCGTGATTCGACGACCGCGGGCAGCGCCGCGCGCGACTTCGCGCGATTCACGTCGCCGCCGGAGAGGTAGAGCCAGCGCCCGTAGCTCTCTTCGAGGCGCGACCATTCGTCGCCGCTCAACGGTTCGGCGCCCGCGTCCTTCCTGCCGACCAGCTCGCCGATGGTCGCGGGCCTCAGGGCCGCGTCGAAGTAATTCGCCCCGCGCCCGTCGAACTCGCGCAGCGCGAGGCTCACCTGCGCGTTGCGCGCGAGCTTCCACGGCGACGCGGACGCCGCGCTCTCGATTGCCTCGTGCGCGAGTTCGCTCTCGTCCTTCGCGATGAGGAAGTTGATGAGTTGGATGTTGTACTGCGAAGGCTCCTGCGCGCGACGCCGCAACTCGTCTCGCCCCGCCTGGCCCGACTCGGCGAGAAGGCTTAAGTAACGCTCGACGAGCGGGTCTGTCTGTGAAGCCGTCCCTACTTTGCGTCGGTCGTAGTAGCTCCGCAAAGCGTTAAGCTCGCGCGCGCCGTCGCCCGCGAGGCGCGCGTACTCGGCGGTCAGACTCGCGTACTCGAAGTCGTCGCGCGCGGCGTCCGTGCGCGCTTCGGCCTCCAACAGCTCAGCGGCGCGGGCGTACTCGCCGCCCGACGCGTAGAAGGAGGCGAGCGCGCGCAGACGCGAGTGGAAAGTTTGCGACTCGCCGGAGGCGCGCGCCGCGTCCTTCTGCCCGGTGAGGATTCTCTCTTCGAGCGCGGCGAAACCGGCCCTGTGGCCGAGGTTCTGAAGCAGCGCGAGAGTCCCGTAGGCGTCGGGCGCGCGCAGCGAGTCGTCGGTCTTCTTACGAAGGCTTTCGAAGAGCGCCGCGAGTTCGTCGCCCGTCGCCTGCTGGGCCGCGAGCGCGCCCACCGCCTCGGGCAGCGCGCCGTCGAGTGTGCCGACGAGCGCGCGAGCCTTGCCCGCGTTCTGACTCTCTTTGAGGTTCGCCTCGGCGATTAACTTCTCGCGCAACTGCCAGAGCCGCTCGAAGATTCGGTCGAGACCTTCGACGTCGCGCACGGCCGCGACGTAGCCCGTGACCTCGGAGGCGCGCAGGTCGTGCCCGTAAGGGTCGGCCGCCATCGCTTCGAAAGCCCGGCGATACTCCTCGACCGCCTGCGCGCGGTCGGCGGAGAGCTTCGCGGCTGCGTTGTTGAAGAGGTCGCGCGTGCTCTCACGCTTCGGCGCTTCCGCGCCGGGCAATCTCTTTCGGACTTCGGCGGCCTCGCGCGCGCGCCCCGCCTTCTCCAAGACCTCGGCCGTGCGTCGCAGGTACTGCGGGTCGTCGTTCGACAACTCCGCGGCCCTCCCGAGCGCGCCGAGGGCGCCGTCGTAGTCGCCCGCCTTCACGTCGATCTCGGCGAGCGCGGCGTGCAGCTCGACCATCTCCGGCTGGTTCGCAATCGCCCCCTTGTAGCTGCGGGCCGCGGAGCTCAGGTCGCCCTTCGCCTCGTAGATGCGCGCGAGGACGACGTCCCAGCGGTAGTTCTTGTAAGCCTGCGCCGCAGTCTTCTGGTAGTAGGCGAGGAGCGCGTCCGCGCCGCCGTAGCGTTTGGCGTAGGCGATGGCGGCCTCGACGTTCTCGTCGTCGTCGGGGTCGCGGTTGACGATCTCGACGTGCTGCTCCATCGCGGCGCGGTAGTCGCGCAGTTGCGTGAAGGCGCCGACCATCGCGCGGCGGAGGTCGGCCACCTGCGTACGCATCTCGCGCGGGGCGGCGTCCGTCGCGCGCACGGCCTTGAGCGTCTCGCCGAACGCGGCCTTCAGCGCATCGGCGGCGTCGGTGCGGACGTAGACGCGCGCCAGCTCGCGGAAGACGCCGAGGTCGAGCGGGTCTTCCGCGTGCAGACCTTCGAGCACGCGGCGCGCCTCGTCGGGGCGTTGCAGCTCCAGCAGGCGCGCGGCGAGACGGCGCGCGAAGTCGCGGCGGTAATGGCCGCGGGCGCGCGCCGCCGCGCCGCGCAGGACTTGCAGAGACTCTTCGGCGAAGCCGAGTCGGCGGTAGGAGCTCGAAGCCTCTCGGAGCACGCCGTAGTTGACGGGGAACTGGCGCACGAGGCCGCGAAGAACCGCGGCCGCCGACTCGCGCTCGCCCTGGCCGTACGCTTCGGCGAGCCGCAAGCTGTAAGAGATGACGTGGCGCGGGCTGCGCGAAACCTTTATCAAACGGAAGAGACAGGCGCGTTCGCCTTCGGCCTCTTCGTTCTCTGAGAAGATGCCCCGCGCGGTCTCGATGAAATCCTCGTCATCGCTGCGCGCGACCTCGCCCGAGAGAAGTTTCGAAGCCTCCTCGCGCCGGCCCGCGTCTCTCAGCAGCTCGGCGTAGCCGACGGCGACGTGCGCGCCGTTCGCGCTCTCCGTCCTCTCGCGCGCGTACGAAGCGGCGACCAGCGCGGGCACGCCCTTCCGTTTGAGGAGCACGCCGAGGCGGCGGCGCGCGCGCGCGTGGCCGGCCGCGTCGGCGTCGAGCGCCTTGACGTACTCGGCGACGGCCGCGTCGGGTTTGTGCAGCGCCTCAAGGATGGCGCCCGCCTCGAAGGCGTAGGTGGCGCGGTCGCCCGTCTCGCGCCGCAGCCGGTTGATGATGGCGAGCGCGTCCGCGTACTGGAAGTAGTCCCAGTTGACCGTGGCGGCTTCGAGGTAGGAGTCGGGCTCGCCCGGCGCGGACGTGATGAGTTGCGCCCACTCGGCGCGCGCGCGCTCGTACTCGCCGAGCTCTGCGAGGATTTCGCCCGCGCGCGTTCTGTGTGCGGCGTCCGCGGGCTGCGCGTCGGCGAGCGAGCGCGAGACGGCCGACGCCTCTTCGAGAAACTTGCGTGTGTGTTGGCCGAGCGAGCGCGTGAAGGCGATGAGGCGCTCGGCGAACTCCGGCGTCTGCGGGTAGAGCCTGTTCAATTCTCGGTAGGCGTCAACCGCCTCCTCGTAGTTCGAGAGGCGCGCCGACGCGTCGGCGCGGAAGAGCTTGTAGGGCAGCGGCGCGACGGTCGCCTCCGCGTCGTCGCCGCCCTTCAGAACGTTCCGCGCGTCGTCGAGCCGCGCGCGCAACTCGCCGCGCTCCGCGAGGTGCGCGAGAAACTGCTCCCGAATCTCGGGCGAGACGAAGTAGTACTCGGCGAGGAGCTGGCGGTACTCGTCCCGGCGGTCGTGCGCCGCGTAGAACTTGAGGAGTCCCTGGACGAGCCGGAGGTCGTGCGGGAAACGCTCGTGCGCCAGCCGGTAGAGGCCGAGGTAAAGGTTCGACTCGAAGCTCGCGTTCGCGCCCGCGCCCGCGGCCACGAACTTTTCGAGGTAGCCTTCGGCCTCGCGGTCGTCGAGCTTCGAGATAAGCTCGCGGGAGAAGTTCTCGAACTCATCCCGGCGCTCGCGCCGCAGCATCCAGCGCGCGAGGCGGTCGCGCCAGACCTCGTTGGGGAAGCGTTCGAGCGCCTCCTTGTAGACGCGCGACTGTTCGTCGAAGAGGTTGGTCTGGCCGAGCCACTGTAGCAACTGCTCGTAGAGGCCCTGCTCGTCCGGGTACTTCTTAATCTCGCCCGCGTAGAGCGCGAGGATGTCCCCGGTCTTGTTCTCGCTCGCCAGCGAAGCGGCGTAGCGCGCGAGCACGTCGGAGTACGTGACCTTGACGTTCGATACAGTCCCCTCGTCCTCCGACTCTTCGGCCGCTGTTGACGCCTCGTCCGACTGCGCCTCGTCACCCTCCGAGTGTTGCCAACGCTCTTCCGAGGCCATGAAGTCGCGATACGAACTCGAACGCTCGTAATAAGAGTAAGGGGCGGCCTTCTCCTCTTCGTCGGCCTTGATGCCGGGGTTCGATTTGGGCGGGTACGCGGCGAGCGTCGGGCGGGTCTCGGTCGGCTCCGAAAGCGAAGCGGACGTTTGCTCGGAAGGGACGAGCGGCCTGCCCGCGTCGCGGCGGTTGCCGAGGTGATCGAGCGCGCGTCGGTAGATGGCGCGCTCCTCTTCGTGCCTGCCGAGCAGGACGTAGCAGTCCGCGAGCTTCAGCGCGACTTCGGCGTACCGCGGCGCGTCGCCGTACCTCTGCTCGAACTCGGCGAGCGCCGCCTCCGCGACCTGCGGCTCCTTCGCCGCGGTGTAGAGCCTGACCACGTCGAGGTACATCTGCGCCAGTTCGGGCGAGGTCGGGTTTTCTTCCTTGTACGCGTTGAAGATGCGGTAGGCCGCGGCGCGGTTGAAGAACTTGACGGCCTCTTCGTCCTCGCTCTCCAACTCGCCCGACGGGTCGGTGTCGGAGAAGATGAGCGAGAGGACGCCGCCGACGAGGCCGGGGTGCGGGTCTGACGCGGCCACGTCCCGGTAGAACTGCAGGTCGCCGCGCGTGAGCGCCAGCCGCTCGCCGCCCGCGTCGGAGAGCAGCTCGAAGAGTTGGTAGAGGACGCGGGCGCGCGCCGGCGTCCCCTTCTCCAGACCGCCGCGCGCGACGAGCGTGTAGAGGAAGCGCGAGGCCGTGTCGGCGTCGCCCTCCTTGACGAGCAGGCGGGCCACCGCTCCAAGCTCCTCCGGCTCCCACCGCACCCCGCGCGCGGCCCGCGCCGCTTCGAGCCGCGCGAAGATACGGTCGGTCTCTTCGTACGCGTGCTTGCGGAAGTGGAAGAGTCTGGTCGCCGCTTTGAAGTCCGAAGGGTCGCGCCGGAAGGCCTGGCGGAGTTCCTGGCCGTAGGCGCGGTAGCGGTCGTGCTCGCGCAGGAACTCGTAGAACTGTTCGGAGAGGTCGTCGGGCCAGAAGGGGTCGAAGGCGTCGAGGTAGATCGACTCGGCCTCGCGCGCGCGGCCCGCCGCTTCGAGCAGCGAGACCTCCTTATCGAGAAAGTAGCGGCGGCGGGCGGGGAAGTGCGGCTTGTAGCGGTGCAAAGCTTCGAGCGCCGCGTCGTGGCTCTTCTGAGAGTCGAGCCTGTCTATGTAACCGGCCACGATGCGGAAGGCGTTGGGGCGCTCCTCTATGACCCGCTCGAAGAACTCCGGCTTGAGGTAGGCGTCCAGCTTCTGCACCTCGGCCAGACGGACGAGACGTTCGAGCAACTGCTCGCGCGCCCCGTCCGGCGCGGCGCGGAGCAGCGCTTCGAGCGTCGCGGCCTCTTTGGCGAAGAGCGCGCGGCGGTGCTGGAACGCCGCCAGCTCTTCGAGCGCTTCGTAGCTTTCACCCGAGGCGGAAGCGTACTGGCCGAACTCGCCCTCGGCGAGGTCGTAGCGCCCGAGCTTCTCGTCGAGCCGCGCGAGCGCGAGCGTGACGCGCGGCTCCGAGGGCCTCTGCTCGCGCAGTGCGGCGACCCGGTTGCGCGCCTCCGCCGTGGGGAAGGGCACGCGCGCCTCGGCGCCGAAGAACTCGGCACGCGTGAAGAGCGCCGAGTCGATCAATCTTTCCACTTCGTCACCCGCGTGCGACTCGACGCCCGGGCCGCGTTCCTCGCCCGCAGCGGCGGCGCGGCGCGCGACGAAGATGAGACACGCGGACAGGCACGCCGCGGCCGCCAACAGCAGCAAGAGTTTCGTTGTCGCACGCGCATGGTTACGACTCTTCACGCCGGAGCCTCTTTTCGTCACGCGTTGGACACGAATGAGCTTCATACCTTAGTCGCAAACCTGCCGCGCCCTCAGCGGCCGATGACCTCGACCATGACCTCGACGCTCGACTGGTTGTGCGCGAAGTCTTCGGCCGAGACCGTCAACACGTAGCGCCCCGAGGCGAGGCCCGCGGGGACGCGCAGCACGCCGACGCTCGCCTTCTCCGCGTCAGACCAGCGCAGGCCCACGGGCTGCGCGCCGTACATCTTCGCCGTGAGCCTGTAGGTGTCCGCGTCCGCGCTCGCCGTCACCTTCAACTCGTCGCCCGCGCGCAAAGAGTCTCGCGCGACCGTCGCCTTCAGCTTCGGCGCGTGGCTGTCGACGACGAAGCTCTTCTCCTCCTGATAGCCGTTGCCCGCGGCGTCCGTCAGCAGGAGGCGGCAGCGGTAAGTGCCGTCGGGCATCCACGCGGGCGCGAGGAAGCGGCCCTCCCAAACCCCTTCGGCCGCGAGGAACTTGAGCGGGAGCGTCTCGCCGAACGGGAGGACGGCGAAGACCGATTTGATGGAGGCGTCGGTCTTGACGCGGATGACGGGGTCGCCCGGCTGTATGAGCCGCGGGCGGAGCAGCGCGCGCGGCGCGGCGATGAAGGCCGTGTAGGGCGTGACGAACTTGTACTTCTGCGACAGGCGGATGATCTCGTTGATGTAGTCTTCGCGCTCGCCGTTCAAGTCCATCTCGCGCAGCAAGGCGTCGACGCGCGCGCGCGCCCACACGCGCGGCAGGTGCGCGTGCGTGTCGTCGAACTCCGGCAGGCTCAACTCGCGCGAGAGCGCGACCGTCTGCGGCCCGTAGACGCCGGACACGCGCACCGTCGTCTGCGGCGTCGGGCGTTTGTAGCGGCCGACGAAGGAGAAGCTCGAGCCGTCCGCGCCGTACTCGTCGGTCGCGTAGGTCTGGTAGAAGTTCGAAGGGTCTGCGGCGTCGAACTTCACGCCCTCGACGTTCGCGGAGCCGACCTTCTCGAAGAAGAGCTTGAGCAAGAGCGCGATGTCTTCGGTCTCGCGCGCCGCGGCCGCGTGGCCGTGGGTGGCGCGCGCGAGTTCCTCCAACAGCGTGTGATCCGCGTCGCCCCCGACGGCGAAGGCGAAGATTCTCGCGGGCGCGTCGCCCCTCTTCGCCTTCAGCACCTCAAGAATCTTCTTCGCGTCGGTCGTGCCGAGCGTCGGGTTGGCGTCGGAGATGAGGACGACGTTGCGCTCGCCCGCGGGGAGTTTGTCGGCCAGCGTCAACCCTTCTGTGAGTGCCCTCCCGATGTCGGTCGCGCCGCCGAGCGAGGAGCCGCGGACGAAGTCGAGCGCGCGCTCGACCGCGTCGGGCGTCGCGGGCAGTGGCGCGTCCGAGAGCGCCGCCGTCTCTTCGTTGAAGAGGACGAGGTCGAAGCTGTCGCGCGGCGTCAGCCCGCGCAGGAAGTATTCGACGGCCTCGAAGGCGCGCGCCAGTTTGTCGCCGCGCATCGAGAGCGACGTGTCGAGGAGGATGACGGCGTTGCGCGGCTGCGTCTCGCCGCCAGGTGCGTCCTGCGGCGTCGCGCCGTTCTCCTGCCTGTGACTCTGGTTGAAGATGGCGGTCGCCTGAAAGTAGCCGTCGGGGTTCGTGGCCGCGAGCGCGGGGTCGCGCAGGTCGTAGGCGGTGATCTGCTCGGGCGCGCGGTAGGCGATGACGGAGAGCGTGCTCTCGGGGACTTCGATCCGGTAGTCGAAGGCGAAGTCTTCGGCGAGTGAAAGGTCGCGCGCCTGGAACTCGGCCTCGAAGTCGTTCGGGCCGGAGCGGACGATGCTCATCGGATAAGACCTGGCCGTGAACTCCGGCGCGGAGACCGGGTAGTCGCTCAGCACGCGCACGTGCAGGTTGATTTCGCCCACGCGCTGCGCCTCGCCGGAGGCGGGCTTGAGCGGGAAGCTGAAATGCGAAGTGAGTCCGTCCACGGGAAGCGTCTCGGTGTACTCCATCTCCACGCGCTTCGTGCCGCGCGCGGGGATGGGGAAGACCTTCGCCGAAAAGGCCGTGCTGCCGCCGCGCTCGTCGTCCTGTTGCAGAAGGCCGGGGTCAACCTGCTGCTGTTTGACCGCGCCGTAGACCGCTTCGGCGCGCCTCTTCTCCATCATCACGCCGGGGATGCGCGTGTCGCCGTCCCAGACGGCGAAGTCGGAGACGGAGGCGCGAGGGCTAAGGTCAAAGAGGTATTTGCCTTCGAGGACTTGCGCAGAGTGGCTGTCGAAAATCTGTAGCACGCGGACGCGCGCGTGCTGGTTGTCGACCAGCACGTCGACGTTCATCACCGCGAGCGAGAGGATCGAGTCGTCCGGCCTGTCTTTGACCGAAGAGGGAATCAGCACGCCCGACTGCGCGCTCCCCTTCGGCGGCGCGAGGAGCAGCAGCGGCAGCGCGAGCGAGGCGAGCAGCGCGGAGAGCGTCAGGAGACTTCGCGTCGTCGCCGCCCTGCGCCGCCGTCCATTTAGTGAGTCGCGCACGTTCACGTCGAACCTCATTCCGCGGATTTGAAGAAACCGTCGGAGACGCGGGCCAGGCCGCTCGTCGTGCCGAAGTAGACTTCCCCCTCGCGGCCCGTCACGCTCAGGACGGTCGGCGCGGGCAGCTCGTCGCGGAGGCGAGTCCACTTCTGCGTGCGGAGGTCGAGGACGAGCGCGCCGTCGAGCGTCCCGACGTAGAGGCGCTCCGAGTCGCCCCACATCGCATTCTGGTTGACGAAAGCCTTCCCCGTCTCCGAGGCGAAGCGGCGCAGCTCGCCCGACGGCGTCAGCTCGAAGACGCCGCCGCCGTAGGTGCCGACGAAGAGGCGACCGCCCGCGCCGCGGACGGCCGTCACCCAATTGTTCGTGAGCGCGGAGTTCGAGTCTTTGAAAACCCTGACCACCCGGCCGGAAGAGATTTCCGCCAGCCCGCCGAGCGTGCCCGCGAAAGTCACGTCGCCTTCGACCCAGATTGAGTAGACGCTGTTGCTCGGAAGGCCCTGCACCGTCGTCAGCGTGCGCAGCCTGCCCGGCGCGCCGAGCGACAGCCCTCTTGAGGTGGCGACGAACATCCGTTCCCCCTCCGAACTCTTAACCTGAGGGCGCGGCTCCGCCCCCTGCGACGCGTCGCCCGACAGCGCGACGTGGAGGACGGAGTTGCCCGCGAGGCCGTCCGCCGTACTCATCCGCGCGGCGTGAAGCGACGCGTCGAGACGGACGAGCCCTCGGGACGTGGCCGCGAGCATCCCGCCTTCCGCTTCGGGGGCTAGTGCGTTGACCTCGCGCAAGTCTTCGGATTCGAGGCGCGCGAGCCGCGCGCCCGACGGCGCGAAAACGTCGAGGCCGTCGCGGAAGCTGCCGGCCCAGAGGTTGCCGCCCGCGTCGAACGCGAGCGCCGAGATAAGGTTCGAAGCGGGCGACTGCCGCGCCTCCTGCGCGCCGAACTCGACGAAGGAGAGACGGCCCGCCTCTCCCGCGCGCGCGCCCTCGACGGCAGCGACGCCCGCACGCCTGAGGCCGTCGCTGCCGAGCAGCCACACGTAGCCGTCGAGTGTGAAGAGGCGCGCGTCCCTCTGCGAAGCCGTGCCCGACCAGACGAGCTCTTCGGCCTGCCTGTGCGATGCGCGATTCGTCGAGCCGCCGAGCAGCGCGACTTCGCCGTCGTCCTTGCAGAGGAGGAGTTGACTTGAGAGTCCGACCGAGCTTGAAAGGGACGGGATGGTCGCAACGTCTCTCCACTTTTCGGCGGCGGCCGTTTCAGAGTCGAGCACGAGGCCGTCGGCGCGCGCGGCCGACAGACCGAAGTCTGAGGCGACGAACACTTCGTCGCCGCGCTCGACGACGGCGACGACGCGGTCGGACTTCAGCCCGTCGGCCGAGGTGAAGTGCGCCCAGCGCCCGCCCTCCGTCACCCAAAGCCCCTTGCCGAACGTGCCGGCGTACAGCCGCGGCCCGGCGCGCACGAGCGTTGTCACGGCTTCGAGCCGCTCGCCGCCTTCGCCCGCGCGCAACTCCCGGAAGCCGTTGCCGTCGAACTCAAGCAGGCCGCCCGCGAACGTGCCGACCAGAAGCTTCCCCCGATCCTCCGCGAGCGTGGTGACGGACTGCGCGTCGCGCCCCGGCCACCAGTAGCGCTCGAACTGCTCGCCGTCGAAAGCGAGCAGCCCCTTGCTGCGCGTCCCGACGTAGAGCCGCGCGCCGTAGACGGCGAGGCACGTGAGGTCGCTCTCGCCCAGCCCGTCGAGGACGCTGAAACGTCTCCGGACTTCGCCCGCCGTCGAGAGTTCGACGAGGCCGCCGTCGGTCGCGGCGAAGTAAGCCTCGCGGAAACGCGCGACCGCCCTGACCGAGCGCGTCGACTGGAAGAGCCTGACGCCGTCCCTCGCGAGCGGGCTCAGCCGCGCCCTTTCGAACCGTACCGCGTCGCGCGCGGCGCCGCGCGCACGCGCCTGCTCCAGCCCTTCGTGTGCGCGCCTGACCAGCGCGACTCCCCAAAGCACGAGCGCGAGCGCAGACAGGCCCGCCGCCGCCACGAGACCGCGGCGTACGAACGGCGGCACGCGCCTCCTTCTCTCCGGCCGACAATCGTCCCGCCCCGCTTCAGTCGGACTCGTACGCATGGAGCTTTCGGGCCGAGGGTTCGTGAGCTGTCCCCGGCCCCCTTTCGTCTTTACCGATTTTTCATTCAGGTCGAACGCCGGCGTGATTGTTTTCCGGCAGGCAAAAGTAAGGAACGGGACGGATACTGTCGTGGGTGTGAGTGAGACTGTCGACCGTGGTTGTGGGTACCGCCCGGCTCCGTGTGTGGGAGAGCACAGTTCCGCATGACGCTCAGGTATCCGCCCCGGAAAGACAAATTGCCTGCCGTTGGGCAATACCTCATAATGGGGCGTTCCGTCATCGCCTTCTAACAGACACAAGCTAACATGCCGGCGGTTTCCGAGAGCGGCGAACCTTCGTCGCCTACGCGAGCGGCCTTATGCAGGCCCGAACTATGAGACAACGTCTCGGCACCTACTTGCTCATCGTTCTTCTCATCGCGGGGATGGCCGGCGGGCAGCTTGCCGAACCGTCTGCGGCGGCCGCCGTAAAATCCGCCCGCGCGCTGACGGTCGGCGAAGGGTTCGTGAACCCCCTGGGGTTTCATGACGCGACGCCGGTCTTCTCTTGGAAACTGCCCGACGGCGTCAAGGAACAGACCGCCTACCGGATCGAGACGAAAGCAGGACAGAATCTTTGGGACAGCGGCTGGGTCGAGTCCGACCAGTCTACGCTCGTGCCCTACCGCGGGGAGCCGTTCGCCTCGCGCCAGCGGGTCGAGTGGCGCGTCCGCTTCCGCGACGAGAAAGGAAAGGAGTCCGGCTGGAGCGAACCGGCTCACTTCGAACTGGGACTACTCTCCTCGAAAGATTGGGTGGCTAAGTGGATTCGGCCCGACGCGGAGAGTGATTCTGACAAGGAGGCTGTGGCCTGGCTGCGCCGCAGCTTTTCGGTGGGCAAGAGAATCGCGCTCGGCCGCGTCTACGTCACGGCGCGGGGCCTGTTCGAGCTTCGCCTCAACGGCGCCCGCGTCGACGCCGACCATTTCGCCAACGGGTGGACTTCGTATCACAAGCGGCTGGACACCCTGACCTACGACGTCACGCGCCAACTGCGCGCCGGAAGCAACGAGCTCGAAGTGATGCTCGGCACGGGCTGGTACGCGGGGCGGCTGCCGTTTGAGACAAAGCAGAGAGGGCCTTACGGCAAACGTCCCGAGCTGCTGCTCCAACTGGAAATCACATACGAAGACGGCTCGCGCGACACGGTTCTGTCCGACGGCCGTTGGGAGGGAACCTTCGACGGCCCCGTCCTCTCTTCCAGCATCTACGACGGCGAGAGCTACGACGCGCGCAGGGAGGCGACGGGCTGGAGACCGGTCGCGGCCAACGCCGACCTCGGCGCGGCGCTCCTCACGCCGAAGCCCTTCCCGCCGGTGCGCGAAACGGAGACGCTCGCCGCCCGGAACATCGCCGAGCCCGAGCCGGGACGTTTCGTCTTCGACCTCGGCCAGAACATGGTCGGCTGGGCGCGCATCAAGGTTCCGGCGGAGAAGGATAAGACTGTCACCGTCCGCTTCGCCGAGATGCTCAAGGACGACGGCACGCTCTACACGGAGAACTACCGCTCGGCCAAATCCACCGACGCCTACACCGCGGCGGCGTCGGGCACCGTCGAGTGGGAGCCGCACTTCACCTTCCACGGCTTCCGCTACGTCGAACTCTCTGGGCTGCCCGCGGGCGCCAGGCCGCAGAAGGAATGGGTGACCGGCGTGGTGCTGCACTCCGACCTTCGGCAGACGGGGAAGTTCGAGTCTTCACACGCGAAGCTCAACCAACTTCAAAGCAACATCAACTGGGGCTGGCGCGGCAACTCGGTGGACATCCCCACCGACTGCCCGCAGCGTGACGAGCGGGCGGGCTGGACGGGCGACGCGGAGGTCTTCTGCGCGACGGCGATGCTCAACACAGACTCCCACGCGTTCTGGAAGAGCTGGCTCGGCTCCATGCGCGACGAACAGGACGCGGACGGCGCGATCCCCGACATCGTCCCCGTCGCGAATCAGAAGTTCCGGAACCGCAGCCCCGGGTGGATGGACGCGGCCACGATCATCCCCTGGGAAGTCTACGTCCGCACCGGCGACGTGAGTGTGCTGGCGGACAACTTCTCCATGATGGAGAAACTCGTCGCGTGGTATCGCTCACAAGCCGTGGAAGGGTTGACCCCCAACATCAAAGGCTACGGCGACTGGCTTCAGCCCTTTGCCGGAGACACAAAGGGCGACACTCCTTCTCCGCTGCTCGGCGCGGCCTTCTACGCCCACAGCGCGCAGATACTCGCCGACTCCGCGCACGTGCTCAAGCGCGACAACGACGCGAGGCGCTACGCCGACGAGGCCGCCGCGGTGAAGCGTGCCTTCTTCAGACACTATTTCGACGCCGACGGGAGATTGGAGAATGCGCCCGAGACACAGACCGCTTACGTGCTGGCGATTGCTTTCGACCTGATTCCCGAAGACGCGAAAGCGAAGGCCGCCGCGCAGCTGGTGCGTCTCATCACCGATGCGGGCGGCCACCTGCGCACGGGCTTCTTAGGCACGCCGTTCATCGTGAGGGCGCTCGACGAGACGGGGCACGGCGACCTCGCGTACGACCTGCTGTTTCAGGAGACTTACCCGTCGTGGTTCTACCCGATCAACCAGGGCGCGACGACGATGTGGGAGCGCTGGAACAGCTACACCCGCGACGAAGGGTTCGGCGACGCGAGGATGAACTCCTTCAACCACTACGCCTACGGCGCCGTCGGCCAGTGGGTGTACGAGCGCGTCGCGGGCTTAGCCCCAGACCCCGCCCGCCCCGGCTACAAGCATTTCTTCGTCAGGCCGCTCGTCGGGAAACAGCTCGACTCGGCGCGCGCCGAACTCGAAACGCCCTACGGCAGGGCGTCCAGCGCCTGGGCGAAACAGCACGGGAGGGTGTCAATGGACGTCGTCGTCCCGCCCAACACCACCGCCACGGTCGAGTTCCCCTTCGACCGCAAGCCGGAGACGCTGGCGGCCGGGACTTACCATTTCGAGTTATACCTAAAATAGCTTCTCGTCCGACCACGACGCGTTCGAGGAGGGCTTCGTCCCGAGGTACTGCAACCTCTGGCGTCTGACCCCCGACATCCGCGCGGAGTGGTCGCGTCTGGTCGCGCCCTTCGAGATGGAGGAGCGCCTGCGGCTGACCCGCCCCGGCCACTACGGCGACCTCGACATGCTACAGGTCGGCCCGCTCGGCCGACCGAACCGCGCCGAAGTGGTCTTCAAGCCCTCGCCGCTCACGCCGGCCGAGCAGTATTTTCAGGTCACACTCTGGAGCATCCTCACGCAGCCGCTGCTCCTCTCCTGTCACGTCCCGACGATGGACGCCTTCGACCTGGGCCTTGTGACCAACGACGAAGTGCTCGCCGTCAACCAAGACCCTCTGTGCAGGCAGGGCTACCGCGTGGCGAACCGCAAAGGCGAGTGGGAAGTCTGGGCCAAAGACCTGGCCGGCAGCGGCAGGGCCGTCGCCATGTTCAACCTCCCCGGCGAAGACCGTGTGCTGAGCGTCGACAGGGAGCAGTTGGGCACGACCGGCCGCGTGCGCGACCTGTGGCGGCAGAAGGAGGTCGGCATCCTGGGCGACCGATTCTCCGCCGCGGTCAGCCCCCACGGGGCGGCCTTCCTCAAGGTGAGTCCGTGAAGAGGGGTGAGGCACGGCCCGGAGTTCATGACTCGACAGGCCGTGCCTCTGTGTCTTCGTGGTGAAAAACTCTCGGCTAGTGCGTCCGTTTGCGCTTCGACTTCGAAGCCTTCTTGGCGGGCGCGGTGTTGGTCGTCGCGTCGGGTTGGGCTTTGGTGCTCCGGGTCGTGCCGGGCGCGACGGTGGCGGTCGTCTTGCTGTCGTCAACGGTCGGGTTGGACGGGACGGGCGTGGGCTGCGGCGTCGCCGCCGGCGCGGGAGTGCTCGCCTCGGTGACGGGTTCGGTCTCGCCGTTGGCGCCCAGCCAGGCGTTCCAGCCGCCGAGGAGCGCGCGCGCCTTGTAACCCTTCTCGTTCAGTATCTGCGCCGCACGGGCGCTAGTGTGTTCGGACGGTCAAGAGCAGTAGGTCACGATCTCGCGGTCGCGCGGCAACTCCGCGAGCCGCGCCTCAAGGTCGCCGAGCGGGATGTGCGTCGCGCCCTTAATCTTCCGGTCGATGCCGTAGCGCACGTCGAGCACGAAGACTTTGTTCGCCGCGCGCAGGCGCGTGAACTCTTCGAGGCTGATGCGGTCGGGCGGCACCTCCGCTTGCTGCTGCCCCTGCTGCGCCGACGTGCGCACGGCCCCGAGCGCCGCGCCCGCCAGCAACGTGGCGAGGAATAGTCTACGCTTCATCAGTTCATACTCCGTTCGTGGCGTGATACGTCGGGGCGACGCGTCGATTATAGCACCGGCGACCGCATGAGCGCGGCGCGCGCGGCGAGTGCGGCGCGCGCCGCCTCCTCGGGCGTGGCGGCGAGCGCGGTGAGGTGGCCCATCTTGCGCCCCTTTCGCGCCTCGGTCTTGCCGTAGAGGTGGAGCTTGACGTTGGGGAAGGCCGCCGCCGCGCGCCAGTCGGGTTCGCCTTCGGCCCAGAGGTCTCCGAGCAGGTTCGCCATGGCCGCGGGGCTCAGCAGCTCGGTCGAGCCGAGCGGCAGGCCGCAGACGGCGCGCAGTTGTTGCTCGAACTGGCTGGTCACGTTGGCGTCGAAGGTGAAGTGTCCGGAGTTGTGCGGGCGCGGCGCCAGCTCGTTGACGAGCAGACGGCCTTCGCGCGTGAGGAAGAACTCGACGCAGGTGACGCCGACCACGTCCAGCTCTTCGAGCACGGCGCGCGCTATGCGGACGGCCTCGCGCGCCGTGCGCTCTTCGACGTAGGCGGGCGCGACCGAGAGGTCGAGGATGTGCCGGCTGTGCGTGTTCTCGACGACGCCGTAGTGCTTGAACTCGCCGTCCAGCCCGCGCGCGGCGACGACCGAGACCTCGCGCTCGAAGTCGACGAAGGCTTCGAGGACGCCCTCCTGCCCGCGCAAAGCCCCGAAGGCCGCGGGCGCTTCTTCATTCGAATTGATGCGCGTCTGCCCCTTGCCGTCGTAGCCGAAGCCGGCGGTCTTCAGGACGGCGGGAAGGCCGACAGCTTCGAGCGCGCCGGTCAAATCTTCGAGGGTGCGGACGTGGCGGAAGGGCGCGCAGGGGAAGCCGTGCGTCTGCAGGAAGGTCTTCTCGCGCAGGCGGTGCTGCGTCGTGTGGAGCACCGAGCCGGAAGGGCGCACGTGCGCGAGCTGGGCGGCGGCCTCGACGGCGGCGCTCGGCACGTTCTCGAACTCGAAGGTCACGACGGAGACCGAGCGCGCGAACTCGCGGACGGCGTCGAGGTCTTCGTACTCGTGGTCGTACTCTTTATCCGCGACCTGGCCCGTGGGCGTGTCGGCGTCGGGCGAGAAGGTGTGGACGCGGTAGCCCATGCGGCGCGCGGCGATGGCGAACATGCGGCCGAGCTGGCCGCTGCCGAGGACGCCGACGGTTGAGCCGGGCAGGATGGCTTTCATGACGGCAGGGTCGCCCCGAGCACCTTGTCGGTCTGCTCCTCGCGGAAGCTTCGCAGTCTCTCCCTCAACTCGGGGCGCGTGTTGGCGAGGATGGCGACGGCGAGCAGCGCGGCGTTCGTCGCGCCCGCCTGGCCGATGGCGAGCGTGCCGACCGGAATTCCCGCGGGCATCTGCACGATGGAGAGCAGCGAGTCGAGACCTTTGAGCGCCTTGCTCTTGACGGGCACGCCGAGCACGGGCACGGTCGTCTGCGCGGCGACCATGCCGGGCAGGTGCGCCGCGCCGCCCGCGCCCGCGATGATGACTTCGAGGCCGCGCCCTTCGGCCCCCTCGGCGAACTCGGCCATCCGGCGCGGCGTGCGGTGCGCCGAGACGACCGCGCACTCGTGCGGCACGCCGAACTGCTTCAGCACGTCGGCCGCGTGGCGCATCGTCTCCCAGTCGGACGTGCTGCCCATGACGACCGCGACGAGCGGCGGCGCAGCATTCTCGACGGGCGCCGCGCCCTCTTCATTCCCCTGTGCCTTCAGCCTGATCGCCAACGCTTCCGCCCGCCTCCCTCAGTAGATGTTGAAGTTATATTCGAGGACGACGTACTGCGACACGGGCCGCCCGTCCTTCTGCGCGGGGGTGAACTTGATCCGCTTCGCGGCCTCTATCGCCCTTTCGGTCAGGCCGTGCGGCAGGTACCTGACGACCGAGATGTTCGTGACCTCGCCCGTTCGCGAGAGGACGGCGCGCAGGCGCACGACGCCCGTCACGTCGAACTTGCGGGCGGACTCCGTGAAGCCGGGCTCCGGCTTGGCCGTGATCAGAGCCTTCCGCGTCACCTCCGCCTGCCTGAGCGGCCGGTTCTCTTCGGCGACGGGGGCGGGGGCGCTGTCGCCGACCTTCGGGACGGGGGGCAGAGGGCTTGTGTTCAAGGGCGAGACACCGGGGCGCGAGTTGGCGGGCGTCCCGAAGGTTCCCGAAGACCTCAGAGTGCTGACGTTCGGCGCGTCACCGACGCCTGAGGCGGGGGCGGCGGCGACGGCGGCGGCAGGCGCGGGCGAATCTTTGACGGCGAAGGATTCGACGAAGCGTTTCGAGTCCGGCGCGCCCGGGTCGGCGGCCAGCGCGGCCACGACGTAGACGCGCCCGCCGCCGCCGTCGCAGACGTAGACGGGGCCGCCCTCCCGCTCAAGCCTGACGGTGTACTCGCGCGCGGGGCGCCCGGCGATGTCGAATTCGAGCCGCAGCGCCATCGACGGCCCGAACATCTTCCGCACGCCCGTTCGCTTCGTCTCGGCTTCGAGCCGCTCAAGCTCGGGCCTGACCAGAAGCTCCCACGCCAGCTCGGCGACGAGGTCGAGGTAGTGCGACTGGCCGCCGTAGGCCCAGCCCGCGTAGCTCAGGTGGCGCAGCCTACTTCCGACGTCCTGCGTGTCCCTCAGAGACCAGACGAAGTAGCGCGCCCCGCCTTCCCTCACCATGTAGCGCTGCCCCGCGGCCGGAAGCTCGCGCGCGCTCACCTCCTGTTCGAGCCGCAGGGGCGCTTTCGGCATGAGCGCCTTGAACTCTTCGCCCGCGGGCGAGACGGCGACCCACTCGGGCGTCGGCGTCTGGGTCGGGTTCTGGGCGGGGGTCGCGTCCTGCGTGGCGGCCGCGCGCGCGCAGAGAGAGGCTGTGAGGAGCGCGAGCGCCAGACGCGTGAGAGCTTCCGTCTTCATCGCCTCAGACCCCAAACCGGATTTAGAGGTAGCGCTCCCTAAGTATGCGCACGTGGTGCGCCTCGTGGCCGGCGATGATGTAGGCCAGCGCGCGCACGGTGACTTCGTTGTCGCTGGCGGTGCCGCGCCGCGCCCAGGCCTCGGGCGAGAGGTGGCGGAGCAGGTGGAGCGTCGCCGCGCGCACCGACTCGAACTCGTCGACCAGGCTGGAGAGCGTGCGCGCGTCGAAGTCGACGCCGGCCATCCACTCGTCCTGCTCCATGCTGGGCAGCGGCTGCGCGTCGCCGCGCGCGAAGGCGAGCGCGCGGTACGAGAAGATGCGCTCGCCGTCGCAGACGTGCCCGACCAACTGCTTGACGCTCCACTTGCCGGGCTCGTACCTGTGCGCGCCCTGCTCCTCCGAAAGCCCGCGCAGCAGCGCGAGCGTCTCCGCCCCCTGCCGCTCCAAAGTCTCAACCAAGTCCGCGTCGGGGACGAGCGACACGTACCTCTCATAGTAAGGCGCGTACTCGTTCGCCTCGGGTCTCACGGGGGCGGGTGCTGACATCTTCAGTCGTCCTTTCTTCGAATTGGTTCATCGGGTCATCGGTTCATTGATTCATTGAGGAAGTCGTTAAATGAATCAATGAACCGATGACCCGATGAGTGAATCCTTCTACTCCTGCGCGTGCGAGTAGCCGGGCTTGCCGTCGAAGTTGTAGAGGTTCTCGGTCTTGATGAAGTCGAGCCCGGCCTCCGCGAAGCGCGAGAGCAGCGTGGCCACCTGCTTGTTCCCGATCTCGCGCCCGCCCTCGGGCACGAAGCGGCAGCGCCAGTGGTCGGAGCAGAACGTCTCGGTCGCGCCGCCGGGGTAGACCTTCACGCCGCGGTTGGCGATGGACGACAACTTCAGCCCCTCGCCCGAGAGCTTCTCTACGACAGCCCCGAGGTCGTTCGCCGAACCACTCGTCCAGTCGAGGTACACGTCGACGCCCGCCAGCTCCTTGTTCGCGGCGGCCGCCTCGCGCGCCATCCTGCCCGAGAAGGAGCCTTCGCCGCCCTCGCCCGCCTTGTAACTGACGGCCTTCAACTGCGAAGGCGTCTGCCCCATGCGCGCGACGACCGCCTCGGCGAACTCGCGCGTCCCGACCTTCTCCTTGCTCACGCCTTCCTTGTAGATGTCGTACGTGTGGACGCCGTCCTCCATCGTCCGGAGCCAGGCGTTGTGCGCGCGCTCGGCCACGTCCGTCTGCCCGACGTGGACGAGCATCATCACCGCGCCCAGGAAAAGCCCCGAGGGGTTCGCGAGGTTCTGCCCGGCGCGCCGGGGGGCCGAGCCGTGGATGGCCTCGAACATCGCGATGTGCTCGCCGATGTTGGCCGAGCCGGCGAGGCCGACCGAGCCCGCGATCTGCGCCGCCACGTCCGAGAGCACGTCGCCGTAGAGGTTCGGCAGCACCAGCACGTCGAAGTTCTCCGGCGCGTCGGCGAGCTTGGCCGAGCCGATGTCCACGATCCAGTGCTCGTTCTCGACGTCCGGGTACTCGGGCGCGATCTCGTCGAAGATTTTGTGGAAGAGGCCGTCCGTGATCTTCATGATGTTGTCCTTCGTGAAGCACGTGACCTTCTTCCGGTTGTTGCGCCGCGCGTACTCGAACGCGTAGCGGACGATCTTCTCGGTGCCCGGGCGCGAGATGAGTTTCAGACACTGCGTGACCTGGCCGGTCTGCCTGTACTCGATGCCGCCGTACACGTCCTCCTCGTTCTCGCGGACGATGACGACGTCCATCACGGGGTGCTTCGTCTCGACGAACGGGTGGTAAGAGACGCACGGCCTGACGTTCGCGTAGAGCCCGAAGGTCTTCCTGACGGTCACGTTCAGACTCTTGTAGCCCCCGCCCTGCGGCGTCGTGATCGGGGCCTTGAGGAAGACCTTCGTGCGCCGCAGGCTGTCGAACGCCTCCGGCGCCACGCCCGCCGGGTTCCCCGCGAGATAGACCTTCTCGCCTATCTCGATCTCTTCGATGTCCAGGCGCGCCCCCGCGCCTTCGAGAATGCGCAGCGTCGCGTCCATGATCTCCGGCCCGATGCCGTCGCCGCGCGCGACCGTGATGGGAGTTTTTTCCGCCATGATGCCCACTTCCGCCTTTCCGCTTTCCGCCTGAGGTTAATCGCAACTACACGCCGCCACGCGTCGGGATTCGCGCCGGCCACCACCCACAAAAATCTTCCTTGAGTGACCGTGAGATATACCACCACGCGGCCGACCCTGACAACCGCCGCTCCATTGAACTCTGTTAAGGCAAAGCGGGGAAAGCGTTGACCGTGCGCGGGGAGGTGTGCTAGTTTGCGCGACACTCTCCCGTGGTCGGACAGTTTGAGAGGCCCCTTCACTCACCCCTTGCGCGCGCGGCCGCGGCCCGCGCGCGCGGTCAGTTCGAAGTGCCGGCGCGACACGCCCGGCGCTCCATTCCGCTCCCGACTTCCGTCGGCGGCTTCGGCCGGGCCGCCGCTCGGGGTCGTCTCGCCGAAGTAGAGCAGTCACCCGAAGACCTACCCTTTACATCAGGAGACTCCTATGAACCTACCCACTTCGCCCCTCGGCGCGCACCTGTCGCCCTTCGCGCGCCTCTTCGCCGCCTGCGTGTTCGCCGTCTGCCTGTGCGCCCTCGCGCCCGCCGCGCGCGGCGTCGAGATACAGGTCGAGGGCCTGCAGGACAGCCTGCTCGGGCCGCCCCAGGATTTCAACATCAACCACTGCACCCTCCGCAAGGCCGTCAACAACGCCAACGACGACTCCGCGCCCTACCCCCAGTGCCAGGCCGGCTCGGGCGCCGACACCATCGTCTTCAACCTCCCCGGCACGGTCACCTTCGCGCTCGCGGGCGCCAACGAGGAGGGCGGCGAGACCGGCGACCTCGACGTGACCGACGACCTCACCATCACCGGCCACCCCGACGGCACGACCATCGACGCCGCAGACCTCGACCGAGTCTTCCACGTCCACGCGGGCGTCACGCTCACGCTCGTCAACATCCACCTCACCAACGGCCGCTACCCCAACGGCGGCGGCGTCCTCGTCGAGCAGGGCGCGACGCTCAACCTCATCAACTCGACCATCTCCAGCAGCTTCGCCTTCCAGGGGCCGGGCGGCGGCATCTACGCCTCTTCGAACAGCGTGGTCAACGTCACCAACTCGACGCTGAGCGGCAACTCCGCCGAGGATCACGGCGGCGCGATGTTCGTCGAGGGCGGCGCGGTCGTGAACATCACCAACTCGACCATCACCGGGAACTTCAGCAACACCGGCCTCTGCGGCGGCATCGCCAACGGCGGCGGCACCGTGAACCTGCGCAGCTCCATCGTCGCCGGCAACACGAACCAGTCGGTGATCAACCAAATCCCCAACCTCAACGGCGTCTTCCAGAGCCAAGGCTACAACGTCATCGGCGACCTCGGCAGCGCCGCCCCGGCCGACCCCGCCTTCAACGCGCAGGCGACCGACCAGGTCGGCGTCGCCAACGCGCAGGTCAACCTCGGCCCGCTCCAGAGCAACGGCGGCCCCGTGCCGACGCACGCGCTTCAGACGGGCAGCGTCGCGATTGACAAGGGACATTCGAGCGGCTCGGTCGCCGACCAGCGCGGGCTCACACGCCCGTGCGACCTCGCCTCGGTCGCGAACGCCGCGGGCGGCGACGGCGGCGACGCAGGGGCCTTCGAGGTGCAGGGCGTGTGCGTCGTCCCGCAGCAGCCGCCGGCCGCCAACGACGACAACGCCAACGTAGTTGAAGACAGCGGTGCCAACCCCATCCCCGTCCTCGCCAACGACACGGACGCGAACGGCGACACGCTCACGGTCTTCTCGGTCACGCAGGGCGCGCACGGCTCCGTCAGCAACAACGGCAGCTCGGTCAGCTACACGCCGAACGCGAACTACAACGGGCCGGACTCTTTCACCTACACCGTCTCGGACGGCCACGGCAACTTCGACAGCGCGACCGTCACGGTCAACGTCCAGGCGGTCAACGACGCGCCCGTGGCGAACAACGACAACTACAACATGAACCAGGACACGACGCTGTCGGTGCTCCCGGCCTCGGGCGTGCTCGCCAACGACACGGACATTGACAACCCCGTGCAGACGGCCGTGCTCGACTCCGGGCCTGCGCACGCCGCCGCCTTCGGCTTCAACGCCGACGGCTCGTTCAGCTACACGCCGCACGCGGGCTTCACCGGCGTCGACACGTTCGACTATCACGTCTACGACGGGACGGACAATTCGAACGTCGCCACCGTCACCATCAACGTCAAGGACACGCAGGCGCCCTCCGTCGGGTGCGGCGTGAGGAAGGCTCTGCTCTGGCCGCCCAACTCCGACCTCGTGGGCGTCGGCCTCTCGGTGACGGCGACCGACAACGACGGCGAAGACCCCGCGCTCGTCATCGACGTCTTCAGCGACGAGGACGACGCGGCGCAGCCGGGCGGCATGTCGCCCGACGCGAAGGACGTGGCCGCAGGGACTCTGCGCCTGCGCGCCGAGCGGAGGGGCGACGCGGACGGCCGCGTCTACGTCATCCGCATCAAGGCGACCGACCAGTCGAACAACACCAGCTACAGCTACTGCACGGTGGTCGTGCCGCACAGCCAGGGCAAGGCCGACCTCAACGCCGTCAACGCGCAGGCGGCCGCCGCGGTCGCGGCCTTCGTCGCCAACGGCAACAACCCGCCCGCAGGCTTCTTCCTCGTCGGCGACGGGCCGGCGGTAGGGCCGAAGCAGTGAGAGAGGGTGCTGGGTGCTGGGTGCTGGCTAGAAGCCTGTTCTACCCCGGCACCTAGAACCCAGCACCCAGCACCCCTCTTACGGTGACGTGTTGGCCGTGGACTTCGCCTTCGAAGAGGGTGCGGGCCGTCTCGCGGCGGAGGCGCTTCCAGAGCGAGCCGCGCTCGTAGGCGTCGAGGTCTTGCGGGATGAGTTCGAAGACGGCGCGCGAGGCGACGACGACGAGCTTGCGCTTCGGGCGCGAGACGGCGACGGTGAGGCGGCGCGGCTCTAAAAGGAAGTCGCTCTCGGCGTCGGCGTACTCGCGGTCGGAGACGGTGGCCGAGACGACTACAAGGTCGCGCTCGCCCCCTTGAAAGCGCTCGACCGTGTCGATGGAGTCGGCGAGGTGCGGCAGGCGCGCGGCGAGCAAAGCCTTCTGCGCGCGGTGCGGGACGACGACCCCGAGTCCCGTGCGCGCGTCCAGCCCCAGACTTTCCGACGCGGCGCGCGCCAGCGCCGAGACGAGCGCCGCCTCGAACTCGTTCGACTGCTGCGAGCCCTCCTCGTCGTGCTCGACGACGACGAGCGCGTGGTCGGGCGCGAGCGCGGCGCGGAGCCACTCCTCCTCTAAGCCTTCACACTCTGCGAGGCGCGCGCGGTTGGCGGAGCGGAAGTCGATGCCGTCGGCGGCGTAGACGTGCCGGCGCAGGAAGTCTGCGACCTCTTCGGGGATGCGGAAGGAGCGGTCGAGCGCGACGCGCGGGAAGCCGAGTTCCTGCAGGTACTCGAAGACGGAGAGGAAGACGCGCGAGCGTTTGAGGTCGCGCCGCTCTTCGGCGTCCCAGGCGTGCGCGAGGATGGGCGGCATCTGGCGGTGGTCGCCGACGGCGACGAACTGCCCGTCGGCGCGGAGGAAGGCCGCGGCGGTCAGGGCCTCGGCCAAACCCATCTGCGAAGCCTCGTCCACGACGACGAGGTCGAAGTGCTCGCCCGACCAGTCGACCGCGCGCCCCTTCGAAGCGCCCTGCTTCACCAGACGGTACAGGCCGCCCGGAGTCCCGCCGACGACGAGCAGCGGCTCCGTCAGAAGCATCTCCCACTGCCCGAGCGCCGTCAGTTCTTCACCGCCGTCGGGCAGCACGCGCCCGCAGCCTTCGGGCACCAGGTCGCCCGCGTCGTTGCAGACTTTGACGATCTTTAGTTTCGTTAAGGCAGAAGCCCGACCGTCAGGGAGGGCGACATCTCTCTCATCTTCCGCCGGCGCGGGAGACGTACGCCCTCCCTGACGGTCGGGCTTCTGCCCCGCCAGTTCGAGCAGTTGACTCGTCCGCTTCGCGACTGATTCGAGCGCGACCGAGACGGCGGCGTGCGTCTTCGCTAAGACCGCGACGCGGAAGGGGCGCGCAGGCGTGGCCTGCGCGAGCATGCGCGAGAGGATGGCGAAGCCGAGCGTGTGGCTCTTGCCCGTGCCGGGCGGGCCTTGCAGGACGAGCACGCGCTCTTCGAGGTGCGAGCCGATGACCTCCTCCTGCGCCTGAGTCAGTCCGTGCGGCTGCTGCGCGCGCGCGGCGAGGCGCGCGATCTCCTGCGCGTCGCGCAGTCGTTTGGGGCGCACGAGCCGGGGCCGCCTGCCCTCCTCCGTGTCGCTCAGCCACGCGTAGAGGTGGTTGTGGCGCGCGTTGCGGCAAGCCTCGAGGAACTTGTCGGAGTTGAGGTCGTCGGCCATCTCGTCGGCCGTGTAGAGCACGCCCGCCTCCGGCGCGAAGAGCTGGTGCCTGTAGCGGAACGGCGAGTTCTTAAAGCTCAGGGGGAGCAGTCGCAAAACGACGCCGCGCTCGTCCAACTCCTCTACCGTCGCGAGCCGCCCGCGCACGAGTCTCAGACCCGTGACCGCGCGCCCTTCGTGGTCGACGAGGGGGTTGAGCACGACCCAGTCGCCGGCGCGCAGGCGCAGCGCCGGGGACTCCTGCGGCGAGACTTCCGAGCCGTCCGGGGAGGCTGTGCGGAACCACGCGCGCTCGACCCTTTCGCCGTCCTTCTCGTAACGCTCGCAGCGCAGGACGGCCGTGCGGCCGGTCTCCGCGCGCTCGCGCGGCGGCAGGGAGAGGTGGAGCAGGCGCTCCTGAAAAGAGGTGTGGTGTTCGAGCAGGAGGAAGTCTTCGAGCGAGCGGCTCAGAGGAACCTCCGAAGGGTCTGCCTCGACCTCGCCCAGACGTGAAAGGTCGAGCGGCTCCTTCTCGACCTTCCTGTTCTTGTACTTGAAGCTCTCCTCGACGTGCTGCATCGCGCGCGCGCGCGTGAGCGCGAAGTCTCGTATCTGTTCGGCACTCACGCCGACGAAGCCGCGCGTTTGCGAGTGCGCCGTGGCAGAAGCCCCACCGTGAGGGAGGGCGTCAGTCTTACGTTGTAGCGTACTGTCAAAGTTGAGACGCCCTCCCTCACGGTCAGGCTTCTGTAAAAGGCCCCACGCCGCGTAAGCGTATTCGAGCGGTATCTCCGCGCCGAAGCGCGCGGCCGACTCTACTTCAAAGGATGAAGGCGGAAGGCTGAAGGATGAAGGCACTGCGGTCTGAACTTCATCCTTCAGCCTTCCGCCTTCATCCTTTCTGAAGGTGCGCCGGTTGTCGAAGACGCGCGCGCGGAAGGTTCGGCGGAAGTCTGTGCGCCCGTCCTCCCATCGAAAGCCGAGCGCGGCGGCCGTCTCGTAGAGGTTCTGGCAGACGGGCGCGAGGTTGAGGCGCGCGCGCACCTCTTCGGAGAGCAGCGAGACCATCGGCTGCGTGAGCGCCGGACTCGAAGTCAGAAGGTCGTAGAAGGCCGGGACGGCGCAGAGCGCGTCGAAGTGTCGCGCGAGCGCGTCGAGCAGCGCGCGCTCGCCGCGCGGCGCGAAGGTGTAGAAGTGGAGCGGCGCGAGGAGGGGGTGCTGGGGACTGGGTGCTGGGTGCTGGGTTGAACCAGCACCCCCTCCTCGTGCCGCGCGCGCCACGGCGGGCAGGAGCTTCTGCACGAAGCGGACGAGCAGCTCGCGCTCGGCGTCGGCGTCGGGCGGCGCGTCTGTCATCTCCGCGAATTCGACGGTCTCGCGCGGCCCGGCGATTCGCGCGGCGAGCAGGTAGAGCCTGTCCTGTATGTAGTCGCGCTGCGCGTCGATGAAGACGCGGATGAGGTCTGGGTAGACGGAAGGGTCGGGCAGCGAGCCGTAGTCCGCGCCGAGGACGTAAGGGCGCGACTCGACCGAACGGTCTAGACGGTGTGCGGCGGCGCGCGCGCGCTGCACGAGCAGGGGCAGACGCCCCGCGAGCGGCCAGCGCGCCGAGACGCGCCGCACGAACTCCTCTCTGCCCGCGGGCGCACACATCTCCCTCTCGCCGTACTCCAGAAGCTTCGCGAGGTCGCGCGCGGACGTGACGCCCTCCGCGAGCAGCGCGCGCTTCTCGGAGGCCTTGAGCAGCGGGACGAGCGAGAGGTCTGCGCGCTCGGCCGTGTCCGCGAAGCAGAGCGCGTTGTAGGGGCAGCCGTCGCAGGCGGGCCGCAGGTGGTAGCGCGCCGCCTGACCGGCGCGGACGGCGCGCGCCACGTCGGAGTCAGGCGAGGCGACGAGACGCTCGACCTCGTCGTCATAGAGCGCGAGGTCGAAAGTCTCCCACTCCCCGTCCGAGGGGAGCGCCGAGTCGCGCGCGACGATGGCGCCGCGGACGTGTGGGTGGTCGAAACCCGCGTCGCTCAAAGTCTCGGCGAGCAGGCGCGCGTAGAAGGCGACTTGGAGGCGGAAGCCGACCGTCTCGCGCGCGCTCGCTTTGAAGTCGATGACGGTGGCTTCGGTGCGCGCGCCTTCGCGGACGACTTCGATGAGGTCGGCGCGGCCCTCGCAGTCCCAGCGGCCGATGCGCCCGCGCAGGGTCGGCTGGTAGTAGCAGACGCGGCCGCCCTTCTGCCCCGCGACCTCGGCGGCGAAGCGTTCGGCTTCGGCGTTCGTCAGGTCGCGGACGACGGCGCCGCCGGCCGCGAGGCGTTCGACCATCTCGCACTCGAAGCGCTGGCCCTCGCCGGAGAGGAGCGGCGAGAGCGGCTCGAACTCAAGTTGGTAGCGCGTGAGCTGTCGCTTCGCCTCCGAGGGGAAGAGCGTGTAGCGCATGTGCCGCTCGCAGCGGCCCCGCGCCACGTACTGCGCGAGCCTCTGCGCCGTGAGCGCACGCTCGGTGTGGAGGGTTTCGGGGGCTTGTTCAGACATTTAAATTGAGTCCGGTGTGAGAGGTGATTAACCACAGAGGCACAGAGGCACAGCTCGTTGACTTATTGTCTTAAAAGCTGTGCCTCTGTGCCTCTGTGGTTAACGGCCCTTCGCGCAACACGCATGCGGGAGAGGACTAAGACGACTTCTTCTTTCTCTGGGCGACGACGGTGAGCGTGGCGGTCTCGGTGCGGGTCTCGGCGGCGCGGACGGCGTCGCGGGCGGAGGCCGTCGCCTCGTCTTCGGAGGCGAGGAACTCTTCGAGGCGCGGCTTGACGGCGTTGAAGGTGACCTTGCGCTCGAAGAGCGAGGCGAAACCTTCCGCCCCGAGCAGGGCCTCGGCCGCCGCGAGCTTCTCCGCGTCGTAGGTGGCCTTCGAGGTGTAGCTGCAGCGCACCCCCGCCTCGGCCGCGCGCAGCACGACCGCGTTCGAGACGCGGGGCCGCGCCGACGCCGCGCGCTTCAACTGGTCTTTAATCTCGTCGGCGCGCCCGCCCAGACGCTTCAGCTCCTCGTGCAGCGCGACGTACTCGGCGACGAGCGCAGAGACCTCCTCGTCCGAGAGCGCCTCCGTCCCGTCCGGCGAGGCCGCGCGGCCGAAGCACTCGAAGCAGTTGAGCGCGCCCGTGTCCGGCCGCGCCTGCGCCTCGTCCTGGGGCGTGAGGCCGCCGCAGCCCGCGCAGGGCGTGTAGAAGCCGGCGGCGCAAGCGCGGCAGAGCGCCGCGCCCGTGCGGTCGAGCAACTGCTCGGCCGGGTCGAGGCCACACAGGCACTCGACGCAGAGCGCGCCGCGCGGTTCGAGTCCCTCGGGGTGGAGGCTGTTTTCGGTCTGCATTAACTTCGCCCTCTGGTTTCGCGGGAAGGCCGGCCGCGTAGCGTGAGTCGGGGGGCCGGCGCCGGGTAGCATACACGCCGCCGCGCGCTTTCAGGAAACGGCGTCGACGCGCGCCGCGAGGATGAAGTCGCTCTCGCTCAGGCCGTCGATGGCGTGCGTGTAGATTTTGAGCCGCGCGTAGCCCCAGCCGAACTCTACGTCCGGGTGGTGGCCTTCCGCCTCGGCCACCTCGCCGACGCGGTTGACGAACCCGAGCGCGTCGGCGAAGTTCGAGAACTTGTACTCTTTCGAAAGGTGGTGCTCCCCCTCCACCCGCCAGCCTTCGAGCTGCGCGAGCAGCGGCCCGATCTCCTCACCCTTCAGACGCGGTACGCCGCCGTGACACGGCACGCAGTGTTTGTTCGCGAGACTCTCCATCCTTGAAAACCTCCTCATGTCGCAGTAGGCAGTAGGCAGATGGCTGTCGGCAGTTGAGAGTCCCTTCGCGCGGAGCTTTGAATTAACCTTTCAACTGACATAAGGCGGGACGGCTGCCTACTGCCATCTGCCTGCTGCCTACTTCTCTTTCTGCGGCGGGTGCGTGGCGCGCTCTTGCAGGAAGCGCAGGGCCTCGTCCCGCACCAGGGGGTGCTCGTCCTGCGTCATCTCCCAGATGAGTTTGCGCGCCTCGGCCGTGTCCGTCCCTTCGAGCACTTGCAGCACCATCAGGCGGACGCCGTAGTACGGGTCGCGGCGCATCGAGAAGAGCAGCTTGAGCGCCTTCGGGTGTTTGCTGCCGCCGAGCTGGTTGGCGGCCACGGTGCGGAAGTCCTCGTCGGCGTCCGCGGCCGCGAGCCGCAGCCCTTCGAACGCCTCGTCGGACTTGAAGTTCGAGAGCGCGTTGAGCGCCTGATACCTGACGCTCGGGTTCTTGCAGCTCTGCACCGCCCCGACGACGTACTTCAAGACCCTCTCGTCCGTCATCGCGGCGAGGCGCGTGGCCGCGTTGACGGACGAGTCACGGTCGCACTTCAGCATCTGGTTGCCGAGCTGTTCGATGAGTTGGGCCAGAGCCTCCGGCCCGCCCTCGACCACCTCGAACGTCGTCTGCACGCTGACCTCGACGGCGGCCCTGGTCGTGCCGGGGAAGATGCGGTAGCGCCGTGCGCGCGGGCCGGCCCGCACCCCGCGCCGGTACGTGACGGTGTACTGCCCCGGCCCCTCGACCTTCGCCCAGTTCGACAGCGTGACGATGAAGTGCATGGAGCCGTCGGACATCATGTAGCCGTCGCGCGCGGCGCTGACGTACGAGTTGTCGTAGGAGACTTCGGCGCCGCCCTCCTCCGGCGAAGGGCGCGGGAGCACGCGGCCGTCGGGGCCGGTCACGGTCACCTCGAAGTCGTCGGCCCGGCCCGGCCCGCGCTCTCCGCTCAGGAGCAGCTCCAGGTCGGTGTCGGAGCGGTTCTCGACGTCAAGGCTGAGGGTGACCGGCTCGCCGAGGACGAAGCCCGCGCGCACGGGGTGGAGCGAGACGCGGAGTTCGTAGCCGTCGATCCAGAAGGTCTGCGGCGTCTGTGCGGAACCACGCGCGGGCGCGCAGAGTGCGGCCAGCGCGCAGAGCAGCGCCGCGGTGCGGAGGTGGCCGGGCCGTCTCGTCTGTTTCTTCATCGGGTGCGAGTTCCCCCGCGCCGCTTGGCAAAAGGCGCGCCGAGTCGGTAAGCTTACATTCTAAAGTTCCACATACGCAATCCACTTCCAACGAAGGAGGCGCCGAACAGACGTGGCCGCCATCTACCCTTTCCGCGCGCTGCGCCCGCCCGCCGACAAGGTCAGGGAGGTCGCCGCCGTCCCCTACGACGTGGTCAACACGGAGGAGGCGCGCGCCCTGGCCGAAGGAAACCCCTTGAGCTTCCTGCACGTCTCGCGCCCCGAGATAGACCTGCCCGAGGGCACGCACATCTACGCGGACGAGGTCTACGAGAAGGCGCGCGAGAACTTCGAGAGGTTCAGGGCGGAGGGCACGCTCGTCGAAGAGGGCGAGCCGAGCCTTTATGTCTATCGCCTCCGTATGGGCGAGCACACGCAGACGGGCGTGGCCGCGGCCTTCTCGGTGGACGAGTACGACACAGACCTCATCCGCAAGCACGAGCGCACGCGCCCCGACAAGGAGAACGACCGCACGCGCCACGTCCTGACCCTGCGCGCGCAGACCGGCCCCGTCTTCTTAACCTACCGCGCCGACCGGAGGATCGACGCGCTCGTCGAGGCCGAGACCAAGCGGGAGCCCCTCTACGACTTCGAGGCCGAAGACGGCGTGCGCCACACCGTCTGGCGCGCCTCTTCGGCCGAACAGCTCGCGCGCTGCTTCGCGGAGGTGCCCCTGCTCTACATCGCCGACGGCCACCACCGCGCGGCCTCCGCTTCGCGCGCGCGCGCCGAGCTGCGCGACAAGAATTCTAACCACACGGGCGAAGAGGACTACAACCGCTTCCTCGCCGTCGTCTTCCCCGACGAGCAGATGCAGATTCTTCCATACCACCGCGTCGTGAAAGATTTGAACGGGCGGAGCGAGGAGGAGTTCCTCGAAGCCGTCCGCGCGCGCTTCCAGGTCGGCGACGACGCGCAGCGCGAGGGGCCGCGCAAGGCGGGCCACTGGCACATGTACCTGGGCGGGAAGTGGTACGGCCTCGACCTGCGCGGCGCGGAGGCGCGCACGCTCTCCGACGACCCGACCGCGGCGCTCGACGTGAGCCTTCTGCAGAACAACCTGCTCGACCCCGTGCTCGGCGTCGCAGACCCGCGCACCGACAAGCGCATAGACTTCGTCGGCGGCATCCGCGGCACGCGGGAGCTTGAACGCCTCGTCGACTCCGGGCAGGCGCAGGTGGCCTTCGCGCTCTACCCGACCTCCATCGAAGACCTCCTGCGCGTCTCCGACGCGGGCGGCGTCATGCCGCCCAAGTCCACCTGGTTCGAGCCGAAGCTCCGCGACGCGATTGTGATTCACACGATCTGAGAGCAGGCAGTAGGCAGTTGAAAGACCCGGCGTCGTAAACTCTGAGTTAATCCTTCAACTCCCGGAACGCGGGGCGACTGCCTACTGCCGTCTGCCTACTGCCTACCGAGGTAAAACATGCGCGTACTCATCGCAGACAAGTTCGAGCAGTCGGGGCGCGACGGCCTCGACGCCGCGGGGTGCGAGTTCTCGTACCAGCCCGACGTGAAGGACGAGACGCTGGTCGAGGCCGTACGGGCTTACGGGCCGGACGTGCTCGTCGTGCGCTCGACGAAGGTGACCGAGCCGATGCTCGACGCGGGCGCTCTGAAGCTCATCGTCCGCGCGGGCGCGGGCTACAACACGATTGACGTGGCGGCCGCCTCGCGCCGCGGCGTCTACGTCTCGAACTGCCCGGGCAAGAACTCGGTCGCGGTCGCGGAGCTGGCCTTAGCGCTCATCCTCGCCCTCGACCGCCGCGTCGCCGACAACGTCATCCAGCTCCGCGCAGGGAAGTGGAACAAGAAGGAGTTCTCGAAGGCGCGCGGCCTTTTGGGTCGCACGCTCGGCCTCGTCGGCACGGGGCAGATCGGGCGCGAGGTCGTCACGCGCGCGCGCGCCTTCGGCCTGAACGTCGTCGCGTGGAGTAGAAGTTTGACGGACGAGGCGGCGGCCGAGCTGGGCGTCGAGCGGCGCGAGAATCTGCTGGACGTGGCGCGCGACTCCGACATCGTCAGCGTCCACGTCGCCTTGAAGCCGGAGACGCGGGGCTTCATCGGCGAGGAGTTCTTCGGCGCGATGCGGGAAGGCGCCTTCTTCATCAACACCTCGCGCGGCGAGGTCGTGGAACAGGGGGCTTTGCTGCGCGCGATGCGCGAGAAGAACATACGCGCCGGACTCGACGTGTTCGCCGAGGAGCCCGCCGGCGGCACGGGCGAGTTTACGGACGAGATCGCGCGCGAGCCGAACCTCTACGGCACGCACCACATCGGCGCCTCGACCGACCAGGCGCAGGAGGCCATCGCCGCCGAGACCGTCCGCGTCATCCGCACCTTCAAGGAGACGGGGCGCGTCCCGAACGTCGTCAACCTCGCGCGC
>JAFAZX010000090.1 GCA_019239425.1 Acidobacteriota bacterium
CGTCGGCAAGCTCCTGACCGACGAGGCGATGTACGACGACGCGCACGCCGCCATCAACAACATCAACTCGACGGCGGCCCGGATGGATCAGATTCTCGCGCAGGCGCAGGGCGGGCAGGGCACGGTCGGCAAGCTCCTGACCGACGAACGGCTCTACACGGACGTGGACAACTTCACGGGCGAGGCGACGCACATGATTCAGGATTTCCGCAAGAACCCGAAGAAGTACCTGACTATCAAGCTCAACCTCTTCTGAATCGGGGGTTAGAAAAAGGAGATCACAATGAGGTTTGAAGGGGTGGCTACATTTGCTTCGGTACTTAATCAGACCGTGAAGAGACTGCTCATCGTCTCCGTCGTCATCTCGTCGCTGCTGACCAGCACGGCGCGCGGGCAAGAGCCGGTCAACCCATGGGTGAGCGACGCCGAGCGCGGTCGCCTTGAACAGTTGCGCGACAGCGGGTGCGAGGCGCTCTACAACCTCGACTACGGGAAGGCGCGGGCGGATTTCTCCGAGCTCGCCCGACTCTTTCCACAACACCCCGCCGGCCCGCAGTACCTCGCCAGCGCGCTCCTGTTCGAGACACTTCATAAGTCGCGACGTTTACAGGGCTCGCTCTACAACACCAAAGCCTTCTCCTCGGAGGGCGATGATAAGGTAGACCCGGAGGTCGCAAACCAGTTCCGGGCTCTCACGAACGAAGCCCAGAGGCTCGCGTCGGCGCGACGGAAGCAGTACCCGAAAGACGCCGAGGCGCTCTATTACCTCGGCAACGTGGCGGCTTTGAAAGCCACGTACGAGGAGACTGTGGAGCGCCGGCACTCGGCGGCCCTGAGCGACGGATGCGAGGCCGTCGAGCTTCACCGCCAGGTCGTCAAGCTCGACCCGACGTACATCGACGCCGAATTAACCATCGGCATGTACGACTATATCGTCGGCTCACTCTCCTTCCCGGCGAAGGTGGTGGCGGGCCTCTTCGGCGCACACGGCTCGAAGAAACGCGGCCTCGCGACCGTCGAGCGGGTGGCGAAAGATGGCGAGGCCACCCGCGACCAGGCGAGGACTCTGCTGGTCATCATCTACACGCGCGAGAAGCGGTACGGCGAGGCGGCCGAGCTGGCGCGGCAGCTCGCGGCCCAATACCCCCGCAACTACCTCTACCGGCTCGAAGCCGCGGACGCTTTGATTTCAAAGGCCACGGTCACGGCAAAGGCGAGGCAGACCCTCGTGGATGCGAACACCGCCGGCGAAGCCTTCTCCATCTACGAAGCGTTACTGCACGACAAAGAAGTGGCAGGCACGGCGGCCCGCCTGACGGACTTGATCCATTTCAAGTACGGCGAGGCACTGTTGAAGACAGGGCGCACGGAGCAGGCCGCCGCGGAATTTTTTGCCGCCGCGGAGGCGGCGGGTGCCGACGAGGGGCTGGCGACGGTGGCCCGCCTGTATGCGGCGCGGGCGCTGGACGTTTGTAATAAGCGAGCGGAAGCGGTCGCTCAGTATCGCCTCGTGCTTTCGCGCCCGGACGCGTCCGACGCGCACGACGAGGCCCGCAAGGGGCTGCGCGGACGGTACAAGTCGGAGGCGGGCACTCGATGAGGTCGCGGTAAAGAAGAACCCCCGCCGGGGATTGTTAGATTCGGCTTGAACGACTCGACAGGCTTGCCGCTCCGGGAGCTAACGATGTGAGGTGGGAAAGAATCGCCGCATGGCCTAAGTTTAGCCCGTGCGGCGATTCTTTCCCATGTTTTCACCGGGTTTCCTGTATTCGACCTCCGGCTCATGTCTCGAACGGGCGCAACCGCCACAGGAACTTGGACAACCCTCAGGAGGCTCGTACCTGTTTGAGACATGAGCCGTCCGCCCCGAAAGTCATCCGGCCCGCTGTCAAAATCGGACTCAGTTCTGGAGCGCGGGCGACTGCGCCGCGAGCAGCTTCCGCAGCCCCGCCCTCGCACGGTGGAGCTGCGACTTCGAGGTGCCCTCCGTCCAGCCCATCCGCCGCGCGACCTCCCCGTGCCCGTAGCCTTCCACGTCGTGCAGGATGAAGGCCGCCCGGTAGCCCGGCGGGAGACTCCGCGCCGCCTCCTCGATGGCGAGCCGGTCAATGGCCCGGTCGGTTTCGCCTCGGCGCGAGCTGCCTGCCCCGCGCTCGTCAATCCACCCGTCGCCCGTCTGCTCTTCCGGCCTCTTGCCGCGGCGGCGGAAGTGCATCTTGACCTGGTTGGCGACCAGGCGATAAAGCCAGGTGGTGAATGACGACTCGCCGCGGAAGCTGCCGACCCAGCGGAGCACGGAGACGAAGGAGTCTTGCGTCAGGTCTTCGGCGTCCGCCGCGTTGCCGGTCATCCGGAACGCGACCGCATAGACGAACCTGTGGTAACGGCTGTGTATCTCGTCAAAGGCCGTCGCGTCGCCTTCCGCCGCAAGGCGCGCAAGCTCCTCGTCTGGCCGATTCGATTTCACTTCACTGTTCATTGCCTCAACCTCCGTAACTCCTTCGGCGCTCCGGCTCATGCTTCGTTCTCCCGTCAAGGCGGGAATGAAGCAACAGATGTTCCAGTCCCCGGCCATTTGAATTTGAGCGAGACAGAGCGGGACGTAGTGGTTAATTCACTAACTCGTTCGTGAATTCGAGGGCCCAATCGCTTGAAGGCTGTCGAATTCTTACAGGCCGGCGCCGCCGTCAACTCCGGCAATTCCGACAATTCCGGCGGCCCCGTCTTCACGACGGACGGCCTACAAGCCGTTCCGGTCTGAAGGTGATGTGGCAGGGCGGTTGCATCGCACACGGTCGGGAACACCGTAACGACGGACGGAGGCGCGGGGTCGGAGTATGGACAGCGGAGTGGCAAGCGGTGTGGCGGCCGTCATGGGTGCTGTCGTGGGAGGGCTCGCATCGTTGACGAGCACCTGGGTGGGCGAACGGAGCAGGCAGAAGCGTGATCTCTTACAACGGGAAATCACCAGGCGAGAGGCCGCCTATTCCGATTTCATAGAACATGCTTCCAAGCTTTATGTCGCCTCGGCCACGCACCGTATTGACGACGACGACGCGGAGCTTGAAGGGATCGTCTCACTTTACGCCGTGTCGAGCCGCATTCGGCTTTTCGCTTCCGACCAGGTCATCAAGGAAGCGGAGAAGGTCGTTGACCGGATATTCATGCGGTACGGAGACGCCAACGTCTCCGCCGAACAGCTCCGGATGAGCGCCGTCAAAACGAAAGACGACCCCTTGAAAGCTTTCAGCGTCCTCTGTCGGCGCGAACTGCAAGGCATCCAGAGGGGGATGTCCGTTCGTTGGTAGGCTTTGCACATGAAAGGTCACGTAAAGACCGCCTGTGGCTGCGTCAAATGGACGGGGAGGTCGCCGTTGTCCGCGCGCAGGAACTGCCAGTCTCTTGGCTTCAGCGAGGCGAGCAGCTCCCTGCGGCCCTTCGTCCGAAGAGGCTTCGGGGCGTAAATCTTCCCCATGCGCTGCAAGCGCCTTTCGGAGACGGCGCCCGAGAACATCAGCAGCGGCCACGTGAAGTTCGGCCCGTTGAGGCGGCGCAGCTTGTAGAGCCACATCGCGAGCGAGCCGACCCGCCAGGCCGTCGGCCCCCACCAGCTGTACTGGCCCGGCCGCAGG
>JAFAZX010000102.1 GCA_019239425.1 Acidobacteriota bacterium
GAGGTTCTCCTGCGTGAGCATCGGGCTCGTCTCGCGGTGGCCGAGGTAGCCCGGGGGCGAGCCGATGAGCTTGGCGATCTCGTGCGAGTGCTGGAACTCGGCGCAGTCGATCTTGATGACGGCGTTGGGGTCGCCGAAGAGGACTTCGGCCGCGGCCTCGACGACGCGGGTCTTGCCCGAGCCGGTGGGGCCGAGGAAGAGCATCGTGCCGACGGGGCGGTTCGGCGGGTTCATCCCGGCGAGGAATATCTGGTAGAGGCCGCTCATGCGCCGGACGGCGCGCTCCTGGCCCACGATGCGCGCGGCGAGCTTCTCCTCGAACTCCCGGGCGCGCGTGCACTTGACGCGCGGGTCGAGGAAGAAAGTCTGCCCTGTCACTTCTTGCCGTGTCTGTATTTCCGCAACCATGTCGCCCCTCCTTCTTGGGAGCTACGAAGACCTGAAAAGCGCAGCGCCGCCGGACCCGACGGCCGCGTAGCCGTCGTCGAGTGGGGCAACTTCACTGCATGTCAATGGCGAGAGTTTGCGCCGAGTGGCGGCCGGAAACAATTACACGTTGGTTGGACGGGATGGAACTTTGGTTACATCGGGTGGAGGTGGGCGGCCGTAGGCCTGTCTGCGGCGACGTGAGGTGAAGGAGGCCGGCCTGAGCGCCTTAATCAACGGCAGGCAAGAAGGAGGAGGCGACGTTCTCCGGCGCAGGAAGAGTCGTTTGTTAGCCGGACTTCAACCTGTCGGCCATCCTCACCAGGGCGGCCAGCGAGTCGGCCCCCATCTTCTGCATGACGTGGCCGCGCTGAATCTTCACCGTGTGTTCGCCGGTGCCGAGCTTCGCGGCGATCTGTTTGTTGAGCAGGCCGGAGACGACCAGCTCCATCACTTCGCGCTCGCGGGGGGTGAGCGTCACGTAGCGGCTTCGCAGCTCCGCGGTCTCCCGGCGCCTTTCGCGCAATTCCCTGTCCCGGTCGAGCGCCTGCTGAATCGCGTCGAGCAGTTCCTGAGTCCTGAAAGGCTTCGTCAGGAATTCGACTGCGCCCGATTTCATCGCCTGCACCGACATCGGGACGTCGCCGTGCCCGGTGATGAAGATAATCGGAATGCCTGCCCCTGAGTCCGAGAGCGCGCGTTGAAAATCCAGCCCGCTCATGCCCGGGAGTCTCACGTCGAGAACCAGGCAGCCGGGGCGGTCATCGCGCTTGCTCGCGAGAAACTCCTGCGGCGTCGCGAACGCCTCGGACTTGAGCGCCACCGACTCCAGCAAATCCTGGATCGACCGGCGCACGTTCGCGTCGTCGTCGATGATGAACACGACGGGTGCGTCTTCTTTAATCACGTCTGCGCCTCGGGTTGAGTCGGTAAAGTGAAGTGAAAAGTCGCGCCGCGCCCCGAGTTCGCCTCGGCCCACAGGCGGCCGCCGTGCGACTCGATGATCGTGCGGCTGATCGCCAGCCCCATGCCCGTCCCCCCGGCCTTCGTCGTGAAGAACGCGTTGAATATCTCCCTCATCTTATCGGCGGGTATCCCCTCTCCGGTGTCGCTCACGGACACGAGCACCCCCTCCTCCCCGCGCCCCGTCTTTATCTTGAGTTCGCCCCCCGCCCCGCCCATCGCCTCGATCCCGTTGAGCATCAGGTTCATCAACACCTGCTGCAACTGCACCCGGTCGGCAAGCACCGGCGGCACGTCCACCGCGAACTCCGTCCGCATCACGACCGAGCGGCGGTCGGCCTCGCTGCGCAGCAGCACCAGCATCTCGCCGGCTACCTCGTTGATGTCAACCCGCTCGCGCTGCGGGGAGGTCTCTTTCTTGTAGAAGGATTTCAGGTGGGTGATGATCTCGGCGGCCCGCCTGCCGTCGTTCTCGATGCGCATGGCCGCCTCACGCGCCCTCCCGACTTCGGGCTGTTCTCGGTTGAGCCAGCGCAGGCAGGCGCCGGCGCTGGTGATCGCGGCGGAGATGGGCTGGTTGATCTCGTGCGCGAGCGAGGCGGTCAGCTCGCCGAGCAGGCTGAGGCGGTTCGTGTGCGCCAGCTCCAGCTCCATCTGATGCAGCCTCTCGCGCTCCTCCTCGGCGCGTTTCCGGTCTTCGATGTCGGTCGTGACCCCGTACCAGTTGAGGACTTTACCCCGCTTGTCGCGCAGCGGCACGGCGCGCGTCAGGAACCAGCGGTAGCGCCCGTCCGCCGCGCCGCGGAACCGCAGCTCGTTCTCGAAAGGCTCGCCCGTCGCCCACGACGCGCGCCACCTGTCGAGAGTCCGTGCGAGGTCTTCGGGGTGCACCGCCGCCTGCCAGCCCGAGCCCGACGACTGCTCGACGCTCAGCCCCGTGTAGTCCACCCAGTGCCGGTTGACGAACGTGCGGGAGCCCTCTGGCCCCGCGACGAAGGCCATGGCCGGGATCGTTTCGAGCGTCTCCCGAAACTTCCGCTCCTGCTGCCGCAGCCGGTGAACGCGGAGGCGGTAGCCCGCGAAGAGCAGGGCGACGAGCAGTGCCGCGGCCAGGGCGCGGAACCAATTCGTCTGGTAGAAGGCCGGCTCGATGGAGAAGTCGAGCGCCGCGCCCTCCTCGTTCCACACCCCGCTGTCGTTGGCCGCCATCACCCGGAAGCGGTAGCCGCGCGGCGGGAGGTTCGTGTAGAACGCCTGCCGCCGGTTGCCGGCCTCCTGCCAGTCGCTGTCGTAGCCCTCCAGCTTGTAGCGGAAGCGCACCTTCTCCGGGGCGACGAAGCTCAGCGCCGTGTAGTCTATCGCCACGTCGCGCACCGACGGCGGCAGGCGCAAACCCTGCGTCGCATCGTAGGGCTTGCGGTCGGCGGTGACCTGCTCGATGGATACCGGCGGCGGGATTCTGTTGACGGGCAGGCGGAGCGGGTCGACGACGCTCACGCCGTCTTGAGGCAGGAACCACAACCTTCCGTCCGCCGTCTTCGCGACGTGCGGAACGTAGCCGCCCATACTCACACGGCTCCTGACGCCGTCGGAGCTGTCGAGAACTGTGACCCGGACTCTCTGCCGCGTATCCTCGCCCTTCTCAACCGCGGCAGCCCAGGCGTCCACCTCGGAGCGCGCAACGCGCACCAGACCGCAGGGCGTGTAGAGCCAGAAGGAATGGTCGTCGCCTTCCATCACCCAGTGCACCGTATCGCAGGGCAACCCTTGCTCGCTCTTCAGCGTGGCGATGCGGCCGTTTTTCAAACGACTGAGCCCGCCCTCCGTCGCAACCCAGAGTGTGCCGTCCGGATCGAGCATGAAGCCGTTGACACGACCCGCTCCGAGCCCGTCCTTCGCCGTGTACCAGGCGCGCACCCCGCCGTCGGCGAAATAGGCGACATCACCTTGAGAAAAACCGAGCCACAGGCCGCCTTGCCGTGGGTCGGCGACGACAGACCAGGCGTAGTCCTTACGCCCCAGCGCGGCCCAGGGGAACTGTTCCACCGCTTCGCCCCGCAGTCGGATCAGCCCGCTTTGCTGGTTCGCGATCCAGATGTCTCCGGCACCGTCCTCGACGATGGAGTGCACGAAGCCGCCGGGGACGGCACCGACGGGAATCATGCGATCATTCTCGAGATACCCGAGCCCGCTGTTCGTCGAGACCCAGATTCGCCCTCGACGATCTTGAAAAAGTGAATTCGGGGCGAGCCCGTTGAGTTTTCCGTCCTGGTCGCCGAAGGGCGTGAATTGTCCGTCGTGCCACCTGCTGAGACTTCGCAGAGTGCCGAGCCAAAGGCTCCCATCTGCGGCCGCCAGAATGGAGCCGACCGGCGCATCCAACAACCCCTGCTTCGCGGTAAACGTCGCGACGGCAAAGTCACGAAAGCGGTCGAGTCCGCTGGTGGTGGCGGCCCAGACGTTGCCTTCTCGATCCTCAAAGAGCTTGATCACGCTATCGCCTGAAAGGCCGTCAGCTTCCGTGAACAGAACTGCCCTGCCCCGGTGTAGATGCGCAAGTCCGCGGTTGTGTGTGGCGACCCATAGACCGCCGTCGCGATCCCGAAGCATCATTGTCACCGGGGCCTGCTGGATGGCATCCGGCAGCGGATAGGGCACGAGTTTCCCATCCACGAAGCGCCTGATCCCGCTGCTCAAGCCGATGAGCAACGTGCCGTCCTCGTCTTCACCGAGAGGCCGGACGCCGTTCAGGTCTTTCGGCACCGGGTAGAACTCCGGATTGTCCGGCCTCCACCTCCAGAGCCCGTCCTGTAATCCCGCCCAGAGGTCTCCCTGTCTGCCTTCGTACAAGGTGAACACTCCGGGGCCGAGCGAGCCGTCCTCTCCGTAGCAACGAACGCCGCCATTCTGAATCGCGCAGAGTTTGCCGGTAGGCGTCCCGAACGAACCGGCCCAGACGGTGCCCTGGCGGTCTTCGAGGAGCGAGTAAACACTCTGGCCGGCGAACTCGGGGTACTGAGTGAGCTTGTCGTCCTTCCAGCTCGCCAGACCCGTATCGGTGCCGAACCACAGCGTTCCGTCGCGCGCGCCGAGTAACCCCACGATCCTGCCGGGAGGGAGATGCTGATCCGGGGGCGGCTGCCAGCGGACGGCCCTCACGCCGTCGAAAAGCACGGGGCCGAATTCCGTCCCCAGCCAGAGGTAGCCGTCCGGCGTCTGGGCGATGGCGTTTATGGAGCCTTTGAAAAAGCCGTCGCGGACTTTCCACGCCGTGTGCGCGTACTGGCTGACCTCCAGCGACGGGTCGAGCGCGAGCGCGCCGGGGTGCCACGTCAGCAGCATCCAGGCCAGCACCAAGCCCGTCGCGAACACCTTTCGTCCTCGTCCTTCTGGCTTTCTCATGGAGCCCTACGAAGTGGCGTTAGGGATGTCATTGATTGGCGTCGGGAGCGTGAAATGGAAGCTCGCGCCCCGCCCGTTGTTCGCCTCGGCCCACAGGCGGCCGCCGTGCGACTCGATGATCGTGCGGCTGATCGCCAGCCCCATCCCCGTGCCCGCGCCCTTCGTCGTGTAGAACGCGTCGAAGATCTGTTCCGTCTTGCCGGCGGGCAGCCCGACGCCCGTGTCGCTCACCGACACCAGCACGCCCCCGTCCCCGCCCCGTGTTCTGACGGTCAGCTCGCCACCCGTCTCGCTCATCGCCTCGACGGCGTTGAGCATCAGGTTCATCAGCACCTGCTGCAACTGCACCCGGTCGCCCCACACCGCGGGCAACTCCGCCGCGAGTTCCGTCCGCAGCGCGACCGAATGGCGGTCGGCTTCGCCGCGCAGCAGCACCAGCATCTCGCCGACCAGCTCGTTGACCGAGACCGCTTCGCGCCGCGGAGAGGTGTCCTTCCTGTAGAAGGACTTCAGGCGGGTGATGATCTCGGCGGCACGCCTGCCGTCGTCCTCGATCCGCCTGACCGTCTCGCGCGCCCTCTCGACCTCCGGCCGGTCGCGTTCGAGCCAGCGCAGGCAGGCGCCGGCGCTGGTGATGGCGGCCGCCAGCGGCTGGTTGATTTCGTGGGCGATGGATGATGTCAGCTCGCCGAGCATGTTCAGCCGGTTGGTGTGCTTAAGCTCGTCCTCCAGCCGCCGCAGCCGCTCGCGCTCCTCCTCGGCGCGTTTACGATCTTCGATGTCGGTGGTGACGCCGTACCATTTCACGATCTTCCCGCCCTTGTCGCGCAGCGGCACGGCCCGCGTCAGGAACCAGCGGTACTGCCCGTCCGCCGCCCGGCGGAAACGCAACTCCAGCTCCAACGGCTCGCCGGTCGCAAGCGACGCCCGCCAACGGTCGCGCACTCGTTCGAGGTCTTCGGGGTGCACCGCCGCCTGCCAGCCCAAGCCGACCGCCTGCTCGACGCCCAACCCCGTGTAGTCCAGCCAGCGCCGGTTGACGAAGGTACGATAGCCGTCGGGCTTGGTGATGAAGGCCATGGCCGGCATGGTCTCGATGGCTTCCCGGAACTTCCGTTCCCGCTGTTCCAGCTGGCGGACGCGGAGGCGGTATGCCGCCCAGAGCAAGGCCAGGAAGGTGAGCGCGCAGAGCACGCGGAACCAAGTCGTCTGGTAGAAGGCCGGGTCGATGGAGAAGTCGAGCAGCGCCCCCTCTTCGTTCCAGACGCCGCTGTTGTTCGCGGCCGTCACGCGGAAGCGATAATTGCCCGGCGGCAGATTCGTGTAGTGAACGTGATGCTGGTTGACCAGTTCCCGCCAGTCCTTGTCCTGGCCCTCCAGCTTCACGCGGAAGGGTACGTTCTCCGGCGCCACCAGGCTCAGCGCCGTGAAGTCGAACAAAAGGTCGTGCACACCCGCCGGGAGTCGCAGGCCCTGCGCGGCGTCGTAGGTCTGGCCGTCGGCGGTGACCTGCTCGACGTAGACCGGCGGCGGGATTCTGTTAACGGGAAGATGACGGGGATCGACGACTTGGACGCTCTCTCCCGGCATGAACCACAGTTTGCCGTCGGCGGACTTCGCGACGGGAGGGTTGTAGTAGGCGGGCGAAATGGCGCGGAGGATGACGCCGTCCCCCGCATCCCACACGGTCGTCTCAACCCTCCGCTGCGGGTCGGCGACCCACGCGTCCAGTTCGCCGCGCACCATGCGCACAAGGCCGCAGGCCGTGTACAGCCAGAGCGCGCCGTCGTCGTCCTCCGACGCCCAGTGAATCGTGTCGCAGGGCAGTCCGTTCCTGCTCGTGAGCGTGGTGACGCGGCCGTCCTTAATCCGGCTCAGGCCGCCCTCCTCGGTCGCGGCCCACACCGCCCCGTCCCGGTCGAGCAGGAGGCCGGGGACGTGGCCTTTACCGAGCCCTTCGGCGGCCGTGTACGACGCACGGACTTGACCGTCCTTGAAATAGAGCACGCCGCCGTCGGTCCAGAACGAGAGCCATAGCCCGCCCCGGTCAGAGAGGATGACCTTCGCCTGTTGCTGCCGTCCCAGGGCCGACCACGGGAAACGTTCGACCAGACGCCCGTCCAGCAGGTGCGACAGGCCCTTGTTTCCCGAAAGCCAGAGGTTGCCAGCCTCGTCCCCGGTGATTGAATAGACCTCTTCGTTGGGCACGCCCCCCACGGCGACAAACTTGCCGTTCTCGAAATAAGCAAGCCCATGATTCGTGGAGACCCAGATTCGCCCGCGGTAGTCCTGAAACAGAGACCGCGCCTCATCGTCCGGCAGCCCGCTCGCCTTACGGAAGACCGTAAACTGCCCGTCCTTCCACCTGTTCAAACCGTCGTGAGTCGCCACCCAGACGCTCCCGTCCGCGGCCGCGAGCACCGACTTGGTGGCGTCGCTGGACAGACCTTGTTTCGCGGAGATGGTGGTGACGGGCAGCTCTCGAAAACGGTCGAGTCCTCTGGAGGAGGCGTACCAGACGTTGCCTTCACGATCCTCGAAAAGGCTGCAACTGATGTCGCCCGAGAGGCCGTCCGCCTTCGTCAACACGTCCGTCCGTCCGTTACGTACGTGGATGAGCCCCCGCCCGTGGGTTCCGATCCAGAGCCCCCCGTCGCGGTCGCAGAGCAGCTTATTCGAATCGACCTCGCGGTCGGGGAGCAGCGCGTCCCTGTTCGTCGGGCTGTGAATCGGGTACGGTTCGACTTTGTCGCCGGCGACCTGCCTGAGTCCCGCGCTGCTCACGCCGATTAACAGTCGTCCGTCGTCCGCGTGACTCAGGTTACCCAGCCGCACTCCCGGCATCTCATATCGTTTCGGAGGGCCGGGCTTCCAACGCCAAAGCCCTGACTCCGCGCTGGCCCAGAGGACGCCCGTGCCGTCCTCGCTCATGCTCCAAACGAATGAGCCGAACGCGCCATCCTCCCCGTAACACTGCACGCCGCCGCTTCGGACTGAGCACAGCCGTCCCGTGGGAGTGCCCGGCGAGCCGCCCAGTATGCCGGCCCACACCGTCCCCTCACGGTCTTCGAGCAGCGATGTCACGAACTTCCCATTCAGCTCCGGGTACTGGGTCAGCTTGCCGCCGCCCCATGACGCGAGGCCGGCGAACGTGCCGATCCAGAGAGTGCCGTCGCGCGTGACGAGCAGGCTGTAAGGCTTGTCGGGGAGTTGCCGGCCCGCGGGCGGTTGCCACTGGGTGAAGCTGACGCCGTCGAAGCGGAACAGGCCGTACTCCCCGCCCAGCCAGAGATACCCGTCGGGCGTCTGGGCCATCGCGAAGACGGCACCCAGCGAGTACCCGTCCCGGGCCGTCCAGGAGGTGTGCGCGTACTGGCCGACCTCCAGCGACGGGTCGAGCGCGAGAACGGTGGAGTGAGAGGCGAGCAGCATCCAGGCCAGCAGCAGGCCCGGCACGAACACCTTTCGTCCTAGTCTCTTCGGCTTTCTCATGCAGTCCTTCGAACTGGCGTAGGACTTCCCTTGTTACCCCTTGCTTGGAAGTGAGGCCGTGATCGAACGACCGGCTCAACCGCGGGTCAGGACATCGGCGAGGACGACACAGGGAGCCTGGTGCGCGAGGGTGAAAGGATTGCCGTCAGACAGCGGGATGTACTCCGATGCGCCGCCGGTCGAAATGCAGAATGTCAGGGTTGAAATCCGCAGTCCGCCTTCGGGCCTTCTCCCGCCTCTACTAATGGAGGGCCATTATACAAATATTTTAAGGACGCGCATCAGTCCGTCGCCACTTGGCGGACTGATGCACGCCCTTCAGTTAATTGCCCTGACCCTGCCGCCCGCGTGCCGAAGTCTTCGCCGTAAGCTGTACGCCCGTGTTCCGCGTGTAGCGCCCCCCGATGGCGCGCACGTAGTTCTGCGTCTCCGCGTAGGGCGGCACGCGGTTGCCGTACTTCATCACCGCGCCCTCGCCCGCGTTGTAGCCCGCGAGCGCGAGGTCTACGCGGCCGCCGAAGAGCTTCAACAGATCGCTCAGGTAGCGCGTGCCGCCCTCGATGTTCTGGGCGGGGTCGTAGATGTCGCGGACGCCGTAGCGCGTGGCCGTCGCCGGCATCAACTGCATCAGGCCGGCGGCCCCGACTGGGCTCGTAGCCCCGGCGTAGAAGCCCGACTCACGGTTCATCACGCAGAAGACGAGGTAGGGGTCAACGCCGTGGCGTTGGGCGCTCGTACGGATCAGGCCGTCTATCCTCGCGCTGCCCGTCGTCCAGGCCGGCTCGGCGCGGGTCGTCACGGCGTCCGGCGCGGCGAGAGCCTCGACCGGCCTGCGTGCCGCCGCAATCGTCTCTTCGGCCTGCGCAATCTGCCGGCGCACGTCGTCAACTTTCGCCTGGGCGTCGGCGACCGCCGTGCCGCCCTTTTCGAACTCGACGCGCGTGATCACGCCATCCGTGTAGAGTCCTCTCAGCGCCTCCTGCCGCTCTTCGGCCTTATGCAGGTCGCCCTCGTATGAGGTCGCGAGTTCCCGCAAACTCACTCGGTACTCTTCCGCAGACCGGATGAAATTCTGTCGGAGTGCTTGCAGGTCGCCGGCCCGACCGGCCTGTCTCGTCGGCGGTGCGGCGACCTTAACGGGCTTGGCCTGCGCAGAGGCCGTGGCACAGAGCGCGAGCATCACGAGGGCCGTTGCGAAGGTTCGTGCGACGAGGTTCTTCATTTCATTCAAGGTTACGAGTTCGTAGACTCAACGCTACTCGGCGGCACGAAGGGACTCTCCTCCGGCCACGCCGGCGTGACTTCGTTAGCGCGTCTGCCTCCGCGCTGTCAGGTCATCCAGACCCTTTCGCGCCTCGTCGTGTGCGCCCGTCACGTCCGGGCGCGAGAGCACAAGGCGGTACTGGGCCGTTGCCTCGTCGCGCCTGTTACTCGCGCCGAGCGCCCGCGCCGCTTGCAGGTGGGCCATCGTCGCCAGCTCCTCGCCGGCCCCCTCCGTCTTCGCGGCGGCGAGAAACTCCTCGGCGGCCAGCTCCGCGCGGCCTGACTTCAGCAAGGCTTCGCCGTACCTGAAATGAATCAAGTCCGACACCTGTGCCGTCGTGCCGTCCGCCTCCCTGTCATGCAGCAACGCTTCGTAGATGGCGAAGGCTTCGCCCGCGCCGCCCGCGTCCACCGGCTTATGCTTCGCCTTTCCCGCCGTCGCCTGTTCGATCAGGGAGTCCGCGGCTTCGAGTTGGTACAGGTAGTTGCGCGGGAAGTCGGCCGCGAGTTGCCGCGCCTGCTCGGCGGCCTCGCCGTACCGCTTCTCGCGCGCGTAGAGGATGACCAGCAGAGTCCTCGCCTGGTCGCGGGCGCCCGTCCCCTCTTTCGCCACCCGCTCGACGGCTGCGAGGCCTCGCTTCTTCGAGCCGCGCGCGCCGAAGACGCCCGCCACCAGCTTCGCCGGTAGGGGGAGCGACCCGACGATGTAGTCGTACAGGCCGACGGTCAGTTCGGCGTCGGGGTACTTCGGGTCGAGCTTGATGACCTGGCGGTGAAGCTCGACGGCCTTGCACCCGTCGGACAGGGCCGCCGTGTGTTTATGCTCGACCGCCTCCTCGTACGTGGCCTTCAACGCCAACACGTTGCCGAGGTAGTAGAGCGCCTCCGCGTCATCCGGGTGCTGCTTCAGTCGCGCCGACGCGACCTGCTGTGCGTCGCGCGTGAGAGACCAGAAACGGTTCGCCAGTTCGGGGTCTGCCTTGTCGTCGCCCTGCGTGTGGAAGGATTTGGTGCCGTAGAGCGGGGCGTGCAGCCGGCCCATCTTGTAAAGCGTTTCGAACAGGAGTGTGTTCGCGAGGTACTGCGAGCCGGCCGGGTGTTGCGGGAACAAGCGTGCGAGTTCGGAGAAGCATGCGCGCGCCGCCGCGAAGTCGAGGTTGTAGAGCGCCCTGTTCCCGCCGTCGCGCAACTGTTCGAGCCTGCCGCGCTCCTCGTCGCCGAGCCACCTGTCGCCCGACTGCCGCCCGCGCGCCGAGCCGGCCAGAAGCAACGCGACGACGACGGCGGCGCAGCCGGCGAAGAGTCTCTTCACCGAGTTGTTATAGGCGTTTCGCGTTTCACTCATTTCGGCTCTCCCGCGGAGGGGTGTTTACCGCTGTCGCATGACCCCCTCGCCGCTCGGTCTTCACTCTTTGTCTTACGCGGTGACTCTCACGCCCGCGGGCGCCCCCGCGGCGACCGTGGCCCCGCGCGCCGCTTGTAACGCCCAAGAGCCTATAACCGAGCCGAGCAGCATCAACGGGAAGAGAATCTTGCCCGCCGGGTCGCCCGATGCCGCGTGCGAAACGGCCGCGCCGGTGAGGACGAAGAACATCCCCGCGTAGGCCCACTCCTTGAGGCGCGGCAGTCCCGGCGCGAGGATGGCCGCGACGCCGAGCAGCTTCCACACGCCGAGGATCGTGGCGAAGTAGGCCGGGTAGCCGAGGTGTGCTAGGCCCTCCGTCACCGCGGGCACACGCACGAGGTCTGACGCGCCAAGCGCCGCGAGCGCGAATGCCGCCTGCACCGTGTTAAGCCAGTAGAAAAACTTCCTGCCTCTGGTCGTCGTCATCACTTCTCCTTTGAACCTGTGCGCCGTCGCCCTGCGCGCCCTCGGCTGTGTAATGCGCGCCGGCGTTTGCTCCTCTTAAAGCAGTCGAAGGGCCGCCGTCTGCCGGGCCGACTTCGCTTTCTCCCACTCGGCGACCCAGCCCTTGACCGTGCCGGCGATTTCGCGCTCGCTCTGCCGGGCGGTCTTTTCGTCCCGGCCCTGCGGCAAGCTCTGCGGGCGCACAACGCTTCCGCGCTTAACAATTCTGACTCCTGAATTCATGGCAACCTCCCTCACGCCTGCCGGCCCGCCGCGCCGTGTTCCCGTCTCAGCCTTCGCAGGAGCAGCAGTCGCTTCCTGATGCGTATCCTTCTCCTCATGATTCAACACCTCCCAAGCGTGACGACCTCTCGACCGTCCTTGCTTGTTCATGACGAAGCACGAAGCAACTGCTCTGCCACGCCGTTTCGCTTGACGGAGGGATAGTTGACGCTCGGTGTTATGAGGGAATGTGGGTGCGGGCGTGAATCAAGGGTCGGGCGCGTCGTGAAGGAACGAATCGGTCGTTCGTAATTTGACGAACGGATTTACGAAATCAAAAGCGCGGTTCCTTCCCGCAGCCTGCATTCAAACAATCAAGGCTTGGAATACCTGTTGCTTCAGGCTCTTCCCGGGGAGGAGGGAGATTCGCGCGTGACCACCGCAGAAGTTATGAGTGGGCAAGGTAATGATGCGTTATGTGCAGCGGCCTCTTCCTCCTTCAAGATAAAAAGACTAAGGAGCAGCAGATGAGAAGCAGCAAGACAAAGTTTCAGTTAGTCGTACTCGCCTTCATTCTTTCTCTGGCGGGTGCCACGTTCGCACAGGACAACTCGGCCGTTCCGCCGCTGACGCCGGACCCGACCGTCATCACCCGCGTCGTCCCCGTAGGTCAGAAGTTGAAGGTCGGCGGCATCGTCGTCAAGCGCGACGCCGACACCTTCACGCTGCGCGGGCCGGACGGCATCGAGACGGTCGTGGCCCTGACGGACAAGACCACTGTTAAGACGGTGCGCAAGGGCCTCTTCCGCCGGGACAGGCCCTCCGGCGTGAGCTACATCCTGCGCGGCCTCCGGCTGGAGGCCGAGGGGACGGGCAACGGTGAGGGCCAACTGGCGGCGGACAAGGTGCGCTTCGACGAAGAGGACTTGCGCACCGCGCAGGCGCTCGACGCCCGCGTCGAGCCGGTCGAGACCCTCGCCGTTTCTACGAGGGCGCTCGCGGAAGACAATCAAGTGCGTATCGCCGAAGCCGAGCAGAACGCGCAGAGGCTCGCGGGGCAGGTCGAAGAGTTGGGCGCCGTCGCCGCCTCCGCGGGCGACGCTGCCAAGCGTGCGCAGGTGAGCGCCGACCATGCGCAGGCGGACGCCGACACCGCCAACGGGCGCATCAACGGGCTCGACGATTACGAGGTGGTGCAGAGCCTGACGGTGCATTTCAGGCCCGGCAGCGCGGTGCTCTCACTCGCGGCTAAGGACGAGATAGACGAGGCGGCCGCCCGCGTGAAGGCTGAGAACCTCAAGGGCTGGATCGTCGAGGTCGTGGGCTATGCCGATTCGACCGGCAACACGGAGCGGAACCGCTCTTTGAGCGAGCGGCGGGCGGAGGCGGTCATCAACTACTTGGTGACGAAATACGACCTGCCGCTGCGCCGGCTGGTGCAGCCCTTCGGCTACGGCTCGCTCAACCCGGTGGCGAGCAACGAGACGGGCCAGGGCCGTTCGCTGAACCGCCGCGTGGAGATCAAGGTCATGGTCAACAAAGGGGCCTCTTCTCAGGCGAGCCTGAAGTGAGGTCTCGCGGGACGTGTGATGGCGGTTTGCGCTTGCGTTGATGCTGCGGACGACAGAGGTCTGTTGACGGTGTCGATGCAACTGCAAACCGCCGCAGTTATCCCTGTGGTCAATCGTTATGAGTGAACACCTCGGAGAGGTAGTGCAGAGAGTCTTCCGCGGCGGCGTCGAGGCGTTGCCGGAGCGCGAGCGGAAGGTCGTCGGCCGCTTCGTCAAGCGCGCCCGCGTCAGCCGGAACACGAACCGGGAGTTTGAAGACGAACGGACTCTGGGGCAGAGGGTCGCCGACAGGGTCGCGGCCTTCGGCGGCTCGTGGACGTTCATCATCATCTTCGCGGCGGTCATGCTGGCGTGGGTGGTGCTCAATTCATTAGTGCTCGCGCGGCGCGGCGACCCCTTCGACCCGTACCCCTATATTCTGCTCAACCTGCTCCTCTCCATGGTGGCCGCCCTCCAGGCACCGGTCGTCATGATGTCGCAGAACCGCCAGGCCGCGAAGGATCGGCTCGACGCCGCTCACGACTACGAGGTGAATCTCAAGGCGGAGCTGGAGATTCTGAGCCTGCACGAGAAGGTGGACGAGTTCCGCGAAGCCAAGTGGGAGGAACTGATTCGCCTTCAGCGGGAGCAGATGAAGATGTTAGAGAATCTCCTGGAAGAGAAGGGACTCTCCCGCCTCACGTGAAAGCCTCCGACGTGGAGTCAACTATCCCTTAACCCTTAGCCTTCCAAACTCCGACCGCGCGTTACGAACGTCGTCAATTAACGAACGACTTCATCAACTCACGTACGCGATTCTTCTCCATATCCTGAATTCAAGCGATTAGAGACTGGAATACCTGTTGCTTCAACCCAGTAACGTGGGAAGACCGACAGACGCGCGGCGCGACCGCGTGAGTCACGAGAGGGGACGGCGATGATTAGTGATGTGAAGTCGAGCCATACCGACAAAGAACTGGCCCGTCTGGCGGCGGGGGGCGACGAGTCTGCCTTTGAGGAGATTTACGGGCGCTACCGCAGATACGTCTACAGCGTCGCGCTGCGCCTGACCGGAAACGAGGCCGACGCCGAAGACCTGACGCAGGACTCCTTCGTCTCCGTCCTGCGGTGGGTCGGCGGCTTCCGCGGCGAGTCGTCCTTCACCACCTGGCTCTACCGCGTCGTGGTCAACCAGGCCAGGATGCGCGCCCGCTATCGCAGCAAGAGGCCGGAAGTCCAGACGGACGACGGGAAACTTCCCGAACGCGTGCGCGCCGTCAACACCAACCCTCTGATTGACCGGCTCGCCATCGAGAAGGCCATGCGGAGGCTCCCGTCGGGTTATCGCGCGGCGTTCATCCTGCACGACGTGGAGGGGCACGGACATGAGGAGGTCGCGCGGCTGATGGGCTGGAAGGCAGGCACGTCTAAGTCACAGCTCCACAGGGCGAGGCTCGGCCTGCGCGAGCTGCTCACGGCGCGGTCGCCCGCGCTCCGGAACTGAATTCGACCTCTGTCTGTCGGGCCGAAGAATTTAAGGGCCGACGGCTCACGTCTCAAGCGGGTACGAGCCTCCTGAAGGTTGTCCAAGCACCCGTGACGTTTGCGCCCGTTCGAGACGTGAGCCGGGCGGAGAGATAACAGAGCGACCACTGCTTCGACGAAGCGTGGGCTAAACCAGAAAGAAGAGAACCATGTCCGTTCAGCATACTAACCAACGCGAGCAAATGGCCGGGCGTAAGAGAATCGTCCCCTGTCTCTTGAGTTACGTTCTTATCTGCACCCTGTTCATAACCGCCGTAAAGACGTTCGCCGATTCGCCCGCGGACACTCAACAACAGGCGGTAAATGAATCATCCGCGCCGGCCTCCCAACGACCGACAGTCGCGATCTTCAGATTCACGGTGCAGTCGGAGACGCCGGCTGCGGCCGCGCCTTCTTCACAGCCATGCTCCCAATACATCGCCGACGCGAACGCCGGTTCCGCCGCGCAGGACAAGCTGACCGTTGACCCCAAGATTCTGGACGCGATCTCGAACGAGCTTCGACAGGCACTCTCGAAGAAGAAGATGACCGTCATGGCGGAGCCCGACCCCGACGCCATCCCGGTCGGCAGTTCCGTCGTCTGCGGGCACATCTTCAAAGCCCGCAAGGGCAGCGCGGCGGGAAGGATGGTCGGGCTGGGCTTCGGCGCAAGTCACCTCGGCGCTCACGTCGTCCTCCTCTCGAAAACCGAGGGCGGCTTCACCCTCATCGACTCGTTCGACCTCAAGCTGAAGGGTCGCAACCTCCTCCCTCCCGGCGCGAGCACCGCCGTCGTGCAGGCCACGATCATGGAGAAGCGCCAGAACCTTCAGGGACTCGCCAGGAAGCTGGCGGACGGAGTCGTGAAGAGGTTGGACGAAGACAGGAAACAGCCGCCCCCGGCAAAGGAAGCGGCCAGATGAAACGGATAAGGGCGGCGCGCCTTCACAACTATGACGGCGCGACGGCGGTGCGGGTCGAGGAGACGACGCTGCGGGAACCGCAAGCGGGCGAACTTCGCATACGCGTCCACGCCGCGAGCGTGAATCCCATCGACTGATTCCGGCCGGCCTGAACTCAGTGCTCGACACGTTCGGCCGCGACACCTACGCGCACCCATTCAGGGTGTTGAAGGGCGGCGTGCGCCCGGCTTCTATGCTCGGACGGCCTCGCCAAGAGTTGACGAACAACCTCTGGCTCGAAGCCTCCGCGCTGTCCAAGCAGGTGACGACCGGACGCCTGAAGAGACTGGCGGAGTTGGTTGACCAGGGCGCGTTGAAAGTTCGCGTCGACGAGACCTTCCCGCTGGAGCTGGCGGGTGCTGCGCTTCTACGCATGGAGGCGGTGCCGCCGAGAGGGCAGATCGTTCTCAAGATTGCCGAAGGGTTAGAGACCTCGTTCTATGTCGGGGCCTTGCCGGCACGGGCAGCCGCAGGAGCCGGCTACGCGGGAATGAGATAAGGCGCCACACAGCCGGCTCATCGCCGCCGCGTGCCTGCACTTCTCAGTTCTAATAAAACTGGTACTTGTTAATCTTGAGCGCGCGGATTCTGGACGCGAGCGTCGTCACGGGGACGCCGAGTCGGACGGCGGCGCCCTTCGGGCCGGCGACGCGGCCCCGCGTCTCGCGCAGCGCCGCCTCGATCTCCGCCTTCATCCCTGTAGATTTTGCGGGTGCGGCAGAGACGATTTCAGGCTGTTGAGTTTCCGTCACGAGCGTGCCCGGCTCAAGGCGCAAGACCTCACCTTCGGCGAGAATCACACAGCGCTCGATGACGTTCTGCAATTCGCGGATGTTGCCCGGCCAGGAGTACGCTTGCATCGAGTCGAGCGAGCGCCTCTCGATCTGACGAATCCGCTTCCCGATCTGCGCCGCCGCCCGCGCCGCGAAGTAATCGACGAGGACGGGGATGTCTTCGTCGCGCTCGCGCAGAGGCGGGACGTGGACGGGGAAAACGTTGAGCCGGTAGTAGAGGTCAACGCGGAAGCGCCCTTCGGCGACCTCCCGCCGGAGGTCACGGTTCGTCGCGGCGATGACGCGCACGTCCGTCTTGATCGTGCGGCTTCCTCCGACGCGCTCGAACTCTCTCTCCTGAAGCACCCTCAGCAATGCTACCTGCATCTCCGGGCTCAGCTCGCCGACCTCGTCGAGGAAGAGCGTGCCGCCGTCGGCCGCCTCGAACCGCCCCGCGCGCTGCTGCATCGCGCCCGTGAACGCGCCCTTCTCGTGCCCGAACAGCTCGCTCGCGATTAACTCTTTCGGCAACGCCGCGAGGTTGACCTTGACGAGCGCGCGGGCGGCGCGGGGGCTGCGGCGGTGGATGGCGTGCGCGACCAGCTCCTTGCCCGTGCCGGTCTCGCCGGTGATGATGACGGTCGAGTCCGTCCGCGCGACCTTCTCGATGGAGGCGAGGACTCTTTGCAGCGAGGGGGACGAGCCGACGATCTCCTCGTAGCTCGACCGCTCGACGATCTCGTCTTGGAGCATCAGGTTCTCAGCTTGCAGTTGCTCCTTCAGCCTCTTGATCTCCTCGTAGGCGAGGGCGTTGGCGACCGCGAGCGAGACCATGTCGGACACGCCGCGCAACAACTGAACCTGCTCGTCGGTGTAGCTGCCCTTCTCTTTCGACAGGTACTCGATGACCCCGATCAACTCACCCTGTTTGACGAGCGGTATGCCGACGTAGCTGCGGAGGCCGTAGTCCAGGCACCTTTCGTCGTGGGGGAAGCGCCTCTGGGTCTCCAGGTCGGTACGGACGTAAGGCCGGCGGGACGCCAACGTCTCGCTGACGGGGTGTTCGCTCAAAGGGAACCGCTGCGGGCTGTCCAACTCGGGCGCGAAGCGCGCCATGAGGCTGCCGGGGGACTCCCCCGCCCTGCGCCGGAAACCTTCGATGTGGATGGAATGGATTCTGATCACCTCGCCTTCTATTATCCCGACGCCGATGAGGTCGAAATGAACTACGGGCTTGAGCGTCGAGATGAGGGCGGCCAGCACGTCCGACAGCTCCAGGTGAGCGCCGACGGCCTTCGCGACTTCAAGGATGGTCTGGGTGTTGTTCTCAGTCATTTCGCCACCGCCCCCGTCAGGGTTCGCGCGCCGAGCCTAGCAACGAACCGGCGTCCCGCCCTGGATGTCCTGCAGTTCGCGCCTACAGATGATGCTGAAAGCTTTCAAGGGGTCGTCTCTCGTCTCGGCCACGCTCATCCGGAGTTGTTCGGCGGATACGTTGTCGGCCCCGTACTGCGTGAGCACTCGGTCGATGACCTTCTCCGCCTCCTTGATGACCTGCTCGGAGGCGAAGAGCCGGATGCGGCTGGCGACGGCGTAAAGCGAGACCGCCCTTTCGACCTCCGCGTCGTCGTCGTCGATGCGGTGCGTGGCCGAGGCGACGTAGACTTTGGAGGCACAGTCTATGAAGTCGGAATAGGCGGCCTCACGCCTGGTGATCTCCCGCTGTAGGAGGTCGCGCCGGTGCCGGCTCCGCTCGCCCACCCAGGTGCTCGTCAACGACGCGAGGCCGCCGACGATGGCCCCCATGATGGCCGCCATCCCGCTTGCTACTTCGCCGCCCATAAGACCTCTTTTCTCACGAACGTGACGTGTCGCCGGCGCCCGCCCCGACCTCTTCAAGCGGGGGCTCCGAAGTGTCGGCAGCTTTTCCCGAGGACTCCTCGATGGAAGACAGAGTGGCTTTGACTTCAGCCTCCGTCGCCTTGGCCTCGACTTCGGGTTCCGGCATTACCGCCTCCGGCGTGGCAGCTTCCGGCCCACCTGTTTCCGACGCCTCCTCCTCCCGCGCCTCGCCCGCGGTCTCCCACTTAATCAGCTTGAGGTCGAGGACGAAGATGGAATAGATGACCGGCACCAGCAGCAGCGTGATGAAGGTCGCCACCATCATCCCGCCCATCTGCGCGTAGCACATCGGCTCCCACAGCGGCCCGCCGTGCATCGCCAGAGGGACGAGCGCGATGACCAGCGCGAGCACCGTTATCATCACGGGCCTCAGTCGCATGATGCCGGCGTCGAGCACCGCCTCCTTCAATGGCTCGCCCTCGGCGTGCTTCTCCTCGATGAAGTCGAAGAGCACGATGATGTGGCTGACGATCAGCCCGACCAGACTGATGATGCCGAGGAAGGCCATGAAGCCGAACGGCGTGTCCATGACCCAGAGCGCCACCAAGCCCCCGGCGAGCCCGTAGGGCACCGCCGCGAAGACGACGAGCGGCTTGATGGCATTCCTGAACTGATAGACGAGGCTCAGGTAGATCGCGACCAGAGAGATGATGAGCACGACCACGAGGTTCTTGAAACCCTTGACCTGCTCCTCCTCCGTCCCGCCGATGCTCATGCGGTAGCCGGAGGGAAGCTGCGCGGCGAAGGCATCCAACTGCGTTCGGGCGACGTTCATGATCTCGGAAGGCAGGTGGCCGGGCTCCGCCATGCAGGATACTGTGATCGTGCGGTACTGATTGCGACGGCGAATCTTCTCGGTCTGCATCCCGTACTCGACCGACGAGACCTGCCTGAGCGGCACCTTCTCCGCCCCTCGCGTGGAGTAGACGTAGAGGTTCTGCACGTCGGCCAACTGCGCGCGCTCTTCCATCCGCAGCCGCGCCACGATGGGAATCTGCTTGTCACCTTCGCGCAGCACCGTCACCTTGCCGCCGTTGATTCCGGTCGCCGAGGAGGCGGCCACGTCGAGGTTGGTGATGCCCGCCGCGTTCGCGCGGTCGGAGTCGGTTTCGAGCCTGACGGCGAAGGTGTCCTCGCCCCAGTCGTCGCGGACGCGCTGTGCGTACGGGGCGGCGCGCAGGATGTCCTTCACCTTCTCGGCCTCCCGGCGCAGCTCGCCCATGTCGTCGCCGGAGATGCGGATTTCGACCGGCATCGTGATGGGCTTGCCCGTGTCGAGCCGCCGCACGTCAATGCGTGCGCCCGGCACGCGCTCGTCCAAAGCCTTCTGCAAGGGGCCGACGAGGTGGTTGGTGTCGTGCTTGTCGTTGACCTCGATGATGACCTGCGCGTAGTTGAGCTGCTGCAACTCGGGCGAGACCGAGAACCAGAAGCGCGGCCCGCCGCCGCCGACGAAGGTGGTCAGCGACTTCAGGACTTCGCGCGGCCTGCCGTCCTTCTCGGGGTGCTCTTTGCCGTACTCTCCGACCACGTCGCGCACCACCTCTTCGGCCTGCCGCGCGGCCTCGTTGGTGGCCGAGAGCGGCGCGTCCTCCGGCAGCCACACGTCGAGGTAGGAAAGGTACGAGAGGTCTTTCGGGAAAAAGTCCGTCTTGAGACGGCTGGCGACGAGCCCGCTCGCCGCCAGGAGGACGAGCGAGCCGAGCAGAACCTTCCAGCGGTGGTTGATCGCCCACTCGCCCACCCTGTAGTAGAAGGCCGCGAACCCTTTCCTGCGCCGCTCCTCGATGGTCGGCTCCGGCCTCGGCTTCAGCAGGAAGTAGCCGAGGAAGGGGATGAACGTCACCGCCACCATCAACGACCCCACCAGCGAGCAGGTCAGCACGATGGGCAGGCTGTATAAGAACTCGCCCGTGCCGCCGGGCAGGGTCAGGAACGGCAGGTAGGCGACGATGTTGGTGAGGGTGGCGAAGATGATCGCCTTGATGAGCTTCGTCGGCCCCAGCCACGCGGCGACGAGCGGCGGCAGCCCCGTGCCCATCTGGTTCTTAATCGCGTCGCCGGCGACCACCGGCACGTCCACCAAGAGGCCCAGCGCGATGATGAGCGTGGCGATGGAGACCTGCTGGAGGTCTATCCCGAGCGTGTGCGCCATCCCGAAGGTGATGAAGAGCGTAATAGGAATCGCCAGCCCCATCAGCAGCGCCGAGCGCCAGTCCCAGAAGCCGATGAGCGAGACGATGACCACCAGGACGATGGCCTCGTAGAGGCTGTTCATGAACAGCTCGACGTTCTCCGTGACCTGCCGCGGCTGGTCGGAGGTGCGCGCCATGATGAGGTCGTCGGGCAACTGCTTCCTCAGCTCGGCCAGCTTCCCGTCGATGTCTGTACCGAACTGTCCGATGTACCCGTTCGGGCGCATCTGGACGGCGACCGTGATGGCGCGGCTGCGCTGCCAGTTCCCTTCGGCGTCGCGCCACTCGTAGAAGTTCAGGTACCTCGGCGGGCTGTCGTAGCCGCGCTCCACGTCCACCACGTCGCGCAAATAGACGGGCGCGCCCTGCTGCGTGCGGGCAATCGCCACGTCGCCGATCTCCTTCTCGCTTTTGAACTCGCCCGAAGGGTCGATGGAGAAGTTCTTCCCCACGGCCTCCAGTTGGCCGCCCGCCGGGGTGATGTTGCGCGCGCCGAGAATGTCCGGCAGGTCGCCGGGCTTGAGGCCGTACGAGGCGATACGCTCCTGCGAGTAGAGCAGAAAGATTCGCTCGTCGAGGATGCCCGAGCGCGAGACCTTCGTGGCCTGCGGGACGCTCTTGAGCCCCTTCTCGACGACGTCCGTGAAATCGTCCATCTCGCGGTAGCTGTACTTGTCGCCCGCGACCGCGCCCAGCTTCGCCCGCGCCTCCTGCGGGTCGCGGATGATTACGGGCGGCCAGCTATCGGGGTGGAAATCGGCCGCCTGCAACTTGTCGTTGATGAACTGCCGCGTGTAGCCGAGCAGCGCGTCGTCGCTCGCGTCGCTCGCGCCGTCCACGCCGATGAACCCCGGCTCCGTGATGACGTGCAGGTCGGTCGCCACGCCCTTCTCTTTGAGGTAGTCGGCGAACAGGTTGAGCGGGTCCTGTACGACGCGCGGGCTGACCGGGTGCGTGAGGCTGCTGACAATCGTGAAGCGATTCCCGCCCCCCGCGTACTGCGCGCGGTAGCGCGTGATGGCTTCGCCGACATCTTTAGCGCGCAGGTCTATCTCCGCGTCGCTCACCTTCGGGCTGGCGACGGTGAGCATGAGCGCCGACGTGTCGCCGAAGTCCTTGATGAACTGGATCGGCCCCGCCCCGTCCGGCAGGTCTTTGATGGAGTCGAGCTTGAGGGCGATGTCGTCGAACTCTTTGCCGATCTGGCCGCCGGGGAAGTTCTCGTCGAGGTCAACGTAGACGACCGAGATGTTGGTGCGCGAGATGGAGCGTATCTTCTCCACGTTGGCGTTCTGCGCCACCTTCTCCTCGATCTTCCGGGTCACCAGTTGCTCGACCTTCTCGGCGCTCACCCCGGGCCAGACCGTGATGGCGACGGCGGTCTTGACCGGCGTGTCCGGGTCTTTGCGCTGGGGCATGCTCTTGTAGCTGTAGTAGCCCCAGAGGCAGACGCCGATCAGCATGACCCAGGTGATGTGCCGCTGCTCGACGAAGAAGCGGGAGATGTTTCGCCTGCTCTTCTTGACCTCGTTGTCGCCGTGACCGTGTGACATAGTTCCTCCCGCCGATTCGGGTTCAAGCCGCGCCTAACTCCGTCCACCATTCACTGATGAGCCCGCTGGCCCCGCGTCAGGGAATGACCTTGACCTCGGCGCCGTCCGTGACGATGGTGCCGCCCGTGGTGATGACGCGCTCGCCCTGCTTCACCCCGTCTATCACGGCCACCGTGTTACCATACGCCTCGCCCAGCTTCACCTCGCGGAGCCGCGCGACCTGCCGCCCGCCTTCCTCTGCCACCACGAAGACGGCGTAGCCCTCCGCGCCGCCCTTCCCTTTCATCACCGCGTTCAGAGGCACGACCGGCTGCGACGCGGCGGCCTGCTGAGTGCCCACCTTGAGCGAGACGATCATGTTCGGCCGCAACATGTAGTCGGGGTTCGAGATCGTCACCTCGACGTTGAAGGAGCGGCTCTTGGGGTCGGCGGCGGGGAAGACCGCGGTTATCTGTCCGCGGAACTCCTTGCCGGGCATCGACTCGGTCTCGACGCTCAAAGTCCTTCCCAATTTCATTTCCGGCACGGCCACGTCCGCGACGCCGAAGACCGCCTTGACCGACGACGTGTCGGCGACGACGAACCCGGTCGTGCCGGGCGAGACCAGCGTCCCCCGCTCGACCTTCTTCTCCAGCACGACCCCACCGAGCGGCGATTTGAGCGCGGTGTCATGGAGGGGGATGGTCGTCTCCTGAATGACAGCCTGCGCCCCGCTCGACCTGGCCTCGCCGACCCCGATCTGCCAACGCGCGGCGTCGGCCCTGGCCTGAAGCATGACGACCTGCGAGCGTGCGGCAGAGACCTTGGCGGCGGCCACGTCGTACTGTGCCTTGGCCGCGTCGTAGCTCGCCTTGGTCATGCTCTGGCTGTCGAACAGACTTTGCGCCCGGTCGAAATCGAGCTTCGCCTTTTCGTAAGACGCCTCGGCCTCGGCCAGTTGGGCCTTGCTCGACGCGACGCCGTTAAGCGCCTCCTGGTACTGGGCCTTGCTCGCGTCCACGCCCGACTTGGCCTCGTCGGCCTGTGACACAGCTTCTTTGACTTTGACCTGATAGTCGCTCTGGCGGACGCGCGCCAGCACGGCGCCGGCGCCGATGCGGTCGCCCTCCTGTAGGTCGCGCGTCTTACCGTCCACGCCCCGGACGCGCTGAAGCGCTTCGACGTAGCCGCCCACCTTGAAGGCCAGCTCGACCTGCGTGCGCGGGATGATCGTGGCCGAATACCGCTCCTCGCTGCGCGCGGAACTCATCTCGACCGCCGCGACCTTCACCGGCACCGTCGCCTTCTCCGCCTGCGCGGTTTGGCAGGCCCCCAGCAGGGACGTGAAGAGAAGGATTCCGCCCAACGCAAATGCTTCAAACACTCTCTGTTTCATGTGTCCTCCCAGACCGCTTTTCCGTACTCGGCCCTCAGTTACCTACTTACCCGGCTTAGGCGGATAGTTCTTAAAAAGCTTGGTCATGACCTTTTGCAGGTTCCTGTAGTTCTTGTCCGGGTCTTTCTTGAGGTCGATGGTCTTGACGGCGTCGCCGCGCCAGACCAGTTGCTTCTTCGCGGCGTCGTACAGGTCTACCAACAGTATCCCGACGGGGACGGTCGAAGTCTGGCCGCGCACCGAACGGTCGCCCCACCCGCCCCAGCCGCCGGGGCCTGTGCCCGTGCTCCACAGGTCGATGCTCTTTTCCAGGCTGACCGCGACCTGATAGCCGACGTACAGGTCGGCGTTCTCTTCGACCCTGACGAGACCTTTCAGCACGAGCTGTTCGTCGGCCGCCTGCTTGATGGCCCGGTCGATGAGCGGGTCGGGCACCGCGCCCCCCGGGATGTCAACCCACTTGTAAGTTCTGTATGCCGCGAAGTCGGCGCCCCGGTCGTAGTTGTAGTGAACGTCCTGGCCGTAGGCGCTCGCCGCCGTCAGCAGGAAAGCCGCCAGGAGTGTCACCCGCTTCGTAAACCTCATCAGAATTCCTCTCCCTTTTATTTGTCCGCCCCGATTGCCTTTTCGTACTCGGCCCTCGCCGTCCAGAAGGCCAGCAGCGCCTGCTGGTACTGGTAGTCCGCGTCGGCCAGCGTGGCCTGCGTCTGCAACACGTCCGAGAGCAGCGCCGCCTGCACCTTGTACTTGTTGGTCGAGATGCGGATGTTCTCCCGCGCCGTCTCCTGCTTCAGTTGCGCGACGACGAGGGCCTGCCTGGTCTGCTGGAGCTTGCGGAACTTGTCGCCGACCTCGATGAGAACAAGGTTCTCGGTTTCGCGCAGGCCGTTCTTCGCCTGCTCGATGGCGCTCTCCTTCTCCGCGAGCTGGCTCTTCTTTCTTCCCCAGTCGAAGACCTCCCAACGCACCGCGACGCTCAGGCTGGCGGTGTTCTTCGGGATCGCCTCGTTGTCGAAATTGCGGAACGACATGTAGGTGAAGCCGAGGCTCACGTCCGGTATGTACTCGGACTTCTTGATGCGCCGTTCGACTTCGGCCTGCCTGACCTTCAGTTGCGCTTCGCGCAGCTCGGGCCGCTGGTCGAGCGCGCGACTTCTGGCGAGGGCGAGGTCGGCCTCGAAGCCGCCGGCCTCGGGAACGCCGGCCACCCTGAACTCGGCGCGCACGTCGCGCCCGAGCAGGTTGTTGAACTGCTCCTTCTCGGTGGCGAGTCGGTTCGTCAGGTCGAGCGCCTCGTACTCGGCCTTCGCCAGCCGCGTCTTGACCTCCAGGCTGTCGGCCTTCAGGGAGACCTTCTGGGCGACGTTATCGGCCGTCACGCGATCCAGCTCGCGGTAATACCTGATCGATTCCAGCAGACTGTCGAGGGCGCTCTGTGTTTGCAGAATCCCGTAGTAGGTCTGCTTGACCTGGTTGACCGTGGTCTGCTCGGCCCCGCGCAGCTTCTCGCCCTCCACTTCGCGCGCCAGCCCGGCCTGCTCTATCTCCAAGCGGATGCGGTGCTGCTGCGACAGCGGCTGGAGAATCTGCCCGGCGAAGATGGCCGTCGGCCTGCGCCCGGTGCCCATCGAGAAGAACGGGCCGACGCCGGGGACGACGTTCGTGTCGGAGTTGTCGGGGCCGGCGTCGTGCTTCACGAGCTGCTGTGACACGAGCGAGTAGACGAACATCGAAGGCAGCCGTTGGGTGCGCGCCGCGGCCACGGCGTCCCCGGCCTGCCCGACCGCGAGTTGCGCGTTCTTGACCTGACGGTTCTCACGCAGGGCGAGGGAGACCGCCTCGTCCAGCGTCAGGACTTCACCCGAAGCCCCCGCCCCCTGTTGCTCCGGCGCGCTTCCCTGTTGCGCTCTCACGCACAATGGGCTTGCCGCGAGCACTACGAGCGCCAGTAGATAAACGATTCGCTTATTCATTGTCTGTTCCTTACAGCGTTCATGCTACGCACTCCCTGAGCATCACCCGTCTTCCGCCTACTTCCTTGTGCGTGGCATGGGAGTAATGAAAGCTCATTCCGAACCTTGTTCCTGATCCGACCTCCGCTGCCGACACGTGTCATGACAACCGGCGTGCCGGAGGCGAGGGCGAGGTCGAGGTCGCTAAACCGTTGGAGAAAGAAGGCTATCGAAGGAGGGCTGTCGGGGAGGCGGTGTCGAAGTATCGAAACTGTCGTAAAAAAACGAAGTCACTTCGTCACGGCCGGGAGTGCTTGGAGGGTCTGACTCTGGTCGGTCATCAAACTTATCTCTAGCATTACGTCGGGTGAAACCGGCTGTTAGGGTTCAATCCGTGTAGAGAGTTTCACCGCCTGACCCTGCCGAAGGACTGTCACGACGAGATTGTCTCCGGGTTTGAGCGCGCCGATTCTGTTCAGGATCGGCTCGTAGCTGCCGTCATTCTCCGTGACCTGAAGTCCGTTCACGCTGAGGATGACGTCGCCCCCGAGCAGCAGGTCTGTGCCCGCCACGTTCACGCGAAGCGTCCCCGGCTGGATTCCCAGACGCGACGCGATTGAGCCTTCGCCGATGCGCTGGACGAGCACGCCCGCCGGCTGCGGCAGATTAAGCGCCCGCGCCAGGTCGCCCGTGACGAGCAGCCCGTCTATCCCTGACCAGACCGGCCGACGCTCCAGCAGGAGACGCTTCGCGGTGTTCGAGGCCGTGGCGAAGGCTAAGCCCTCCGAGCCGCCCGACCGGCTCATGATGCTGCTCACGATGCCGACCACCTCGCCGTCCATCGTGAAGACGGGGCCGCCGGAGTTGCCGGAGTTGATCGCGGCGTCGGTCTGTAGGAACTCGACCCCGCCCGAGCTTTCGGTCTTCCTATCGAGCTGATGTCTACCGCTCACGTGCCCGGCGGAGAGCGTCTGCTCAAGGCCGTACGGGGCGCCGATGACGAATATCTGGTCGCCGACCTCCACCTTGTCCGAGTCGCCGACCGCGACGGGCGCTATCCCGGCCGGCGGGTGGTCGAGCTTGAGCAAGGCGACATCGGCTCGCACGTCGGAACCGATGACGTGGGCCTCGATCTCCTGCCCGTCGGGGAAGACGACCAGTGCCACGTCCGCCGTCTGCACGACGTGCGCGGCGGTCAGGATTCTGCCGTCGTTGGAGATGAGCACCCCGGAGCCCAGCCCGTCCACGACGGACATGACCTGTCCCGGCGCGGGCGCCACTTCGACCTGCTTCGTCCTGACGATGACGACCGACTGCCTGACTTTACGGAACGCCTCGCGGAGCTGCTGGCCGTTGCTCGTCGTCCACGCCGCGGGGAGAAACAGGAAAGCCAGTAAGAGCGCGCATCGAAATTTCATCGTCATGGTAAATGGTCTCCGTAGCTCGGCCGCCGCGGCAATCGCGGATCCTCATAGCTGCGACAGGCAACCGACGTTCCAGCATAGAAGTTGTTGAATGACGCCGGCCGAGGCGCTCTTACTTCAGGCGGAGGAAACGTGGACATTCACAATATGACGAACGGACTCGTGAAATTACGACGAGAGGACTACTTTCAAGAGGCTTCAGAATGCACCGAGCCGTAGCGGCCCTCCTGCTCGATCCAGCGCCTGACGTATGAGGGGATGTTTTCGAGGGTGATGTCAACGGACTCCACCCCGCCCAGAAACTTCATCCCCGCGCGATCCACGAAGGTGACGTTCGCCAAATCGAGCGTGACCTTATGCCCGCTCGCGCCGCGCCCGGACAGAGCCTTCTCGACCTCGGGGACGTACTCCTCGGTGAACTGCCCGTAGAGATGTACCCTGATGGATTGATGGTCTTCTCGAACTGTCGTGATTATCTTCAACATCTCCTTGTCACCCCGTCGTTGCTCGCGGTGCCGCGGTGAGCTGTTCCGGCGTCGGCCCCACGTGTGATTGCCGCGCCGTTTCCAAAAGTCGGTTGACCGACTCGATGTCGCGCGGCGTGATGTACTGGGCGATGTCGTGCTCGAAGATCACGTCCAAAGCCCAACGCAATCCTACGCGTATCTTCTTCTCAAACCTCGGCAGCTTCATCAGGTAGACGCTCCGCCACAGCACCCACCCCACGACGCCGGAAAAGTTGAGCCCGAAGATTCTGGCGACGCCCGTGCGGCGGCCTATCGACGCGAGCTGCCCCTGCATCCTGTACGCGAAGGGGGCCGCCCGCTCTCCCTTCATGCGGGCGCAGATGTTCTTCGCGACTTGCCGACCCTCGCGCGTGGCGTGCTGGGCGGTCGGGGGGTAAGGCTGTTTGGAAGCCGGGTCGAAGAGCGCCGCGCAATCGCCCACCGCCCACACCCCCGGGAACTGCGGGACTTCCAGGGTGGAGTCAACCACTATCCGCCCCCGCTGAAGTTCTAACGGCAGGTCTTTCAGGATGGGACTCGGGGAGACGCCGGCGGCCCACACCAGCGTGGCGGCAGGGACGGCCTCCCCGTCGTCGCAATGCACCGTCTCGTCCGCGTAACCGATGACCTTCGTGTTGAGTTTTATCTCGACCAGACGCTCGCGGAGTCTCTCCTGCGCGTACAGGCCGAGTGACTCTCCGAGTTCGGGCAGAATAACCTGCCCGCCGTGGATCAGGACGACGCGAACCTCGCGCGGGTCAACCCGGCCGTAATGCTTGAGGCTCTGGCGCGCGAGGTCGTTGACGGCGCCGACGGTCTCCACGCCCGCGAAACCGCCGCCCGCGACCACGAAGGTGAGCAGACGCTTCCGCCTCTCGGTGTCGGGTTCGACGCTGGCCGCCTCCAGCATCGCGATGACTCCGTTGCGGAGCAGGACGGCGTCGCGCAGCGTCTTGATGCCGAGCGCCTGTTCGGCCACGCCCGGGGTGCCGAAGTAGTTCGTCTCCGAGCCGAGCGCGAGCACGAGTTGGTCGAACGGCAACTCCCGCCTGAGACCCCTGACGCCGTATGAGATCGTCACCCGGCGGGCGACGAGGTCAACGGCTTCAATCTCCCCGTTCAGAACCGTCACGCGCCGCAGCAGCTTGCGCAGAGGGTTGCAGATGTCTGCCGGCTCAAGGTCGCCGGCCGCCACCTCGTGAAGCATCGGGGTGAAGAGGCTGAAGTTCTCCCTGCTGACGAGCGTCACCTCGACGTCGGGCCGCCGGGCGGCCGTCCGATCCAACTGGCGCGCGGCCTCCACGCCGGCGAAGCCGCCGCCCAAAATGAGAATCCTCGTTTTCATTGCCTCAGTTCCTCATAACTATTCCAATACCCTGCGCACGTCCCGTTGCTTCCGTTCAGGCATGTAGCAACGGGCATTCCACTTCCTAACTTGTTGAATTCCGGCGCGGCGAGACGAAGTGCGGTCGTCAATTCACTAACCCGTTCGTCAAATCGTGTTGGGGGCCGTCCGGAGCGCGACCTGCGACGCGCTCCGCAACGTCATCCCGCACGACACCGCTCTCCCGCATGAAGGCGCGGAGCCTTGCGTAACGATCTTTCGTGATTTGACGAGCCGGCTCGTCAAATCACGAAGGCGATTCGCCCCGTCACGCCCGAATTCAATCAGTCTGATACTGGAATGGCTGTTGCTTCTTGTCCTGTCGAGATCATCCGTTAACGGGAAGCATCCCTGGCGGAGCTTGACGCTGCATGTGGCAGAGCCGTTACCGGGTCTTTATTGAAGTTCGGCATAGAAGGGAGTCCGGCCATGCTCAGAAAGACGCTCGCGATAATGATTACGGGAATACTGTGGTCTTCCATCCTCGGCTGCCAGCCGGCACGCGCACAGGCGCGGGGGGTTAACCAAGCTACCTCGGCGGTCAGGGCCGCGGTACAGAAGTTAGGTGTGGGCTCAAAGGCCCGCGTCGAGGTCAAGCTACAGGACGGCACTAAGCTGAGAGGCTTCCTCAGCTCGGCCGGCGAAGACGCCTTCACCCTCACAGACCCGAAGACCGGCGCGTCGCGGAGGGTGGCGTACGCCGAGGTGGCGCGGGTGAAGGAGTCGAGGATGGGCTTCTGGGCGCGGGCGTCGGTTATCGCGTTGGTGGTCGGCGGGGCAACGGCCATGGCCGCTCTGGATGACGGCGGGGTAGGATATTGATTAGTTGTTAGACCGCTCCCCGCTCAGGAGACTCTTCTGTCGTATCCTCATCCTGGCTTGCGAATTTCAGTTGCACTTGTCTCGCGCGCTCCTCCAACAATCCTACCGCCACCCGTGTCTCCCGCACGAGCAGTAAGGCGCCGCGCACCAGCCCGCCTACTGCTAATGCGCCTAAACCTACTGCCACCAGTTCGATCATCCTCGCTGCCAACGTTGGTACCGAAGGAGTAAGTACGGCTCCGGCCAGGGAGATAAGTGCTGCCGAAGCAAAACTACCGATGGCAATATAGATATACCGAAGGGCGCGGATCAGCATTAGCATTCTCCGCTGCACCGCCGCCAACTCGCGAGAGTTGGCGCGCGCCGACGGTGAATTGGGCGACAGCTGCCCTTCCAGTTCATTAGTCAGAAACCGTGCTCGATCAACGGTTCTGGCAAGCCTATTACTGGTGCCTAGCGCGAGCACGGTGCTGGCGTTAGTAAGTACTGCCGGGGCAGCGATGAGCGAGAGTGCGGCAAAAGGGCTCGATTGTAGATCCATACAGATGGTTGTAACACGAACGCAGCCGAAGTAGTTCGGTCTGCGGTCTATCCTGGTTCTGCCGTCGAACGCGGCTCGACGACCAGCCGCGCGCTGCGGCGGTATGTGACCAGAAGGCGCAGCCAGTTCGCCAGTATCATTACCTTCGAGTGGCCGCCCGCCAGCGTTCTGAGATGTAGCAGCCCCCACATCAGCCAAGCGGGAAAGCCTGTGATCGAGCGCCCGCGGTATTCGGCGATGCCTACGTGCCGGGTAATGGTCGCCAGCTTGCTCGGCACGTACGGCTCGGGAGGAGGGGGCGGGGCGACGCTGGCTAACCGGGCGGCGATGAGCCTGCCCACGTACCGGCCCTGATGCTGCGCGACTGAAGCGAGGCCGGGGACGGGTCGGCCGTCGGCCCCGATGACGTGGGCCGCGTCGCCGACGACGAAACACTCGGGGTGGCCGTGAACCGAGAGGTCATTCCCGACCTCCACCTTCCCGTCCGCCGTAATGTGCGTGCCGAGCGTCCTCGCCAGCGGCACGCCCTGCACGCCCGTGCACCAAAGCACGGTGGCCGCCTCTATCCGCTCTCCGCCGACCGTGACGCCCGCCGCGTCAACGTTCGTGACGGGGAAGCCCAGCCTAACCTCTATTCCGGCACGCTCCAGCGCGCGGGTCGCGTAGGACGAATGCCGCTCGCTGAACGCGGGCAGCAGCCGCGGCCCGGCCTCGACGAGCACGATGCGCGACCGTCGGATGTCGAGGTTGTGAAAGTCGGCCGGCAGTGTCCGCCGGACGAACTCGCTGATCGTGCCCGTAATCGCGACGCCGGTCGGCCCGCCCCCGACGACGACCACCGTCATGTCGCGCGCCTGTCGGCCTGGGTCGGATTCCATCTCCGCGCGCTCGAACGCCGTCAGGAGGCGGTTGCGGGCGGCGACGGCGTCGGCCAGCGTCTTCAACCCGAGCGCGTGTCGCGCCCACTCCGACTCGTGTCCGAAATAACTGGTCTGCGCCCCGGTCGCGATGACGAGCACGTCGTAGGGCAGGTCGTCCCCCTCGCCCATGACGACGACGCGGCGGGACGTGTCAACGCGCACGGCCTCGCGCATCTCCACACGGACGTTGGGCATCTCTTTTAGGAGAGAACGAATAGGCGTCGCGATCTCCGCCGGCTCAAGGATGGAGGTGGCGACTTGAAAGAGGAACGGCTGGAACAGGTGATGATTGTTGCGGTCGACGAGCGTCACCTCGGCGTCGCTTCCGCGCAACTCGCGGACGACGGCGATGCCGGCGAAGCCACCGCCGATGACCACCACCCTGGGCCGTGATGTCTTCGCTGCCCGTGTGACGTTGTCGGCGCTCATGCTGCGACCTCCTGCCTATGCGAAACCTGTTGCGCGTTGCGTAGCGCCCTGTCGAGAAGGCTGCGCGAGCGCGGCGTGTCGCGGAGTTTGAAATTGGCGGACGCGAGCTCGACCGCGCGCAGCGGCCGGTTGCCGACGCCCATGAAGAAGAACGCGGCGTGGTCGGCGTAGGCTTCGGGCCGCCGCGCCAGCAACAGCTCGTAGGCCGCCGCCGCGCGTTCCGCCTCGCAGGCGGCTTTGCCGTCACCGCGCGCGGCCAGAATCTCCGCGTAGGTCGCGCAGTATTCGGGGTCGTCCGCTATTTCGAGCAGCGGCTTGACGAGCGCCGCGGCGAAGTCCAACTGTCCGCGCGCGAGCGACACCTCGGCGCGATGCCCGCGCCCCGGGACGTGCTGCGGCAGTACCCGGTCGAGTTCGACGAAGAGCGCCTCCGCGCGCTCCAGCTCGCCGCGGCGCATCGCGCTCACGCCCCACTCGAAGAGCAGTTGGCCGCACGGCAGAGGCGACACGCCGTCGTCTACGTTGAGCGCGGCCGCGTAGCACGCCTCGGCCGCCGCCCACTGACCCGTCTCAGCCAGCAGCGACGCGAGCGCGCCGAGGGTGTGAATCCCGGGGTCGTCCTGCGCCAGTCTTTCGCGCAGAACCAGCGCCTCGCCGTACCGGCCCGTCGCCTGCCACAGCGCTGCCCTCTCAACATCAACCTCCCGTACTGGGTGTCCGGCCGCGAGGGCTTGGTTGAGAAACGCGTCAGCCTCCCCGAAGCGGTGGAAACGCTCCGCGAGCCGCGCGCGGATGAAGAGTGCGCTTCCCACGTCGGGCGCCGACTCGGTGGCCTCGACGGCGACCAACTCCGCACGGTCGTGGTCCGCGATGCGGCCGAGCAGGTCGCCGCGAAGAAACAGAAGCTTCGACAGCGCCACCATGTCCTCGAACGTCGCGCCTTCGACGTGGCTCAGCTCAAGGCTGTCAATCAAAGCCGAGAGGTTGGCGACGGCGATTCGCCCGCTCGTATAACGTCCGGCATCGACTATCATGATTTTTTCACACCCGTGAGCAGCGCCGGATAGCCGCGCGTCAGCGAACCGCCGTCGATGACGACCGTGTGACCGTTGATCGACCGGGCCTCGTCCGACGCGAGAAACACGGCGGCCGCGGCAATCTCCCGCGCTTCGACCGCACGCCCCATCGGGATGACGCCCATGAAGAGCTCGCGCGTGGCCGGGTCTTCCAGCTCCTTCCTCGTCAGAGGCGTCTCCACCAACCCTGGCGCGATGCCGACGACACGGATGCCGCGGGCGCCTAGTTCCAACGCGCCGCAACGCGTAATCTGGTCAACGCCCGCCTTCGCCGCGCAATAAGCGACCTGCCCCTCGCCGGCTTGCTGTCCGTTCACCGACGAGATGTTGATGATGACGCCCGGCCGCCCCTGCTCAAGCATCTGCCGTGCGGCGTGCTTCACGCCGTAGAAGACTCCGCCGAGCGTCACGGCCTGGACGGCCCGCCACTTTTCGCCCGGCAGCTCGGTCAGCGGCATGATGGCGCCGAAGCCCGCGCAGTTGACCACGACATCGAGCGACCCGAACGCCTCGCGGGCCGCGCGCATCGCGGCTTCGACCTGGCTCTCGTCCGACACGTCCGTGACGCGGCCGATTGCGCGTTCGCCAAGCTCGCCCGCGGCGGCGTCGAGTGCCTTGGCGTTGATGTCGCAGAGCAACACGCTCGCGCCGGCTTCGATAAATGCGGTGGCGATTGCTTTGCCGATGCCGGATGCGGCAGCGGTCACGACTGCGCCTTTGTCTTTCAGGACTTCCATGTTCATCCTCCCAGGAATGCCGGCAGCGGCAGGTCGGTTCGTTTGTTAGGCTCGCGCACGTAGGGGAAGGTCAGGCCGGCCGGCTTCGTCGGAGAGTCCACCCCGTCGCCGAACCGCTCGCCCCGCCCGCCATTCACGAACAGCGTGAGCATCTCGTCGAGGATGTCGTCGTCGAGCCAGCGCCCGCCGGCGCTCTCGTGCGGCCGGCCGGCGAGTATCGACCGCTCGATCTCCAGGAAGTTGCCGGGGGCGAACGGCCGGGCGAGGTCGAGGATTAAATAGTCGCCGACGAGCAGGTCGCGCAGCGGGTGGCGCCCGTCGGGTCCGAGCGGCCACGCGGTTTCGCCGTCGAGTCCGTCGAAGAATGACAGGTTCGCGTCGAGACGCGTCTCGTAGAGTGAGCGGTATTCGTTCGAGAGGGCGAAGGCGTCCTCCCGGTTGTAGAGGTCGCGCAGCTCGACACCCTTCGTGCGCGGGTCGCGCGTCGGGGTCGCCAGGACGAAGTTCTTGATCTCCGGCCGCCCGACGCGTTCGAGGCGGATCGGCTTGCCGCGGCGCGTGACGATGGTCTCCGCGAGGGCGCCGACCAGCGTAGCGCCGTCGAAGCGTTCGACGATGGGGGCGAACGGGACTTCGACGATGATCGACAACACGTCGCGGAACTGAACCGCGTTCACGGCCGTGTCGAAAGAGAGCTTGCCCGACATGTCGGTGCGGAGCGCGGCCTCCACGTCCATGAAGAACGGGTCGCTCACCAGTCCCGCGAAGACACGCATGCCGCCCGTCTCCAACGTTTCGCCGACTACGATGCTGGCCTCACGCCCGTCCGACGTGACGATGTGTCCTTTCTGAACGGATGTGCCTTCGGGCACGTCGTCAAACCTGACGTCGATGCTGTATTCCGAGTCGCCGTGTGTGACGCTTCCTCCCGACCGCTTCAGCGGCCGCAGCCGGAAGCGGTAGGTGACAACGTCGCTGAAGAATGACTGCGGCGTCGCCAGTGGGAACACGTCCATGATGAGTACAAGATTGCCCGCGCGTTCAGGGCTCGGGAACGCGTAGAAATCGGTGATGTCCACCGACGGGTCGCCCATCACCGCGGGGCCGCTGAAATGGTCTGACATCGTGCTTCTCCTCCTCCCCGCGGGTTCAGAACTTCTGTTCGATGATGCCTTTGAGCGCGTTCAGCCCCGGCACGAACAGGTACTCGCCGCCCTTCACCGTGATGAAGGTGGGCAGGTCGAATAGGAACGGCCGCCTCGCGCCGGGCACAGACATCTGCGAGCCTTCGCCGCCGACGCCGTTGATAGGGTCTTGCTCGTTCGGGTCGAGGCCGATGAACTCGCCGCCCTTCATCCATTCTTTCTGCACGAACTCGAACTGCCGCTCGATGTCGGCCTGGATGAACAGGTTGACGAGGCCGCGGTCGACGCCGTCGTCCTCGAGCATCCCGTCCGGGAGGTGCGGGCCGTACTCGATGCCGCGCCGGATCAGGCGGTGCCGCCTCACCGCGGTCGCGCGCTTCAAAGGCGTCGCCCGCGGGTTGCTGCGGCGCAGGTGCGAGCCGAGCGGGCACCGCAGGCCCTGATCGTCGCCCGCGTACGTGAAGTTGTTGCGGCGCTCGGGGTCGGCCGCGATGGCGGGGTCGTCCCTTTCGGGCGAAAGATCGACCGGGCAGCCGCTCGGCCAACGGCCCATGATCTTGGCCGCCACCAAATCCCGATGATGTTGATCGTCGCTGCCGTAGAGCGACTTCGCGGCCGTCGCCAGATACCGGCGGAACGCCGCCACGTCCTGGTAGAGTTTGCGGAAGACCATGTACGTCCCGTTCAGGCGCAGCTCGAACGGTTCGGGCGACGGCGTGCCTTCGCGCCCGACCTCGTCTTCGTAGCCCAACACGAACTCGCCGGGCTTCAGCGCGCGCCATATGCCGTCCGCCTCCTGCACGCCGTCGCCGGGGTAGAAAGGCGCGGCGGCACCCTCGATGGGCGGCTGCGAAATCGGGTCGGCGAAACCGAAGTGCTCGCCCTCCGACCCGATGCCGTTCTCGTGCGCGAGCGCCTTCGTGTCCTGGATGAAACGTATCTCGACGCCGCCGGTCGCCCGCATCTCGTCGCGGATGATATCGGTCGCCAGGTCGCGGCCTTCGTCCGTGTCGGTGCGGAGCCAGGCCATCGCGTGAATGTCAGGCCCGCCGAGGCCGCCCTCCCAATGCTCCGGCGCGTGCGCCCCGGTGTCGCCCACTTCACCCGCACGCTCACGCATGCCGACGCGGAAGGCTCTGGGGAAGCTGTAGAGCGACTGTTGCGACAGCCCGACCGCCTTCAGCCCTTCGTACGTGAACCCGATGTTGACGGTGAATCGCGTCCCGTGCTCTTCCTGCCGGGCGTTGACGCGTTCGAACATGTTGCGCAGCCACGCGCGCGCCTTCTCGCCGTCGGTGAACTTGAGAAAGATGTGGCGCCCGTAGCGCATCAGGATGGGCGCGACGACGTTGTCCTGAATGTCTTGAATGTTATCTTTCAGGTCGGCAGAAGTAAGATTCTGTTCATGAGTTAGAGCTTGCATCGTCTCGATCCTTTCGCAATGGCCGACTCTTGTCGTCGGAACTACCTCGCCCTCGGTCGAAGCTTTCGCCTCTCGCCGGCTCCCGTTACATCGGCGACGGGCCGGTTGACCCGTGCCGATGTAACTGCCGGGACTCGGGTGTTACGCGGCCACCTTCACGCCCAGCCTCTCGGGGACGTCGGTGTACTGCGGCAACTCGGCCACTTCGGTGTCGACGGCGGCGGCGCTGCGCACGTGCTCGTAGGGCTGGGCCAGCTCGCTCAAGAAGGCGTCCACGATCTCTTCGAGTTTGCCCTCGCCCTTCGCGACCGCGCGCTGGAACTTCTGCGTCTTCGCGTACCAGTCGGCCTGCTTCTCGATCTGGTTGTTGCTCAGGCTCGGGAAGGCGTCGTAGGAGGCCAGGGTCTTGATCTGGCCGCGCGCGATGTAGTTCACGATGTCGCGCGCCGTCGCGTCGGGGCCGTCCGGGCAGCCGATGCACTGGCCCCATATCTTCATGAGGTTGTTCTTGCCGTTGAGCACGAAGTCGTCGAAGTACTTCTCAAGGCTGGCGTCGAACTGCGAGATGAAGAATAGCGTGGGGCCGAACTCGGCGGTGTTGCAGACGAACCAGCTCGCCACACGGATCAGGCCGAGCATCGTGGTCGCCGTCGGGAACGACATCGTCGGCGGGTCCCAGTACTCGCTGAAGGCCAGCGTCTTCGTCATTAGCTCGAGGTCGGCGTCGGGCTTGAGCGGCCACATGCCCTTGAACTCGTGCACCTCGCGGTCACCGTCCTTCATGATGAGACCGGGGTGCCGCAGGTCGTACCCTCCGCCGCCCGCGGTCGGCCCGGAGTTGTTCTGACTGTCACTCATTTTCAAATGCTCCTTTGCAGTGTCGGTTGATTAGTTAATCCGATCCGTCCGTCACGCGCCTCGGGCCGACTTCTCGGATCGAGAGTGCAGAAGGGTGTGCGAAAGATTCGTTCGTCGCCGACTTGAGGGGAGACTGCGCGGCTGCGTGCCCGCACACTTGGAGCGCGAACACGGGCGCGCACAAGACAGACACTCGATTAGTCCGTGGCCGGGCTATAAGTCCCTCGCTCTTGCGCCTGGTTGTCTTCGTCACCGGCTTCATCGTTATTGAGACTGTTCTTGTCAGCTCCAAACTTCTCAATTACTCACCCGCCTTACGGGTGTCCTTCTAAGCAGCGGGTGTGCCATACGTCGCATGCAAGTTCGCCGCGACGGCGAAAACTCGATTGCCGCGTTTTACTCAGTGATTCCGACGTGAACTGCGCTTCGACGGGCGTTGAAGCGGAAGGACGGGAAGGCGCATCGCTCCGTCTTTTTACGACTCGTCATAAAAAGACGATGGCCGTCTCTTCGCTTCCCGACGATGCTTATGAAAGTGCTACTGCGGTGAGGCTCGTTGCGTTGCGAGCGGTCGTAGTTGTGGCGGACGGATTTGGACTGCTTAGAAATTGATGCCCAACTGTGCGCCCAGCACCAGCGCATCCTTGAAGTGGCCCGTACCGCCCCGCCGGTTGATGGATTGGAGGTCGGGCTGGATGAAGAAGGCGCCCTTGCGGAAGTCGAAGCGGTAGGTCAGCTCGACGACCGTCTCGTGGTCGGGGACTCCGCCGGCGGGGCCGAGCAGCCGCCCGTTTCTCTGCGCGCGTTGCAGGTCTTCGCTGAAGTAACCGGACGCGACGGCCAGCCCGGCGACATCCCTCGGGCGCGCGCTGAACAGCCCGCGCGCCGAAACGCCCGCCGTGAGGAACAGGGGCAACTGTTGTCTGCGAGAGTCGGGCGCGACCGTGACCGAGCCGAAGACGCCGAAGCCGCGGTTGCTCTCGGGAGACCCGAACGGGACGAGCACCTGGTCGAAGAGTCCGTAGTAGCCCCAGCTACCGTGCTTAACGGAGCCGGTCTCGAAGTCCGCGAGAGTGGAACGGTCGTACCAAGCGCCCAGTTTGTAGTTGCCGAGACGCCGGCCGTCGCCGGGCAGCCCGTCGATCTGGTAACCGGCCTCGCTGATCGAGAAGAGCGGCCCTTTCATCGAAAGGTTCGCCCCGTGATATTTGTTGTCGCGCATCTTCGGGTCGCCGTCGTAAAGACCCGTCATCACGTAGCTTCGCTTGGTGGGCTTCACCTTCCCGAGCGCCGCCCAGGTGCCGTAGTACGCACTCATGCCCGGCGCGTTCAATAAGATGCCGAACGGGTTTCCGCAGAACGCGTTCTGCATGAACCCGAAGTTGTAAGGCGAAACGAGGAAGTCGTCCATCGCCGCGAAGCGCCCGGCGCGAAGCTCCACGCGGTCGTCGAACAGCTTCTGCTGGTAAGAGACGTCGATGACGCGCCACGTCTGGAAGCCGTAAATCTGCTGCGTGCTGAAGGTGTTCCCGATGTGTTTCGCCGAGAGGTTGTGGCCCCAGCGTTCCGAAAAGGACGCGAAGACGGAGCCGCCCTTCAGGCCGAAGATTTTATCCAGGTCGAAGTACAGGCTGAGCTCGACGCTGCTCGGCGCGGTCGCGCCCTGCGTCCGGCCGCCCCTTGGGTTCCCCGCGAGGTCGGTGACGAGGATCAGCCTCGGCGTGATGCCCCGCTCTTCGAGTTTCGTTCGCAGGCCGCCCCAGTCCCCCAGAAGATGCTCGCTCGGCAGCATGAGCTGAAACACACGGGCCGTAGGGCTGTTATAAGTCTCGCTGCCCGTCTGCTGTCGGGTGGAAGCCGCGGGCGCCGGGTCGTTCTGACGTGACGCCGGCGGAGGCACTTCCGCGTCGGTGTCCGGCGGAGCGTCGGCCATTACAAGGCTGATGTCCTCGACCGAAGTCTCGCCGGCTCGCACCGTGACGGTCTTACCCGCCGTCTTGAATCCTCCGGCGGTTACTTCCAGCGTGTACGCGCCGGGCGACAAGTTCGTGAATCGATATTCGCCGGCGGCGTCGGTAACTGCCTCCAGAGTCTGTGTCGGCGTCTTCAGCTTCAGGCTCGCGCCGGGAACTTTGTGCGACTGTCCCTCAGGTGCCGTGGCAGCAACCGCGCCGCGCAGTGTGCCTGTCTCAGTCTGCGCGTCCGCGACGCCGCCTAATATGAGGACCGAAAGGAGCGATACCAGAACAGACATTAAGAGCTTTTGCATTCGTGCCTCGCGCATCTCGTCGTCCTCACCTTCCCCCTTCGAGGGGCAAGCGGTGTTCCAGCGCGAGATGTAGAGTTTGCGCCGGAAAGTGAGGGATGCTGTTCGTAATTCAACTAGAGTTCGTTAAATTACGAAGCCGGCAGGTTGAGATCGTAATGCTCCGAGTCGGGTGACCAGATGCCCGGCCAAAAGCTTCACTCTTAAATTCACGCGGGTGGTGAGCAGTGATAGGCTGGGAGTTCCATTCAAGTCGTTACCCTTCGGCAGCTACTTCTTTCTTCTCTTCAAGCGGAACCACCAGCACGTTCGCGTCACGCACCTCGGCGAGGAAGCGGTTGATGACGGAGCCGTGCAGCAGGATGTCTAAACGCGAACGCGAGGTCTGGCCGAAGACGACGTGCGTGACGCCCTCGCGCCGCGCGAAGTCGATGAGCGCGTCGGCCACCTTGCGGGCCTTGAGCCTGACGACCTTCGCCCCCAGCTCTTCTGCGAAGCGGACGTTCTCCCGGAGCGCGGCGTAATCCGCGGGCTTGACGCGCCCCGGCTCCTCGGCGGGCGTCTCGACGTAGACGGCGAACCAGTCGGAGGAGAGTCGCCCCGCAATGCGCGAGCCGGCGCGCAGGAGCTTCTTCGCGCCCCCGCGCGAAGCCATCGCGACCATCACCCTCTCGGGGATGACCGCCTGCTCTAAGCCCTCGCGCTCGCGGTAGTCGTGCGCCTTGCTGGCCTGGTCTGCGGCTATCTGCCTGAGTGCGAGTTCCCTGAGCGCCGAGAGGTTCCCCTTGCGGAAGAAGTTGTTCAGGGACTGCTCAATCTTCTCGACGCCGTAAATCTTCCCCTGCCTGAGCCGCGTCCGCAGCGCGTCCACAGAGACATCGACGTTAACCACCTCGTCCGCGCGCCGAAGGAAGTGGTCGGGGACGGTCTCGCGCACGCGCACGCCCGTCGTGCGCGCCACGGCGTCGTTGAGTGATTCGAGGTGCTGGACGTTGACCGCGGTGATGACCGAGACGCCGGCGTCGAGCAGTTCCAGCACATCCTCGTAGCGCTTGCGGTGCTTCGAGCCGGGGACGTTGGTGTGCGCCAGCTCGTCCACGACGGCGACTTCGGGGCGGCGCGCGATGACCGCGTCCACGTCCATCTCTTCGAGCGTGACGCCGCGGTACTCGACCCTGCGTAAAGGCACAAGCTCCAGATCAGCGATGAGTGCCGCCGTCTCCTCGCGGCCGTGCGGCTCGACGAAGGCGGCGACGATGTCCACGCCCTGCCGCCTGAGTTGGTGCGCGTCTTCGAGCATCCGGTAGGTCTTGCCCACGCCCGGCGCCGCGCCGATGTAGACGCGCAGCTTGGCCCGCTCGCCCTCCTTCAGTCTGGCGAGCAGCGACTCCGGCGACGGTCGGTTCCCGTTCTCCTTCATGAAAAGCAGTAGGCAGATGGCAGTAGGCAGTAGGCAGTTAAAACAATAGCTCTTCAACTGCCTACTGCCATCTGCCTACTGCCTACTACTCCTATCCAGGTCGAGGTTGAGTTCGAGCACGTTGACGACGGGCTCGCCGAAGAAGCCGAACTGACGCCCTTCAGTGTGCGCGGCGACAACGCGCCGCATCTCCTCCTCGCCCATCCCGCGCTCGCGCGCGACGCGCGGCACCTGGAAATCTGCGGCCGCGGGAGAGATGTGCGGGTCGAGCCCCGAGGCCGAAGTCGTCACCAGATCGACCGGCACGGGCACGCCGGGATTCTCGGCCCGCGCCTTCTCCACGTCGGCCTTCACGCGGTCGAGCAGTTTTTGATTCGTCGGGCCGTAGTTCGACGCCGCGGAAGCGCCCGCGTCGTAGCCGGCCGCGCCCGCGGCGCTGGGTCGCGAGCGGAAGTAGCCGGGCGAAGTGAACGGCTGCCCGATGAGCGCCGAGCCGACGAGCGTTCCGTCCGCGCGCCTCATGAGCTGGCCGTTCGCCTTGTCTGGGAAGATGACCTGCGCGAGCCCCGTCACCGCGAGCGGGTAGACGAGGCCGAGCAGAATCGTCGTAACGACCGTCATCAGAATCGCCGTCATTAAATTCTTCTTCATCGCTCCTCCGCTTAAGCCAGCCCGGCGGCGTGAATGATTACGTCGATGAGCTTGATGCCGGCGAACGGCGCGACGAGGCCGCCGAGGCCGTAGATTAAAAAGTTGCGCCTCAGCAGAGCCGCCGCCGACATCGGCCTGTACTTCACCCCCCTGAGCGCGAGCGGGATGAGCGCGATGATGACGACCGCGTTGAAGATGACGGCCGAGAGGATCGCCGACTGCGGCGTCCTCAGGCCCATCACGTTGAGCGCGTTCAGCGCGGAGAGCGTGGCGACGCCGCTGAACATCGCGGGGATGATGGCGAAGTACTTCGCCACGTCGTTGGCGATGGAGAAGGTCGTCAGCGCGCCGCGCGTCATTAAAAGCTGCTTGCCGATCTCGACCACCTCGATGAGCTTCGTCGGGTTCGAGTCGAGGTCAACCATGTTGCCGGCCTCCTTCGCGGCCTGCGTGCCCGTGTTCATCGCCACGCCCACGTCGGCCTGGGCGAGCGCCGGCGCGTCGTTCGTGCCGTCGCCGGTCATAGCCACAAGTTTGCCTTCCGATTGTTCCCGCTTAATCAAAGCCATCTTGTCCTCGGGCTTCGCTTCCGCCAGGAAATCGTCCACGCCTGCCTCGCGCGCGATGGTCGCGGCGGTGAGCGGGTTGTCGCCCGTAATCATCACCGTCCTGATGCCCATCTGGCGTAGCTGGTCGAAGCGCTCGCGCATCCCGCCCTTCACGATGTCCTTCAGGTAGATGACGCCGAGCGCGCGCCGCCCGTCGGCGACGACTAAGGGCGTGCCGCCCTGCTTCGAGATGCGCTCGACAATCTCGCGCAGCTCCTTCGTCGCGGCCCCGCCCGAGACTTCCGCCGCCGAGCGGACGGCTACCGTTAGGGCGGCGCGCGCTTCGCGGAGCCGAGCGCCCCCGTCGTCGCCCGCGATGTACTTTTCGATGGCGTCCACGGCGCCCTTGCGAATCTCGCGCCCGCCGAGGTCCACACCCGACATCCGCGTCTGCGCCGTGAAGGGGATGAAGCGCGCCTCGTGCGGAGCCAACTCGCGCCCGCGGATGCCGTACTTCTCCTCCGCCAGCAAGACTATCGAGCGCCCTTCGGGCGTCTCGTCGGCGAACGAAGAGAGCTGTGCGGCGTCGGCCAGTTCCGCCTCGGTCACGCCGGGCAGCGGGATGAACTCGGCCGCCTGCCTGTTGCCGAGCGTGATGGTGCCGGTCTTGTCGAGCAGCAGAGTGTTCACGTCGCCCGCGGCCTCGACCGCGCGGCCCGACATCGCGAGTACGTTGTGCTGCACGAGCCTGTCCATGCCGGCGATGCCGATGGCGGAGAGCAGGCCGCCGATGGTCGTCGGGATGAGGCAGACGAGGAGCGAGACGAGGACGAAGATGGTCTGCGGCGCGTTCGAATAGATCGCGAACGGCTGCAAGGTGACGACGGCGAGCAGGAAGATGATGGTCAGGCCCGCGAGCAGGATGGCGAGCGCGATCTCGTTCGGCGTCTTCTGCCGCGACGCGCCCTCGACGAGCGCAATCATGCGGTCGAGGAAAGTCTCGCCGGGGTTCGAGGTGATACGAACCTTTATCCAATCCGAGAGGACACGCGTGCCGCCCGTCACGGCCGAGCGGTCGCCGCCGGACTCGCGGATGACGGGGGCGCTCTCGCCCGTGATGGCCGACTCGTCCACGCTCGCGACGCCTTCGATTATCTCGCCGTCGCTCGGGATGAAGTCGCCGGCCTCGACCAGCACGAGGTCGTCTTTGCGCAGTTCGGGCGCGCCCACCACTTCCGTCTTGCCGCCCGGCAGGAGACGTTTCGCGGTCGTCTCCGTCCGCGCCCTTCGGAGGTTGTCGGCTTGCGCCTTGCCGCGCCCCTCGGCCATCGCCTCGGCGAAGTTGGCGAAGAGGACGGTGAACCAGAGCCAGAGCGTTATCTGAAGCTCGAAGAGCGTGTCCGTCACGCCTTGAACGGGCGAGATGATGCCGCGGACGAGTTGCAGCGTCGCGAGACAGCTTCCGACCTCGACGACGAACATCACGGGGTTGCGCATCATCGTGCGCGGGTCGAGCTTCCTGAAAGAATCAACCACCGCGCGCCGGATGATCTTTTGGTCCCAGATGGAAATCTTCTTCGACTTATCGGCCATTGACTTAACCTCAGAACGTCTGTCCCGCGTACATCAGGTAGTGCTCCACGACGGGGCCGAGACTCAGTGCGGGGAAGAAGGTCAGCGCGCCGACGATGACGATGACGCTCACCAGCAGCGTCGTAAACAGCGGCGACGTGACGGGGAACGTGCCTAAGGAAGGAGGCACGGCCTTCTTGCGCGCGAGGTTCCCGGCCACCGCCAGCATCGGCACAATCATCATGAACCGCCCGAAGAGCGTGGCGACTCCGATAGCCGTGTTGTACCAGTAAGTGTTCGCCGAAATCCCCGCGAAGGCCGAGCCGTTGTTGCCCGTGCCGGAGGTGAATGCGTAGAGAATCTCGGAGAGGCCGTGCGGCCCCGCATTGCCCAACTGCGAGGTGCCGAATGATGACGAGACCGAAGAGACTGCCGCGAAGACGAGGATGATGAGCGGGAAGATGAGCACGTAGAGCATCGCCATCTTCACGTCGTAGGCTTCTATCTTCTTGCCGAGATACTCGGGCGTGCGCCCCACCATCAGGCCGGCGATGAAGACGGACAGGATGACCATAATCAGCATCCCGTAGAGCCCGCTCCCCACCCCGCCGAAAATGATCTCGCCGAGCATGATGTTCACGAGCGGCACGAGCCCACCAAGCGGCGTGTAGGAGTCGTGCATGGAGTTCACGGCACCGCAACTCGCGTCGGTCGTCACGGTGGCGAAGAGGGTGGACTCGGCCTGCCCGAAACGCACCTCCTTACCTTCCATGTTGCCGCCCGACTGCCCCGCGCTCACCGTCTGGTCAACGCCCGCGCCCGAAAGTATCGGGTTGCCGCGCGTCTCCGCCCAGTAGGCGGTCGTCACGCCGGCGAGGAAGAGCACGACCATCGCCGCGAGCACCGCCCAGCCGTGACGCTGCGAGCCGGTCATGCGGCCCAGGGTGTATGTGAGCCCCGCGGCGATGGCGAAGATGGAGACGAGCTGGAGGAAGTTGGAGAAGGGCGTCGGGTTCTCGAACGGGTGCGCGGAGTTGGCGTTGAAGAAGCCGCCGCCGTTGGTGCCGAGCATCTTGATCGCCTCCTGCGAGGCGACCGGCCCCTGCGCGATGGTCTGCACGGCACTTTGCGGGTCGAGCGGCCGCGCCGTGTCGTACGGCCGGAAGTTCTGCACGACGCCCTGCGAGACGAGCACGAGCGCGAAGACGGAGCAGAGCGGCAGCAGCACGTAGAGGTTGCAACGGACGAAGTCCACCCAGAAGTTGCCGATGGTGTTCGCCTCTTTGCGCGCGATGCCGCGGATGAAGGCGATGGCGAGCGCGATGCCGACCGCGGCCGACGCGAAGTTGTGGTAAGCCAGCCCCAACATCTGCGTCAGGTAGCTCATCGTCGTCTCGGGCACGTAAGCTTGCCAGTCGGTGTTGGTCGTAAAACTGGCGGCCGTGTTGAAGGCAGAGCCGACGTACCCGCCGGTCGCGGAAGCCGCCGTGTCCACGCCGGGCAGCCCTTGTGGGTTGATCGGCAGCACGCCCTGTAGACGCTGGATCAGGTAGAGCGCCAGCATCGAGACGAGGCTGAAGAGGAGCATCGACGCGGCGTACTCCGTCCAGCGCATCTCGCGCCGCTCGTCCACGCCCGTCAGGCGGTAGACGAGCCGCTCGACGGGACGCAGCAACGGATGCAGGAACGTGCGCTCGCCTTCGAAGACGCGGGTCATGAAGAGCCCGAGCGGCTTCGTGACCGCGAGCACGACGGCGAGGAAGAGTAGGATTTGGAGCCAGCCGTTGGGCGTCATGTCAGAACCTCTCGGGGCGCAGCAGCGCGTAGGCGAGGTAGACGAGCAGCAGCGCCGACGCCGCCAGCCCTAAAATCGATTCGAGATTCATCGCGCGCACCTCACTGCAACTTCTCGCACCCGCGCACGTAGGCGAGCGCGAGCAGGAAGAAGGCGATGGTCAGGGTGATGAAGACAAGGTCGTGCATCGTAGCGTCTCCCCCTTAATTAAAGTTGTAGCCGAGTTCCAGCAGGAAGAAGTGGTTCCCCTGCGAGGCGTTCTGGTTGCCGATGGAGTAGCCGGCGTACGCGGTCGTCTTCTTACCAACCTTGAAGACGGCGCCCGGTGTGAAATACCCTGCGGCGTGCTTGCCGGTGAACCAGTCGGCGGCGAGCGTCACGGTCTTGCCCACGGGCTGCTCGAAGCCGAACTGCCCGCCCGCGCGGTTCGCCCCGGCGACGACGTTTCGCGTGAAGTCATACCCTCCCGCGGTCAGACGCGTCCCCGTCTGCTTGAAGGTCTTGCTGAACTCAAGGTAGGCGTAGTTGCCCGCGTCGTAGGCGCGGTGGCGGACTGGGATGAAGAGGTGGTCGCCGCCAGCTATCGCCCAACCGTTGTCCCCGCCGTCGTAGAGCTTGTACTTGACGACGGGCACGAGCGTCGTCGAGTCGGGGCCGGGCTGGATGTTGCCCGTGACGTTGAGGCCGACTTCGACTCGCCCGCCGACTCCAACCACGACGCGCGGCACGAACGAGGAGAAGCGCGACAATGCCTCCGAGTTGTTCGGTTTGAGACTCGCGTCCAGCTCCGCGTAAACCTTCCCCTTGTCGAGCACGTCTGTGGTCGGCACGTTGAAGATGGTCTGCTGCGCCCTGCTCGCCGACGGCAGTGTGAAGAGCAGGAGCAGCGCGGCCGCCACACCTCCCTTATTAACGTGCCGCCCGACTCTGCGGAGGGCGGGACGGGTACTCACAGGGGCGTTCTCGCCGAAGAGAGTTGCGGCGGAAGTCGAGGGGGTTACGGCCTTCGCCTCCAGCAGGTCGAGGCAGTGCGCGCCGAGCGCCAGCAGCGGGATGGTCAGGACAAAGAGTGTCGTGCTCAGGCGGCCCAGATAAAGGCTCGCCTCCTGCCGGCCGGTGAACCAGTTAGCGACCGTCAGGAGCGTCCCCAGGGCGGGGGCAAGGACGCCGCCCACTAGTCCCAAGACTGCCCCAACCGAAGGCCACGTGCGCGGGCTCTTCCCCGTGAGAGAGATGATCCTCCCGAACGGATCATCTCTCATCCGTTCCCGCGGGGTATCAAGATAATTATTCATCTACTCCTCCGCTCGGCCAGACCGCCGAAGTCCCCGGTTCGCAACGAACGTGCCGTCGGGGAAGCGGCAATATCCGGTAGATAACGACCGTCGGGCCACGCGACTTCGCACGTCGTTCGTAAAAAGACGAACCGCCTTTCGGGCGGACGCGAAAAGGGCGCGAGAAGCCGCAAGCTCCCGCGCCCCGTCGCTGAATAATTCGCGCCCGGCGGAAGTGCCTTCCCTCTAAAGCCTGCGAGGTTAGCTGACGGGCTCGGACGAAAGGAATGTCCTACGCGACTCGGCCGCGATGCGCCCCGTGTCCCGGCATCGCCGGGACGTTTGGTTCCCCCGCGCCGCCCTTCTCGATGTCTTAGACACCCGCGGGCTGCTTCGGCAGACAACTTGTCAACAACTGAATGGTACGCCCCCTCGCATAAGAAGGGGGTAAAAGGTTCGTAAATGTATTGTAAGTGTGGCTGAGAAGATCAAAGCGGGTTAAGGCATGACCGCGCGCACGCGTATGCGCAGGAATGAGGCCGTGCTTTTACAGAATTGAATTGCCTGTATCAGACTCGCTCTGAGTTCAAGAACGTCTCCTTTGCGAGCCTATCTGTAACCCCTCGTGGTCGAGCCGTCTACTACTGGTCTGAAGGCGAGAACCTGTGCTGACCGCCGATGACGGTGGCGGGAGGCGGCGGCGTGAAGTGGGCGGGGAGGTCGCCGTTGTCGGCGCGCAGGAACTGCCAGTCTCTTGGCTTCAGCGAGGCGAGCAGCTCCCTGCGGCCCTTCGTCCGAAGAGGCTTCGGGGCGTAAATCTTCCCCATGCGCTGCAGTCGCCTTTCGGAGACGGCGCCCGAGAACATCAGCAGCGGCCACGTGAAGTTCGGCCCGTTGAGGCGGCGCAGCTTGTAGAGCCACATCGCGAGCGAGCCGACCCGCCAGGCCGTCGGCCCCCACCAGCTGTACTGGCCCGGCCGCAGG
>JAFAZX010000028.1 GCA_019239425.1 Acidobacteriota bacterium
GGGGCCGGACGCCGAACTCGTTCCAGCAGAACCCGGTGGACTTCCTCGGCGGGGTGCGGATCTTCCCGCGGCGGTGGTTCGGGTTCTCGGCGGCCTACCGCGGGAACCTGAACCAGCAGGGGCGCAGCTTCGTCGACATCTTCAAGGACGACGAGGCGAACGACGGGTTCCCGGCGGGCTTCCGCACGTCGGACGACCCGCACGGCTTCATCTTCCAGGTCTTCGCCGGACGCCGCAACCTCCCTTGCCCGGATTGCGGCCCCGCGGTGGATTTCGGCGTGACGGTGTCTCAGCCGGAAACGGTTGTACTACCGAAGGCCGAGTGCACGGGCTGCTATCGGTTGAAGGCCGACTGCCCCAAACCCACAAACCCCGTCGTCACGCTCAACGCCGAGATACAGAACGCAACGGTTGAGCAACGCGGGCAGGTAACCCCCATTACTTTCACCCCGGGCGAGCTTGCTACGGACTTCGAGTGGACGTGGGAGGTCACAGGCGGCCCGAGTAAGGTCATGCCGGACACTCACGGAGCGACTGCCACACTCGACTTCACCGGCGCGGAGGCGGGTGAGTACACGGTGGAGGCCAGGGCCAGCTACGTCTGTCCGCAGGGCGGCTGCCTCAGGTCCGCAGTGACCAAGGTCAGGGTCGAGCGGCCCGACTGCTGCGAGCCGAAGGCGCCTCCGACCTTGAGCGTGAGTTGTCCGCCGGAGCCCATCACACCGGGCGAAAAGGTGACGCTCACGGCCAACGTCAGCGGCGGCGATTACCCCGGCGTCACCCCGAACTGTTCATGGGACATCCCAAGCGTCTCGGCCGATAAGATCGAGCGCGGCGCGAATACCTGCACGATCACAATAGACACGACCGGGCTCGCCGGACAGATAACCGCCACCGTGACCGCCAGCGGTTATCCGCCCGACTGCGCGCCCGCAGCCGCAAGTTGTAGCTTTAACGTCCCGCCGCCGACACCGGAGGGGAGTTGCAGACGCGTCGACGCCTACGGGGCGATCTTGTACAACGACGAGAAGGCCCGCCTGGACAGCTACGCCATTGAGTTCCAGAACGAGCCGAGTAGCGCCAGCATCGGGTACATCGTCGCTTACAGGGGGTGGGCCGACCATAACATCGGCACGAAGCGCGTGCCGGTGGTCGGCGACATCGACCAGCAGTACCGCATCGACCGCGCGGTCGACTACCTGGTCAACTGTAGGGGGATCGCGAGAGACCGCATCAAGGTCGTGGACGGCGGCGACCGGAAGGAGACGAGCGTCGAGTTGTACATCTGCCCGAGCAACGTGGCCCCGACGCCGACGCCGGAGGCGGGCGTGACGCGCAGCAACTCCAAGGGCGTCTATAAGCAGTACCCGCCGTGCCCGCGCCCGCGCGGAAGCGGACCGCAGCCCCCGGTAAAGAAGAAGCACGGGGTGCGCAAGCCCCGCAGGAGAACCGTGCGGGGAAGTTAAGAGGGAGGCCTCGACGTTAACACGGGGCCGCGCGGGGGGCAGGGCTTCGACAGCCCCTCCCCCGCGCGGGAACATCCTGTTCGTGTTGGTAGGAGGCAGGTGATGCCATTGACGTACGGACGCGTTTTAGCAGTCGGGCTTCTCATTGCCGTCGCTTCAGTCGTGACCCCTGCGGCGGCTTCCCCCCGCAGTCACAAGTCGCGCGCCGTCGGGCGCGCACTTCAAGACGGGGGTGGGAAGAGGTGGGAGGCCACGGAGCGGCTAACCTTCGACATGAAGTGCACGGCCGACGCACCTATGGCCTTTGAATTCCCCGGACTCTCGCTCCACGCCGACGGCTTCGAGATAACGCGGGGCGACGGCACCGGGGCGGCGGGCGCGAACGTCACCAACGCCGTGCGGCTCATCGACGCGGGCGGCGCGTCTCTAACCGGGGAGGCCATCGCTTACGCGCTGAGCGTCCGCCGCTTGGACGCGAACCTCGCCTTTATTTTCGACCGGACGGGGCTGTCCGTGTCCGACCCCGGCTGGAAACAGCCGAAGATAGCCATGCTCCACCTGACCCAGGACAAGCGGAACCATCTGCGATTTATGTTGGAGCCCGCGCCCGGCGACCTTTCACAATTCAGAACTGTCAGCCTGTCCTGCGAAAGAGCCTCGGCCGAACGCGCGGATGGTTGAGCTGCCCTTTAGTCGGCTTTAAGTCGGCCGTAGTGTTTGACTCACAGTTTCGCTTCCGGCGCGAACAATGTTCCGCATTCCTCCATTGTTTGCGCTGACGGGGGTGAGAGTTGCAAAGCTCTCACCCCCGGTTTTTCTATAACCAGTCGGGCGCCGTCCCAAAACTGGATGATTTCTACTATGTTCATAGATTCGCACGCGCACATCGACGGGGAGGAGTTCGACGCCGACCGCGACGAGGTCGTGGCGCGCGCGCGGGAGGCGGGCGTGCGCGCGATACTTAATGTCGGGACGGGCGACCCGCATGCGGGGAACTTTGAGCGGGCGGTTGCGGTGGCGGAGAGGTATGAGCATGTCTACGCCGCGGTCGGCGTCCACCCACATGATGCGAAGCTTTATGACGGGGCGGCGGAGCGTCTGATACTTGAGTTCGTCAGGAGCCGGCGCGTCGTGGCGGTCGGCGAGATCGGGCTCGACTACCACTACGACCATTCGCCGCGCGAGGTGCAGCGCGACGTCTTCGCTAAACAACTGCGGCTGGCGCGCGAAGAGGGAGTGCCTGTCATCATCCATTCGCGCGAGGCGGACGAGGAGACTTTGGAGATTCTGCGCGCCGAGTACGCGGGGGCTGTGCGCGGCGGCGTCATGCACTGCTTCGGCGGCGGGCCGGCGCTGGCCGAAGGCGCGCTCGCGCTCGGTTTCTACATCTCTTTCGCGGGGAACGTCACCTTCAAGAAGGCCGAAGCGCTGCGCGAAGTCGCCCTCACGGTACCCTCAGACAGGTTGCTGGTCGAGACGGACTGCCCGTACCTCGCGCCCGTGCCGCACCGCGGGCGGCGCAACGAGCCGGCCTACGTCGCCGCGACGGCGCGTTTCCTCGCCGACCTGCGCGGCCTCGGTGAAGAGGAGTTCGGGCGCGCGACCTCGGAGAACTTCGCGCGCCTCTTCGGCGTGGGGGCGGCCTGAAGCGTACCCACGGCCGCCGCCGACCTTGCGCTAAACGGCACAATCAACTTTTCCTCAACGCCCTTAAATGTTATAAAAGCCGTGGCAGGTTCGCGGTAACTTTCCACTTCTTATGGCCCAGCAGAACTCATTCGACATTGTTTCCAAGGTGGAGTTGGCCGAGGTCAAGAACGCACTCGACCAGACCATGAAGGAGGTCAGGCAGCGCTTCGACTTCAAGGGGAGCCGCGCCGAGGTCAGGCTCGAAGGCGAGGAGGAGTTAATTCTCACCGCCGAGGACGAGACTAAGCTGCGGAACATGAACGACATCCTCCAGCAGAAGCTGGTGCGGCGCAGCGTCCCCCTGAAGGCGTTCTCCTACGGGAAGGCGGAGCCGGCGGCCGGCGGCACCGTCCGCCAGCATGTCCGGATTCAGCAGGGCATCCCCTCGGAGAAGGCCAAGGAGATCGTCAAGTTCATCAAGGAGTCGAAGGTCAAAGTCCAGGCCGCCATCCAGGGCGACACCGTCCGCGTGACGGGGCGCGACCGCGACACCCTGCAGGACGTCATCGCACAGCTCAAGGCCAAAGACTTCGGCATCAACATGCAGTACACGAACTACAGGACGAACTAGTGAATGGTGAATAGTAAATGGTGAATGGTAAGGGCACGTTTTAACCATCCACTATTTACTATTCACCACTCACTCCCAGACTATGAACAGTTCAGGTAACACAGCGGCGGTCGAGGAGCAGCGGCTGACGGCGCGGCGCATCTTCAGCCTGGTCGCGGCGGAGCTGGCGCTCGTCGAGCAGGAGTTCGAGCGGCAGGCGCGCTCGAACATCCAGGTCATCGCCTACATGGGCGACTACCTGCGCGCGTCGGGCGGCAAGCGCGTGCGCCCGGCGCTGACGCTCCTCTCGGCCGCGGCCGTCGGCGGCGACGCCTCGCGCCAGAACGTCGTGCGGATGGCGACCGTGATGGAGTTCCTCCACACGGCCACGCTCGTCCACGACGACATCATCGACAACGCAGAGACGCGCCGCAACCGCCCCTCCATCAACTCGCGCTTCGGCAACCAGACCGCCGTGCTCATGGGCGACTGGCTCTACATGTCCGCCTTCGAGACGAGCCTCAAAGAGCGCTCGCTCGAAGTCCTCGACATCCTCACCGCGGTCACGCGGAAGATGACCGAGGGCGAGCTGCTCCAGTTGACTCTACTGGGCCGGGCCGACGTGACCGAGGAGCAGTACTTCGACGTGCTCCGGCGCAAGACGGCCTACCTCTTCAGCGCGTGCTGCGAGATCGGCGCCATCCTCGGCGGCGCGAACCCGTCGCAGGCGCGCGCGCTGCGCGACTACGGCCTGAACCTCGGCACGGCCTTCCAGCTCGTGGACGACCTGCTCGACTTCACCTCCGACGACGATGCTTTAGGGAAGGCCGCGGGCGCAGACCTGCTGGAAGGGAAGGTGACGCTGCCCCTCATCCACCTGCTCGCCGCCGAGCCGCGGATGAAGGCCGGCGTGCAGTCCGTCATGCGCGAGGGCGCGTACGGCGAAGTCTCGCGCGAGGCGCTCGTCCGCGCCGCCGAGAAGACCGGCGCGCTCGCGCGCGCGCGCACCGCGGCCTCCTCCTACGCCGAGGCCGCCGTCAAAGCGCTCGAAGAGATCGAGCCGTCGAAGTACGCCGACGGCCTCCGCTCCATCCCCTCGTACATTCTGGAAAGAGAGATGTGAAAGGAGCTGTCGGCTGTTAGCTTTTAGCTATCAGCTTGCAGCCAACCGAGGAAGAAGCTAAAAGCTAACAGCCGACCATGCCTGACGAAAACCTTCTCGCCACACTTGAGAACGGGCTGAGGCAGTCGCGGGCGACGCGCTCGCGGCTGGGCGCGCGGCTGGCCGACCTCGAGGCGGAGGCCGAGCGCGTCCGCACCGAGCTGAACGAGATGGACGCCATCATCAGCCAGACCGAGGCGGCCATGTTCCGCATCATGTCGTCCATGTTCGGCGCGGCACAGTCGGCCACACCGCCCTCGGACGCCGAGATTGAATTCGCGCTGCGCCGCGACGCCGCGGCCAACGTGCCGCGTGTCACGCCGCCGTCGTCACCGTCGCATCTGCCTTATCAACAGAACAAGTCGTCTTCACACGAGCACCACTTCCGACATCACATCCCGCAGATTCGTTCCGACATCGAGCCGAAGAGCGACCGCTTCTTCGAGCGCACGATCCCCTACGCCGCGGCCGTCCTGCTGCGCGAGGCGGGCGGGCCGCTCCACGTCAACGAACTCTACAACCGTCTGCTCGAAGGCGGCTTTCAGTTCACGGGGCAGAACCCGACCATCAGCATCGCCGTCTCGCTCAACCGCAACGGGCGCTTCCGCAAGGTCGCCCCCGGCACCTTCGACCTCACCATCCGCGACGCCGCGCAAGCTTCCTGAAAGTGGGCAGTAGGCAGACGGCAGTAGGCAGTTGAAAGGCTAATGCCTCAACTGCCTACTGCCGTCTGCCTACTGCCCACTTAAAAAATGCTTGGGGCGAGACCTCGACCGATGAAAGGGTCTCGCCCCGCGCTCGCCGGCCACACCTTCCGAAAGGCCGGCGTGGCGCCGCGGCGGCCGTGTTTCACCCGGCGGAGCGTAGCCCGGCCGCCGCGCCCAAACCCCTGCAGAACCCCTCTACATCGGGGCGGCGGCGAGACACTGCTTCTTGTCGGACTTGGCCTTCGCCAACGCGTCCTTTTTCGCCTGGCCCTTCAGGCCCTTGGCCGTCACCCTCGCGGCGCTGTAGTCCTGGTCGCACTTCTTCACGGCCGCTGTGTGCTCGGCGCTGTGCTTCTGCTTCTTGGGCTTGGCGAGGGCCGGGATACCGGCCGTGGCCGCCAGCGCCAGCGTCAGGAAGGTTTTCGTCAGAACGTTCTTCATCGTCGTCTCCTCTTAGAAGTTTGAATCCCGCAGGAAGTCCGTGAGCCCTACAGGTTGCTTGACGCCCGAGAGGATGGCAAGCGGCGCGCCAAGCCCCGCGCGCCGCCCGGCCCGAGCTTTTCCGCGAATTATCGAACTTCGGGAAGTCGGGGCCGGCTTCCTCGGTTGTGGCGTTTTTGTCCGGCCCGGCAAATCGGCCACGGGAGGGCCTGCGCCCCGGCGCGCTCCTGTGCTAAGTTCTCCGGAACCGTTTTCGACAAGCAGAGGAGAGGGGCATTTGAACTTTTCATGCGCGCGATGATTCTCGCCGCGGGCTACGGGACACGGCTGTGGCCCCTGACGATTGACCGCACCAAGCCCGCCATCCCTTTCATGGGCCGGCCGCTCATCGGCTACGTCGCGGAGTACCTGGCCGGCTACGGCTTCGACGACATCGTCGTCAACCTGCACCACCAGCCCGACTCCGTCCGCGCGGCGCTCGGCGACGGCTCAAGGTTCGGCGTGCGCTTCCGATATGTAGAAGAGCCCGTCATCCTCGGCACCAGCGGAGCCATTTCGAACGCGCGCGCGCTGCTCGACGGCGACCACTTCGTCGTCATCAACGGCAAGCTCGCCACAGACATCGACCTCGGCGAAGCGCTCGCGACGCACAGGCGCACCGGCGCACTCGCCACGCTCGTCCTGCGCCCGAACCCTGCGCGTGAGCGCTACAGCGAGGTGTACGTTTCGGGCGGCCTCGTCACCGGCTTCGGCGGCCACCCCGCGCCCGAGTCCGATAAGGCCGGCGGAGGTGACGCGCCCCTGATGTTCACGGGCATTCAAATCCTCGACCCGAGAGTCTTCGAGTACATCCCGCCGGGCGTCTTCTCGCACTCGGTGACGGACGTGTACGTCCCGGCCATCGCGCGCGGCGACCGCATCGCGGCCCACGTCGCGCGCGGCTCCTGGTACGAACTCTCGACCGTCCGCCGCTACCTCGACACGAGCGTCACGCTGTTGAAGCGCGAGGGCAGGGACTTGGAACTGGGCGAAGGCTCCGTCGTCGGAGAGGGCGCGAGCGTCTCCGAAAGCGTCCTCTGGGAGGGCGTCCACGTCGCGCCGGGCGCGCGCGTCACGCGCTCCGTGCTCGGCGCAGGCGTCCGCGTCGGCGCGGGCGAAGTCTTCGACAACGTCGCAGTAGTCCGCGCCGAACTCGCGCGCGCTTCCGAGCGTCCCGAGAAGGGCTTGCCGGGCGAGTTTCGCGGCTCAAATTTTGTGGCGCCAATACCGGAATGATACAATCCACGCGCGCCGACAATGAAGAACCCTAAACCGTGAACCGTAAACCGTGACGAGAGAAAGACGGTTTTTCTCTCGTCACGGTTTACGGTTCACGGTTCACGCTCTCGTCACGGTTCACAGTTCACGGCCTTTCCGACGATTCGCCCGATGCATCACCCTTCGCAGATCACCCCGAACGCCTTCCGCACCTCGGCGCGCGAGCGCCTGACGGAGTACGTCGCGCGCCTCGGGGGCGACCCCGAACAGGTGCTCGCGCTCACGCCCGACGCCTCCACGCGCGAATACTTCCGCATCCCCTGGAAGAACTCGAAGGCCGTCGCCGCCGTCTACCCCGAACCCTTCGACCCCGAGATACACCCCTTCATGGACGTGACGCGCCTCTTCGCCGAGGCCGGGCTGCCCGTCCCTGCCATCCTCGACGTCGACGCGCTCGACGGCATCATCGTGCAGGAGGACTTCGGCGACCGGCAGCTCCGGCGCCTCTTCGAGACCGCCTCCGAAGACGAGCGCGAGTCCTACACCGAGGAGGCCGTCTCCATCATCGCGGACATACAGGCCGCGACCAGGCTCGCGTACGAGCGCAAATCCATCGCCTCGCGCCTCGCCTTCGACGAGGCCAAGCTCTCCTGGGAGTTGGACTACTTCTACGAGCACTACTTCAAGAGCCTCCGCGGCGAGACCGTCAGGCACGGCGACGAAGTCCAGTTGAAGGCCGAGCTGAACGACGTGGCGGCCGAGCTTTCGAACCGGCCGCGGACGCTCTGCCACCGCGACTTTCATGCGTCGAATCTGATGGTCGACGCGAAGGGGCGGCTCCGCATCATCGACTACCAGGACGCGCGCATGGGGCCCGCGAGCTACGACCTCGTCTCGCTCCTGCTCGACCGACGGACGACCATCCCCTCGCTCGCGGAGGTGCGCGAGCGCCGCCTCTTCTTCCTCGACGAGAGGCGCGCGCGCGGGCTCGACGCCATCGACCCGGACGACTTCGCGTACGAGTTCCGCCTGATGACCGTCCAGCGCTGTCTGAAAGCCGTCGGGACTTTCTCGTATCAGACGGCCGTCGCCGGGCGCGGCGAGACCTACGCGCAGTTCATCAACCCCATGCTTGAGATCGTCGTCCAGGCCGCCGAGTGGCTCGGCCGCTTCCCCCTCCTGCGCTCGACCTTGCGCGCGCGCCTGGCCGGGAAGGGGAGCGACGGCGACAGCTGATTCGAAGACCCGAAGGGAGGCAGGGCGGCCCCGCGCCGCCCAGGTTTTAGAACGGAGATGCAAAAGGTCTACATCAACCAGCTCTCGCGGCACGTGGGCGAAGAGGTCACGGTCGAGGGCTGGGTCTACAACACGCGTTCGAGCGGCAAGCTCATGTTCCCGCAGCTGCGCGACGGCACCGGCGTCGTCCAGTGCGTCGTCTTCAAGAAGGGGGTCGCGCCCGAAATCTGGGAAGCGCTCTCGCACGCCGGGCAGGAGTCGGCCGTCGCCGTGCGCGGCAACGTCCGCGCGGACGAGCGCGCGCCGGGCGGCTTCGAGATAGACGTGGCCGACGCGCGGGTGACGCAGCAGGTCGAGGGCTACCCCATCACGCCGAAGGAGCACGGGACGGAGTTCCTCATGGATCACCGGCACCTCTGGCTCCGCTCGCGCCGCCAGCACGCCATCCTGCTCGTCCGCCACACGGTCGTCAACGCCGTCCGCGACTTCCTCAACCGCGACGGCTTTGTCCTCATGGACACGCCCATCCTCACGCCCGCGGCGTGCGAGGGCACGACCACGCTCTTCGAGGTCGATTACTTCGACGACGAGAAGGCCTACCTCTCGCAGTCGGGCCAGCTCTACAACGAGGCGACGGCGGCGGCCTTCGGTAAAGTCTATTGCTTCGGCCCGACCTTCCGCGCCGAGCGCTCGAAGACGCGCCGCCACCTGACCGAGTTCTGGATGGTCGAGCCCGAGATGGCCTACGCCACGCTCGACGACGTGATGAGTTTGAGCGAGCGCTTCCTCTCCTCGATTGCCGCGCGCGTGCTCGAAGAGCGGCAGGAGGAGTTGAAGGTGCTCGAGCGCGACACGTCGAAGCTGGAAGCCATCGTGCCGCCATTCCCGCGCGTGCAGTACGACGACGCGGTGAAGATGCTGCAGGAGGGGCACGAGCGCGGCGAGATCGAGAACCGCTTCGAGTGGGGCGGCGACTTCGGCGCGCCCGACGAGACCTACATCTCCTCGAAGTTCGACAAGCCCGTCATGGTGCACCGCTACCCCGCGACCGTCAAAGCCTTCTACATGAAGCGCGACCCGGAGCGCGACGACCTCGCCCTCGGCGTGGACGTGCTCGCGCCCGAGGGCTACGGCGAGGTCATCGGCGGCGGCGAGCGCGCCACCTCGCTCGAATTCCTCGAAGAGCAGTTGAAGCTGCACGAGCTGCCGCGCGAGGCGTTCGAGTGGTACTTAGACCTGCGCCGCTACGGCAGCGTCCCGCACGCCGGCTTCGGCATGGGCATCGAGCGCTGCGTCGCGTGGATGTGCGGCATCGAGCACATCCGCGAGACCATCCCGTTCCCGCGCATGCTTTATAGATTAAGACCATAAGGAGTGATGAGTGATGAGTGATAATTGATAAGAAAAGGCAAACGCCCTTTCTTCCTCTTATCACTCATCACTTATCACTTATCACTCATGGAAAAGATTGTCACGATATTCGGCGGCGCGAAGTGTCGCGAGGAGAGCGAGGAGTACGGCCAAGCCCTGCGTTTGGGGCGACTCTTCGCCGAGCGCGGCTACACCATCTGCACGGGCGGTTACCTCGGCGTGATGGAGGGCGCGAGCCGCGGCGCGCACGAGCGCGGCGGGCGCGTGCTCGGCATCACGATGAACCAGTTCAAGTCCGAGCCGAACCGCTTCCTGACGGAGAAGGTCGCGAGCGCGCACTTCTACGAGCGGCTCCAGAATCTGATCGAGCGCTCGGCCGGCTTCGTCGCGCTGCGCGGCGGCGCGGGCACGGTGACCGAGCTATCGCTCGTCTGGAACAAGCTCCAGACGAAGGTCATCGAGCCGCGCCCGCTCGTCCTGCTCGGCGATTTCTGGCGCCGCGTCGTCCAATCGTTTCAGGAGAACCTCGTGGTGAGCGAGCAGGACGTGTCCCTCCTCAACTTCGTGGACACGCCCGAGGAGGCCGTGCGCATCATCACAGAGAGGGTCGAGGGGAAGAACGTATGAACTGTCAGAACTGCGGGGCCGGCCTCGTGCCGGGCGCGAAATTCTGCGGGGCCTGCGGCGCGACGGTCGCCGCGGCACAGGCCGCACCGCCTCCGCCGCCTCCGCCGCAACAGCAGCCGCAATATCAGCCGGCGGCGGGCGGCGGCATCCGCATAGACGACGACGCGCGCGGCGAGGGGCGCGGGTACTCTTACGAAATCCTGCACCAGCCTTCGTTCGCGCTGGCCGTCGTCCAGCTCGCGGCCGAGCAGTCGATCCTGGCGGAGGCGGGCGCGATGGTCTCGATGTCGGCCAACGTCGAGCTGCAGTCGCAGATGAAGGGCGGGCTGATGGGCGCCTTAAAGCGCGCCGTCGGCGGCGAGTCGGCCTTCGTCTCGACCTTCACGGCGCGCGGCGGGCCGGGCGAAGTCACCTTCGCGCCGGGCAGCCCCGGCGACATCGCAGGCATAGAGATGCGCAACCAGCTCTTCTTCGTCCAGTCGAGCTCGTACCTCGCGGGCGACGCGTCTCTGCAGGTGGACACGCGCTGGGGCGGGGCCAAGAGCTTCTTCGGCGGCGAAGGGCTTTTCGTCCTGCAGGTGAGCGGGACGGGACTGCTTTTGCTCTCTTCGTTCGGGGCCATACACCGCAAGCGTCTGGCCGCGGGCGAGCGCTACGTGGTGGACACGGGCCACCTCGTCGCGTGGGAGGGGACGACGCAGTACACTCTGCGCAAGGCCGCGGCGGGCTTCTTCCGAAGCATGGTGAGCGGCGAAGGGATAGTCGCGGAGTTCTCCGGGCCGGGCGAGATTCTGATCCAGACTCGGAACCTCGCGGCGCTGGCGGGCCTCCTCAAGCCCTTCTTCCCCACGCAGGGCGGCGGGGGCAGCGGCTTCAACATCGACTTCGGCTGAGCCGCGGCCGATAACGTTCGGCCTGGGATTTATGAGTAGACTGCTCGAAGAACAGAAGGCGTCGGGCGCGGGGCAGCTCCCGGAGGAGAGGCGGCGCGCGTGCATCATCGGCGCGCCGTGCGGCTTCGGCGCGGATATCGCGGGCGTAGACCTCGGGCCGGCGGCGATGCGCATCGCGCGCCTGCGGCAGAGGATCGCGGGGCTCGGCTACGAGGTTCGGGACAAGGGCGACCTGCACATGGAGTGCCCTTCGGAGCCGCCGCCCGCGGGCACGAAGCTCCGCTACCTCGAAGAGATCAGGGCCGCCTGCGAGCACCTCGCGAGGGAAGTCCGGGGGGCGCTCGAAGCCGGCGAGCTGCCGATAGTCCTCGGCGGCGACCACTCCATCGCCATCGGCTCGGTCGCGGGCGTCGCCTCCTTCTACCGCGCGCGCAAAGAGCCAATCGGCCTCATCTGGTTCGACGCTCACGCGGACATGAACACGCCCGAGACGACGCCGACGGGGAACATCCACGGGATGCCGCTCGCGGTGCTGCTCGGCCACGGCGCGCCGGGGCTGACCGGCATCGAAGGCTTCTCGCCCAAGCTCGACCCGCGCTTCTGCGCCCACATCGGCGCGCGCGACGTAGACCCCGGCGAGCGCGAGCTGATCCGAAAGCTGGGCATACGCTTCTTCACCATGCGCGAGATCGACGAGCGCGGGATGTCCGCCTGCATGGACGAGGCCATCCGCATCGCCGCGCAGGCGCCGGCCGGCTACCACGTGACGCTCGACGTGGACGCGCTCGACCCGGGCGACGCGCCCGGCTCGGGCACGGTCGTCCGCGGCGGGCTGACATACAGGGAGGCGCACCTCGCCATGGAGAAGATCGCGGAGGCCGGCGGCGCGCGCGCACTCGAAGTGGTCGAGATCAACACGGCGCTCGACATCAACAACCGCACGGCCGAGCTGGGAGTCGAGCTGATACTCTCGGCCCTCGGCAAGTCTATACTCTAAGGCATGAAGACAAAGATTCGGATCGGGGTCATCTACGGCGGGCGCTCGGGCGAGCACGAGGTTTCGCTGCGTTCGGCGCGCACTGTCATCGAGGCCGCAGACCCCGAGAAGTACGAGGTCATCCCCGTCGCGATCACGAGGGAAGGGCGCTGGCTCTCGCCGGCCGAGTCGGCCGCACTGCTGCCCGAGTCCACCCAGCGCAGGCTCTCTGCTCACGCGGGCGGCGCGGCCGATAACGCCAGCGGCACGGCCCTCGTCGTAGACCCTTCGCGCGGCGGCCTCCTGCGGCAAGAGGGCGCCGCGGCCGGCGACCAGAGGCTCGACGTGGTCTTTCCCGTCATGCACGGCACTTACGGCGAGGACGGGACGATTCAAGGTCTGCTCGAGATGGCCGGCATCCCTTACGTCGGGTGCGGCGTGCTCGCTTCGAGCACGGGGATGGACAAGGTCACGATGAAGACCCTCTTCCGACACGCGGGCCTGCCCGTCTGTAAGTACGACTGGTTCCTCCGGCGGGAGTGGGAGTCGGGGCCGGCGGAAGTCTGCGGGCGCGTGGAGCGCGGGATCGGCTACCCCTGCTTCGTCAAGCCGGCCAACCTCGGCTCGTCAGTCGGCGTCTCGCGCGCGGACGACTCGGAGTCCCTGGTCAGGGCCGTCAACCTCGCCTCACGCTACGACCGGAAGATTATCGTCGAGGAGGGCCTGGACGCGCGCGAGATAGAGTGCGCGGTGTTGGGGAACGACGAGCCGCAGGCGAGCCTGCCGGGCGAGTACGTCGTCCACGACGAGCAGGCGAAGTTCCTCGACTACACGGAGAAGTATTCGAGCACGGGGCACGTCGAGTTCGTCGTCCCCGCGCCCCTCCCGAAGCGCCTCTCGCGCCGCATACAGGAGTTGGCCGTGCGCGCCTACAAGGCCGTGGACGGCGCGGGCTTCGCGCGCGTCGACTTCTTCCTGAGAAGAGATAACAACAGACTGCTCGTCAACGAGCTGAACACGATCCCGGGCCTCACGGACGTTTCGGGCTTCCCGCAGATGTGGGAGGCCTCGGGCGTGCCCTTCACAGAGGTCGTCGACCGCCTGGTCGAACTCGCCTTCGAACGCCACGCAGAGAAGTCCCGGAACGAGACCAGTCTTTAAAGTGATGAATTAGGAATGATGAGTGATGAATGAGAAGCCCGCTGCCTCTCATTCATCACTCACCATTCCTCATTCATCATTAAGTACGCCCTAACCCTTCGGCGCGCGGTAGCCGTTGCGCGTGCGCGCGTTCAGCTCGGGGCGTGAGAGCTTCAACTGGATCGCGCGCCAGCGGCCGTCCCTCGCCGTGTTGCTCGGGCGGTAGCCGATGGTGTACTGGTTGCTCAGCTCCTGCAGAATCTCCCTGAACGCGTCGTCGAGCGCGCGCCCGCCGGGCTTCGCGACGAAACGCCCGCCGCTCTTGTTCGCGTAGTTCTTCAGCGCGCCCGAGGCGGACATGCGCTCCATCTGGTTCATCTGCGGGTCGGCCATGTCGACCGTGTAGATGGTCGCGTTGGCCGCGAGCGCGGCGTTGAGCGCCTTCTCGGGCGTGGCGCCGCTCTTCGTGTCGGCGCCGTCGGAGAGGACGATGATGGCCTTGCGCTTCTCGGGCCGCTTGGAGAGGTCTTTCGCGGCCTGGAGCACCGCGTCGTTGAGCGCGGTCATGCCCTTCGAGCCGAGGTCGTAGGCCATGGGCGGCAGGTCGCGCCCGGGCCTGAAGTCCGACAACTGCTCCACCTTCGAGTCGAAGTGGTAGACCGCCGCCACGTCCTCCTCGCGCAGCCCTTCGAGGAAGCGCACGGCCGCCGCGCGCGCGAGCGTCAGACGGGTCTCCATGCTCCCCGAAGTGTCGAGCAGGATGGCCGCCGCGAAAGGAGTCTCCTCCACAGAAAAGAGCGAGACGCGCTGCTCGACGCCGTCCTCAAGCACCTTGAAGTCCCTGTTCGATAGCCTGTGCACGTACTGCCCGCTCGCGTCCGTCACGGTAACGTTGAGGACGACGAGGTCTGCGTTGACCCGCACGACCTCGTCTTCGTCGTCGCCCTGCTGCGCGCGGACGTGCGCCGCGGCCGCGCACAGGAGCAGGAGGGAGAGTGCGAACGGAAGGGGACTCTTCATGGCTGTTTGAAGGTGCGGATGTGGCGTACCAGTTCGATGACGTCGTTGGAGCACTCGATGACGTTGGCCGAGATGACCAGGCGCGAGGTCTTCGCCACGCTCTCCTTCAGGTCGCCCGTGAGCTTGGCGAGGCGTGTCACAGCGCCTTCAACCTTGGCGGGCGGGTCGTCCAGAGTCTCTTCGTCGTCAGAGCCGCCCGCGCCGCCCCTGATTTTGCGCGCGAGTTTTTCGAGCCGCTCGAGCCGCTTCACGTCATCGCGGGTGAGGGAGTTGTTCTTCCTGAAGGAGGCGAGCAGCTCGTCGCCGAGGTGCGCGGCCTCTTCGGCGCGCTCGACCATCTCCTTGTGCGTCTCCTCTTCGCGCCGAATCTCGGCGCGCCGCAGCATCTCAGCCTCTGGGTTGCCGAAGTCGTGCGGCCGCTGCCCCTTCGCGTTGGGCTCGTCCGCGGGCATTTGCGCGGAAGCGCCGGACGCCTGTAGTGCAAGGACGACGGCTAAGAGGGCTGTGGCTCTGTGCATGAGAACTTTCTTAACGGTCAACTTCGGAGACTGCGCGGGCGACTGAGTTAAGGATGCCCTTGAAGAGACTCAGGGTTGCAAAGCCCGCGGTAGTTAAAGCTTTCCGCTAAATGCTTTACGTGAACTTTGTCGGCCCGCCGACCCTTAAGGTTCGACGCGAGCTACGCGCGCGCCTTAAGGAACGCTGTAGGGATTGTCCGGCGTGTTGATGAAATCGTCGCCGCCCGACTTCTTCTTCGAAGGAGTCTTCACGATGATGATGTTATCCTTCATTCTTTCGGGCGGACGTTTCGCGCCGGGCATGGACTTGAAGGCGACCTCCTCTGCGCCCGCGCCGCGCTTAACCCCGACCACACGCGACCCGCTCCACTCCTCCGAAAGAACCTTCAGAGAGAACTTGCCCTGCGCACCCGGTTCGAGGTCGGCTGGGTCGACCTTGACCTCGCGCGTCTCGACGCCGGAGTCGGCCCTGCGCCTCAACTCGACCTGAACCGAGAGCTTTTCGAGCCTCTCTTTGCCGACGTTCTGCACCGTGCCGCCGATAACGGCGTAAGGCTTCGCGAGCATCGCCTCATCCACGAAGACGTGCGCCTGCGGCTCCGGCTTAGGGGTCGGGGTCGGCTGCGCGGCCTTCTGCTGCGCGACATCCGGCGCCTTCTGACAGCCCGAAAGAATCAGAAATGGAATTAGAGAAAGTGTGAGGGCGGACTTAGAGCCGGCCGTGTAGAGGCTTTTGAGATGATTCATCTTACTGCTTTGTTCGACTAAAGGTTGAGCTGCGAGACCCTTCGTGGTTCAAACCTCTAGGTTTAGCCGGAGGCTACTGCTGCGGATCCTGTTCGTGTCCCGGCGGCGGTGTCCCAGTGATCTTCGTGATGAGCGCGACGAGAAACTCCTCTTCGGCCGTCCCGTTGCTCCTCAGAGAGAGCCACTCGGCGCCGAGCACGTTGTCGCTGCGGCCCTCGACGCGCGCGTTGACCGAGACGTTCGTGTTCGAACTGTCGATGGGCTGGACTTCGACGATGAGTGTGTAGCGGCCGCGCGTCCAGTTGCCCTGCGCAGTGCGCGGCACTTCTGCGAAGCGGAAAAGCTCTGACGAAGTGACGACGGTGCCGCGCGTGAAGGTGTAGGGCTGCGAGACGAGGAGGCCGGTCTCCGGCTTCGAACTCGCGTCGTCGAGGATGAGCTTGCGGTCGCGCATCAATTCCTGCACGGCCTTCGTCAGAACGTCGTTCGGCGCCTGGAAGCGGTAAGGGTTCGGGATCGGCGGCGGCTGTTGAGTCTTGCCCTTGCCGAAGTCTATGCCCCGCCCGACCCCGTTGTCGGTCTTGCTGCCGTTGACTGCGGGCTGCCGGTTGGTGCTGCTGTCCCGTATGCGGTCGTTCTGCTGGTCGACGCCCTTCTCCTGCTGCGCGGCGCAGACAGTGCAGGAGAGTATGAGAAGCCCGATGGCGAGAAGCGTTTTCATGGGAAGCCCCTTTGTCCTGACCTTGCCAAACCTTCTAAGGGGGGAAACGCCTGCGAGCATAATGCAACGAACAGGCGAATTCAAGACCGACTCCGAAGCACGTGAGCTTTGATGCAGATTCAAGGGGAAGGGGAGGGCCGCGTCGTCACGTCCGTGCCTTCGGAGGGCGTGGGCGTGGCCGAGAGGTTCGCGTTGCGGTTGCGCTCCCACTCGCGCAGGGCCTGCACGCCGCGTTGGAAGTCCGCCTCGTTGCTGTAGAAGTTGTGCGCGCCGTCGTTACGCGTCGGCTCGCGCACGTAGTAGATGTAGTCGGTCTGCGCGGGGCCTAAAGCCGCTTCGAGGGCGCTCTGCCCGGGCGAGGCGATGGGGCCGGGCGGCAGGCCGCGCACCTTGCGTGTGTTGTAAGGCGAATCGCGGTCGAGGTCGCTCTGGTAGACCTTACCGTTGTTCTTCCACTTGCCGGCGGCCTTCGAAGCGTAGATGACGGTCGAGTCGATGCCGAGCGGGATGTCTCTCCTCAAGCGGTTGTAGATGACGGAGGCGACGAGTGGGCGCTCCTCCGAAAGTTTCGCCTCGGTCTCGATGAGCGAGGCGACTGTGACCAACTCGCGCGGGGTGAGTCCGGGCGGTGGCGTCTGCTTCGCGGTTATTTCGCCCCAGACCTGCCGGAAACGCTTCACCATCGTCTCCACGACCTGACGCGGCGTCGCGTCGGGCTGGAAGCTGTACGTGTCCGGATAGAGATAGCCTTCGAGATTTTTGGCCTCGGGGTCTATGTCGCGAATCGAACTCGTGTCGTCGAAGAGCGCGAGGGCCTCTTCGGGACTTTGGAGCTTGAGTTCCGGAATCCTCACAAGGAGTGCGGCGATGTCCCAACGCGTCCAGCCCTCGATGATGGTCAGGCGACTCAGGCGCTGCTCGCCCTCTTCGAGCTTTCTGATAACGCCGAGCGGAGAGATGGGCGAGGGGAAGCGGTATTCGCCCGCCTTCAGGCGTTGACTCGAACCCGACACGCGGACGTAAAGCCGCAGCAGCCATCCGTGTCTGATAACGCCGAGGGTTTCCAGGTTGGTAATTATTTGATCCGGGGAGGAGCCTTTAGGGATAGAGATGTACTGCTCGCTCTGAGAATGTATTTTAGGCGCGCGCAACTCGCGTCGAACCCACAGAAGGGAGCCGGCGGCGGCGATGATAAGAAGGATGAAGGTTGAAAGGATAACTCTTTTAAAAGTCATTATATATCCAGTGTCCACTCAGGTGATGCCTCAGACGTCCATATCAGCCTTCGGCACTCTTCTGATTATCAAGAAAGTCCCTGAGGATAATAGATGCGGCCTCGCTATCGACCCGTTCGGAAATTTCAACGTCTCGGAAGCCTTGCTCGCGCAGGGAACTCTCCGCGTCTTTAGAGGTGAGCCGTTCGTCCTGAAAGAAGAGCGGTAGCTCGAGAGAGAGCTGCAGGTTACGGCCGACGCGCCGAACCTCTTCCGCGGCCTCTCCAACGGTTCCGTCGAGCCGGAGCGGCAAACCCATGACTATGCTCCGCACGTCCAACTGCTCGCAAAGTTCTTCGAGTGAACTGAGCAGACGCTTCCAAGGGGTGCGCGGCAGGGCCTGGAGCGTGCGGACGGTCAGCCGCAGCTCGTCCGAGACGGCCAGGCCGACTCTCTTCGAACCCAAATCGATGGCGAGAACGCGACCCTGCAACCTTAGACTCGCTCGGCTCGGTTTTTTGGATGAAATCTGCGCTGTTGGTCGGCGCGGAGTATAACGCAACCCTTGACAATCCCGCCACTTAGATGGCTTGCGCGTCGTACGTGGCTACTGTATCATCCGACCCGTGGGTTCGGGCAAATCGGCCTCAAGCCAGGCCGATACGCTTTCAGAGGGTTTGGGTGGAATTCAGAGGTGCTCGATGTCTCTTCGCAGTAAATTCATTCTCGTCGTCTTCTCCGCATCCCTTGCGCTCTACGCCGTCGTCGGCGGCTGGATGTCGATTAACGCGCAGCAGCAGCAGAACGACCCCGGCGCACAGCTCCGTATTTTCGAGAGCGTCCTCAGGCACATACAGGACGACTACGTGGACGAGCCCGACCTGAACAAGGTTCGCGCGGGCGCTCTGCGCGGCCTGGCCTACGGCCTCGACCCGTATTCGACCTACCTGACGACCGAGCAGGTCAAGAACTTCAGCGCCGCAGGGCAGAAAAATCAGACGGGCATCGGCGCGGAGCTTTCGCAGTTCGCGTCTTACCTGTACGTCATCGCCCCCGTGAAGGGCGGCCCGGCCGAACAGGCGGGCCTCCAGGCCGGCGACATCATCGAGTACATAGACGGGAAGGCTACGCGCGACATCTCGCTCTACGACGCGCGGCAACTCCTGAACGGCGCGCCGGGCAGCGAGGTCAAGCTCCGCGTCCTGCGCGCGGGCACGCGCCCGTTCGTCCTGAACGTGAGGCGCGGCTCGGTCAACGTGCCCGGCGCGGAGGCGCGCATGGAGGCCGGCAAGATCGGCATCATCAAGGTCAACAGCCTAGCGGAGGGCGAGGCCGCGGACGTGAAGTCGCGCCTGCAGGAGTTGCAGAAGCAGGGCGTGCAGAAGATCGTCCTCGATTTGCGGAGCGTCGCGGGCGGCTCGCTCGAAGAGGGCGTGAAGGTCGCGAACCTCTTCATCAAGGATGGGACTTTGGCGCAGACGGTCGGGCGCGGGAACAAGACTCAGAAGAGTTACACAGCCGACCCGAAGGCGGTGCTCTTCGAGGGGCCGACCAACGTGCTCATCGACCGTGGGACTGCCGCGGCGGCAGAGGTCGTGGCCTCCGCTTTCGAAGACCACAAGCGCGGCGACGTGATCGGCGTCAAGAGCTTCGGCGCGGGCGCGGAGCAGCAGCTCTTCACGCTGCGCGCGGGCGACGGGCTGCTTCTGACGACCCTCAAGTGGGCCTCTTCGACGGGCAAGACCTTCCTCGGCGAAGGCGTGAAGCCGACGGTCGAGGTCAAGCTGCCGGAGGTGGCCGAGGCCATCGACCCGGAAGATTTGACCGGCAACGACGACGACGCCATCGCACAGCCCAACGCCAACGCCCCTGCCGGCAGGGAGGTGTCGCCCGAGGCGGCCTCGCCGAAGCAGCAGCCCGAGGACGTGCAGTTGAAGAAGGCGCTCGAACTCCTGCGCGAAAACAGGCCGGCGCAGAGTCCGCAAAGGCCCTCCTGAAGCGAAGGGAATCGCAAACGTTGAAAGGCGCGCGAGTCAGTCTCGCGCGCCTTTCAGTTTTGGGTGCGGCTCTCGCCACGCCTCTTCAGAGAGGGATGTTCCCGTGCTTCTTGGGCGGGTTCGTGTCCCTCTTGTTTTCGAGCAGAGAGAGCGCGCTGATGAGCTTCCTGCGCGTCAGCGCGGGTTCGATGATCTCGTCGATAAAGCCTCGCTCGGCGGCGACGTAAGGGTTCGCGAACTTCTCTTCGAACTCCGAGACGCGCGCACGCCTGGCCGCCTCCTGGTCTGTCGCCTCGCCTATCTCGCGGCGGTAGAGAACCCCGACCGCGCCCTCCGCGCCCATCACAGCGATCTCGGCCGTCGGCCAGGCGAAGTTGACGTCCGTGCGTATGTGCTTCGAGGCCATGACGCAGTAGGCGCCGCCGTAAGCCTTGCGCGTGATGACCGTGATCTTGGGCACCGTCGCCTCCGCGAAGGCGTAGAGGAGCTTCGCGCCGTGCCGGATGATGCCGCCGTGCTCCTGCCGCACGCCGGGCAGGAAGCCGGGCACGTCTTCAAAAACGACCAGAGGGATGTTGAAGCAGTCGCAGAAGCGCACGAAGCGCGCGCCCTTGACCGAGGCGTCTATGTCGAGCACGCCCGCGAGGTAGGCGGGCTGGTTGGCGACGACGCCGACGCTACGGCCCCCGAGGCGCGCGAAGCCGACGACGATGTTCGGCGCGTAATGCTCATGCACCTCGAAGAAGTAGCCGTCGTCCACGACCGAGTGGATGGCGTCGCGCATGTCGTAGGGCTGGTTCGAGGCCTCTGGGACGAGCGTGTTGAGCGACTCGACGCGGCGTCCGGGAGGGTCTGAGGTCTCTACGCGCGGCGCGTCCTCCAGGTTGTTCGAGGGGATGAAGGAGAGCAGTTCTCTTACAAGAAGAAGCGCGTGCTCGTCGGAGTCCGCTGCGAAGTGCGCGACGCCCGAGACGCTGTTGTGCGTGTCCGCGCCGCCCAGCTCCTCCTTCGAGACGTCCTCGTGCGTGACGGTGCGGATGACGTCCGGCCCGGTGATGAACATGTAGGAGGTGTTCTTCACCATCACGTTGAAGTCCGTGATGGCCGGGCTGTAGACGGCGCCGCCGGCGCAGGGGCCCATGATGCAGCTGATCTGGGGGATGACGCCCGAGGCGAGCGTGTTGCGCAGGAAGATGTCCGCGTAGCCGCCGAGACTGACGACGCCCTCCTGTATGCGCGCCCCGCCCGAATCGTTGAGGCCGACGACCGGCGCGCCGACGCGCATGGCCATGTCCAACACCTTGCAGATCTTCTCGGCGTGCGTCTCGGAGAGCGAGCCGCCGAAGACCGTAAAGTCCTGCGCGAAGACGAAGACGCGTCGGCCGTCCACGAGGCCGTGTCCGGTGACGACGCCGTCGCCCGGGTAGAGCTGTCGGTCTAAGCCGAAGTCGCGCGAGCGGTGCACGACGAGCTGGTCGAACTCCTCGAAGGTGCCTTCGTCGAGGAAGAACTCTACGCGCTCGCGCGCAGTCCATTTGCCCGACTCGTGCTGGCGCGCGGTGCGCGCGGCGCCGCCGCCCTCTAGTGCGCGCTGCTGCCGCTCGAGGAGCTGTTCGAGTTTAGACCTGTGCGAGTTTTCGGCCGGTTCGGGTTTCATAGGTTGAGAAGTTAGGCGTCGGATTATGAATGAAACGGTCTGATTTGTACACGCGCCGTGAAAGGGGGGCGCCCTTAACGTTGAGCTTGAAAAGTATGTGTTGAGATGTCGGCGCGCCGACCCTTCAACGTTTACTTGAGCGCGAGAGGGGAAGGCGCATTTCTGAACGTGACGGTCGAAGTTCCAGTTATTGAAAAGGCTCAGCCTCACGTTCCACAGACACCTGAAGAGTCAGTCGGCGTCGAAGGGGAACTGCCTGTACTCGATTAAATGTCGAATCTCGGCGAGCGCTCGCAGAACATTTGAACGATAAGCTTCGGGATATTGATAGAGCTTCGCGTGACGTTCGAACTCGTCCTCGTCGAGAACCTCATAACTGAAGTCGGGCTGAACCAGAACGTCAACGTCCAGGTCTACGAAAGTGAGCGCGCCGGACTCGAAGGTCGGGGGGGTGTTGATGTTGCAGTAGAACTTGAAGGGGCCGCCGGACGGGGCCTGAAAGCGGAAGACGCTGTACCAGCGATCCGTCCAGAAGAACTCTGTGCTCAAGGTTCCGGCCTCGATGGTGCCGATGAGCGCGTGGCGCACCTCTTCGGCGAAGAAGGCGTCGAGGACGATGAGCGAGCCCTCTCTGCGCGCGACGCGCGCGGGCCAGACGCGGTGTACGCGCCCGTCGTGCTTGCAGGAGCGTACGACAATCTCCGGCGTTTCCGTCCCGGCCTCCTTCATCGGACAGAGGCCCGGACGGTGTTGCGGAGTACACCCACGCCTTCGACCTCGACCTCGCACACGTCTCCGTCCTGGAGCGGGCCGACGCCCGCGGGCGTCCCCGTGGCGATGAGGTCGCCCGGTTCGAGCGTCATCGCGTGCGAGATGTAGCGTATGAGGTGCGCGACGGGGAAGGCCATCGCGTTGGTGCGTCCGCTCTGTCGAACCTGACCGTTGACGCGCGTCTCGACCTTAAGGTCTGTCGGGTCGAGGCCGCTGACGATGTAAGGGCCGACGGGGCAGAAGGTGTCGAAGGACTTGCCGCGCGTGAACTGCACGTCTTTGCGCTGGAGGTCTCGCGCGGTCACGTCGTTGAGGCAGGTGTAGCCGAGGACGTATGAGAGTGGGTCTTCGTCTTCGGCAATTCGCTTACATCTCCGTCCGATAACGACGGCGAGTTCGCCCTCGTGCTCAACCCTCTGGGACTGCGCGGGGAGTTCGATCACGTCTCCGTCGCCGATGAGCGTGGAGGGGGCCTTGAGGAAGAGCAGGGGCTCCGGAGGCATCTCGTTGCCGAGTTCCGCGGCATGCTCTCTGTAGTTGCGCCCGACGCAGACGATCTTGGAAGGGGCGACCGGCGGCAGAAGGCGCGCGTCCGAGAGGCGTATCGAAGGCTCCGAACGTTCGAGCGAGAGATTGCCTGCGGACAAATCGCCTTCGAGCCCGAAGACCGTTTCGCCCTCGATGACGCCGAAGGCCGTGCGTTGCGTCTCCGGGTCTGTGTAGCGGCAGATTTTCATTTGGTTTAAGGGACTACCTCGGACTGTACTTCGGAAGGGGGCGAGACGTTGCCGGCCTTGTCGACCGCGGTGACGTAGTAGTAGTAACGCTGGCCCGTCTTGACCGCGTCGTCCTGGTAGGTCGTGCGTTCGAGGAGGTTTCGGTTGAGCTTCGTCCACTGCACCTTCGGGAGATTCGGGTCGGTCGAGCGGTACAGGTCGTAGCCCGCGACGTCTCGCTCCTGGTTGGCCGCGAAGAAGACGGAGATGCGCAGAGGGGCTGGCGCGGCGGCCGTGGTCAGACCCGTCGGGGCGGCCGGAGGGAATTTATCCAGAGGCGTGACCGAGACGGGGTTCGAGTTGAGGCTCTCCACGGGTTCGCCGCCCGTGCCGAGCGAGACGGCGCGGACGACGTAGACGTACTCCTCTCCGAACGTGAAGGTCTGGTCGGCGAAGCTCGTCGCGTTGACCGGCCTCGAATTCAGAGGGGTCTGCGCGGGCTCGGTCTGCGAACGCGCGGAGCGGTAGACGTTGTAGCCGAGCAGGTTCGCGGGGCGCGTGTTGTCCACGTTCGCCTCCGGCGCCTGCCAGCGGATGGTGACCGCGTTCTCCCTGACCTCGGGTTGTGCGACGGACGGCGGCTGGCTGACGCTCGCGGCCGGCTCGATGAGTAGGAAGTTCGAGAAGGATGCGCGCTGCCCCGCGGCGTTGACGTAGCGCACGGCGTAGCGCAGGCGCACAGGCTCCGAGAGGGAGAGTTCGTCCGTGTACGCGAGCGTCTCCCTGGCCTCAGCGAGCTGCGACTCGTTGACGGAGCCGATGAGGTTCGCGCGCGCGGAGAACTCCTCTTCGGTCAGGGGCAGGGGGTCGTCCACGGCCTCCGCGAGCCTGTAGACGTCGACCCGGCGGATGCTCTGTACGCTCTCGTCGGAGGCGTTGCGGCGCGGCGCGGGCCAGCTCAGGATGACCTGATTCCCGCGCTGCACGCCCGACAGGAGCTCCGTGCGCTGCGGCACGCCCTCGACCGGCGGGAGCGGCGGGCGGCGTTTGCCGCAGGCATTCAACGCCAGGGCGCAGGTCACAAGGCAGAAGGCAAAACTTAAAAGGCAGAAGCTTCGGGCGCGTGTCGCGCCCACACCCTGGCCCTGTGACTTGTGACTCGTGACTGGTGCCTTCATCAGAGGACGTAGCGGCTGAGGTCCTGGTCTTTGACGATGTCGCTGATGGTGCGGCCGACGTACTCCGCGTCGATGACCTGACGTTTGGGTTCGAGGTCGGGGCCTTCGAAGCTGATCTCGTCCAGGACCTTCTCCATGATGGTGTGGAGGCGGCGCGCGCCGATGTTCTCGGTCTGCTCGTTGACGCGGACGGCGAAGCGCGCGAGCGCGTCGACGGCGTCGTCCGTGAACTCCAGCTCGATGCCCTCCGTTTCGAGGAGCGCCTTGTACTGTTTGACGAGGGAGTTCTTCGGCTCGGTCAGGATGCGCTTGAAGTCTTCGAGCGTGAGCGAGTCGAGCTCGACGCGGATGGGGAAGCGCCCCTGAAGCTCGGGAATCAAGTCCGAGGGCTTCGAGACGTGGAAGGCGCCGGCCGCGATGAAGAGGACGTGGTCTGTGCGCACCATCCCGTAGCGCGTGTTGACGGTCGTGCCCTCGACGATGGGCAGGAGGTCTCTCTGCACGCCCTCGCGCGAGACGTCCGGGCCGGAGCCGGAGGACTCGCGCCCGGCGATCTTGTCCAGCTCGTCGAGGAAGATGATGCCGTTGGACTCGACGCGTTCGAGCGCGGCGCGGGCGACGGCGTCCATGTCCACGAGGCGTTCCTCCTCCTCCTGTATGAGGTATTCGAGCGCCTCGTCCACGCGCATGCGCTGCCGCTTGGTGCGGCCCTGGAAGAGATTCCCGAGCATGTCCTTCATGTTGATGCCCATCTCTTCGACGCCCTGCGGGCCCGCGACCTCGATGGTCGGGAAGCTCTTCTCGCGCACCTCCATCTCGACGAGGCGGCTGTCGAGCTTGCCGTCGCGCAGCTGCGCGCGCAGCTTTTCGCGGGTCTTCTGGAACTGCTCGTCGCGGTCTGGGCCGCCCTGTTCGTTCGAGGCCGCGTCGGAGTCGAAGTCGTAGAAGTTCGAGGAGGAGCGCGGAGGGAGGAGCAGGTCGAGTATCCGCTCTTCGGCGTTATTCTCGGCCTTTTCGGCGACCTCTTCGATCTTCTCCTCGCGCACCATGTCGACGGCAATCTCGCAGAGGTCTCGGATCATGCTCTCCACGTCGCGGCCGACGTAGCCGACCTCCGTGAACTTCGAAGCCTCGACCTTGAGGAAGGGCGAGTTGGAGAGGCGCGCGAGGCGGCGCGCGATCTCGGTCTTGCCGACGCCGGTCGAGCCGATCATGATGATGTTCTTGGGCATCACGTCGGCGGCCATCTCGGGCGGGAGCTTCTGGCGTCGCACGCGGTTGCGCAGGGCGATGGCGACGGCGCGCTTGGCGGCCGCCTGCCCGACGACGTGCTTGTCCAGCTCCGCGACGATCTGCCGCGGCGTCATCTCGTCGAGCCGCGAATCCTCTTCGACCTCGCCTGAAAGGTAGATCACCATGGGCGGTAAAACTCTGGTCTTAAAATGGCCGACGAGTCCGCCGGCTCAAATCTCTTCGATGACGATATTCTGGTTCGTGTAGATGCAGATTTCGCCCGCGATCTGCAGGGCGCGTTCGGCGATCTCCCTCGCGCTCAACTCCGTGTGTTCGAGCAGGGCGCGGGCGGCGGCCAGGGCGTAAGGCCCTCCGGAGCCGATGGCGAGCACGCCCCCGTCCGGCGCGATCACGTCGCCGTTGCCGGAGAGAAGGAAGGAGCTCTTCTCGTCCGAGACGATGAGAAGGGCTTCGAGGTGGCGCAGAATCTTGTCTGTGCGCCACTCCTTGCTCAGCTCGACGGCGGCGCGCTCGAGGTTGCCGTGGAACTGTTCGAGCTTGCCCTCGAAACGCGCGAGGAGGGAGAAGGCGTCCGCGGAGGCGCCGGCGAAGCCCGCGAGAATCTTCTCGTTGTAGAGCCGCCTGACCTTGCGCGCGCCGCTCTTCATGACCGTGTCGCCGAGCGTGACCTGTCCGTCGCCGGCGAGGGCGACGCGGCCGCCGCGACGCACGAGGAGGATGGTGGTGCTGCGTATCTCTCTGGCTTGGCGGCTCATGACGTAAGGGTAGCACTATAGAAACTGGTTAGAAGTGAAGTCAAGCGGGACGCGCCCGAGGCGCGAAGACGCGCGCACGCGTGCGTACGCACGCAGGGACGGACACGCGGGAAGATTTGGGTTATGATGAGTCCGCGAAGGAGACGGAAGGGCTTGGCCGAAATCCAGTCGGGCGGAAAACCTCTAATCGGCATCACCATGCGCCACGAGTTGGAGACGGAGAGGTTCTACCTCGCGCGTCACTACGGGGAGGCGGTGGCGGGGGCCGGCGGCGTGCCCTTACACATCCCGCTCATCCCAGACCAAGGGTTGATCAGGGCCCTCGTCGAGAGGCTCGACGGCGTGCTCTTGCCCGGCAGCGCCTCGGACGTAGACCCCCTGCGCTACGGCCGCGAGCCGCACACGAACTTGGGGCAGGTGCATCCGCTTAAAGACGAGACGGATCTGCTCGTTCTGAAGGAGGTCGAGGAGAGGCGTCTGCCGCTTCTGGCAATCTGTTTCGGGATGCAGGTCTGGAACGTACACAGGGGAGGGAGCCTCATACAGGACATCAACTCCCAGGTGCCGAAGGCGCTCAAGCACGAACAGGGTGCGCCGCGCGAGAGGCATTCACACCACATCAACATACGACCCGAGAGCCTTCTCGAGGGCCTCTCGGGGGAGGCGTCGGCTCTGGTCAACAGCCACCATCATCAGGCTTTGGAGCAGATTGGCGAAGGCTTACAGGCTTCCGCTTGGAGTCCGGACGGGTTGGTCGAGGCGGTCGAAGACATGAGGGATGGGCGCTGGGCTCTAGGCGTACAATGGCACCCGGAGATTGGTTGGGAGAGAGATAGACTCTCGGCCAGAATCTTCAAGTCATTTCTCAACGCCGCCAGTTCCGCTGACGTCCGATAACGCCGGCGGCTAACGTATCAGTTGAAGGTTGATTTGTAGAAATGTTGGAGGAGAAGGCTTTGAAGCTTGGGCGGAAAGTTATCCTGGGAATCGAGAAACTCTGTGAAGAGCGTCTGGATTTAATCAAAGGCGCGAGGGTCGGGCTGGTCTGTAACCAGGCTTCGGTCGATCACGAGCTTCGACACTCTGCGGACGTGCTCAAGTCTGTCGAGGGCGTTCATCTGAATGTGCTCTTCGGCCCGCAGCACGGAATCAGGGGCGATGTGCAGGACAACATGGTCGAGACGCCGCACACGAAGGATGTAGAGACGGGACTAACGGTCTATTCGCTTTACAGCGAAACGCGTGAGCCTACGGAAGAGATGCTGAGGGACGTGGACGTCATCGTCTGTGATCTGCAGGACGTAGGGTGTCGCATATACACCTTCGTATACACCATCGCGAACTGCATGCGCGTGGCGCGAAGGCTCGGGAAGCGCGTCATCGTTTGCGACCGTCCGAACCCGATTGGAGGCGTCGCGGTCGAAGGGAATCTTCTGGAGGCAGGTTTTGAATCTTTCGTAGGACAATTTCCTCTGCCGACCCGCCACGGGATGACCGCGGGCGAGCTTTCGAAGATGTTCAACGAACACTGGGGTATCGGCTGTGACCTGGAAATAGTGAAAATGGAGGGCTGGTCGCGCGAGCTCTGGTTCGAAGAGACTGAAATCCCTTGGGTTCTGCCTTCACCTAACATGCCCACGCTCGATTCGGCGACGATTTTCCCGGGGACTGTGCACCTCGAAGGCACGCAGGTTTCGGAGGGGAGGGGGACTACGCGCCCCTTCGAACTGGTCGGAGCTCCATACATAGAGGCGGGCGTGTGTGCCAGAAAACTCGAAGCGATAGGGCTGCCAGGCGTACGTTTCCGTCCCACGAACTTTCTGCCAACCTTCCAGAAGCACGCGGGCGTGACCTGCGGCGGGGTGCAGATACACGTGCTCGAAAGGCTCGAACTGCGTCCAGTCATAACGGGCCTGGCAGTCGTAAAAACGGTCTTTGACCTTTACGGGGAGCATTTCCGTTGGAAGGAGCCGCCGTACGAGTACGTCTTCGACAAGAATCCTTTCGACGTGATATGCGGCACGGATCGCATACGGGGCGCGATAGAGAGGGGAGATTCTCTGGAGGATTTGGAGCGCTCCTGGAGCGTGGAACTGACGGAGTTTGAGAGCATTCGCCGGAGATATCTGCTCTATTAGAGGTGAGTCTCGTTAATCTGGTTCAATTGGAACTTTAAATTTGTCGTTGCGCCGACAATTAAAGAGAGACCTTAACTACGTTCGAGAGTTCGAGTGAATTATGACCTCTGGAATATGACGCATGAGGACACTTGAAGTGGAGAGCGCTGGGCGTCCGATAACGTAACGATTGACAGTCTGGAACATTTTGAAGGATTTCTCGAAAGCGAAGAGGAGCGAGCGTCGAAAGATATGAACCCTTGGCTGATAGGCTTTCTGGCCTGGCTCGTGCCGGGTCTCGGTCATCTAATGCAAGGCCGTGTCCTGAGAGGGATTGTCAGCGCTGTCACAATTCTTCTGATGTTTGTCCTGGGCGTCTCGATAGGCGGCCACATCTACGGCCTGAGGGAGACGGGCGAGGGGCTCCTCTCCAGCCTCTTCGGTCTGTGCGATATGGGGGCAGGCGCCCTCTATCTTTTCTCGAAATTCACAGGGTTGGCTGTGAATGAGCGCCCCGAACAGGCCACGGCAGAGTACGGGAGCGTCTTTCTGATGGTCGCGGGCCTGCTCAATCTGATACTGGCGCTCGACGCCTTCGACATAAGGGCTGGGAGGAAGGCTTGATACACTTTACGCTGATGGTTCTCTTCGCGCTCCTCGTCGCGGTCGTGTTCGGGGTTGTCGGGCGGGAGGGGGAGGGCGGCCGCGTGCGTTACGGACTTAAGATCTTTCTCGAATTCGTCTGCGTGGGCTTCGCGCTGGCTTGGCTGCTCTACTTCGTGCCCTGGTAGTCGCCCCTTCCGAACAAGGTAATGGGTTTAGTCGAAACACAGGCCATCGTCCTGCAGACTTATAAGCTGGCGGACGCGGACAAGATTGTCCTCTGCATGACGGAGAAATCCGGCCTCGTGCGGGGCGTCGCGCGCGGCGCGAGGCGTCTGAAGAGCAAGTTCGGCGCGAGCCTCGAACCCTTCACGCTCATACATCTGACCTTCTTCGAGAAGGAGACGCGCGAACTGGTCACGATCAAGGGCGCCGAGATCGTTAAGTCCTACTTTCAAGCGTCCGGGAGTCCAGAAGCCTTCGAAGGTCTCGTGTACATCCTGGAACTAGTGAAGGAGTTCGCCCCGCCGCACCACGCCGACGAGAGGCTCTTCAAAATGCTGCGCGCGTGCGTTGACTTCCTCGCAGGCCAGCCCGCGCGCGCGGCCTCCGTCTCGACCTACACAGAGCTCTGGACACTCAGGTTGACAGGGTTTCTGCCGGAGTTTAAGACCTGCGGCGGTTGCGGAGTGCCCCTGGGCGAAAGCTTCCGAGGGCAGCGCTACATCTCGCACGAAGGAGTCCTATGGTGCCAGGATTGCCGGAGGGGAGGGGCGCAGCCTCTGTGCGCAGAGGCATACATGCTTCTCTCCTCTACGCGCCAGAGAGGCCCCGCCGCTTGGTCCGAGAGTTTCGAAGAGGCTGGAGAGGAGAGCCGGCGTGTCGTCTCTGAGACGGCACGGAGGCTTGTCAGAAGGGCTTTGGAGAGGGAGCCGCGGGCCGGGAAGGCTTCCGGCGCCAAAATTTAGCGCGGGCGGCGAAAAGTGTCGAAACGGATCTTCCCTTTAAGCAGACCCTGGAGGGCCATCGACGTGTACCTCGTCGGGGCCGCGTTGCCATACGTTCTACTTTCGCTCGCGATCCTCTCCGCAATCCTACTTATACAGCAGACGGCCAAGTTTGCGGAGGTTCTGGACTCGACGGAGGCGCCGATGCGCCTGACCTTCGAGGTGGCCGCGAACATTCTGCCGAGTGTGCTCATCTTCACTCTCCCGACCTCAGTGCTCGTCGGGACTGCGACCGGCTTCGGCCAGTTGGGACAGGACAGCGAACTGGTCGCGATCCGCGCGGCAGGCGTCGGGACTCTTCGAATCATCGCGCCTCTGATGTTTCTGGGGGCGCTCATGAGCCTTCTGAACTTCTACGTGGCCTTCGAAGTCTCGCCCGTCTCCGCACAGAATTTGAGAGATATAGGACTCCAGGCGGCACTCTACAGGCTTGAATCGCCGGTCGATCCGAGGAGTTTTTACACGGGGATGCCCGGCAAGGTCGTCTACGTGCGTGAAGGGGACAAGGAGAAGGGGCTCTGGGGAAAGATTTTCATACAGTGGGAAGAGGGAGGGGCCGTGCGCCTCGTGACCGCTCGGAGCGGTAGGCTGGACTTCTCTGGGGAGCAGGCGGAGCTTGTGCTGGAGGACGCGCTTTTGACGACGCTTCCGTCGGGCGGTTTTGAGGCCTTCGCGAAAGGCGCGCACGTCACGATAGAGCGTTCGGCGAACATGCGTCTGAGGGGCGAGGGTCTAGACCTGGGGAGGGGATCAATCACAAGGCGCATGCGCGAGCGCGAACCGGAACTCGACGAGCTGGGTTGGTCAGGTCTCCTCGAAAGGGCGCAGAACTCTAAGAAACCTTCAGACGGGAGGGAAGCGCTGATAGTTCTGCACAGAAGGCTGACACTCTCTCTGTGCCCGATCATCTTTGCCTTTTTCGGCGCGGGTCTCGGTCTAAAGGTCGTGCGCGGCGGGCGCTCGAAGGGGTTTCTGCTCTCCCTTCTGGCGATGCTTCTATACTACCTTCTCTCGCTTGCGGGGGAGCAGCTCGGGCGCGCGGGGACCGTCCCGCCCGTGATAGGCTCCTGGCTCGCAATCTTCACGGCCGTGTGTGCGGGTTTTCTGCTCCTTTTCACAAGGCGCTGGTCTTTTACGTTCCCCATCTACAGGCCCGCGTTCAGGCTTTTCAGTAAAACAGATTCCGCGGATGGCTCAGACGTGAAGGGTGGTGGGGGGCGCTATGTGGCACTGCTCGGCCTGCTCGACAAGAGCATTTTTAGCTCACTCGCAGCCAATTTTCTGCTGATCGTCTTGGGGTTGGTCTCGATTTTTCTGATCTTCACACTTTTCGAACTGATCCGGTTCATCGCGGCACATCACACAGCGCCGATTTTGGTCGTGCGCTACATGCTCTATCTTTTGCCCTTCGCGTGCCTCGCCGTGACACCGGTCGCCGCGCTACTCTCTTCGCTCGTCACATTCGCCCTGATGCTGAGGCGAAACGAGTCGGTCGCGTGGTGGTCAAGCGGGCAGAGCGTCTACCGTTTCCTCGTCCCCTGCCTCTTCTTCTCAGCGCTTTTAGGGACGTGCGTGTGGCTCTTACAGGATAAGGTCATGCCGGAGGCCAACCGGAGGCAGAACGCTCTGCGCGGGGTGATCAGGAGCGGGGGGGCGCAGGCGGAGGCGCAGGCGGGGCGCCGCTGGGTCGCGAGCGCCGATTCGACGCGCATATATAATTACAGCCCGGGCCCTGGAGGGGAGCTGGCGGATGTGGTTGTCTTCAATTTCGACCGGGAGGCGCTGCATTTAGAGAGGATATACCTTGCCCCCACGGCCTCACTGGCCGAGAAGGGAGACACCTTGGATTTGCGTGAGGCGGAATTGGTAGAGTTCGGCGGGGGGGGGGTGACGTATTCGCACGAGCCCCGCGTAGCGGTCGAGGCACAGGCCTTTGAAGCTTTCAACTCTGGGCTGAGCCGCCCGATGGAGTTCAGCTATGAGGACTTAAGCGCTTACATAAAAGCGCTTAAAGAACGTGGCGTTAATGTGCTGCCTCTCGCCGTTGCGCTCCAACGCCGCCTCGTCGAGCCGTTCCTCCCTCTGGTCATGATCCTCGTAGGCTCTCCGCTCGCCTTCGTCTTCGGGCGGCGCGGGACGCTCCTCGCACTCTGCTTCGGGATAGGGGTTGGGCTGCTCTTCCTGGGCCTGATGAGTGTGGCGCAGCAGGTTGGTTCCAGCGGCCTCATTTCCACGTCGATCGCGGCTTGGTCACCGCCGGCACTCTTCTCCGCGGCCGGACTCTATATGCTTTCACGCACAAGAACCTGATAAAAAAGGGGGGCCGAAACGGCCCCCCTTTCGTCGAATCCTCTGTGTTCGCGCCGACTAGGTTCCGGTCTCCCAGCTCGAAAGGTATTCGACCTGCTCCGGCGTGAGCGTGTCGATGCTGATCCCGAGCGCCTTCAGCTTGAGTCCAGCGATCTCCGTATCAACCTCCTCCGGAAGCGTGTGCACGCCCGGCTTGAGCTCGCCCTTGTGTTTGACAAGGTACTCGGCCGAAAGCGCCTGGTTCGCGAAACTCATGTCCATGACGCTGGCCGGATGGCCCTCCGCCGCCGCGAGGTTTATGAGACGCCCCTCGCCCAGGACTATGACGCGGCGTCCGGTCTCCTCAATCGTGTACTCTTCCACGAAGGGGCGTAAGGTCGTGGGCGGCTTCGACATCTCGCGCAGCGCGACGAGATTCAGCTCCAGGTCGAAGTGGCCGCTATTACAGACGACTGCGCCGTCCTTCATCCTTCCGAAGTGCTCGCCGTCGATGACATGTCTGTTGCCTGTGACGGTGACGAAGATGTCGCCGATGGCGCTGGCTTCGCTCATGGGCATTACGCGGAAGCCGTCCATCACCCCCTCAATGGCTTTAATGGGGTTGACCTCCGTGACCACGACGTTTGCGCCGAGGCCCCTCGCGCGCATCGCGACTCCCTTGCCGCACCAGCCGTAGCCCACAACCACGACGGTCCTGCCGGCCAAGAGTATGTTCGTCGCGCGTATGATGCCGTCAATGGTTGACTGTCCTGTGCCGTAGCGGTTATCGAAAAAGTGCTTAGTCTGCGCATTGTTTACGGCGATGGAAGGGAAGGGGAGGACGCCTGCCTGCTCCATCGCCTGCAGGCGCACGATGCCTGTCGTGGTCTCCTCGGTCGTCCCGATGATCTCGCTCTTCTGTTCGCCGCGCTCTTTGAGGAGGGTTGCGACGACGTCTGAGCCGTCGTCAATGATGATCTGCGGGCGTGAGTCTAGGGCAGTGCGCACGTGCCTGTTGTATGTCTCCGTAGACTCCCCTTTAATCGCGAAGACAGGGACGCCCCAGTCCGCGACCAGCGAGGCCGCGACGTCGTCCTGTGTGGAGAGAGGGTTCGAGGCGATGAGGATGGACTCTGCGCCCCCGGCTTGCAGGGTTCGCACGAGATTTGCCGTCTCCGTCGTCACGTGCGCACAAGCAACCACGCGAACCCCCTCCAGAGGCCTCTCCGCTGCGAACTTCTCGCGTATGAGACGTAGGACGGGCATCTCACGCTCGGCCCATTCGATACGTTTCTTGCCTTCTGCGGCCAGACCTATATCCTTTATGTCGAATTCTGCGGCGCTTTTTGTGCTCATTTTTTTCCTTTAGGAATTGGGGACTAGATTTTGGCGGCCTCACGCAACTCCTGTGCGCGGTCTGTAAGCTCCCAGCTAAAGCCTTCTTCGTTACGGCCAAAATGCCCGTAAGCCGCCGTCTGTCTAAAAATTGGCCGCCTTAACTTGAGAGTTTCAATGATGCCTTGTGGCGTCAGCTTGAAGTGCTCACGTACCAGATTCGAGAGTTCCGCCTCGCTGATACGTCCAGTTCCGCCTGTGTCTACGAGGACTGAGACAGGCTCCGCGACTCCGATTGCATACGCCAACTGTACAAGACAGCGCTCGGCGAGCCCTGCGCCGACAATGTTCTTGGCGATGTAGCGCGCCATGTATGCTGCCGAGCGGTCTACCTTGGTCGGGTCTTTGCCGGAGAATGCGCCACCTCCGTGCGGCGCATAACCGCCGTAAGTGTCCACGATGATCTTTCTACCGGTCAGCCCTGCGTCACCCTGCGGGCCGCCGACGACAAACCGCCCTGTGGGATTTATGTGGTATTTAGTGGTTTTGTCGAGTAGTTCGCCGGGGACTGTTGCGCGTATGACCTTCTCTTCGATCTCCTCACGAAGCTGTTCATTTGTGACTTCCGGGGAGTGCTGTGTGGAGATGACGACGGCGTCGATGCGGAAAGGGCGGCCATCTCTATATTCGACCGTAACCTGAGACTTGCCGTCGGGGCGTAGGTACGGAAGCTCTTCAGAGCGTCTGACTTCTGCGAGCCTGCGCGAAAGTTTGTGGGCGAGTTGGATCGGGAGGGGCATCAGCTCCGCCGTCTCGTTGCATGCGAAGCCGAACATAAGCCCTTGGTCACCTGCGCCCCCCGTATCGACGCCCATAGCTATGTCCTGGGACTGTTTATCTACGGCCGTGAGGACAGCGCAAGTGTCGCAGTCGAAGCCAAATTTAGCCCGCGTGTAACCTATCTCTCTAACGGTTTCACGTGCCACTCGCTGGAAATCGATCTGCGCGTTCGTGGTAATCTCGCCGGCAATTACGACCAGACCTGTCGTGACGAGTGTCTCGCAGGCGACGCGTCCGCTGCTATCCTCTGAAAGAACCGCGTCCAGGACTGCGTCGGAAATTTGGTCGGCTATTTTATCGGGGTGGCCTTCTGTAACGGATTCAGAGGTGAAAAGGTAACTGCCGGAGTTGCTCAATTGCTAAATGCCTCCTGTGGTCTGTTTGGAAAGAGTAGCTTAGGACAAAAGAACGCGTAATGTAGCAACACGTATCAGGCAATGTCAAGGAACCGGGAGTTTTGGGCTGACTCGGATAAGTAGACATAAGATTCATTATCGGACTCAATGGTTATATGTCAACAGAGCATTTCCCTTTCTGCGCTTGCAAAATAACGGTTTCTTCTTTACAACTCTTAACGAACCTTTTCGGGTGCTTTCACACATGGTTAATAAGATCGAAAACAGCTCCAGCCGCCAGAAATTACCGTCCGGAACGGAAACTCACATCAGAAAAATTCTGTCCACACTTCCGAAAGAACATCTGAGGGGCCTTGAGCGTCTGCGTCTGGTCGATTCGATCTCTGACCCCAGACTCCGAAACACACAGGTAAAGCAGACGCATTTGCCCGGAATCTACCACCCGCGTCAAGGTTCTCAGCCGGCCTGGATTGAGATCGCGCTCGACGTTCTGCTCCCGAAAGACGCCCCTATACACAAGAGGCTTATTCCGAGGCTCTCTTTTAAAGCCAACATGGCCGCCGTAATCTTCTCGCTTGTCGGCCAGCACCACTACCTGACTCTCAGACACTCTGTGAAGAAGGGGCAGTTAGAGTCTTCCATCAGAGCATACACGGAGAGGCATCTGAAGAATTGGAACGAGAAGGAGCACACATTTCGTGCGCGACTTTTCAAACCGCTCCAGCCAACCTTTGAGCGTTGGGCTAAGAGCCTACAGCGGAAGGCAAAAAAAGGCGGGCAAGCGTCTTAGGAATTTTCCAGTTCTCTCAAGAGCGACCTCAGAGCCTCTATAATCTCTCCCTTCTCTACGTCCGGCTTCCTGAATTTCACTTCAACTTTTACGTTAGGCGTCGGCAGATGATACTTGAAGGTAAAGGGTTTAGAGATTTCTCCCCCCCCCTCCTTGAGCCTCCGTTCTCGAATTAAAGCTCGCGCCTCGTCCCGCGTAAAATCCCTATTGGCAAGCGCGTTTATCGTCTCGCGCATAGAACCCGTGTCCGGTTGCCTGACGATCTGCAAGAGCAGAGACTTGACGTTGATGTCGGCGCGCCGACATTCCTCACGTATCTCCTCAGGTATCGCAGCCAGCGAGATGGCTTCCGTTACGGTCGTACGGCTCTTCCCTACCTTCTTCGAGACCTCTTCGTGCGTATATCCGTAACGATGGCAGAGGGCTGCAAGCCCGTCAGCCTCCTCCCACGGAGTCAAATCCTTCCTCTGCATGTTCTCTATAAGTGCGATCTCTGCGACGGCAGCCTCATCCACATCCATCTCGATACAAGGCACTTCTCTAAGACCCGCCGCACAAGCAGCTCGCCATCTGCGCTCACCCGCAATGATCATCCAACGCCCCTTCTGCTGTGTCGGCTTGACCAGAAGCGGCTCCAAGACCCCTTTCTCCTTGACAGAGGTTGTCAACTCGGTCAGGTCTCCGACTTCCACGCGTGGCTGCTCCGGGTTAGGATCGAGCGCCTCCACAGAGATCAGGCGGCCGATGGTTGTGGGGCTCTGGCTCGAAAGTTCCTCCACGTAATGCGCATCGTGCCTCATGCGTATTCCCGCTGGGAGTCCTCTTCTAGACACGTTGCATCACCTCTTCACAAAGTTTTGAGTATTCGCTGGCCCCTGTCGACTGCGGCGCAAACGTAAAGATTGATTCCTTATACGCCGGGGCCTCTTCAAGACGCACACTCTTGGTGATAACCGTCTCGAAAACCTGCTGCCCGAACACGCTCCGGATCTGTTCGTACACCTCCCTCGCAAGGGTTGTGCGCTTATCAAAAAGGGTCACGAGCACCCCCAGCACGCGCAGATTCGGGTTCGGACGTGCCTTAACCTTCTCGATCGTCTCCAAAAGATCGTCAGTACCCTCAAGCGCATAGAACGAAGACTGTATAGGGATCAAGACGTGCGTGGAGGCTACCAAGGCATTAACCGTTATCAGTCCCAGGGTTGGCGGGGTGTCGATGAAAACCACGTCGTAACGTCCCGCGACCCGTTCGAGACGATCCTTCAGCCGAAAGGGTGCGTCGAAATCGCCTACAAGTTTCGACTCAAGCTTCGCCAGACTTATCCTCGCAGGGATTATCTCCAATCCCCCGACGACCGTCTGATACGTGTAGGAGGATAAATCCTCCTGCCCGTCAACCATCAGCTCGTAAGCCGAAGCGCCTATCGAGCGAGGATCCAGGAAAGAGATGGAGCTGTTGCCCTGCGGGTCTAGATCGAGCAGGAGCACGCGCTTTCCACGTTGTGCGAATGCGGCGGCGAGGTTGATCGCGGTCGTGGTCTTTCCGACCCCGCCCTTCTGATTGGCTATTGCGATGACGGTGCTCAAATGAAGATTGTCCCGGTCAGAAGATTTAAGATCTACATCGGCAGGTCGCCCGCCTCGCCGATTACATCGGGCCACTCATCTTCGGAGCCCGAAACGCTCTCCTCTTCTTCGCTCGCGACAGTATTCCGTGAGGCCTTTATCACCTCTTCGTTTACAAAGATCGGGCAATCGACACGCAGGGCCAAGGCGATCGCGTCCGAGGGCCTCGCGTCAATCATCACGGAATCGCCTCCACGGTCTTTCATGTTTATCGTGGCGAAGAAGGTGTTATCACGCAGTTCCGTCACGACCACGCGCTCGACGCTCGCGCCCATCTCCAAAATGACATTACGCAACAGGTCGTGCGTCATGGGCCTCTGCGGGGATATCTTCTCTATTTCGAGCGCGATGGCGTTCGCTTCATATGCCCCCACCCAGATGGGTAACATCGTCTCGCTATTAATGTCTTTGAGAATGATGATCGGCGTCCCGCTACTCGGGTCCATCATTAAACCTCTTATTTTAACTTCAATTTCCATAAAAACCTCTACTTGCCGAACAAACATCTACACTAGCTGCCCAAAGAGGCTGTGCGCTTTCGCCTCCGTTACGTGTACCTTCACTACTTTTCCGATAACTTCCTTATCCGCCCTGAAATTGACGACTTTTTGACAGGTCGTATGTCCGGTAAGATCGCTTTGCGACCTTGCGCTGAAGCCTTCAGCCAAGACTTCGACTTTTCTACCAACATATTCCATGTAAATCTTACTCTGGATTGACATTTGGAGGCTTTCTAAAGCGAGAAATCGTCTGGCCTTTTCGTCCGGAGAAACGTCGTCGTCCAATTTGGCGGCCGGCGTGCCGCGTCTTTTCGAATACTTAAAGATGTATAGACCGTGAAACTCACTCTTTTCGGTAAGCCTCAGAGTATCTTCAAATTCTTCTTTCGACTCGCCTGGGAAGCCTACAATCACGTCACTCGTGAGCGAGATTGCCCTACGTGAATTTTTGATAGTCTCGACCTTCTCTAAATAATCTTCGACTTTGTGCCCCCTGCGCATCGCACGCAAGACTCGATTATTTCCGGACTGCACGGGCAGGTGCACCCAGTTACAAAGATTTTCATGCTCTTCCATTGCCTCGACGATGTCCGCATGAAAATCCCTGGGGAAAGATGTCGTAAATTTTATACGCGGGATACCCTCGGAAGCGACTGCACGGAGTAGTCTGGAAAAAGGTGTGGCCCCGGAAAATCCCTCCAATCCCTTCTCAGATTTCGGCCGATAACTGTTAACATTCTGACCTATTAACTGTATCTCCTGAAAACCTGCAGCCCAGAGTTTTTGGACCTCCTCAACGATCTCAAAGGCCTGGCGACTCCGCTCGCGTCCGCGCGAATACGGTACAATACAATAGGTACAGAACTTATTGCACCCTTCGATAATCGGGACGAAAGCGACGTGTCTGGAGTGACGTAAGGCCGTTGGGATCTCGAAACCAGCCCACTCCTCGCGCTCTCCAAGGTCAAGCACACGAGTCTCCCCACCCCTCACACGCTCCAGAAGGCTCGGAATCCTTTCCGTCGCTCCCGTTCCTGCCACGAGTTGGACCGTCGTCGAGCTGTTAAAAATGGCCTCACCTTCGAGTTGTGCCACGCAACCCATGACGCCGACCAAGGGCTGTCTCTCGGCCCTCTGATGCTTGATCTGGCCCACCCTCTGAAAAACTTTCTGCTCGGCTTTTTCACGAATCGAACAGGTGTTGAGAAGGATGACGTCGGCGGAATCGGCTGCGTCCGTTAATTCGAACCCGCTGTCGAGTAGCTTTGCGGCCACCCTCTCCGAATCAGACACATTCATCTGACAGCCGAAAGTCTCAATGTGGACGCTCAACTTGCTCATTTATAAATAACCCTCTGCCTTCAGTTTATCAGAATTTATGGGGGCAAGGAGATAAAGTTCGGCCAATACTCTTACAAAGCCTTGTAACTCTTTCGCCGTCCGCAACGCTTAAGTGATTAAGCCCTTTCTTATTAAGAAAGGGCTTAATCACTTAAGCGCCATTGTCTACCCTATTCCCATTCTATCGTGCTTGGCGGCTTCGAGCTTATGTCAAAAACTACGCGATTAATACCCCTGACTTCTGAAATCAGTCGAGTCGAAATGCGACCTAAGACATCGTGCGGGAGGCGCGCCCAATCGGCGGTCATCCCGTCGACGCTCGTTACGGCCCGAACCGCCAGCACTCGCTCATACGTCCTGAAATCACCCATCACGCCCACCGTGGAAACCGGTAAAAGCACTGGGAACGCCTGCCAGACGCTGTCGTAGAGTCCCGCGAGTTTCAGCTCCTCCTCGATAATTAAATCGGCCGCCCTGAGTAATTTCAAATGCCCTTCCGTGACTTCACCCAGTATCCTGACTGCGAAACCCGGGCCCGGGAAAGGATGCCTCCGGAGAAAATCTTCAGGTATCCTTAGGTCACGGCCTATCGTTCGGACTTCGTCTTTGAAAAGTTCCCTGAGCGGCTCGATGAGTTTTAGATTCATGCGCGCGGGCAGCCCTCCCACATTATGGTGACTTTTGATCACGGCCGAAGGACCACGCACAGAGACAGACTCAATTACATCGGGGTACAAAGTCCCTTGGACGAGGTATCTGACGCCGCCTAGTTTTTGCGCCTCTCGTTCAAAAATTTCAATAAAAACCCTGCCGATTACCCTGCGCTTCTCCTCCGGGTCTACGATGCCTTTCAGCGCACCTAGAAACTCATCCGCCGCCTTCACGCCTACAACGTTGAGGCTCATCTTTTGCCTAAAAAGGGCGCAAGTGGTTTCGAACTCCCCCTCTTTAAGAAGACCAGTGTCTACAAAGATACAGGTCTGCCGGTCGCCTATCGCCTCGTGTATGAGTGCCGCCGCAACGGTCGAATCGACGCCGCCCGAGAGTCCGCAGATCACCTTCTCCGTCCCGACCTGGGCACGAATTTTGGAGACTTGTTCGCCTATGATCGATTGCGGCGACCAGTCAGGTCTCGCGCCACATACTTCGAAGACGAAGTTTTGCAGAATCTGCTTGCCGAAAGGTGTGTGCGCCACCTCGGGGTGGAACTGGACGCCGAATATGCGGCCGCTTAACTCTTCGAACGCGTTAAGCGCGTCGGCCGTGCGGGCCGTGACGTGAAACCCGTCCGGGACGCTTATGAGATGATCGCCGTGGCTCATCCAGACGTCCATCTCGGTCGGCAACCCTTTAAAAAGAGGGCTATTTTGGTCCGTGACGTTCAACCGCGCGTACCCGTATTCCCTGTTGACCGACGGGCGCACTTCCCCTCCCAATTCTGAGGCAATCAACTGTAACCCGTAGCAGATGCCCAAGACGGGACATCGAAACGCTTCGAGGAGTTCGTAGGAGAGTTTTGGGGCGTCTGTGTCATAGACGGAGGCGGGCCCCCCGGAAAGAATTATCCCCTTCGGTTCACGCGCGAGGATTGCCTCTTTGGGCGTGTCGAAAGGCAGAATTTCGCAGTAGACGTTTGCTTCACGCACCCTTCTGGCGATTAACTGTGTGTATTGAGACCCGAAGTCTAGAATCAGGATGGTGTCGTGCTGCCCGGTTTGCTTGCTCAAAAGCCGGCCTCCTCCGTAGACTAAAGCCTACCGTACGTTTGGCTCCCTAGTTCGCGCGTGATTATAGTTGGTCGAAATATTTTTAGCCAAGCATACAGAGGGACGCTTTTACCGAAGACGATGAGAGTTCAGACGACCTTAAATTTTATCCGAATCGAAAATAGCTCTATTTTTTTTGTGACGAGACTAGCCGTGCTGGCTTTATCGCTGTGGACGTTATCGGACGCCGCTGTTGGACAGGACTTGGCCGACTTAACGCGGCCCGTTTATGTCAGATGGCTCTTCAGAGCGTACGACATCACCAATCTTACGCCCACGGCCGACAACGACCGCGCCTACCTGCCGCTGGGCAACGGCTCAATGGCCGCCGTGAGGCTGTCCGACGGAGGGCTCGCCTGGAAGAGTGATGTAGGTGGAGCACTGTCGGCTTCGCCGGCAGTTGATGGCCGAAACGTCTACGTCGCCTCCGAAAGCCTGCCGACGCCCAAATCGCTCTACCCGCAAGCCACAGGTGCCCTGCGCGCATTGAGCAGGCAGAGCGGCCTGACCTCCTGGATGCGGACGTTGCCCTCCCCCGCCAGAGGGGTCATCAACCTGAACGCCCAAAACCTTTTCTTCACATCTTCGGACGGGCGACTCTATGCCATCAAGAAGGAGACGGGCGAAATCAGGTGGGTCAAATACAACTCATCCCCTTTCAGCACACACAATCTGCTGGACGGAAATACGCTCTACACCTGTGACAGCTACGGTGACATTATCTCCATAGAGGCGGAGAGCGGAAACACTCTCTGGCGTTATCGGACTCGAAAGCAGTTGCGCGCGCCGGTCGCAGTCTACGGAACTATGATCTACGCGGGCACCGCGGACGGATTCGTCTACGCGATTGACAGGACGAACGGGCGACTCAGGTGGAAGGTGAGGGTCGGAGCCGCGATACAGGCCGTCCTGGCCGGCGAGCGTTGGGTTCTGGCTACTTCTCTGGATAATTTCGTCTATTGCCTCTCGACGCAGAAAGGGGCGAAGGTTTGGAAGCGGCAGTTGGCGGGCAGGGTGACGGCGCCACCCCTCGTCTTGCACAACCACGTGCTGCTCGCTCCCTTAGCCGGCGACGAGTGCATTGTGCTCAACCTCGAGGACGGGAAGAAGGTCAACAGCATCTACGTCGGCGAGGACAACAACACGGAGGCCGCGCCACTGCTCACGGCGGACACGATTTTATTGACGACACGAGAAGGCTTGATGGCACTGGGCAACAACGTACAAGCACCCGGCTCGCAGTAAAAAACTCTCTTCGCGACGGCCTCAATCTTCCGCGGGGCGCGAGCGGAAAAGCGCGAAGAAGCGGAAGACGAGCCCGTGGAGGACGTATAGGAGGACAAGCGTCAGGAGGACGTAACGGGAGTAGAGCCAGACGAGCATGCCCACTGCGGCAATGACGGGCATGACCATAATCGTGTTGCGCTTCCCCGCCCCGAGCGTCTTGAAGCTGGAATAGCGAATTGTACTCACCATCAGCGCCCCGAGCACCGCGACCGCGCCCATCAGGATGCCCGCGTAGAGGGACGAGTAGTCGCCCCCGTAGGTGAGCAGGGGGCGGGGCGCGAAGTGTATCAGCGCGGCGAGCAGGCCCGCCGCCGCCGGGATCGGAAGCCCCACAAAATTCTTCTTATCGACCTTCGCGCTCCCCTCCGCCAGCGTGCGCGGCCGCGTCGCCTGCACGTTGAACCTCGCGAGCCGGAGGGCGCCGCAGATCAGGAACATGAATGAAAGGAACCAGCCCAGTTTGTGGAGTTGGCTGCCGTCGGGGTAGGTCGAGCCGTAGCCCCACGCGTAGACGAGCACGGCCGGCGCGATGCCGAACGTGAGCACGTCCGCAATCGAATCGAACTGGATGCCTATTTCCGTCGTCGTCTTCGTGAGGCGCGCGATCCTCCCGTCGAGCGTGTCGAAGAGGATGGCCCAGCCGATGGCGCGCGAGGCGTTGTCGAAGTGCATCGTCGCGGCCGCGATCTTCTGCGCCGCCGCCGCGTCCAGGGGCTGCCCCAAAGACGCCCCGTCCAGCATCTGAAAGCCGCGCAGCGCGGCCATGACCGCGAAGTAGCCCATGCCTATGTTTGCCGCCGTGAAGGCTGAGGGCAGGAGGTAGAGGCCCTTCTTAATCCCGCGCCGCTCCCTGACCTCTTCGGGCTGTAACGCCTCGCTTCCTTTCGCCTCACTCGCCATCCGAGCACCTCCCTATCACGGTCACGCCGCCGCTCACGCGCTGACCCACTCTGACGAGGACTTCGACATCTTTCGGCAGGACGAGGTCTGTCCGCGAGCCGAACTTGATGAGGCCGAAGCGTTCGCCCAGCTCAAGGCTGTCGCCGGGCTGCTTCCAGCAGACGATCCTGCGCGCGAGCACGCCCGCGATCTGCTTGCAGACCACGGTCAAACGCTCGCCCTTAATCGTCAGGGCGTTCTGTTCGTTCACGAGGCTCGCGTTGTCGCTCGTGGCCGCGACGAAGCGCCCCTTCGTGTAGGTCACGTCGACGACCCTGCCCGCGATGGGGGCGCGGTTGACGTGCACGTCGAAGGGCGAAAGGAAGATGCTGACGACGGTCGGCGAGTCCGCGCCCTCGCCCGAGAGCTTCTCGATCCTCGTCACCTTGCCGTCCGCGGGCGAGACGACGAGGTTCGCCTCCTTCGGCACCGTGCGCCGCGGGTCTCGGAAGAAGTAGGCCATGAAGGCCGCGAGCAGAAGCAGCACGAGGGCCAGCGCCAGCAGGGGCAGCGCGGGCCAGAAAAGGTAGAGCAGCCCCAACGCCAACCCCGCTACGAGCGGGACGAGGACCCACGGGTAGCCGTCTTTGACCATCTGGAACCCCTTCGAAACGTTTCCGTCTAAAGTGAAACGGGGGCGCCCAAGAAATTTTGAAGCGTCCCCCGTCCCTGAAATGCCTGGGAGTGCCCGCAGGGCGCGCCGCCTAGTGCGCCGTGCTCCCCGCGCTCTGGTGTCTGAGCATGATTGCCTGCATCTGATCCTTCACGGCCAGCTTCTTCTTCTTGAGCGTGACCTCTTCGAGCTGCTCCTCGTCGCTCGGGTACTGGAGTGCGGAAAGCTCACTCAGGCGCTGCTCGTAGCGCCCGTGCTCGCGCGCCAGCTCACGGAACTCCGGGTCAACCGCGATCAACTGCTCCTTCAGGCCGTCCGTGTTGGTCGTTTCCATATTGGAAAGGTCTCCTTTCAGATGCGTGGAGTGTTGGCTTAGAGCGGCCGCGCGCCGAATGACGTTTTTTGTTCCACGCGCGGCCGTTCCGTTACGAAAATGTTAGCCCAATTCCCAAACCCTTTCAAGCGGCAGTTGCCAGCCGCCTCGTCATGATCTTGGCGTCCTCGACCGGCTCCCTGTAATAGCCCTTCCGCTCGCCGACGACGCGGAAGCCGAAGCGCTCGTACATCATCTGCGCGGGCAGATTGCCTGCGCGCACCTCCAGAACGGCCTCGACCGCGCCGCGCCGCGCGCCCGCTTCGAGCGCCGCCCAGAGCAGTGCGCCGCCGACGCCGCGCCGCCTGGACTCGGGCCAGACGCCTATGTTGTTGACGTGCAGCTCGTCCGCGTTGATGCGCGCGGCGATGTAGCCCGCGAGGCCCCGCCCGTTCGAAGCGTCCGGCGTGTAGCGGCGGGCCACGAGCATCACAGCCTCCTGCTTATCGAGCTCCGCGCGGTACGCCTCCCAGCCCCACTGACTGAGCCCGGTCGTCTCCTCTATCTCGACGACCTCCAAAAGATCGTGCTCCGACATGGGGACGACGACGCACCCCGCCTGCTCCAGCTCAACCCTCATTTCTGCGCGTGACATAAATCCTTCAGCTCCGCGTCGGACGGCCTGACGTAGACGGCCGTGAGACCTTGCGTCGCCGCGCCGGAGGCGTACGACGCCGAGGCCATCTCGGCGACGGTCGCGGCCAGAGCCTCCGCGGCAGGCTCAAACACCCAGGCCCCCTCCGCCAACGGGACGTGCGCGCCCGGTTCCGCAAACTCTAACCCTTTGGCCGCGGCCCTCTCCCGAATCAACTCAAGGAACTTGAGAGCGCCGCCGCCCGCCCACTTCAGCCCGCCGCCCTGCGCCGCCATCCTCTCTAAGAGTAGCGCGGGCGGAAGGTGCGTCGGCTCCTCCAACTCCGACACGACGCCTTCGGCCGACACGGACAGCATCTGCGCGAAGACCTCGCCGCGCCCCGCCGGGATGAGCGACACGACGCGCGCCGCCGGCCTCACGCTGTAGGCGAGTGCGTGCAGCGTCTGCACGCCGACGGCGGGCCTGCCGGTCGTCAGCGCGAGCCCCTTGACCGTCGCCAGCCCCGAGCGCAGGCCCGTGAAACTTCCAGGCCCGACGGCCGCCGCGTACAGTCCGACCTCCTTCAACTTGACGCCGGCCGAAGCGAGCATGCGGTCTACGTCCGAGAGGAGGCTGGCCGAGCCGCCCTCGCGCAGCCCGCTCGAACTCTCCGCGAGCACTCGCCCCCCGCCGTAGAGCGCGACACTCCTGCGCTCCGTGGACGTGTCGACGCCGAGCGTCAGCAAACTCTTCTCCAAATCCCCTCCGACGAAAATGACGTTGTTTGACATGCCGCGATTTGTCGCGAGATTATAGGCGTGGTCAGCAAACCAAATCAATTCATTCGTTCCGGCCGGGGGCTTTCGAGGGTTTTTCCGATGGGTCTACGCGTAGGGATTCTGACCGGGGGCGGCGACGCGCCGGGCTTGAACGCGGTCATCCGCGCCGTCGTCCGCCGCTCGATGCACGTCGAGGGGGCCGAAGTCCTCGGCGTGATGAACGGCTGGCGCGGCCTCATCGAAGACGACATCCAGCTGCTCACGCGCAACCACGTCTCGGGCATCCTCCCGCGCGGCGGCACCATCCTCGGCACCTCGCGCACGAACCCGCAGGACGGCGAGGACTACCCCGCGCGCATACGCGCCACCTGGGCGCGCCACGGGATGGACGCCCTCATCGTCACGGGCGGCGAGGGCACCCTGCGGGCCGCCCGCGACATGTGGCACAAACACCAGCTCCCGCTCGTCGGCATCCCGAAGACCATCGACAACGACCTCGACGGGACGGACTTCCCCTTCGGCTTCGACACGGCGGTCAACACCGTGATGGAGGCCGTCGACCGCCTGCACTCGACGGCCGAGTCACACCACCGCGTGATGGTCATCGAGGTGATGGGCCGCCACGCCGGCTGGATCGCGGCCTACGGAGGCATCGCGGGCGGCGCCGACGTCATCCTCGTCCCCGAACACCCGTTCCGCATCACGCGCATCTGCGAGCTGCTCCGCCACAGAGAGATGCAGGGGAGCGCCTTCTCCATCATCGTCGTCGCGGAGGACGCGCACCCGCACCCCGAGGAGAACTTCCTCAGCGAAGACGCGCGCGCGCAGATTTACCGAAAGGGCCGCCTCGGCGGCATCGGCTTCCACCTCGCCGTCGAGATCGAGCGCCACACGGGCATCGAGACGCGCCACGCCAACCTCGGCTACGTCCAGCGCGGCGGCTCGCCCTCCGCCTTCGACCGCGTCCTCGCCACGCGCTTCGGCGTCAAAGCCTTCGAGCTGATTCTCGAAAAGCACTGGGGCCAGATGGTCGCCCTGCGCTGCAACAAGGTCATCAGCGTCCCCCTCGACGACGCCGTCCGCCGCCTCAAACTGCTCGACGAAGAGGTCTACCACGTCGCGGAAGTCTTCTTCGGTTAGTGATAAGTGATGAGTGATGAGTGATAAGAGGAAGCAGGCCGGGCCTTGTCTTCCTCTTATCACTCATCACTCATCACTTATCACTTTCTTAGCCACCTTCTCTTTAATCGTCGTCTCGATCTTCTCGCTCTTGATGTCGAGGCGGAGGCGGTTGTAGAGGCTCATGTACTGGTTGGCGACCCAGACGAGCGCGAAGCCGCCGATGAGGTAGCCGCGCCAGTCTTCGAAGAGCAGGTGATAGCGCGTGACGAAGAGGAAGAAGACCGTCACGTAGTGGCTGAAGCAGTATTCGCAGGTGAAGAGGTAGAAGAACTTCCTCTGATACCAGCGCCGGCACTCCTTGCTCCGGCGCACGCAGAACTCCCTCGGCTCGCGGAAGACCTCCTCGTGCGTCACCGTCCACGCGACGCACGCGATGGGAATCGCGAGCAGGAAGAGCACGGCGACCTGTAACCCAAGGCTCTCCATCGGACGCTGAACTCTCCCTTAACCCTGTCACGGTTTTATCCCGAACAGTTGAGATTTTCCCCGCGCGGCGTTCGTGCATGTGCCCAACCTTTGTGGTAGCTTTGACGCCCGAGCCTGCGGTCGTTGACAACCGCCCTTCACGCAGGCGCCATTTCAAGAACATGACGACGACGAACTCAGCGCTGACGCCGATGCTGCGGCAGTACCAGGAGCTTAAGCGGCAGCACCCGGGCGCGCTCCTCTTCTTCCGCCTCGGGGACTTCTACGAACTCTTCTTCGAGGACGCCATCACCGGCGCGCGCGAGCTGGAGATCACCCTCACCGCGCGCCACAAGGAGCGCGGCCAGCCCATCCCCATGTGCGGCGTCCCGCACCACGCCGTCGCGGGCTACGTCGCGCGCCTCATACGCAAGGGCTACCGCGTCGCCATCTGCGAGCAGACCGAAGACCCTTCGAAGGCCAAGAAGCTCGTCCGCCGCGAGGTCGTCCGCGTCATCACGCCCGGCACCGCCATCGACCCGCACCTCGTCGAAGCCAAAGAGACGGTCTACCTCGCCGCCCTCTGCGGCGCGGGAGACACCTACGGCGCGGCCTTCCTCGACCTCTCGACCGGCGACTTCCGCTCGACCGAAGTCACCGGCCCCGACGCCTGGGCGCGCGTCCGCGCCGACGTCGAATCCTTCGCGCCGCGCGAGCTGCTCTTCCCGCGCTCGCTCGCGCCGCTCGTCAGAGAGGCTTACGCCCGCGGCCCTTCACACACCGCGCCGCTCCCGCTCGAAGCGGAGCTTGCGGAGCTTTCGGACGAAGACGAAGATGATGTGGTCGCGCCCGTCGCGCGCATCACGCCGGCCGAGCAGGCCGCGACGCGGAGCGAAGGGCTTCCGCTCACCCCCTTAGAAGACTGGCTCTGGGAGCCGACCTCGTGCGCCTCCCTTCTCCTCGAACAGTTCGGCGCGCGCACGCTCGAAGGCTACGGACTCGGCGGCATGGTCGCGGCCGTCAGCGCCGCGGGCGCGTGCCTCCGCTACGCGCGCGAGACGCAGCGCGCCGCGGCCGCGCACGTCACGGACATCACCTTCTTCGAGACGCACGAACACCTCGTCATAGACCAGGTCACCTGCCGCAACCTCGAACTCGTCGAGTCGCAGGGCGGCGGACGCGGCGCCTCCCTCCTCAACGTCATCGACGCGACCGTCACGGGCATGGGCGCGCGTCTACTCCGCTCCTGGATGCTGCGCCCTTCCGTCCGGCGCGGCGAGATAGAGGCGCGCCTCGCGGCCGTCGAAGATTTGCACCGCTCGCAGATGCGCCGCGACCGCACGCGCACGCTCCTCAAAGAGGTCTCCGACCTCGAACGCCTGACGGGGCGCATCAACATGGGGACGGCCACCCCGCGCGACCTCGTCGCCCTCCGGCGCTCTCTGAATCAAGTCCCCGCCATCCGCCGGGCGTTATCCGACGCGGAGGCGTCTCTGCTCCAGGTCGTCGTCGAGAACGCCGACGAGCTTTCGGACGTCTGCGAACTCATCGCGCGCTCGCTGAGCGACGACCCGCCCGTCAACTTCTCTGAAGGTGGAGTCGTCCGCGAAGGCTTCGACACAGAGCTTGACGAGCTGCGCTCCATCAGCCGCGACGCCAAGCAGACCATCGCCGCCATCGAAGCGCGCGAGCGGGCGCGCTCGGGCATACAGTCCCTGCGCGTCCGCTTCAACAACGTCTTCGGCTACTTCATCGAAGTCTCCAAGACGGTCGCCGCGCGCGTGCCCCAGGACTACGAGCGCCGCCAGACGCTCGCCAACGCCGAGCGCTACACGATGCCCGAGCTGAAGGAGTGGGAGCAGAAGGTCTTAGGCGCCGAAGGGCGCATCCTCGAAATCGAGACGCGCATCTTCGGCGAAGTCCGCGCGGCGGTGGCGCAGCAGACGCGCAGACTCCAGACGACGGCCCGCGCCCTCTCCATCCTCGACGTGCTCGCCTCGCTCGCGGAGATCGCCGCCCGCCGCCGCTACCACAAGCCCCAACTCCACGACGGCGACGAACTCGAAATCAAGGCCGGCCGCCACCCCGTCATCGAGGCCCTCGGCGAAGCCTCCTTCGTCCCCAACGACCTTTACATGAACGGCTCGAACGAACGCCTCCTCATCATCACAGGGCCGAACATGGGGGGCAAGAGCACCCTTCTTAGGCAGACCGCGCTCATCTGTCTTCTGGCGCAGATGGGTTCGTTCGTGCCGGCGGAGAGCGCGCGCCTGCCCATCCTCGACCGCATCTGGACGCGCGTGGGGGCTTCGGACGATCTGGCCCGCGGGCGCTCGACCTTCATGGTCGAGATGACGGAGACGGCCGCCATCCTGCACAACGCGACGCCGCGCTCGCTCGTGCTGCTCGACGAGATCGGGCGCGGGACTGCGACGTTCGACGGGCTCTCCATCGCGTGGGCCGTCGCGGAACACCTGCACGACTCGCCGGAGCACTCGGCGAAGACCCTCTTCGCGACGCACTACCACGAGCTGACCGAGCTGGCCGAGCGCCTGCCCGGCGCGCAGAACTATCAGATACGCGTCGCCGAACGCGAAGGCGAGGTCATCTTCCTCTACAAGATCGAGCGCGGCCGCGCTTCGAAGTCTTACGGGATCGAGGTCGCGCGGCTCGCGGGCCTCCCGCCCGACGTGCTCGCGCGCGCCCGCGAAGTCTTAACCAGGCTCGAACGTTACGAGCTGGACGTGTTCGCCGAAGAGGGCGTGGCGGCGGCCGGGGCGGCGACGGCCGCGCCCGCACAGGTCGAGAACGGTGCGAACGGGAAGGACGCGCTCGGGCGCGCGGCCTCGCGGGTGGGGCGGCGCGCGCTGGCGGCGCAGATCACGCTCTTCGACTCCGTCAACCAAACCCTCCTTGACGAGCTTCGCGGCCTTGATGTAGAAACCCTCACAGGGGACGAGGCACGCCAACTCCTACTCGACTTGAGGAACAGAATCGCCTAATTCATGTTTGACTTCCAAACCCTTCAGTCGCTCCCCCTCGAACACCAAATCGGACAACTGCTCTTCATCGGATTGCCCGGCACCGAGTTGGACGAGGAGGCGCGCGCCCTGCTCGAAGAGGTCAAGCCCGGCGGCGTCATCATCTTCGGCCGCAACGTCGCCGCGCCCGAGCAGCTCAGGGGCCTGCTCGACGGCGTCCGCGCCTCCCTGCGCGTAGACCCCCTGCTCGGCATCGACCAGGAGGGCGGGCTCGTCGACCGCCTGCGCAAAATCTGCACGCCGTCGCCCGCGGCGCGCGTCATCCGCCAGCACGGCGACCTCGCCGGCGCCCGCGCGCACGGGCGCATCACGGGCGAAGTCCTCCGGCTCCTCGGCTTCAACATGAACTTCGCGCCCGTCATGTCCATCATGACGGACGACCGAGACCTTCTCTCGAACGGCCTCTACTCGCGCTCGTACGGCCGCTCGCCCGGCGAAGTCCTGGGCTACACGATGGTCTACCTGCGGGGCCTGCAGGGCACCGGGATTCTCGGCTGCACCAAGCACTTCCCCGGCATCGGCGCGGGCGAGGTGGACACGCACGAGGAGATGGCCGTCATCCACCTCACGCACGACGACCTCATCGCGCAAGACCTCGCCCCCTACATCGAACTCTTCCAGCGCGAGGACAACATGGTGCGCGCCGTCATGGTCAGCCACGGCGGCTTCCCCAACATAGACATCAACCGCGGCATCGTGGGCGGCCGCCTCGTCCCGGCCTCCATCAACCCCTCCATCGTCCGAGACCTCCTGCGCGACGAGCTCGGCTACGACGGACTCGTCGTCACCGACGACCTGGAGATGGGCGCCATCGCCAAGCACTGCGAGATTGAGGAAGCTTCCCTGCGCGCCGTGCTCGCCGGAGAGGACATGCTCCTCGTCTGCGCGCGCCCCGACCTCATCCGCCGCGCCTACCACTCCCTGCTCGACGCCGCGCGCACGGGCGAACTCTCCCGCGGACGCATCCAGGCCTCGCTGCGGCGCATCGCCGCCTTCAAGGGCCTGACGAAGCCCCCCCTGCCGTTCGACCCCAAACGCTTCCAGGAGCTTTCGGCCGAGGTGGCCGAGCTGAACCGCAAGCTGAACTACGTGTACGGAGGGAGAATTTGAGAATGAGGCGCCGCCGACTGACAACACTCTTCGTCCTGCTCACCGTCTCGTCTTTGCTGCTCGCGTCCTGCGGCGGCGGGTCGCGCGGCACGACCGCCAGCCGCTTCAAGGCGCCCATCTACCTCAAGATCAACGCCGCCAGCGCGCCCACGCGCCAGTACGCCTCCGTCATCCAGAACCAGCTGAAGCAGGTCGGCATCCCCTGCGAGATCGACCAGGTCGAGTTCAACACCCTGCTCGACCAGCAGCGCAAGGGGCAGTTCCAGCTGACCACGGGCCGCTGGGTCGGCGGCAACCAGGACCCGATCTACCTCTTCGACCTCTTCCACACCGGCGCCTACCAGAACCGCGGCCGCTACAGCAACCCGGAGGTGGACAAGATTCTCGACGAGGCCATCTCGACCTTCGACCGCGCGAAGGCCAAAGGCCTCTACGCGCAGGCGTGGGAGGCCATCAGCCGCGAGGTGCCGCAGCTCCCGCTCTGGTACATGGATCAGATGGTCGTCGCGCGCAGGAACGTGCAGAACATCAACGTCCCCGTGGACGGCGACTGGCGCTTCCTGCACGACGTGACCGTGGAGGGCGGAAAGTCCGGCCCCTTCGTCGTCGTCCTCGAATCGAACCCCGAGACGCTCGACCAGCTGCGCGGCACGGACGCTTCGAGCGAGCGCTTCCGCCAGCTCATGTTCAACTCGCTCGTCCGCAAGAACGAGAACTTCGACTACGTCGGCGACCTCGCCTCCGAAATTCAGCCCTCGCCCGACGGCCTCGTCTACACCTTCCGGCTGCGCGACGGCGTGAAGTTCCACAACGGCAAGCCGTTCACCTCGGCCGACGCCAAGTACACGCTCGACACGCTGCTCGCCTCCGACTCGCGCAAGGCCAACGACTTCTTCGAGGGCACGGGCGCCGACCGCAAGCCTCTCGTCAAGACCATCGCGACGCCCGACCCGCGCACGCTCGTCGTCACCCTCGCCAAGCCCTCTAACAAGTTCCTCTCGAACCTCGTCCCCGTCGGGATGATGCCGCAGGGCTACACGACCGACCAGCAGAAGCAGAACCCCATCGGCACCGGCGCCTTCAAGTTCGCGCACTACGACGAGTCGCAGCAGGTCGTAGACCTCACGGCCAACGAGGAGTACTGGGGCGGCGCGCCCGCCATCAAGAACCTGCGCGTGCGCACCATCCTCGACGCGAACACCTTGCAGGCCGAGCTGAGGAGCGGCGGCGTGGACTTGGCGCAGGTCGCGAACCTCCAGCCCGACGCGTACCTCTCGCTCGGGCAGGACCCGAACCTGAAGGTCGCGCAGTCCCCCGGCGTCAACGTCGTCTACCTCAACTTCAACGCCGCGGACGAGGTGCTCAAAGACCCGCGCGTCCGCCAGGCCATCGCCTACGCCATCGACCGCCCCGCCATCGTCAAGGAGCTCCTGCTCGGCCAGGCGCGCGTCGCCAACGCCATCCTCCCGGAGCAGTCCTGGGCCTACACGCCCGGCCAGGTCTACAATTACGACCCCGAGCGCGCCAGGCAGATTCTGGACGAGGCGGGTTACAAGGCCGGACAATGAGCCGCGAGGAAAAGATTTAACCACAGAGACACAGAGACACAGCTTGGAAACTTATTTGCTCCAAGCTGTGTCTCTGTGTCTCTGTGGTTAACAGTTGTCTTAAAAGTCGAGTCCCGCGGCGAGCAAAGTCTCTCTCAGCTCCGCGCGCGTGACGACGCCCTCGCGGATGAGGCGGGGCCGCGGGCCGGTCGCGTCGACGACCGTCGAGGGGAGTTGCGTGCGGGTCGGGCCGCCGTCGACGATGAGGCCCAGACCTTCGGGAAAGTACTCGGCGACTTCGCGTGCGGTAAGCGCGGGAGGGCGGCCGGCGGGGTTGGCGCTCGTGGCCGTGAGGAGGCTGCCGCACGCGCGCACGACGGCGCGCGCCTCCGGGTCGCCGGGGAGGCGGACGCCGACGGTGCCCGTGCCCGCCGTCAGAAGCTCCGGCGCCTTCGCGCGCGCGGCCACGACCAGTGTGAGTGCGCCCGGCCAGTGTCGCGCGGCGAGCAGCTCGAAGGTCTGAGTCCTCTCGGCGATGATTCGTCCGGCGTCTTCTTCGGTCGCGGCGAGGACGAGGATGGGCTTGCCGTCGCGCCCTTTGAGCGCGTTGATGCGTTCGAGCGCCGCGCCGTTGAAAGGGTCTGCGCCGACGCCGTAGATGGTGTCGGTGCGGAAGGCGACGAGGCCGCCGTCCCTCACGATTGAGGCCGCGCGCTCGCGCGTCTCGGGGCTGTCGGGGTAAATTAACAGGGCTCAGAAACCTCCCGCGCGATGTTACCAGAGGCGCGGGATTTTTTCTCCGCCGCCGTCGACGCACATGCCTGCACTCGCGCCAGGACTCAAAGCCTTCGCCGCGCTCCCGCTGCGGGCGGCGCGCCTCTTCGCGCGTGAGCCGGGTTCCACGCTCCTCCTGGCGCGGATGGGCGCGTGGGTCGTCGCGCTCTCGCTGCTCGTCAAACTCATGCCGCTGCCCCGCGCGATGGCGCTCGTCGCGCCCCGTCGTGCACCGCGCGACACGCCGCACGACGCCGCGCACGTCCAGGCGAGACTCGCGCGCCTGCTCGACTCCCTGCTCGCCTTGGACTTCTGGGTCTTCACGCCGACCTGCTGGAAGCGCGCGCCCGTGCTCCACCGCTACCTCGCGCTCGAAGGCATCCCGACGCGTGTCCTCTTCGGCGTCCGCCGCGAAGGCACCGACGCACTCGCCGGCCACGCCTGGCTCGAAGCCCACGGCCGACCCATCCTCGAAAAGACGCCCCCCGATTACAAAGTCACGTACAGCTTCCCACATCAGTAGGCAGTAGGCAGATGGCAGTAGGCAGTTGAAAGGCGATAATTCTCTTCTGCCTTTCAACTGCCTACTGCCATCTGCCTACTGCCTACTGTCCCCTTACGGCAGCGCCTCGATGTTGACGTAGAACTTGAAAGTGCCCGTCTGCTTGATGCCGAGCGTGAACTGGAAGTCGTATGTGCCGCCGGGCGTGAGCGGCGTCAGCAGCGTGACGGTGCTGGCCGAGAGGCTGGAGTTGAAGCCTCCGCCGTTCGACTGCGTCGGCGGTGTCTCCAGCGTCGTGCCTTGAATGAGCACTGGCACCGCCGAGCAGGGGTTCTCGGCGGAGGTGACGGTGGTGATGGAAGAGCTGATCACGCGCAGGTCGGCGGTGCCCGTCGGCGCCCGGAACGTCGAGATGTCTATTACGCGGAAGCGCAGGCGCGTGACGTTCGCCCCGGTGTTGTTCGTGATGCGCCGGCGGATGGAGAGCGTGCCCATCGGCGAAGTCGCCGTCGGCCCCGCCGCGTAGTCGCGCACGCGGTTCGGCGCCGCGCTCGAAGAAACGCACGGGAAGATGAGCGACCCCGGGAACGCGCTGTTGCGCTGGATGGGCGAGGTCGAGTTCTCAGGCCCCGGCGCGCCCAGGTGCTCGCCCGCGCCCGCGTTCGTGGCGGCCGTGTCGACGTAGATGAAGTCCGCGGCGTTGTCGCCCGTGTCGCGCGCCGCGCCCCCGGTCGGGCAGGTGCCGGTCATGGACGTCGAGCCGCCCTTGCCGCACAGGTCGCGGACGAAGCTGTGCTCGGTGGAGACGGGCGTGATCGAAGGGTAGCCCGCCCCTTCGACGTAGAGCGTGTTGAGCTCGGTGTCCGACCCGGCCGCGTCGAGCCGCGTCGCGAGTGAGAAGTTCGCGGGGTTCGCCGTGCTGAAGAGCGCGATGCCCGCGTTGTCCGCGATGCCCGTCGTGTATGTGACGTCGCCCGGCGTGCCCGAGACGCCCACGTTCGGGCCGGGTGGCGTTTCGCCGCCGGGCGGGACGGCCCCGACCGACGTGCGCGTGCTGCGCTGCGCGGCCTTCGCCCGCAGGCGTGACTTGGCCGTGGGCGCGTCGCCTCCAGCGTATGTCGGCGGGCCGCCGGCCGTCGCCCCTTCCTCGCCGCCCGACGCGGGCGTCGTCGCCCCCGGATAACTTCCGAGCGAGTAGCCCGTCGAGTTGACGCCGAGGTAGTGCCCGCGCGCGGGGATGAACGTCCCGTTCGGGATGGTGAAGCGCGTCACGCCGTCCGAGGCCGCGAGCGCGAAGCCGGCCGAGCCGTCGAAGGCGTTGACCGTCACGTCCGAGTTGCTGTTGTTGTAAATCTCTACGAACTCGTCGTCCGCGCCGCCGGGGCCGCGCAGGCGGAACTCGGAGATGATGAGCGGCGTGACGGGCGCCGCGATGACGTTGTAATCGAAGACGGTGGCGGCGGAAGAACTGGTGGCGGCGAAGCAGCCGCCGCACGCGCCGGAGTTGGCGAAGATTTCATCGCCACCGCCCGAGTGCCACGCCGAGAGGATGTATTTGACCGTCGTGCCCGCGGCCTGCGGCGGTATCGACCCCGTCACCACGTCCACGATCTGGCACGACTGCGACACGTCGGAATAGGTGCAGGTGTAGGAGGCGACGGCGACCTGCGTCGTGTTGCCCGCGCCGCAGGGAGTCCCGTTCGGCTGCGTCACGTTGCCGACCGTGCCGAACGAGCCGCAGGGCTGCGAGCCGTCGGTCGTGTAGTAGACGCGCACCTGGTTGGTGAAGAACTGGAACTCGACCTTGAAGTGCAGGCTGTAGGTCTCGGGCTGGTATATCTGGAAGCCGGGCGAGCCGCTACGGTCTGTGTTCTCGACGTAGCGGCCGCATGAGGTGTCGGTGCCGCTGCCGCTGCACCCGCCGCCCGGGTCATCGACCGGGGTGGCGACGAAGTTGTTGGTCTGCTCGTGGTAGACGTAGTTCGCCGTGGCCGAAGCGGTCGCCGTGGAGAGGCAGACCAGCGCGAAGGCGGCCAGCGCGAGAAAACCCTTACGCATCCGAAATCTCCTGTGAAAGACGGGGCATAGCTTTTGGGGAGTTGTCGAAAAAGCGCGGTCATTCTACACGAGGCGCGCTGCCGCCGCGAAAGATTTTCCGCGCCACCCGAGGCCAGTCCACGAAGACGAGGTACATCGCGAGGTGATACGGGAAGAAGACGTTCATGAAGAAGAGCGTGCCGACGTGGAAGAGCACGCCGCTCACGAGAATGACCGCGCGCGCCCGCTTGAACCACACGGCCAGGGGAAAGAGCAGCTCCCACAGCACGACCAGAACGACCAGCGGCGTCGTGTACTCGCGGTAGGCCGGCAGCCAAAGCCCCGCGCGGAACTGCGTGTCGTGCATGTTGTCGAGCGAGTTGGAGACGGCCAGCGCGGGCAGGTTGTCCGCGCCGAAGAAGCCTAAGCCCGCCACGCGCAGCTTGATGAGCGCCGAGGTGAAGTACGACCAGGCGAGCAGAAGTCTCGCCAGGAGAATCGGGTAGCCGTAGACCCACCCTCCGCCTTCCCGCTCGCTACGCGAGCCGCGCAGCGCGTCGAGCGAGAAGGCGTCGCCGCACGGCGTGAACGCGAGCACGAGGAGGATGTAGGCGGCCGGCATCTCGTCGTGGTTGAAGTGCGAGAAGCTCCGGAGCAGGCCCTGGTAGAAGAGGAAGAGCGCGGCCGCCGTCTTCGTCGAGACGTTCGTGAGCGCGCCCGTCGTGGCCGCGAGCAACGCCGCGACGAAGAGCCACTTGAACGCCGTCATCGAAGCGGGCGTGAGCAGGCGCTCGTAGAATCCCCACGGCAGGAGCCGCATCGCGCCCGTCGGCCGCACCACCGTCAGGGGCAGACGGCCGAGGTCTGAGAAGGACGTGAAGAGGACTTCGCACAGCACGAAGCCGAACGCGCCCGCGCGCACGGCCCCGAGCGCCTCGGCGCTCTGCGGCACCCCGCGCATCAAAGCTCCGCCCTCCAGGACTCGACAAGATGCTCGTAGTCTTCGTACGCGCGGCCGTCCCACCTGTACACGTCGAGCCTCACGGCGCGCAGCCGTTTCGCAGAACCTTCGGGCAGGCGCGAGTTGTAAATCCCGCCCCACGCGCGCAGAAGCTCCGGGAGCCGGGCCGCGCGCGGGAGTCTTTCGACGCCGCCCGCCGCGTCCGCCAACATGAGATTCGCCGGGTTCGGGCTGTGGATTGTGAACTGCTTGTTCTCGACGACCGCCCCGACCAGAGACCAGTGGCGCCAGCTCAATGCGTCCGTGAGTTGTGCGGGCGGGAGGTCGATTGATTCGCCCGCGACGGTCTCGCCGCGCAGGCGGTAGAAGGTCGCGCCGCGGCCGGGGTCGCCGCCGCTCATCATCATCGTCGAGGCCGCGAAGGGGTAGACGTTCCTGACGGCGAGGAAGGAGTAGAGGAGCGGCGCGAAGAGCGCGGCCGTCAGCAGCGCGTAGCGGACTCTGAGTCGCCGCGTTCCGTCTCGCGTCGTTTGCCGGACGTCTCCGGTCATCTCGCCGTCAGGCCGCGCGGACGAGTCTGTAGGCGCGCAGGTTGTCGAGGAGTCTCCGGACGCTCTCGTGCGCGTGCTCGGGCGTCACGTCGTAGGCGGCCGTGATCTCGCCGACGATCTCTTCGAGCGAGCGGTTCTGCTCAAGTCCGCGCCAGACGAGCGTGCCCGTCTCGTTCAGTTGGAAATACTTCTTCGTGTTCAAATCGACGAGGATGCCCTCGCCCGCGTCGAATTCGGTAAAGACGACGTGCTCGTGCGGCAAAAGGCCGTTCGTACTCATCAAGCGATTGTTCCCTTCTCCAATCTCAAAGTCGAAATCTTAAATGACGGTTTGCAAAACGGGCAAAGAGCGTGCGGCGGCGTTCGCCATCCAGGGAATCTTGCCGAAGCTGTGCAGGCAGAAGAGGCACGGCGAGCCGAGGGTTAAGTCCGACTCGCGGCCTTCGCGCGCGGCCCCCGCCAGCGCCTCGCGCCTGCGCGACATCTGCGCCGCGGCCACATCCTGCAGCCGCGCGTAGGCGACGGCGAAACCCTCTTCGTTCAGATCGGCCACCACGTCCGCCTCGCCGACCGCGCCGCGGTAGCCCGAAAGGTTGCAGCAGAGCGAGAGGCGGCCGCGGTAGTCTACGTTGCAGCTCACGCCCGCGAGCGCCGAGCACGGCGGCTCGGGGTCGAGGTTGACGTAGCCGACTTCGAGCGTGACGCGCATCTTCAGGATGCTCGCGAGCACCGCGATCTCCTGCTCGGCCGCGAGGCGGTCTTCGTGCGCGGGCGACAGCTCGTCGTCGGCCGCGCCGGAGGTCGGCAGGTTGTAGCCGAAGCTGGCGGCGGCGGCTCCCATGCGCGCGGCGAAGAGCGCCGTCTGTTCGAGCAGAGGGAGCGTGTCGCGGCGCAGGCCGAGCTTGACCATGAACGGGAGTCCCGCGGCCCTGCACCGCGCCATCGCGCGCACCACGCGGACGAAGGAGCCTTCGCCGCGCCAGCGGTCGTGCGCCTCGCGCGTGGGGCCGTCGAGGCTGAACGAGACGTGCGTGAGCGCCGCGCGGTTGGCGGCCAGCGCCGGCCACACGCGCTCGAAGTGCCAGCCGTTCGTGACGAAGCTGCACGTGAGACCTTCGGCCCCGACCGCCTCCAACACTTCGCGGAAGTTCGGGTGCAGAGTCGTCTCGCCGCCCGTGAACATGACCGTGCGCGCGCCGACCGCCACGCGCGCCTCGCGCACGACGCGGCGGAGGAGTTCGACGGGGAAGAAGTTCGCCTTCGAGTGGTAGAGCGCGTCCTCGTCGCGCAGGCAGTAGGAGCAGTGCAGGTTGCAGATGTTCGTCAGTTCGACGATGAGGCGCGGCGGGCCGTAGTCGCGCGCGCGCGACTGCCCCTCACGCGTGTCTGCCGTCAGGTGGCTCAAACGGACTCCCCCTGCGCGAGGCCGCGCAGGTACTCGGAGGAATAGGCGCCGTCGCCGAACAGGTCGCGCCCCGCGCTCAGCTCAAACCCCTCGGCCTGTCGCGCGAGCAGCGCGAGCAAGGCGAGGTGCGCGGCCGCGGAAGGCTTGTCGTAACAGGCCCAGGGGCACATGCGCAGCAGAGCGCGCATCGTCTCGGGCTGCGTGAGACGGCGCGCGCGGCTCGAAGCCTCTTCCGTGATAACCGGGAAGAAGATCGCGCGGGGTGCGCAGGATTCGGCGAAGCCTTCGGGGAAGACGTCGCGCGGCTTGAAGCGTCGCTTGAGCGGGTCGAAGGGCATCGGCTCCGTGAGCAGACCTTCGAAGCCCCCGAGGACGCCGGCCGCGACCGTCTGCTCCGTGACGGCGAAATCGCGACGCAGGGCGCACGCCTCGACGAGTCCGCCCGCGTCGCGCAGCAGCAGGGCGTCGTCGGAAAGATAGCGCCAGCCCGCCGAGGCGAGCTGCGTGGCGAGCGTGGACTTGCCGCTGCCCGAAGGCCCTGCGACGAGAAAGCCGCCGCCCGAGAGAGGCTCGACGACGCCGGCCGCGTGCAGCTCGAAGAGGCCGCAGCGGCGCAGCGCGACCATCGTCGCCTCGAAGACCACGCGCGCCAGCGCCGAGCCCTCGCGCGAGGCCGTCCCCTCCCCTATCCAGACGTCGACGCCGCTGCGCCCGCCGTCGGCGCGCACGGCCGAGCCGTCCCGCTCGAAGATGTACGTGCGTCCGTCCGTGCGGCAGAGGCCACCGCCCGCCGTCTCGAAAGTCTCAAGGTCGGCGGGCGCGTGCGGCGGCGCCGAAGCGTGGACGCGGATAACCGCGTCGGGCCTGGGCCGTACGGCTGCCTCGACGCGCGCGAAGTGCCAGCCGGCGAAGAAGCGCCGGAAGGGCCTCGCCGCGTCGGCGTCGGCGGCCTCGACGCAAACGAAACGACCGGCGACCGCGAATGTTTCCGCGAGAGCCGGCCGTCCTGCATTCGTGAAGGCCCCGGCACTCTGTTCGGGGCTCAAAAAATTCTCCATCGCGTCGCGATGTTGATAAAAGGGCCGCCCTTACGTGGTCGGGCCGCTGTCGGTCAACTGGAAGAAGGTCGTCGCTTCGAGCACGTCGATGGGGAAAGAGACGGCGGGCTCGACGAACTTCTTCTTCTCGGCCGACCGCTCGGGCGTGAGCGTCGCCTCTTCGTCTTCGAGCCGGGAAAGCTGGACGGGGATCAGATTCTCGGTCTTCGTGTTCAAGTGATGTGCCTCCTGTGGCTATGAAAAGGGCGTCGGTAAGAACTCTAGTTAGACACGCCGCTCTCGGTGAACTGGAAGAAGGTCGTGGCTTCGAGCACGTCCACCGGGAAGGAGACTTCCGGCTCCACGAACGTCTTCCGGGTAGGGTCGCCGACCGCCGTCGGTGTGACCTCCACCTCGTTGGCGCGGGAAGATTGCACGGGGCCTGTTCTCTCCGTCTTTGCGGACAAAGTCTTATGACTCCTTGGCTGTCTGAAAGCGCGCGGCGAGACGTCAGTCTTAAGTCCTGGGAACGGCCGGCGGCAGCAGCGCCAACTGAAGCGGCTGCACCTCGAATGTCTGCAGATCGACCCGGTAGTAGAACCTCACGCCCGGCGAGATGCTCCTGAACGCCTGGTCGAGCGGGTAGTTCTGGAAATCCACGTCAACCAGCTCGGCCGACTCGTAGCGCATGTCGAAGGGCATGCCCACTTCGTTCGCGATCTTGTAGAGCACGACCGCTAAAGGCTGCTTGCGCGCGCGGACGCTGAGCGCGTTGTTGGCCCAGGTGACGCGCAGCGGGTCTTCCTGCTCGCGCTTCTTCTCCGCCTCGCCGTCGGTGCCCTCCTCGGTGTCCCCCTCGACGAGAATCACCTGGGTGTTGCTGTGAACGGCGGCGTTGGCCGACGGGGCCTTCTCGTTGATCCCCTGGAGGTAGAGCGCGAGCGGCTTCGGCTCGTCACCGCCCTCGCCGCCCGCGACGTAATCGACGTAACCCTGCGGCGCGAGCATGCGGAGCGTGGCCTCCAGGTTGAGCCCCGCGAAGTCGACCGAAACCTTCTGCTTGCCCAGGAGCGGGCTCAACGTGACCGGCACCTTCGTCAGCTTGGAGAGTTCCGCGGCGATCTCGGAGAGCGGCGACTCCTTGGCCTTGACCGTGAAGGTGTACGGCGCCTCCTTGCTCATGCGGACGCTCCAGCCCTTCGCCGAAGGCTTAGCCGGGGCCTGCGCCGTGCGGCTCGGCCCGCCCAACTCGGTCGCCGTCTGCTGTGCAAAGACCGAAGCGGGTGCGAGCGCCACCGCGAGACCGGCGGCAGGTAGTACGCGCCGCCAGTTAAAAAGACTTTCTAGCATAAAAACACGGAAGTCCCAGATCGGTAATGCTTAAGACCTCGGCTGTCCCTGGTCTTAAAAAAGAAAAGCCCTTCAAGGCAGCTCGGGCGGAGAAGGCAAACCCGGTAACGTACATTTCTTAACGGGCAAGCGGAAACTAACATAAATGTACATCAAGGTCAACGGCGTAGAAAGATTTAACCCCCATGCCCGCGCGCCTTTAGGCGTCCTGCGCGTTCAGTGCCCGGCCTCGCCCTTGAAGGCCAGCCGCAGGGGGCGCAGGAGGTAGTAAGCGAAAGACATTCCGGCCGGGAGCTTGAGGGCCGCGAGGTCTCCGTCGGTGGGCGTGAGGACGAAACGCAGGTAGTCGAGACGTTCGCGCAGGCCGGGCCGCGCGCGCAGGTTGAAGCGGAGGTTCCGGGCGAAACCGATGGGCAGAGGCTGTGCGCTTCCGAACATGGCCGCGGTCACTTCTTCCGACAGTTGGGAGACGGTCTTGTCCTCGCCGTCTTCGAAGAGAGCCGCGGGCATCTCGCCCCCGGCGAGGCCGCGCGCGAGACGGAGCGCGAGGTGGAGCATACGTTCGACGCGCGCCTCGCGTGCGCGCTTCCGGACATGCGCCCAGTCAAACTCGGGATGCGAGTTGACGAGCGCGGCCACGTCGCAGACCCACGCGAGACGCTCCCAGAGGTGCTTCGTCCCGTGCACCGCGAGTGCGAGCAGAAGGTCTTCGGGCGAGGGGCAGCGCACGTCCGTCCCGAAGAGGTTGACCGTCGTCGCACGCTCCCACACGCCTTCGCCCACGGGCACGGCAGCGAAGCGCGCGGGCGCGACCTCCCAGTGCAGCTCGACGATCATCAGCCCGCCGTCGCGCGCGTAGGCGAGGTTGTGCTGCCGCCGCAGGAGGAACTCTTCGTGCGAAGGGGTCAGCCCCGAGGGCTTCTCGTACCCGAGCGTGAGGAGCAATTCGCCCGCGCGTCGTGCGTCGCGGCGCCTGACGATCACGTCGAGGTCTACGAAGCGGCGCAGTGAGATGTCGCCGAAAGCCTGCCGCGCGAGCGCGGGGCCTTTGTAGGCGAGGAGCGGTAGGCCCTCCGAGTCGAAGAGTCGCGCCAGCCGCGCCATCTCGCCGGCGAGGAGCGTGTTGCGCGTGGCGTTCTTGCGGAACTCTTCGCGCAGCGTCGCGCGAAAGTCGTCGGGCAGAACATCGACGTCTCCAAGCGCGCGATGCAAAAGCGGGAGCGCCGAGTGGCGCCGCGCGAGCAGGAAGAGGTATTGCCAGTCGAGGGGGGAGCGCGCCAGATCGTTGATGCGCGTGTGGAGGTCTTCGTTGTTGCCGCGGTGAAGGCAGAGCAGCAGCAGCTCGTGCTCCGGGCGGGTCGCGGCGAGTGTGAACAGCTTCGCGTCGCGGAAGAGTTCGGGCAAGGGTCAGCCTTCAACCGACCTTGACCGCGTAGCCGAGGCCGTCGCCCACGGGCAGCACGACCGCGTGCAGTTGCGGGTGGCGGACGAACACCTGGTTGAACTCGCGCAGCGCCTGCGTCGACGCCGTCTGGTCGGGCGAGCGTATCTCGCCGGCCACCTGCCCGCCCCAGAGGAGGTTGTCGACGACGACCACGCCGCCCGCGCGCAGCATCGGCAGGGCGAGGTCGAGGTACTGCGCGTACTCCTGCTTCACCGCGTCGATGAAGAGGAGGTCGAACGTCTCACCCGAAAGCTTCGGGAGGACTTCGAGCGCGTACCCTTTCTCAATCCTCAGACGCTCCCTCAGGCCCGCGCGGCCGACGAACTCCTCGCTGCGCGCGATCATCTCTTCGCTCGGCTCGATGGTGACGACGAGGCCGCCCTCGCCCATCCCGCGCGCGAGGTGTATGACCGAGTAGCCGATAGCCATGCCCAGCTCCAGCGCGCGGCGCGCGCCGGTCGAGCGGGCCGTGATCTCCAGGAAGCGCGCCACCTCGCGGTCGGCGATGGGGACGCGGTGCTCCGCGGCGTACGCCTCCATCTCCGCGAGCACGCCGGCGTTCGCGGGGAGCAAGCGTTCCAGGTAGTCTGCCTGTTCGGGTTTGATGATCGCGTCGAGTCGCGCCTTCATGCGTTTGACTCCGCTCGAAGATTTTTACGGGCGCGTAAGTCTAGCTCTTCGCGGACGCGGCGTGCAAATTCAGTTTTCAGGTGTCGGAATTATCCTGCATGTCTTCGGCCCCGTCCGCGGCCTCTGAAACAGCCACGTAGCGGCGCGCGAGGCCGAGTTCGCGCAGCTTGTGCTGCAAAGACTGCCGGTGCATGCCGAGGATGGCGGCGGCACGCGTGACGTTGCCGCCCGTCTCTTCGAGGCAGCGCGCGATGTAGCGGCGCTCGAACTCGCGCCGGTCTTCGCGGAAGTCGGACGTGAAGGGCACGGCCAGCGCGCCCGGCTCGATGGTCGGGGCTGCGCTCTCAACCTTCGCGGACTTGCCTGCCGCTCCGCCTATCTCTTCGGGCAGGTCTCGGGCCGAGACCTCGTCGCCCTCCGCGAGAATCATCGAGCGCTCGACGGCGTTGCGCAGCTCGCGCACATTGCCGGGCCAATGGTACTCGACGAGTTTACGCAGGGCGTTGGGCGCGAGCGTGCGCGGCGGCAGGCCGTAGCGCTCCGACGCCTGCCGCGCGAAGTTGTCGGCGAGGACGGGGATGTCCTCACGGCGTTCGCGCAGCGCGGGTATCTCGATGGTGACGACCTGGAGTCTGTAGAAGAGGTCGGCGCGGAAGCTCCCCTTCTCTATGTCCTGTTCGAGCGGGCGGTGCGTGGCGCTGACGATGCGCACGTCCACGGGGATCGAGTCGCCGCCGCCGAGCCTTTCAATCCTGCGCTCTTCGAGCGCGCGCAGCAGCTTCGCCTGCACGTTGGCGCTCATGTCGCCGATCTCGTCGAGGAAGAGAGTGCCGCCGTCGGCCTGCTCGAATTTCCCGCGCCGGCGCGCCGCGGCGCCCGTAAAAGCGCCCTTTTCGTGGCCGAACAGCTCGGACTCTATCAACTCAGAAGGCAGCGCCGCGCAGTTGACGGCGACGAAAGAGCCTTTGCGCCTGTGCGAGCTGCGCTCGTGCAGCTCGCGCGCGACCAGCTCTTTGCCCGTGCCGGACTCGCCGCGGACGAGGACGGTCGCGTCCGTCTCGGCGACCTTCTCGATCATAGAGCGGACGCGCTGCATCGACTCGGAATTGCCGATGAGCGCGCCGCGCTGCGCGCCTTCGAGCTGGATGCGCTGGCGCAGCACCCTGTTCTCGCGGCGGAGGCCGACCGTCTCCAGGGCGTTCTTGACGACGAGGCGCAGGTCGTCAATCTCGAAGGGCTTTGAGAGATAGTCGTAGGCCCCGGCCTTGATGGCCTCGACGGCCACGCGCTCCGACCCGTAGGCCGTGACCATCACGACGAGCGGCGCGCCCTCGCCCTCGGCCGCGAGCTCGCGCAGGTATTCGAGCCCGCTCGTGCCCGGCAGGTTCACGTCGAGCAAAAGGAGGTCTGGCCTGCGCGCCGAGACGACGCCGCGCGCCTCCTCCACGCTCCCGGCCTCCTCGACCTCGTAGTCGAAACCGCCGAGCGCACGCCGCATCCCGTAACGCGCGGCCTCCTCGTCGTCCACGACGAGCACGCGCCACTTCCCTCTTCTCTCCGAACTCATCTCGTTATCCATGCCCCAAAGAGTTGCACACGCCGTGCCACAAAAACAGTAGGCAGTAGGCAGATGGCAGTAGGCAGTAGGCAGTACACCCCGCAATAAAGACATTGAGAAATAAGTTCGAGCCTTTCGATTCTGAGCCTTTCAACTGCCTACTGCCATCTGCCTACTGCCTACTGCTTCAGTGGCAAGTTCAATTCAAACCGCGCGCCTTCGCCGGGTCTTGAGGGCGCGAGGCGGACGCGGCCGCCGACCTCCTCGATGCGCTTGCGGACGATGGCGAGGCCGAGGCCGGTGCCGCGCTGCTTCGTGGTGTAGAAAGGCTCCCAGATGCGCTCGCGCTGGTCGGGCGCGACGCCCGGGCCTGTGTCCGTGACCGTGACCGTCAGGCGGCCCGCTTCGGCGTGGGCCGTCAGGCGGACTCGGCCGCCCGAGGGCGTCGCGTGGAGCGCGTTGAGAACCAGGTTCGTCAAAGCGTCTCTCAACGAAGCGGCCGAGGCACCGTCAAGCTCCTCTTCGCGTGCGCCGAAGTCCGCCTTGAGCGTGACGTTGCGCGCGGCCGCCTCCCTCTGAAAAAGCAAGAGGACGGAGTCGAGCAGTTCGCCCGCTCGGCGCGGCTCGTCGGCCTGCGGCGCGGTGCGCGCGAAGCTGAGCATCTGCGTGACGCTGCGTGAGAGGCGGTCGGTCTCGCCGACGATCAGCTCGAGGTCGCGCGCGTACTCGCGCTTGAGGTATTCGTCCTCGCGCAAGACCTGCGCGATGGACTTGATGGCCGAGAGAGGGTTCTTCACTTCGTGCGCGACGGTCGCGGCCATGCGGCCCAGGGCCGCCAGACGCTCGCTCTGCGCGATGCGACGTTCGAGCCGCACGTTCTCTTCCACGAGCCGGCTGTCCTCGATGGCGATGGCGACCTGCCCCGCGAGCAGTTCGAGCGAAGAGCGCACTTCGTATGTCAGAGCCCCGGGCGGCGCGTCCACCAGCATGAGCCCGACCACGCGCTCCTCGCGCCTGAGCGCGTATGCGACCTCCCAGCCGCGCTCGCGCAACAGCGGCTCGTCCTCGATCTGTGTCAGCCCGGACTCGGCTGCGAGTTCGAGTACGCGCGCGGCCCAATGTTCTTGCTCGGACTGCGCGTGTGAATCAACCTCTTCGATTGACTCTATCTCCTTCACTGTCGCAGCGGCCGCGCCGCCGGACTTCAGAAGGCCGGGCACGTTCGCCGCGTAGTGCGACTGTAGATTCGGGCGCGCCGCCGAAACCTTCTCCTCCGCCTTCTCGTTCCCGTTCAGGCTTAGAGCCTCGCCCTTCCCACCTTCGTTATCGGACGGGGAGAGTTCGAGCATGCTCACGCGCCGCAATCCCAAACTCTCGGCCGCGCGCTCCTCGACGAAGCGAAGGAACTCCGGCAACTGCCCGTACCGCCCCGCCGACTTGCCTATCCGCGCCGCGACCTCCCGGAAGAGCCCCGCCTCCTCTTCGAACAGGCGGCGGAACCTCTTATCGAGCCAGCGCCGCAAGGGCGCCGCGAGCAGCACCATGAACAGTATCAGCAGCGACTCGACCGCGCCCGGCCGCAGCTCGAAGCGCTCGGTCAGCCACAGGGCGATGGTGCGGATGCCGAAGAGGTACGCGACCAGCACGAACGCGCCGAGCGAGGCGAGGATGAGGCTCTCTTTGAAGATGAGCCCGAGGTAGCGATAACGATAGATGTGATACGCGAGCAGCGCCGTCGGCAGAAGCGAGCCGAGGTTCGCGATTGTCTGCAGGTAGAGTCCGAGCCGCGTCCCGTGCCCCACGCCGAGGCCGTAGACCGCGAGGATGAGCGCCGCGATGCCGATAAACGACGCGGCCAGGGTGTTCAGTAGCCTCCGCTCCGACTGCGACTTCGACAGACGCGCGATGAGAAAGTCCGTGCCCGCGACCAGGCAGAGCACGTACGCCGCCCACAGGGCGAACGGCAGAAGCAGGTGCGACAGGCGCACGAACATCGGCGCGTACGCGCCCGTCCAGAGCTTCGGCCCCGCGTACACGAGGAAGACCGACGGCACGTAAGAGAGGTAGACGCGCGCCCTCTCCGTCCACGTCAGCCCACGCCCGCGCGCGTCCGCCCACAGGTGCAGATGCAGGTGAAGCAGCAGCGAGTAGGTCAGCGTCACGCTCGTCACCGCGAGCGTGTCGGCGAACCTTAACAGAGGCGTCCAGCGATCCTGCGAAAGCCCCAGCATCGTGTGGAGCACGACCAGAAGGCTCGAAGCGTGCCACACGCCCAGGCAGACGGCCAGCACCAGCAGCACGCGCTCCAGACGGTTCAGAACGCGGCGGCCCTGACCCAACAGCGCCGCGATCCAGAAGTGCAGCGCCGCCGCCGTGCTGTACCCGATGAGCTGTAGGATTTCGAGCAGGGCCATCGCTAAAAAGGTTCTGGGTGCTAGGTGCTGGGTTCTGGGTTAAAGCAACTTGTCTTTACCCAGAACCCAGCACCTAGCACCCAGAACCCATTCTCACTGCTGTCCGTTCGAGGAGGCCGTGTCGCCCGCCGCGGGGGTGAGTGTGATCTCGACGCGGCGGTTGCGCGTGCGGCCGGCGGGGGTCGTGTTGGCCGCGACGGGGACGGAGCCGCCCATGCCGTTGGCCTGTATGCGCGCGCCGTCCACGCCCGAGGAGACGAGGCGGCCGGCGAGAGCCTCGGCCCTGTCCTGCGAGAGCCTCTGCAGCTCCGCGGCGTCGCCCTTCGCGTCGACGTGCGCCTCGATGCGTATGCGCAGCTCGGGGTTGTTGGCGAGGAGCGCGGCCAGAGGCTCGACGGTCGTCGACTGCGCCTTCGGCGTCAGGTCGGCCGCGCGGGCGCCGGCCCAGAGCGTGTCCGGCAGGACGAGCACCAACCCTTGCCCCGACTCGCGCACGGTGCCGAAGCGCGCGAGCGACGACTTGAGGTTCGCGAGCGCTTCCTGTTGCTGTTGTGCCCGCGCCGCGGCGTCGGCGCGCGCCTGTTCGGCGGCGCGCTCGCCCTCCATGCGTGCGAGCTTGAGGCGCGCGGCGTCGCCTTCTGTACGCACCTGCGCCAGCTCGTCGCGCAGCCGCGCGTTCTCGTTGCGCAGCTCGCGAAGCTGCTGGTTGGCGTTGATGGCGTCGCGCTCGGCCATCTCGCGCGCCGACTCTTCCTTCCGCAGGGAGTCGCGCAACTGCTGGATGGTGCGCCCGGCCTCGGCGGCCGTCTCTTCGGCCTCGTTGATGGCGCGGTCACTCGCGGCCTTCTCCTCGCGCCGCTTGCGCGCGGCGGCTCGCAGCTCGGCCGTCTCCTCCGCCTTCACGCCGAGGCTCACGGCGCGGCGCGCGAGCACGTCCACTTCCGCCTCGGACTGGTTGAGTCGCCAGGCGTTCTCGGCCTGTTCGAGCATCGCCTGCGCCTCGCGCAGTTCCTGGTCTGCGTCGCGCTCGGCTCCGGCGTAGCGCGCGAGGTTGACGGCCTGCCGCGCGCCCAAAAGCGACGTGGGCGTGCGCAGGAGTTCGCGGGCGGCGAGGTCGGGCACGCGCGAGTCGCGTAAGTAGTCGGACGTGTTGCCGATGTACTGGACGGGGATGGTCGAGATCTGCGCGTCGCCGGGGTCGCGCGGCGGCAGGTTCTCAAGGACGACCATGCGCGAGGGCGTGCGGACGAGGTGGTGCGGCTCGGCCGTGACGATGAGCGCGAAGGTTTCGAGCGGCGTCGTCACGTCGATCTTCGTGTCGATGAACTGGCTGCCGCTGCGCTTCAGCTCGCCGAGGTTGTCGGCGCGGCCTTCGGGCGAGATGGCCCACAGCACGTAGGTCGTGTAGACGGCGCCGACCTCGTACGCGCGCGGCAGGTTGTCCACGTTCAGCTCGACGCGGGTGTTGCGCCGCCCCGTGCGCCGCACCTTGGCCGAGCCCGACAGGCGCGGCAGCCGCGTCGTCCCGCGGAACTTCAAACTCACGGTCTGTTCGAGCGGGTAGGAGACGGCCACGGTCTCGCGCCGGCTGTCGGTCTGCGCGAAGGCCGCGGGCGCACAAAGCACGAGCGCGAACAGCAGCGCCGCCGCCACGCGGAAAGGAGAGCCGTTGAATCTCATAAAAACTTACTCCTTCTGTTCGTGTGAAATGGGCGCGCCCCGGGGAGCCGAAAGCCTTACGGCGCGAGAAACAGAGTCTACAGGATGATTGATGCTCCTTTACGTCCGCACAGTTGCAGCAAAAGAGGGGTGCTGGGTTCTGGGTGCTAGGTGCTGGGTAAAAGAAGGTTCTTCCCCAGCACCCAGAACCCAACACCCAGCACCCCTTCCCCTATTGGCGCGCCGCCCGTCTCTCGTGGACGAGCTGCACGACGCCGACGGCGACGGCGCAGAGCAGGAAGATGTGTATGAAGCCTTCCTTGCCCAGCACGAATTTACCCACGAGCCACGCGCCGAAGAGCGACGCGGCGAGCAGACGGACGTACAAGTTGAACCGAACCCCTTCTCAGTTCGAGGCGGTCTTCACCGAACCCTTCGGCAGCTCGACCGCGCGCAGGCCCGTCCCCGCCGGGTCGCCCCCGACGAGCCAGCCGCCGCCGCCGAGCGCGGGCGTCACGACGAGCGTGCGCGTGCGACCCGACGCGCTCTGCGCGCCCTTCCCGCTCTCCTCGACGCGCATCACGAGTGAGCCGTCGCGCCCCGAGAACGCGAGCGCGAACGTGCTGCCCGCGCCCGGCACGATCACGTCCAGCACGCCGTCGCCGTTCACGTCGGCGAACGCCGCCGACGAAGCCGCCTCGCCGCCTTCGGCGAACCAGCGGACGGTGCCGTCGTTCGTGCTCACGAGCGCGACGCGCCCCTTCTTCGTGACCATCACGATCTCGTTGCTGCCGTCGCCGTCGACGTCGGCCGCCGCGAGCGAGCCGCGCACCGAGTCGTCTTCGGCGCGGATGGCGCCCAGGACTTTCAGGTCGGGCAGGCTCAAGGCCCAGAGGGCGCTGTTGCCGCCGACCGCCATGAACGACATCTCGCCGCGGCGCATGACGAGCGGCGCGGTCGTCACGTTCTCGTCGAGCTTCGCCTCGCCGATGACCTGGCCGTCCGCGCCGCGGAACTCGACGCTCCCCTGCCTCAGGCCGAGCAGCACGCCGCGCTTGCCGTCCGCCTCGAACGGGTAGGGCGGCCCCGCGACCGCGCCCGAAAGCTTCTGGCTCGCCGACACGCGCCCCGAGAGCGGGTTGATGACGTAGAGCATCTCCGGCCCTTCGGTGACGACGACGAGCTCCTGCCTGCCGTCGCCGTCGAGGTCGGACGCCGTGCCCGAGACGGCCGTCCCTTCGAGGCTCGCGCGCCACGTCTCGCGCCCCGTGTCGCCGAGCAGAGCGCGCACGCCCCCTTGCGTCGCCACGACGACGTACGCGCCGCGCGCGGGGTCGCCGACGACGAGCGGCTCGAAGCTGACGGACGCCGGGCCGGGACTCTGATTCCCGGCCGCGGGGTTGTAGCGCGAAGTCCAGAGCGAGATGCCGCTCGCGCCGTCCACGGCGAAGACGCGGCCGTCTGCGCCGAGTCCGACGAAGTCGACGACGCCGCCGGGCCGCAGGCTGGCCGGCGCGACCTTCACGACCTCGCCCGTCGCCACGCGCCAGCCCGTCGCGTCCGCCGGCATTACGACGCTCGCCACCGCGACCTTCGGCTCGGTGCCGAGCGTGACGCGCTCCGGCGTCGAGTAGGCGATGCTCGTCTCGGCGGCCGCGGGCGCGACGCGCCAGAAGTAGTTGCCGGGCGGGAGGTCTTTGACGACGTACTGCCGGCCCTCGACGGCCTGGTCGAAGACGATGTCCTCGAACTTCTCGTCGGTCGCGAGCTGCAGGCGGTAGCGGTTGATGCCGGGCTTGCCCTGCCAGCGGACGAGGATCGAGGGCGGCAGTTGCGTCGCCACCGGCTTCCGGTTCGGGTCGGGCGTCTGCGACGCCTCCGGCAGAAGGTTCTCGCCCGGCTTGGCCTTACCCGTAGACTTCTTCTGCGCGCCCTTCTTCTGCGCCTGTGCTTCGGAAGCGAAGGGCACGGCGAAGAGGCAGAGCGCGAGTGTGAGCGCGCTCAAGGTCAGGCGTTGGGAGGGTCTCGTCGTGTGAGTCATGGGGCCTCGTTGAGTTTGTAGCCGACGCCGCGGACGGTCAGGACGTACTGCGGGTTCTTCGGGTCGGGTTCGATCTTGCGCCGCAGGCGGTTGATGTGCGGGTCTACGTTGCGCTGGTAGCCTTCGTACTCGGTGCTCCAGACCTCGTCGAGCAGGTCGTTGCGCGACCACGCGCGGCCCGGCTCGCTCGCGAGGCGTTCGAGGATGTGGAACTCAAGCGGAGTCAGCTCGACGCGGTTGCCGCCGACGCTGACCTCGTGGCGCCGCTTGTCGATGACGAGCTCGCCGACCTCGATGCGGTCTTTGCGCTCGTCGTCGGACTTGGCCGACCACTTGCCCGCGCGCCTGAGCAGCGCCTCGACCCGCACCTCGAGCTCGCGCGGGCTGAAGGGCTTCGCCAGGTAGTCGTCGGCGCCGGCCTGGAAGCCCGCGACCTTGTCGTCCACGGCGTCGTGCGCCGTGAGGAACATGGCCGGCGTCTCGATGCCACGGTCGCGCACGCGCCGAAGAAGTTCGAGGCCGCTCATGCCCGGCATCGACACGTCGAAGATGAAGCAGTCGAAGCGGCCCGAGAGCGCGTGCTCCAGTGCATCCTCGGCGCTCTCCTTCTCCTCGACCTCAAAGCCGAGACGTCTGAAGTACTCGGCGAGCAGCATCCGCATGCTGAGGTCGTCGTCCACAATTAGAATCCGAAGGCTCACACGTCCCACCTGGAGAGAACTGTCTGGGTAGAGCTTGGCACAACCCACTTCCCGCGTGCCCGGATTATAGCGCAAGAAGCGCGAAATGGCGCGCCCCTCCGCCTTTGGTATGCCTTGACGCCCCGAGCCTCGCGTCCGTATAGTTTGGTTTTACCGAGAGGCGGCACGCATCTTCCCCTCCAAACCAGCAGACGACAAGCGGGCGACTGTTTCATGCGCGACCTACGGCGACTCTTATTCTACCTCAAGCCGCACTGGGGCAAGTTCGCGCTCGCGACGGTCGCGATGCTCTTCGTCGGCCTCCTGCAGAGCGCCATCGGCGCGCTCATCGTCCCCATCTTCGACCAGGCGCTCAGGCAGAGCGGCGGGGCCGGGCAGCGGACGCCGACCCTCTTCGGCCTGCAGAACGTCATCCCCGACTCCAGCTTCGAGGCGTGGCGCACCATCGCCGTCCTGCTCGTCGCCTTCACGGTCGCGAAGGGCGTCGCCGAATACTTCTCGACCTACCTGATGGCCCGCGTCGGGCAGGAGTCAGTCCTGAAACTAAGGACGGACATGTATTCGCACCTGCACGCGCAGTCGGCCGACTTCTTCGAGCGCCACCGGACGAACTACCTCGTCTCGAGACTGGTCGGCTCGGCCGCGGCCATCGAGTCGGCCGTCTCGAACACCCTGCGCGACATGCTGCGCGAGGGCTTCACGCTCGCCTGCTTCCTGACGGCCTCCTTCTACTACTCCTGGCGGCTGACGCTCGGCTCGCTCGCCATCGCGCCGCTGGTCGGCTTCCTGACGGCGCGCTTCGGCCGCGCGCTGCGCAACCTCGCCAAAGAGTCTTACGAGGGCGGGCAGCAGCTCGTGGACACCGCGCAGGAGGCGCTCGCCAACCAGACGATTGTGAAGGCTTACGTCGCCGAGGGGCGCGAGCGCGGGCGCTTCGAGCGCGTGGCGCGCCAGATCATGCGCGCCAACCTGCGCACGGCGAAGATTCAGGGCATCGCCCCGAACATCATCGAACTCATCGGCATCCTCGCCGTCGCCGCCCTGCTCTTCTTCGCGCAGCGTGAAATCCTCTCGGGCCGGATGAACGCGGCGCTCTTCATCACCTTCCTCTTCTTCCTCTTCTCGTCTTACGACCCGATGCGCAAGCTCTCGCGCCTGCACAACGGGATGGAGCAGGCGCTCGCCGCCGCGCGCCACGTCTGGGAGGTGATGGACGAGCGCGCCGAGATGCCCGAGAAGCCGGACGCCGTCGCGCTCCGCCCGCTGCGCGGGGAGATAGAGTTCAGGAACGTCCTCTTCAACTACGGCAACGAGGAGCGGCTCGTGCTGCGCGACATCTCACTGCGCATCCCGGCGGGGCGCATGGTCGCGCTCGTCGGCGAGTCGGGCGGCGGCAAGTCCACGCTCACCAAACTCGTCCCGCGCTTCCACGACCCGGTGGAGGGCGCGGTCGTCTGGGACGGGACTGACCTGCGCGACGCGAAGCTGGCGAGCCTTCGCCAGAACACCGCGCTCGTCACGCAGGAGACCGTGCTCTTCAACGACACGGTGCGTTACAACATCTCCTACAGCCGCCCCGGCGCGACCGACGCCGAGATCGAGGCCGCGGCACGCGCCGCGCACGCGCACGAGTTCATCAAGGAGCTGCCCCACGGCTACGACACCGTCGTCGGCGAGCGCGGCATCTTCCTCTCGGGCGGCCAGCGCCAGCGCCTCGCCATCGCGCGCGCCGTGCTCGCGGACGCCTCGGTGCTCGTGCTCGACGAGGCGACCTCGGCGCTCGACGCCGAGTCCGAGCGGCTCGTGCAGAAGGCGCTCGCCAACCTCACGCAGGGGCGCACGACCATCGTCATCGCGCACCGCCTCTCGACCGTCCGCCGCGCCGACCTCATTGTCGTCATCGAGCGCGGCCGCATCGTCGAGACCGGCCGCCACGCCGAGCTGCTCGCGCACGGCGGCGCGTACCGCAGGCTCTACGAACTGCAATTCGCAGACGAGGAGGAAGTATTAGTGAATGGTCAGTAGTAAATGGTGGATAGATGAAACCACCATTTACCATTCACCGTTCACCATTCACCACCTATGAAATCCATGACCGGGTTCGGGCGGGGCACGGCGCAGGGCGAGGGTTACAGCGTCGCCGTGGACTTGAAGACCGTCAACAACCGCTTCCTCGACGTGCACATCCGCGCGAGCGCGGAGCTGTCGCAGCTGGAGGCGACCGTGCGCAAGCGCGTGGGCGAGCGCCTGTCGCGCGGGCGCGTGGACGTCAACGTCTCGGTCGAGCGGACGAGCGAGGTCACGTACGAGGTCAACCGACCGCTCATCGCCGGCTTCATCCAGGCCATGCGCGAAATGCAGAAGGAGTTCGGTCTGGCCGGCGAGCCGGATGTCAACGTCATCGCGCGGCTCCCCGGCGCGATGCAGACGGCGCGCACCGGCGTCTCCGAGGACGCTCTGAAGGGAGTCGAGCAGGCCCTGTCGCAGGCCCTCGACGAACTCGAAGCGATGCGCGAGCGCGAGGGCGCGGCGCTCGCCGCCGAGATGGCCTCGCGCCTGGACGAGATCGAGAGGCACCTCCCCGTCATCGAATCGCTCTCCGGCGAGCAGGTCGACAACTACCGCGCGCGCGTCAACAAGCGCATCTCGGAGCTGCTCGCGCGCGACGGCCTTGAGATCGTCGAGCTGGATCAGGGGCGTCTCTCTCAGGAGGTCGCGTACCTCGCCGACCGCAGCGACATCACGGAGGAGACGGCGCGCCTGCGCAGCCACGTCGCGCAGTTCCGCGCGGCGCTCGCGGAGACGGCCGACACGGGCAAGCGGCTCGACTTCCTGCTGCAGGAGTTCAACCGCGAGGCGAACACAGTCCTCTCCAAATCGACCGACCTCGCCATCAAGGACGCGGCGCTCGCCATCAAGGCCGCGGTCGAGAAACTACGCGAGCAGGTGCAGAACGTTGAGTGAAGCCCCGGACGAGCTTGAAGCAACAGAGGTCGATACTCCCCCGGTGCCCGACCGTTATCAGGGCATCCTCTTCGTCATCAGCTCGCCCTCGGGCGGCGGCAAGGGCACGCTCATCAAGCGCCTGCGCGAGACGGTGCCCGGCGTCGGCTACTCCGTCTCGTGGACGACGCGCGCGCCGCGCCACGGCGAGGCGGAGGGCGTCAACTACCACTTCGCCTCCGAGGCTGAGTTCGCCGTGATGATTCAGGCCGGGGGCTTCGTCGAGTGGGCCAACGTCCACGGCCACCACTACGGCACGACGCGCGCGGCCGTCGCGCAGGCGCTCTCCGCAGGGCTCGACATCATCCTCGAAATCGACGTGCAGGGCGCGCGCGCCGTCCGCACCACGATGGAGTCGGTCGTCTCGATCTTCATCCTCCCGCCCTCGTTCGAAGTCCTGCGCGAGCGCCTGACGCGGCGGATGACGGAGCGGCCCGAGGAGTTGGAGCTGAGGCTGGCGAACGCGCGCGGCGAGGTGGCCGAGTACAGGCACTTCGACTACCTCATCCTGAACGACGAGGTGGAGCGGGCCGCGGCGCAGCTCGCCTCGGTCGTGTGGGCCGAGCGAGCGCGGCGCGAGCGGCAGGAGTGGGTGGCCCGCCGCGTGCTCAAGAGTTTCGGGGCGCCCGCCGCGCGTTGAATAAATGGCGCGGAAAAGTTATAAAAGAGTGTTCATCTAAACGCTGGATTTATGAGGAGGCCGGCCATAGAGAACTTTGAGCCGGCCGGGGAGAGATATGGCGAAACCCGCAGACGCGACGACGAAGACCGAAGAGCAGAACAACGAGCCGGAGCAGGAGAGTCCCACCCTCGACTCGAAGTACCGCCTCATCCTGGTCGCGGCCCAGCGCAGCAAGCAGTTGCAGAAGGGCGCGCGCCCGCGCGTCGAGATGGACGCGCAGAGGCACAAGCCGACCCGCATCGCCCTCGAAGAGGTGCAGCGCGGCGTCGTCAACTTCTCCATCGTCGAGAAGGAATAGGCGCGCCCGCACAGTAGGCAGTAGGCGGATGGCAGTAGGCAGTTGAAAGGCTCATGCCTTAACTGCCTACTGCCATCCGCCTACTGCCTACTTCCCTTCACATCCCCTTGTATTCAGGCCCGCCGCCGCCCTCGGGCGTGACCCAGTTGATGATCTGGTAGGGATCCATGATGTCGCACGTCTTGCAGTGGACGCAGTTGGAGAAGTTGATCTGCAGCTTCCGCTGGCCCCCGCCGTCCTCGACCATCTCGTAGACGGCCGCCGGGCAGAAGCGCTGGCAGGGGTTGCCGTACTCCTCCGCGCAGCGCGTCGAGCAGATGTTAGTGTCGAGGACGTGCAGGTGCGCCGGCTGGTCTTCGTCGTGCGAGACGGCCGCGTGGTAGACGTCCGTCACCTTGTTGAAGGTGAGCTTGCCGTCGAACTTTAGCTTGCCGTAGCGCTGCAGGATGTCGTCGCCGCGGTAGCCGTAGTCCTTGAGCTGCTTCATCGCCTCGTGCCCCGGCTCCGAACTCGCCCGGTCGAACAGGCCCCACGAGCGCCCGCCCGTGATGAACTGCAGCCCCGCGTTCGCCAGCCCCAGCCAGCGGCCGTGCCTGAAGGCCGCGTGGAAGTTGCGCACGCGCCGCAGCTCCTGCGTGATCCAGCTCTCGCGGATCAGCTGCCGGTAGCGCTTGAGCTGCTGCTTCGAATAGTCCTCTTTGAGTAAAGCCTCGAAGATGGCCTGCGCGGCGAGCATGCCGCTCTTGATGGCGGTGTGGATGCCCTTCAACCTCTGCGCGTTGAGGAAGCCGGCCGAGTCGCCGACGAGCAGGAAGCCGTCGCCGTGGAACTGCGGGATGGCGTAGAAGCCCCCGGCCGCGATGGTCTTCGCGCCGTAGCGAATCATCCGCCCGCCTTCGAGCAGCTTCGCCACGTGCGGGTGCTCTTTGAACCTCTGGAACTCGGCGTGCGGGTCGAGCAGGGGGTCTTGATAATCCAAACCCGTCACGTACCCGATATTCACGATGCGGTTCTGCATCCCGTAAATCCAACCGCCGCCGTACGTGTTCGCGTCCGAAGGGTAGCCGAGCGTGTGCGTCACGCGCCCCGCCGGGTAGCGGTCGTCGGGCAGTTCCCAAAGCTCTTTGACGCCGAGGCTGTAGACCTGCGGCTCGCGCCCTTCGGTCAGGCCCAGGCGGTTCGTCAACTGCTTGGTGAGTGACCCGCGCGGCCCCTCGCCGAGCACGGTCACCTTCGCGAGGATGTCCACGCCCGGCTCGAAGTTGGCCCTGCGCCTTCCCTCTTTGTCGATGCCCTTGTCGCCCGTGCGGACGCCGACGACACGGTCTTGCCCGTCGTAGAGCATCTCCGCGCCCGGGAACTCGGGGAAGATGTTGACGCCGGCCTCCTCGCACTTCTCGCCGAGCCAGGCGGTGAGCTTGTTGAGCGAAACGATGTAGTAGCCGTGGTTCTTCAAAGGCGGAGGCGTGACGGGCGACTTGATGGCGCGCGTCTTCGTGAGGTAGAGGAAGTAGTCCTCCTTCACCGGCGACTCGACCGGCGCGCCCTGTTCAAGAAAATCAGGAATTAACTCTTTGAGCGCCTTCGGATCCATCACGGCGCCCGAGAGGATGTGCGAGCCGACCGAGGCGCCCTTCTCGATGACCGCGATCTGAATCTCGCCGAGCGACTTACCCTTCCGTGTCCCCTTCCCTACCGCCTCGTTGTGCTCGGCGACCAGCCTTGAGAGGTGCAAGGCCCCGCTCAGGGACGCCGGCCCCGCCCCGACGAACAGCACGTCCATCTCGATGCTTTCACGTTCCATCACACGCGCTCCTACGCTTGATGCCTGAGAAAAAATGAATCGCCATTCAGTTTATCGAGGCGGCGTGGAAATAGCAAAAACGAGACCGGCCCTTTTGACACACGGGGGAGGGGGCGCGACGGTGCAAGCGCCCCCCTCCGCGTAACCGAGAGAGTCACTTCACATCCCTATCTTCCCCGCGTAGTCGGCCATCACCTTGCGCAGTATGCTCCAGGAGATGTCGGAGTAAGTCGGGAACGGCACGATCTTGTGCGTCTTCTCGTCGACGAAGGTGAACTCGTCGCGCGTGTCCGGCTCGGGCCTGGCGCGGACGAGCGGCAGTTCGCTCTGGTTGAGGTAGACGTGGAAGGTCGCGGCGTAGTTGCTGCTGTCGTTCAGAAGGTTGTCGGGGCCGACGGGCGCGTCCCCGCCGTCCATCGGGCAGAAGACCTTATGCACCGCGAAGCGCTCGCCGTCGAGCCACGCGCACTGCCCGGGCGTGAGTGTCAACAGCCCGACCTTCTTCGCCTCCCACTTAAGGCTGTCGTACGCCATCACGTCGATCTGCCCCGAGAGGCAGTAGATGATGCCCGTCGTCATGCCGTGCGAATGCATGGGCGAGTAGTGCTGCGCGGGCCAGAGTTCGAGAACGACGGGCGAGCCGAACTCCCCCTTGTGTATGTCTTCGCCGCCGCCGTCCAGCTTATAGCCGTACTCGGCCGCGGCCATCTCGTCGTAGTCGCCCCGGCCCGTGCAGGCGACGCGGATGTATGGGGGGTGCGAGTCGTCCTTCCTGGCCTTCAGCTCAAGTATCTTGCGGAGCAGTCCCTTCTCTTTGCCCCGGCCCGGCGCGATGCTCGCCCTGATCGCTTCGGCCTCCCACGCGGAGAAGCGTATGGCCGAAGCCTTGCGCGCCAGCTCTAACACCCTCGTCGGAATCATCAACTGCCGGACGTAGTCGTCGAAGGAGGTCGGCTGCCCGATGACCAGCGAGGTCGGAACCTTGTTCATGACGATGCCCTGGCTCGCCTTGATGCGAAGCCCCAGTTCCTGTTTCCTGGTTATGAAAAAAGGCGGGCCGGGTTTGACGCCGCCCGCGGCCTTAACGTCACCGCGCTTCTCGCTCGCTCTGCTCATCCATTTATCCTTTCTTTACTTGAGGTCTTTCCGGCAGGTGCGCCGCTAAGATACACGCGCCGGACGTGCACGACAACGGTCTTCTGCTCCCGTTTGCCGATTCGGCGCGCCGGCCACATAATCAGCCTTACCGTTTAATTCCGATGGTTCTCGAATGGAAACAGCGCTCCCGAGGTCATCAGGGGTCTATCAGATTCGCTGCGCTACAACGAACAAAATCTACGTCGGCAGCGCGCTCGACCTGCGCGAGCGTTGGTATCGACATCGCTGGAGTCTGCGCCGGGGTCGTCACAGGAATGCGCACTTGCAGGCCGCCTGGGATAAGTACGGGGAGTCGGCATTCGAAATCGTCATCATTGAGCTGGTCGCCGCCCCAAAGCTTTTACAGAAAGAGCAGGAGTGGATTGAGAGAACGAGGTGTGCTGAAAGGAAAGTTGGGTTCAACATCTACTCCGTGGCCGGCTCGCCGGGCGGCGCGCGCGCACGGGTCTGGGAAGGGTTTATCGATCCGGGAGGCAACGAAGTATCAATCGTTAATCTTTATGACTTCTGCCGCCGACACGGCCTGGACTTCCCTTCGATGCACAGGCTCGCCTCGGGGAAGAGTAAGCTTAAATCCTATAAAGGGTGGACATGGAGGGAGAACAATGGCTGAACACGAGAGCGAACACGGCGCGAGCGAGCGAGCGCATAAGTACACGAATCGTATGATTCATGAAACCAGCCCCTACTTACTGCAGCACGCACACAACCCGGTTGACTGGTTTCCGTGGGGCGAAGAGGCTTTCAGACGCGCGCGCGAAGAGGACAAACCTATTCTGCTCAGCATAGGCTACTCGGCCTGCCATTGGTGTCACGTCCTCATGCACGAGAGTTTCGAGAACGAGGAGACCGCGCGGCAGATGAACGAGCAGTTCGTCAACATCAAGGTCGACCGGGAGGAGCGCCCCGACCTCGACCAGATTTACATGAACGCCGTCCAGATGATGACGCGCCACGGCGGCTGGCCCTTGACGGTCTTCCTCACGCCCGACCTCGTCCCCTTCTACGGCGGCACCTACTTCCCTCCCGTCGACCAACACCAGATGCCCGGCTTCCCCCGCATCCTCGCCGCCGTCGCGGAAGCTTACCGCACGCGCCCCGAGGAGGTGCGGCAGTCGGCGTGGGAGATTCTCTCGGAGCTGCGCCGGATGAGCGTCGCGCAGGAGTCTTCGGAGGCCGTCAACCCGCAGATTCTCGACAACGCCTACCGCGGGCTCGCGCGCTCTTTCGACCCGCGCTTCGGCGGCTTCGGCGGCGCGCCGAAGTTTCCCTCTTCGATGAACCTCGACTTCCTCCTGAGAATCTATGAGCGAACCGGCGACGCGCGCGCGCTCGAGATGGTGACGCACAGTTGCCGGATGATGGCGCGGGGCGGGATGTACGACCAACTCGACGGCGGCTTCCACCGCTACTCGACCGACGCCCGCTGGCTCGTCCCGCACTTCGAGAAGATGCTCTACGACAACGCGCTCCTCACGCGGCTCTACCTGCACACTTACCAGGCGACGGGCGAGCATTTCTTCCGGCAGATCGCGGAGGAGACGCTCGCCTACGTCAGGCGCGAGATGCTCGACGAGTCGGGGGCCTTCTACTCGACGCAGGACGCGGACTCCGAAGGCGTCGAGGGAAAATTCTTCGTGTGGGACAGGGAGGAGGTCGAGACGCTGCTCGGCCCGGAGGACGCGCGCCTCTTCTGCGCCTACTACGACGTGACCGAGGGCGGCAACTTCGAGGAGCGGAATATCCTCCACGTCGAGCGCGACGCCGCGGAGGTCGCGCGCGCCGAGAACGTCACCGTCGAGAGGCTGACCGAGGCGCTGAATCGCGGGCGCGGCCGTCTCTTCAACGAGCGGGAGACGCGCGTCAAGCCGGGCCGAGACGAGAAGGTCATCACCGCCTGGAACGGGTTGATGCTCGAAGCCTTCGCCGAGGCTTCGGCCGTGCTCGAACGCGAAGACTACCGGGAAGTGGCGGAACGCAACGCCGAGTTCATCCTCGACACCGTCTTCAAAGACGGCCTGCTCCTGCACGTCTACAAGGACGGCCGCGCGAAGCACGTCGGCTTCCTCGACGACTACGCGTTCGTCGTCTCCGGCCTCGTCACGCTCTACGAGACGACGGGGCGCGTGCGCTGGCTCGAAGCGGCCGTGTCCTTGACCGACAAGATGGTCGAGGAGTTCTGGGACGAGGAGGGCGGCGGCCTCTTCTACAACGGCCGGAGCGGCGAGAAGCTGATCGTGCGGAACAAAGACTACTTCGACAACGCGACGCCTTCCGGCAACTCTGTCGCCGCCGAGGCTCTGCTCCGCCTCTCCGTGCTGACGGGGAACGAGGGCTACCGGCGCAAGGCCGTCAACGTCCTCCGCCTCGTCCGCGACGCCGTCGAGCGCTACCCCTCGGCCTTCGGCTACGCCCTCGGGGCCATAGACTTCCACCTCTCGACGCCCAAAGAGATCGTCGTCGTCGGCGAAGCCGAGCAGGCGCGCCCACTGCTGCGCGAAGTCTGGGGGCGTTACCTACCGAACAAGGTCGTCGTCCATTCATCCATCGATGACAGGGACGCCGCCCGACTCGTCCCGCTTCTGCAAGACAGGACGGCGCAGGGCGGACGCGCGACCGCGTACGTTTGCCAAAACTACACGTGCCTGCAACCCGTCAACACGCCCGAAGAACTGGCGGCACAACTGGAAGGCAACGCGGGACGCGCGGCTTAAAGGTAAGAATTAACCACAGAGACACAGAGACACAGCTTGGAGCACATAACCTCAAAGCTGTGTCTCTGTGTCTCTGTGATTAATTTCTCGTTCTCTATATTCAACAACAACTCAATCGCACGACTCGCGGAGGGCGCGGAGAATCTCTTCGCCGAACTTCTTAATCTTCGACTCGCCGAGGCCGTAGATGTCCGCGAGAGCTTCGAGCGTCTCGGGGCGCGCGCGCGCGAGGTGTTCGAGCGTGCGGTCGGGGCAGATCATGTAGGCCGGCACGCGCTGCGTGTTCGCCAGCCCGAGCCTCCAGCCCTTCAAAGCCTTCACCACGCGCTTCTCTTCCGGCGTCAGGAGGAGTTCGGGCAAGGCCGGCTTCCGCCTCTTCTTCGGCTCGGCCCCCGGCTCCTTCGGCTCCGACGGCGCGACCTCCGACAAACGCAGCGCCAGCTCAAGCCGCCCCTCCGCCGCGAGCATGCGGCTCAGCTCCCCGTAGACGAGCAGGGCCATCCGCGCGTCGAGCGCCGCGTATTCGATCTGCGCGCGCGTGAGCGGGCGGCGGCGCCAGTTCGACTTCTGCAAGGTCTTGTCGATGGGCAGCCCGAACAGGTGCTCTGTGAGCGAGGCGAGGCTGTGCGACGCGAGCGTCAGGGCCATCCGCGACATGCGCAGCGTGTCGATTAGCCCTTCCGCCCGCACGCCCGCGCCGCGCAGCACCCCCTCGTCGAAGCGCGCGTTGTGTGCCACCATCTTCGTCGCCGGCGATTCGAGCAGAGGCCTGAGCGGCTCGACTCCCGCCGCCAGGATGTCCGCCACGATCACGTCGCCCTCCGCCGCCGCCAACTGCACGAGCGCCAACTGCTGGCCGCCAGACTTCACGTCCCAGAAAGTCTCCGTGTCCAGCCCGACCAGCGCCTCGCCGCTCAAAGACTCGGCCGCCTCGCGCAGCTGCGCCGCGTCGTCCAGGTAACGCCACGTAATCCGGCCCGACTGCTCAATCCAGCTCAAAACCAAACCCCTCCGGCCCGCAGCGGAAGTTACAGCCTTTCAACAAGATAAGTCTCGGCCGGCGGACAAGTTTTATCTTGACTTCGCCCTCACGAAAGCGCTACTTTAACTTTGGCCAACACAGTTGACCAACACGCCGGGGCCGCGCTCGCCGGACAGTTACAAATCCCGCAATCATCGCCCGAAAATGCCTCTGACTAAAAAGTTCTCTGCCGCCCCGAGTCTTTCTCTATTCGCCGCGGCCGCGCTGCTCGCGTCCATGCTCGCGCTGCTCTTCGCGGCGCAAGGCCCGCTCGGCGCGCGCGAGGCGTCCCTGCTCGCCGCCGGCTCGCTCGCGCTAATACTCTTACTGTATCTCCCCTTCCGCCACAAGCAGTCCGTCGCCGAAGTCCGGCGCGAAGTCGAGGAGCGCTTGGCGCTAGCGGAGTCCGCGGCCGAGCTGAACCTGCGCGCCGTCGAGTCGCTCGCCATCGCCATCGACGCCAAGGCGCAGACGACGCACGGGCACGTGCGCCGCACGCAAGTCTACGCGATGGAGCTGGGGCGACTCCTGAACGTCAGCCAGGGCGAACTGGAGGCCCTGAAGGCGGCCGCGCTTCTACACGACATCGGGAACCTCGCGGTGCCCGGCTACATCCTGAACAAGCCCGGGCGACTCTCGCCGGCCGAGTTCGAGAAGATGAAGGTGCACACGACGGTCGGCGGCGACATCGTCAGCCGCGTGGGCTTCCCCTTCCCCGTCGAGGACGCGGTCAGGTTTCACCACGAGCGCTGGGACGGCACGGGCTACCCGCGCGGCCTGAAGGGCGAGCGCATCCCGCTCGTCGCGCGCATCGTCGCGGCCGTGGACTTCTTCGACTCGACGCGCTGCGACCGCCCGTACCGCGCCGGCATGAAGCGCGAGCAGTCGCTCGCGCTCCTCAGGAGTAAGGCCGGCAAGGCGTTCGACCCCGTCGTCGTCGAGATGTTCGTTAAGCACGTCGAGAAGTTCGACGCGCTCCTTTCACCCGCAGACCTGTGCGAGCAGGTGGGCGAGGATGAGCCTAAAGAACTCCAGGCGGCGCCGCCCGCGCCGGAAGCACACACCTCCGGCGAGTGGTCGAACGGCTTCCGCTCCATCGCGCGCGCGCAGCGCGAGGTGTCGGCCCTGCACGAGCTGACGCAGGTGCTCGGCGCCTCGCTCAACCTGCAGGACACTTCGGCGCTCGTCGCCGCGCGCCTGCGCGAGATCGTCCCGTTCGACGCCTGCGTCATCTACGCGCTCGACGACCGGACGGGGCGCGCCGAGCCGGTCTTCGCCGCGGGCGAGTGGGCGGAGTTCTTCTCTTCACGCAGCGCCGCGGCCGGCGAAGGCATCACGGGCTGGGTCGTCGCCAACGCGCGCGGGATGTGCCACACGCCGCCCGAGCTCGAACTGACGGGCGCGCCCGCGGACGTCGCTTCGCAGATTGAGGACTGCGTCTCCGCGCCGCTCGTGCGCGAGGACGGGGCGTTCGGCGCCGTCACGCTCTTCTCGAAGACCGCGGGCGCGTACACGTCCGAGCACCTGCGCCTGCTCGACTCGGTCTGCCTGCACACCTCCGGTGCCATCAACAACGCTCTCGCGCACGAGCGCACGCGCGAGAGCGCGCTCACGGATCAACTGACGGGACTGCCGAACGCGCGCGCCCTCCAGCTCATGCTCGAACACCGCCTGGCCGAGTGCCGCCGCTACGAGGGCGAAGTCGTCTCCGTCCTGAGCGTCAACGTCGACGACTTCAAGGAGGTCAACGAGCAGTTCGGCCACGGCGTCGGCGACCGCGTGCTGGCCTCGCTCTCCGCGGTCGTCAAGGGCCAGCTCCGCCAGATGGACATGCTCGCGCGTTTCACGGGGGACGAGTTCCTCGCCGTCCTGCCCGGCGCCGACACGCGCGTCGCCGCGATGGTCGCCGAGCGCGTCCGCCACGCCGTCGAGTCGGAGGTCTTCAACGTCAAGACCGGCCGCAACATTCAAGTCTTGGTCAGCGCCGGCTCCGGCTCCTACCCCGCCGACGGCGAGACCGCGGACGAACTCCTCAAATCGGCCGCCCGCGCCATGCGCCGCGACAAACAGGCGCGCAGGCACCCCGCCACGTCCCCCGCCGCCGTCGTCCCCATCGACGCGTATCGGTAGTAGGCAGTAGGCAGATGGCAGTAGGCAGTTGAAGGCGAGAGTCTTTCAGAAACGGTTCTTAACGAACGGGGGCGGCGAGATTAGCAACTCGCCGCCCCCGTTCGCTTTGACCTCGTTTGCTTCCCGCTAACTGCCTACGGCCAACTGTCTACTGCCTACTTCCCCCCTTTTTGCCGCGCGGGTCAAAGTCGCGTATAATCCGTCCCCGTCACAACTGAACACCGAGAGGTCGCGGAAGTAGTGCGGCGCGGGGACTCCGGCGGGGGCGTCCGCGTCGGCGGCTGAAGACCGCACGCGCGCGAGATTTCACACCATGAGTGAGCTTAAAGTGACACCGATGAGACCAAGGACAGAGTCGGAAGGCGCCTCGGCCGGGGCCGGCGTCGCCGAGGAGCGCGACGCGCGCGACCGCATCGACCCGGCCGAACTCCGCGAGGAGCACGAGCAGAGACATCAGGAGCAGCTCAAGCAGATCGGGGGCGTCGACCGCGACACCCTGCTCAAGATGCTCTACCAGATGGTTCTCATCCGGCGCTTCGAGGAGAAGTCGGCCGAGAGCTACACGCTCGGCAAGATCGGCGGCTTCTGCCACCTCTACATCGGCCAGGAGGCCGTCGCCGTCGGCTGCCTCTCGGCGCTCAGGCCCGACGACTACGTCTTCACGAGCTACCGCGACCACGGCCACGCGCTCGTCATGGGCACCTCGCCGGACGAGGTGATGGCCGAGCTGTTCGGCAAGATCGGCGGCTGCTCGAAGGGCAAGGGCGGCTCGATGCACCTCTTCGACGCCGACAAGCACTTCCTCGGCGGGCACGGCATCGTCGGCGGCCAGATACCGCTCGCGACGGGGACGGCCTACGCCACGAAGTACAAGGGCACGGATCAGGCGACGCTCGTCTTCTTCGGCGAGGCGGCGGTCAATCAGGGCGCGTTCCACGAGTCGCTCAACATGGCGCAGCTCTGGAAGCTGCCCTGCATCTACATCTGCGAGAACAACCAGTACGGCATGGGCACGTCGCTCAAGCGCGCGATGTCGATCAGCGACGTGTCGCAGAAGGCCGTCGGCTACGGGATGGCCTCGGAGTTCGTGGACGGCATGGACGTGCTGGCGGTGCGCGCGGCGACCGAGCGCGCGCTGGAGCGCGCGCGCAAGGAGTATCTGCCGTCGCTCCTGGAGATTCGCACCTACCGCTTCATGGGCCACTCGATGTCCGACCCCGGCCACTACCGCACGCGCGCCGAGATCGAGAAGTATCAGGAGCGCGACCCCGTCAAGGTCTTCGGCGACAACCTCCGCGAGAAGGGCGTCCTCGACGACGCCGGCCTCAAGGAGATCGAAGAGCGCGTCCGCGCCGAGGTCGAGCACTCCGTCAAGTTCGCCGACGAGAGCCCCGAGCCTGCGCCCGAGGAGCTTTTCACGGACATCTACGCCAACCCGATCAAGCCGGGAAGATGAGAAGTCGAAGACTCTTCAGCTCCGCCCTCCTCATCGGCCTCGCGGCTTCGGCCGCGGCGGCGCAGACGTACACCTCCGTCTGGCTGAGGGTCGCGCCGGAGGACGAAGAGTTCGCCGTCCACTTCCCCGAGCCGAACTTCCGCATCCGCCGCGAACTGCCCTTCGGCGGCGGCGTCACCCTTAAGCCCGCCTCCTTCGAGGTCACACACGACGGCGCGCTCCTCTCCGTCCTTTCCTTCGCGAAGTCTGCGGCCGGGACGCCGAAGTCGCTCGACGCTTTCATCAAGGGCTTCCAACGCGCCCTCGGCGCGGGCGCGGCGATGGAGTTCGAGCGTCAGGTCGAGCTCGACGGGAATAAAGGAAGGCAGTTCCGGCTCAGGCTGGGCGAAGACGTCGGTTCGGCGCGCGTCTTCGAAACCGGCAGGCACTTCTACGTGGTGCTCACCTACGGCGTCAAAGAGGCCGCGGGCGTCGCCGAGCGCTTCCACAGTTCGTTCAGCCTCGACCCGTCCGCCGCGGATCGCGTCGCGCTGAGAATGCCTTCGTCGAGTCAGACATTCTCGACGAAACAGCCGGCGTCACTTTGGCCCGTGGCCGGCGGCGGCCCGGGCTTATCGGTGCTTGTCGTCGGGACGACCTCCGAAGGGCCTGCGCCGCCGCCGGACGGAGCGTCCGGCATCGACGTTTCGAAGACGGCCGGCAGGATGGTCGTCAAGGGCGGCGTCCTCAACGGCAAGGCCATCGTCAAACCGCAGCCCATGTACCCGCCTATCGCGAAGGCGGCGCGCGCGCAGGGCCTGGTCACGGTGCAGGTCGTCGTCGACGAAGAGGGCTACGTCATCGCCGCGTTTGCCGTGAGCGGCCACCCTTTGCTTCAACAGGCGGCGGTCTTCGCCGCGCGCCAGGCGCGCTTCACGCCGACGCTGCTCTCGGGGCAGCCGGTGAAGGTGTCGGGCGTCATCACCTACAACTTCGTGCTCCAGTAAGCGGGAGAGCCGAGGAGCGCCGGGGTCGCGCCGGCGCCGCAAAACTGTCCGGAGGTTTGAATGGCCGTTATCACGATACGCGAGGCGCTCAACCAGGCGATGCGCGAGGAGATGCGCCGGGACGAGGGCGTCTTCCTGATGGGCGAGGAGGTCGCGGCCTACCAGGGGGCTTATAAAGTTTCGAAGGGCCTGCTCGAAGAGTTCGGCGACAAGCGCGTGGTCGATTCGCCCATCACGGAGCTTGGCTTCGCGGGCCTCGGCGTCGGCGCGGCGATGGTGGGCTTGAGGCCCATCATCGAGTTCATGACCTTCAACTTCTCCATCCTCGCCACCGACCAGATCATCAACTCGGCCGCGAAGATGCGCTACATGTCGGGCGGCCAGTTCAAAATCCCCATCGTCTTCCGCGGCCCGAACGGGTCGGCCTTCCAGGTCTCTTCGCAGCACTCGCAGGCCCTGGAGAGCTGGTACGCGCACTTCCCCGGCCTCAAGGTCGTAATGCCCTCGACGCCGGCCGACGCGAAGGGACTCTTGAAGAGCGCCATCCGCGACGACGACCCCGTGGTCTTTCTCGAACAGGAGCGCATGTACGGCAACAAGGGCGAGGTGCCCGACGGCGAGGACTTCCTCGTCCCGCTCGGCGTCGCCGACGTGAAGCGCGAGGGCACGGACTGCACCGTCGTCGCGCGCTCGATGACCGTGCCCCTGGCCCTGAAGGCCGCCGAGGAGTTGGAGAAGCAGGGCGTCTCGGTCGAGGTCGTCGACCCGCGCACCATCCGGCCGCTCGACATCGAGACCATCGTCAACTCCGTCAAGAAGACGAACCGCCTCGTCATCGCCGAGGAGTCGCACGCCTTCTGCGGCGTCGGCGCCGAGATCAGCGCGCAGGTCATGGAGCACGCCTTCGACTACCTCGACGCGCCCGTCAAGCGCCTCTCGGGCGCCGACGCCCCCATGCCCTACGCCAAGAACCTCGAACGGCTCGCGCTCCCCGACGTCGAGCGCATCGTCAAGGCCGTCCGCGAGGTCTCGTACTTGGATTAGTGAATGGTGAGTGGTGAATGGTAAATAGAAGCCGTCTTCGACCAGTCACCAATCACCATTGACCATTTACCGGGAGAACTAATGGCAACGCAGGTCGTGATGCCCAAGCTGTCGCCGACGATGGAGGAGGGGCAGCTCTCGCGCTGGCTGAAGAACGAGGGCGACAAGGTCAGTTTCGGCGAGCCTATCGCCGAGATCGACACCGACAAGGCGACGATGGAGGCGACGGCCACGACCGCGGGCGTGCTGCGCAAGATCATCGTGCCCGCGGGCGAGACCGTACCCTTAGGCGCCGTCATCGCCATCGTCGGCGAGGCGGACGAGGACATCTCCGGCATCGTCTCGGAAACCTCTTCGGGCGCGGCGCCGGCCGAGAAGAAGGAACCCGTTCAGGAGAAGCCCGAGGCCCCGCAGGAGGCCGCGCCTGAACCCGCCCCGGCTCAGCCCGCGCCGCAGGCGCAACCCGCGGAGGCGCAGGCGGGCGGCAACGGCCAGCGCGGCGACGGCCGGCTCATCGTCTCGCCCATCGCCGCGCGCATGGCGGCCGACGCCGGCATTAACCTCAACACCCTGAAGGGCACAGGCCCCGGCGGCCGCATCGTCAAGCGCGACATCGAGGCCGCGATGAAGGCCGGCCCCGCGCCGCAGGCAGAGCCCCAGGCGCAGCCGCAGGAAGAGCAGGCGAAGCACGCGCCCGCCCCGCAGCCCGCCGTCCAACCGGCCGGCGGCGCCGCGCCCTACCGCGAAGAGAACGTTTCGACGATGCGCGCCACCATCGCGCGCCGCCTCGTCCAGTCGCTCGGCCCCATCCCGCACATCTTCCTCACCACCGAGATCGAGATGGACAGGACGGCCGAGATGCGCAAGCAGTTGAACGCGCTCGACCCCGAGAACAAGGTCAGCATCAACGACTTCGTCATCAAGGTCGCGGCCCACGCGCTCCTGCAGCACCCGGCCGTCAACGCCTCCTTCCAGGAGAAGGTCATCCGCTACTACGAGCGCGCGGACATCGGCGTCGCAGTCGCCTTGGAGAACGGGCTCATCACGCCGGTCGTGCGCAACGCGAACGCGAAGTCGGTCGGCCAGATCAGCCGCGAAGTTAAAGAACTCGCCGAGCGCGCGCGCAACCGCAAGCTCGCGCCCGAGGAGTACACCGGCGCGACCTTCTCCGTCAGCAACCTCGGCATGTTCGGCATTGACGAGTTCACCGCGCTCATCAACCCGCCCGAGGCCTGCATCCTCGCCGTCGGCGCGATGACGCCCACGCCGGTCGTGCGCGACGGCGAGGTGACGGTGCGCCAGATGATGAAGGTCACGCTCTCCTGCGACCACCGCATCGTGGACGGCGCGACCGGCGCCAAGTTCCTGCAGACGCTCAAGAAGATTCTTGAGAACCCGCTCTACCTGATTGCCTGAGACCGACGAGGGGGAACGATGAGCACGAACCAACCCGAAGAGGCGCCTTCGAACGTCACGACCGACGCCGAGAGCCAGGAGTACGGCGCGCAGCACGGCCAGACGCCCGAGGGGCAGAACACGGGCTCCTCCAGCCCGGACGCGCAGGCCGACCCCGACAACACCTCCGCGGGCGAGCCCGGCGAAGGCACCGGCGCGAAGGGCGGCGAGTATAGCTAATCGTCTGATTGGTTCATCGGTTCATTGATTCAATGAAGAAATGAACAAATGAATCAATCCCGCCATACACGGGGGCCGCACGTAGCCCTTCTGGCTGTTCAAATAATCTTCGGGACGTGGCCCGTGCTGGGCAAGATCGCGCTGCGCGCCGTCCCGAGCACGGGGCTCGTGGCGATACGGGTCGGGGGCGCGGCCGTCTCCTTCCTTTTGCTGATGGGCCTGCGCGGCCGGCTCGTCACGCCCGGCCGGCGCGACCTCGCGCGGCTCGTGCTCTACAGCCTCCTCGGCGTCGTCTTCAACCAGTTCCTCTACGTCAAAGGTCTCTCGCTCTCGACCGCGGTCAACGCCGCGCTCCTCAACGCGACGATCCCCGTCTTCACGCTACTCGTCGGCACGCTGCTCGGCAGAGACAGGCTGAGCTTGCGCGTCGCGCTCGGCACGCTCGTCGCCGCGTCGGGCGTCGTCTACCTGATAGACCCTCTGCGCGCCGACCTCGGCGGCGACACGATGAGGGGCAACCTTCTTCTCGTCGCCAACACCTTCTGCTACGGCGCTTACCTCGCCGTCTCGCAGGACGTGTTCCGGCGCTACGGCGCGCTGACGGCGATGACGTGGCTCTTCGCCATCGGGGCGATAGCGGCGGTGCCGTTCGGCGGCTACCACCTCGCGCAGACAGACCCCTCGAACTTCGGCCTCGTCGTCTGGCTCGTACTCGTCCACACCGTGCTCGCGCAGACGGTCGGCGCCTACTACCTCAACGCGTGGGCTTTGGAGCGCGTCCCGCCGAGCACGGTCGCCGTCTACATCTACCTCCAGCCGCTCTTCGCCTTCGTCGTCGCGCCCCTCCTGCTCGGTGCGGGCGAGCTGCCCGGCCTGCGCCACGCCGTCGCCACGCTCCTCATCTTCGCGGGCGTGGCCGCGGTCACGCTGGGCCGGCGCGGAAAGTTCGAGGAGGAGGTCTCCGAACACCCTGACGCGCTCGCGCACTGATTTGCTAAAATCCGGCGCGGAACCTTTATGCAGGACGTGAGTTCACAGGCCGCGGGCGCGCACGCCTCCGAGGCGAAGCTCAAAGCTTCGGCCGCGCGCCTCTCCGTCCTGGCCGCCGCCTTCCTCATCGCCCTCAAGACCGTGACGGGCCTGCTGACGGGTTCGATCAGCGTCTGGGCCTCGCTGCTCGACTCGGCGATGGACATCTTCGCGTCCGTCATCAACTACTACGCCGTGCGCGCCGCGGCCGTGCCGCCCGACGAAGACCACCGCTACGGCCACGGCAAGGCGGAGTCGCTCGCCGGCCTCTTCCAGTCCTTCGTCATCGGCGCGTCCGGCCTCTTCCTGATGTGGGAGGCGATCCGGCGCATCATCACGCCGCACCCGACCGCAGAGGAGTGGCTGGGCGTGGGCACGATGGCCGTCGCCTGCGGCGTGAGCGTCGCGCTCGTCAGGCGTCTCCGCCAGGTCGCGCGCAAGACCGACTCGCCCGCGCTAACGGCCGACGCCGCCCACTACATCACCGACGTCTACACGAACGGCGCCGCGCTCTTCGCGCTCTTCTTCGTCGCGCTCACCGGCTGGACGCTGGCCGACCCCGTCGTCTCGCTCCTCATCTCCGGCTTCATCCTCTACTCCGCCTTCGAGGTGGCGCGCGACTCTGTGCACGTGCTGATGGACAGGCGACTCCCGCGCGCCATCGACGACAAGGTCGCGTCGGTCGTCGAGCGCTTCCGCGGGGAGGGCGTCCTCGGCTTCCACGACCTGCGCACGCGCCGCTCCGGCTCGCACAAGTTCATCGACCTCCACCTCGAAGTCGAGGCCGACCAGACGCTCCAACAGGCGCACGACCTCACCGTCCGCGTCATCCGCGCCCTCCAGCAGGAGATACCCCGTTCGAGGGTGCAGATACACACAGACCCGGCCGGACATTGAGTTGTCAGGCGGCGCACCAACTTAAACCTCTTCAGCCTTCGGCGGACTCCTCCCACCCGAGTTTGCCCAAGGCATCCACGCGCCGCAGGTTCCTCTGAATGTAGAGCTTGGGGAATTCGAAATTCAGCCGCGCCTCGCGGCCGCCCGCGCGTACGAGCAGCGACAACTCAATGCGGAACTCCCCGTCGTCTCGCCAGATCGGCGCGTGCGCCCCGGGGGCGAGGTCGGTGACGTGCACGTCGGCGGCCTGACTGTGCCCGAAGTCGCCCCACTCGGTGCTGACCCGGTATAACGCCGCGGATTCGAGGGGCACGTCCCCGTCATTAATCAGGTAGAAGCGCCACTCGCCGGCGCCGACCTGCGGCTCTCGGCAGGCGGCCACGCGGCAGCGGATCCGCTCGCTTTCATTCATAGGCCCGCGTCCTCTTGCCCCTAACGCCCGACATTACCCGCCGCGCCGAGCCATTGAATATATTTGACAGGCGGCACGCCGCCGCTCGATTACGACCAGGTCAAGGTGTGCGCCACTTAGCCGCAGGGGCACCGTCAGATCGACAGTCCGACCTCGCCTTCCAGAACTCGTTGCTCGAGGCGCGGCCGCTCGCCCGGTGCCCAAAGCTTGGCGACGTGCGCGACGCGGTAGCGTAGCGGCCCGCCGTCCGGGCTCGCGCTGCGGCTGATCGGCCGCGGGATGCACACGAACTCGGTGCGCATCTCACCGCCGGTGAGGCGCACCTTCGCGTAGCCGTGGCCGCCCAGGTCGACGAACTCTAGTTGCGGCGCGAGCTGCGGGTTCGAGAGCGCGCGTGCGCGCTGGAGGTTGAAGCTCTTCGCGTATTCGAGGCAAGAGCGGACGCCGTGCCGGAGCAGCATGTTGTTGCTCCAGTCCGGCTTACCGCCATCCGGCCGGTCGGCGAGGAACAATGCGCGGAGCGGGTGCTCCTTGCGTAAGCCATGCTCAAGAGCTTCCATCGTGCCCGGGCTTGCGAGCGACGCGCCGACGAAGCTCAATCCCACGGGCTCGAATTTCCGAGGCGGGAGTTCGGCCGCGGCATACCCCGCCCAGAAGCTGTGACGGTCTCCGGATACGATGGCGAAGCCGGTGATCTTCGCGTCGCGCACGAGGTCGTAAATCTCCTTGCGCTCGGCGTAGGCCGCTCCGTAGTCGTCAGTGCGGAAGATGGCGTAGGTATCCGCGGGCCACGGATTCTTGACCATTCCAGCGGGGAGATTTTGCGGGTCCGCGCGATGGTCGATAGCGCCGAGCGAATTGCCCCAGATTTTCCACGTCGCCTTCGATTTGCGCAGTTGGTCTTTGAACCATGCCTTCTGTTCGACGCCGAGGATGGTGCGCGGCGGCGTCTCCTTGCGCGGATTCGGAATGCGCGCGTCGCGGAAATGGAGTTCGGCGGGCGGCTTTCCGCCGTCGAAGGCGCGTCCCGCGTCGAGCGCGATTGTCGCCTCCTCGGAGAACATTCCGTTGAAGGCGGGGTCATAGATTTTTCCAACCCCCTCGGCGTCAGTCGGGTCGTCGCCGCAGAAGCTGTGCTGGTCGGTGAGGAGGAGGTCGAGGTGCTTGCCGTAGCGGAACGCCCGGTAAGCGATCAGGCTGCGGATCGCGGTCAGATTGTTCGGCTCAAGCCCTAGTCCGTTCTCGTCCCACTTGTCGATCTTGACGTTCTTGACCGCGACCGCACCGAATTCGGCAAGCGAGCCGCTCGGAGGCTGGACGCGAGCCGGGACGTATTCGAACCAGGCCTGGTTGGCGGCGACCTTGACGGTCTGACCGGGCTGCGGCTCGCCGCCCGCCTGGACGATGCTCTGTCGGCCCTGCCAAGAGAATTCGTGATTGTCCCAGATGGCGACGAACGGCCAGCGCGCGCGGGCATCCTGGAGGTCGGGGTCGGCGAGGTAGCCCTTGTACACGGCGCGATAGCCTTCGACGGTCAGCGGTATGTGGAATGACCTGGCGACCTTCAGGCCATCCGGGATGCGCGCAACCTCATAGATCGTGCGGTCGTAGCGTGTCTTCACCTCGTCGGGGTACTCGACCACCTCGTAGATGAAATCACCCAGGTGCAGAACGAAATTGAGTTGGTCGGCCGCCGGAGCGCGTTCATCTTCGTAAATCATCCGGCGATAGGCGTTGAGCTTGCCCTCGTTGACATCCTGACAGCTCACGAAGGCGAAGTTCACAGGCCGCGCGTCGTTCGGCCGCGGCGCGGTGATGGTGCGGCCGATGCGGCTGCCGTTGCCGTCCGCGTCGGTGAATCGATACCAATAGACCCGCGCCGGCTTGAGCCCGCCGACCAGCACTCGGGCCGTCCAGTCGGTCGCCGGCGAAACCGGAGCGGGCGCCTGCGCCACGACCCGGCGGAACCGCTCGTCTTCGGCGACTTCGACCGTCAGCATCTGGCGCTCGCTTTTCTCGAAGGGCCTGCGCGTCCACAGAATCACGCTGCCGGAGTCCGGGTCGCCCGATGCGACGCCTTCCGGGAACAGGTCGCGTCGCTCCCGCCAGTTTACTTTGGAACGCGCGCTCGCCGCCCCGCCCAACGCTAAGGCCGCGCCGCAGGCCGCGGCCTGTCTGATGAATTCTCGCCGGTTGACTCTGCCCATATCATTCTCCTCACTTCGACTCGGTCGCCGTGATGTCCAGACGCGTCGAAGCGGACGCGTGGATTGTTCCTCAATACAAGTTCATCTAATTACGAGCCCGGTTCGATGAGGTGTGAGATCGAGTTGATTCGCAACACGCGCCTTTAAGGATAGTTCGTTCGCTTTGAATAAACTTTCGTTAGATTTAATCCATCTCTTGAGAAGCAGACCTTATACTTACAGCTTATTACGGGTGAGGACTTGCAAGGTTTCACCGGAACGAGTTGACGCTCGGCGTTACCCGCCAGCGAGATTAGATTTGATGAGAGGCGGCGTGTCGGAAGTCGAGTTCGTGCCGTGGTTCGGCGGCGGGCGGCTCAGAGTTCCTGGCCGAACATAATCCGGTGCCCGTCCGGAGTGCGCACGCCGAACTCGCGCATCCCCCAGGGCTTGTCTGCGAGACCCTGCATTCTACCGCCATGCTGAGGACACGTGTGCAGTAGTCAATTACAATTTGATGAGAGATCCGCGAGCCATGCCAGATATCAACTTCGCGGCGCGATGTAACTCCGTCGGGCTTTGATGACCATTTTGCCTTGCGATTTCTGTCGCGCGGGATCGATGTCGAGTTTCAATTTACGCGTCGTGCCGTCCCGCTTTTTGTTCGTCGAGACGAACGCCATGTTGTAGCGACTGCGCAGGTGATCGATCAGCGTTTGGAAGGTCGTGTCTAGCTTGTCAGGTCTGTCCGCGAGCACTTCGCCGCCGGTCTCGTTCGCCAAATGTTCCAGGTCCATGTAGTCGGCAGCGATAACTTTGTTCAAGCGAGTGGTAGCGTATTCGAGCGCATTGTCGACACGTCGGACCAGGACGTTGGGAATGATGGCGCAAACGACCGCCCCCGATTCGTAAACCGCGTTGGTGGCTTCTCGATTGGAAGGTCCGTTGGTGCAATCGAACAGAGTCGTCATGGACGTAATCACGATGATGACGCGACGTCCGGCCGGATTGCTCGCCTTGAGCATGTGCTCCGCGGCGTCCGCAAACATGATGTTGAAGCATTTCGCTTGGCTTACAGTTTTTGCCTGCGGTGGAATGTTCTCCAGCGCGTTCCAGAGCAGTATGCGGTTACGCGTGAACGGCTGAATTAGCTGAGCGGTATCGGTGAAGGACATCACCGCGACCTCATCGACAGGTTTGAGACGATCAATTGCTTCACGCGCGGCGCGATGTGCCTGGTAGCTCCAGACATCGTTCGGATGCGGACAGGTAGGCCCGCGATAGATGGCGACCACCACCGAGAGCGGCAGCTCATCCTGGCTGAAGTGTGTAATCTCCTGTTTGATTCCATCTTCGTAAAGCAGGAAATCTTCTTTCTGCAAACCGCCGACGATGCGCGCTGTGTTCTTCTGCAGCACCAGCGCATCGATTTTGACGAGGTCGACATCGACCTTGACGACGTCCTCCGGCGACTCGGGGGTGGGCGTCGGCGCGGGCCTGGGCGGAAGCCGGTCCGCTTTTCGACCCTGGCGTCCGGTGTTCGCATTCAAGTTCTTGTCGGGCGTCTGCGAAGTGGCCGGGCTGCTTGGGTAGAAGAGCAGGGCCGCAAGGACGAGCGAGGTGACTAGAAACAGAGGCCGCAGGATGGATCGTTGATATTTCATTAGCCCTCTCATTCAGAGGCAGTTGAGCCGCCCAACGCCCGGCATCACCCGCCGCGCGGCCCCATCAATTAACGTGAGAATCTTCGTGTCCGCAGTCGGGTGCATGCCGTTGTCGGGCGCGGCGTACGATGGTTATATCCGGCTCGCCGACTGAGACAACATCGAGGATATGATTCTCGCAGACGATTTCGTAATGGTTAAGCTTGCCCGGATACTCGTCGGAGGCGAAGGTCGCAGTGCGGACGTAATCGAGGAAGTGGGACTTCGAGTAGACGCGGAATAAACGCCCGACGTACTCCTCAGACTTATCCTCTGGGGTGTACGACTCATTCCTTACGGAATAAGCCACATAACTGCCGAATAAGACTTCATAGGCATAACACGTATCATCGGAGATGATAGGGCGGGCGCCAGCTAAGACTACGTCGCCGATCTTCATCTCCTCGGGTTCGCTGCTGGCTCGTGCCTCTTCGATTACCAGCCTGAGCACATTATCTTCCGGCTCGCCAATCTCGGCGAGGTACAGGTATGCGTGCGCGTTTATTTGCTCAACCAGTTCCATAACTTTAAAGCGCCCAACGCCCGGCATCACCCGCCGCCCAGAGCGAGTGGAGAAATTTGAAAGCTGCCGTGTCGCGGGTCGGGCGCATGCCGTTGTTAGCTGCGGCCCCCGGCCTGGCTGTATTCGCGGCCAGTCATCTCCTTCGGACGAACGAGAGCGGCTCGTTGACCGATGGGTCTCCGAGAGTCAGCACCATCCTATACTCCGCCCCCTCGCGGTATAGCAACCCCCTCCCCTCCGCCTCCTGGTGCATGAGGTAGACCGCCCACGTGTCCTGCTGACGGTACAGGTTCCAACTCCCCCGCCACGAGGCGAGCTGTACCCGGGGGACACTCCTCGGGCTGAAGTATGGCACCCCCACCAACTCGAAGGAACCTTTCCCGAGGTCGAGGCGGGTGGCCGCGGGAGGCCAGGAGCTAAGCCCACCGAGGCGTGCCGCGGTGGCTTCGTCGGGAACCCACACGCCCGTCAACTCCGTCTCCGCCGGCTTACCCGAAGGCGGCAGCGGGGCGACGCCCCGAGCGACGCCCTCAGCCGGGCCGCGCCCCTTCAAGCCGAGTATGCCTGGCAGCGAGTACACGGAGTAGACTAGGGCTACGCCGGTGGCACAGAGGAAGAAGATTCTCCCCGGGCTCAACTTAGCTGATTTACCATCGCCGTTCATCGGAAAGTCACCCACACACATTCGGAGCAGCTAACGCCCGGCATCAGCGGGCGCGCGGCCCCGTTGAGGAAACATGACAGGGTGAGTGTCCGCGCTCCGCCGCATGCCGTTGTTAGGCGCGGCACTGATGGCAGTCAATTATCGAAGAAGAAGACTACCCGCACCGACCCAGCCCTCCCATGCTCGCGTAGTGTCGGAAGGAATCTCTCCACAAAATCTTGACAGACCTCTCCCTCGCTACGCCCTTCCTGAATAGCGCTCCGTCGCGACCAGTCATAAGACAGTAATTCGTCCGCCACAAGCCAGCTATGGCTATGACCCTCCGGCCCCCACTCACGGCAGATCCGAGAGCCGATTTCACTGAGGTCGGACGGGATGCCCTTCGGCGGCGAGATCGGCCTGAGCTTGATTGAGCCACCATTTCTGACATCTGCAAGAAGGGCGAAGAGGTAGTAATTACGTTCAGGGTAAGGCTCTTCCCACACAACCCACGACTCGCGCCCCTCTCCACAAATGCGATAAGGATGCGCGAACTTCCACATTGCCCCGTCGAAAGTCTCCACCCAGAGATGAATGTCGCAACCCATGGCAATCGATTAGTCCGACGATATAAGGCTAGCGCCTAACTAATATTGTGCCGAATGTGTCGGCCTAAGTCCGCAATAGGGCGTGAAAAGCCGAACGTATCCGTCTAACTCCACAGTAGGGCATGAACAGCCGCATCGCTCGGCCTAACTCCGTAAGGAAACCCGCGTCGTACTCAATTTGTCTCAAGCCGTCTTGAACGACCTCGCCCCCTTCTCCTTCTCGCCTTCGGCCAGGCGGCGCAGCTCGAAGAGTTTCATGAGGGCCTCGACGGGGGCGAGCGAGTCTATGTCGGCGGCGAGGAGTTCTTCGACGATGCGCGCGCCGCGGCCCCAGGCTGAGGCGTCGAACTGTTCGAGCGCTTCGCCCGCGACCCTCTCGTCTTCCGTCCTGCCGGACTCGTATTCGCGCAGGAGTTCTTCGGCGCGGCGGACGACGGGCGCGGGCAGGCCCGCGAGCTTGGCGGCGTAGACGCCGTAGCTGCCTTCGGCGACGCCGGGCACGACGCGGTAGAGGAAGACGAGCTCGCCGTCGCGCTCCGCGATCTCGACGTGCAGGTTGCGCAGGCGCGGCAGCGTCTCGGAGAGCGCCGTCAGCTCGTGGTAGTGCGTGGCGAAGAGAGTCTTCGAGCGCAGGCGCGGGTGGTTGTGCAAGTATTCGAGGACGGCGCGCGCCACCGCCAGGCCGTCGTAGGTCGAGGTGCCGCGCCCGAGTTCGTCCAAAAGGACGAGCGAGCGCGGCGTGGCGTGGTGGAGGATGTGCGCCGTCTCCGTCATCTCCGTCATGAAGGTGGACTCGCCGCTGCCGATGCGGTCGTAGAGGCCGATGCGCGTGTAGACGCGGTCGGTGAGGCCGACCGTCGCCGCACGCGCGGGGACGAAACTCCCCGCCTGCGCCATGATGACGACGAGCGCCGCCTGCCTCAGGTACGTCGACTTGCCGGACATGTTCGGCCCCGTGATGAGCGCGATCTCCGGCGCGCCCGCGCCCCCGAGCTCGAGGTCGTTGGCGACGAACTCGCCCTCCTCGTTCAGCCTTTCGAGAACGGGGTGGCGCCCGCCGCGGATGTTGAGAACGGGTTCGTCGACGACCGCCGGCCGCACGTAGTTCCAGCGCGCCGCCGCCTGCGCGAGCGAGGCGACGGCGTCGAGGTGTGCGAGCGTCGAGGCGGCCGAGAGTATCTCTTCGCGCGCGCGGCCGATCTCGGCGCAGACCTGTCTGAAGATGCCCGCCTCAAGCTCCGTGATGCGCTCCTGCGCGTTGAGGACGAGCGACTCGTGCTCCTTCAGTTCCAGCGTGACGAAGCGCTCGGAGGCGGCGAGCGTCTGCTTGCGCGTGTAGCCGGCCGGGACGAGGTGGAGGTTCGGACGCGTAACCTCGATGAAGTAGCCGAAGACCTTGTTGTAGCCGACGCGCAGGCTCTTGATCCCCGTGCGCGCTCGCTCGCGCTGTTCCATCTCGGCGAGGAAGGTCTTGCCGTTCTTGAGGAGCGAGCGTAGAGAGTCCAGCTCTTCCGAGAAGCCTTCGCGGACGACGCCCGAGCCGTCGCCGCGCCGCGGCAGGTCGTCGTTGATGGCCGAGCGTATGCGACCGAGCACGCCCTCGCACGTCGGAAGCGAAGAGAGCAGCGCGCCGAACCTCGCGGCCTCGCGTTGCAGCAGGGCGCGCACGCGCGGCACGGCTTCGAGACTCTGCCTGATGGCTAAGACTTCCGAAGGCGTCGCCAGCCCGGCGCGAGCGCGGCCCGAGAGGCGTTCGAGGTCGTGAACGTTCTCCAGGGCGGCGGCGAGTTCGGCGCGGTCTTTGTCGTGCGCGGCGAACCAGCCGACGTGCTCCTGCCGCCGCGCGATCTCCGCGAGGTCGAGCAGGGGTTGTCGCAGCCAGCGGCGCAGCATGCGCCCGCCCATCGCCGTGCGCGTCTCGTCCAGAGTCGCCAGGAGCGAAGGCGCGCCGCCCGTACTGTCGAACAGCTCAAGGCTGCGGACGGCCTGCGCGTCGAGCACCATGTAGGACTCCGGGTTGTAGCTCGTCAGGCGCGTCAACTGTTCGGAGACGCCCGCCTGCGTCTCCGAAAGGTAGGTGATGACGGCGGCGGCGGCCGTGGCCGCGAGCGGCCAGCGCGAGAGGCCGAAGGGCGCGAGCGTGCGCGCGCCGAAGTGTCTTTGCAGGACTCGCTTGGCCTGTCCCGGCTCGAAGTTTTCGTCGGGGCGGCGCGTGATGAAGCCCGGGAGGTTCGAGGCGTGCGCGGCCACGCTCTTCGAAACGAGCACCTCGGAGGGCGCGATGCGTTGCAGCTCCGCGAGCGCGGCGTCGGCGTCGAGTTCCGTCGCCTGAAAGTCGCCGGTCGTCACGTCGGCGTAGGCCAGACCGGCGCGGCGGCCGTCCGTCGCGAAGGCCGCGAGATAGTTGTTGACCTTGCTCTGAAGCAGCCCGGTCTCTAAGACCGTGCCGGGCGTGACGACGCGCACCACGTCGCGCTCGATGAGGCCGCGCCCCGCCGCTTCGCCGCGGACGGGCGTCGCGGTCAACTGCTCGCAGATGGCGACGCGGTGGCCGCGCGAGATGAGCGTCGCGAGGTGTCGTTCGAGACTGTGGTGCGGCACGCCCGCGAGCGGCACGCGCAGGCCGCGCCCCATCGGCTTCGAGGTGAGCACGATGTCCAGCTCGCGCGCGAGCAGGCGCGCGTCGTCGTCGAATGCTTCGTAGAAGTCGCCGATGCGGAAGAGGAGGATGGCGTCGGCGTGGCGGCGCTTGATGTCGAGGTACTGCTTGCGGAGCGGCGTGGCCGTGTTCATCGGTCGAAGAGCGCGGCGAGGATGTCCCCGACCGAGGTGAGCGAGCGGTGGAGGCGCAAAAGCTGCTCGAAGCTGAGAATGGTCGTGACCCGGCCTATCTCGTGGAAGGGGCCTGTGCGCGCGAGGCTCAACTGCCGCTCGGCGCGGTTCGTGTCGCGCTCGCTGTCCACGACGAGGAAGGGGCGCGTGCGCTGCGCGTCGTAGGCGCGCTTGAGCTTGGCGAGCGCGGCGTCCACGTTCCCCTTGCGCTGCACCTCGAAGACGTGGCTGAGGCGCGGGCTGTCCTCGGCCTCGCGCCAGACGACGTCGTAGTAATCGAACTCGGCCTGCGCGTGGTAGCCGAGCACGCGCGCGACCTCGACCAGCATCAACTGGACTTCGACGTGCGAGAGGCCTTCGGCCGCGGCCGACTCGACCGGCGGGGGCGCGTCGAAGGTGAACTGTATCTCCTCGTCCGCGACGCGCCGCTTTCCACGCTCCGTCAGACGCCAGCGGCCGCGGTCGCGCTCGATCTCGCGCCTCTCGTCGAGGCCGCGCGCGGCCGCCTGCACGAGGCGGCGCCACTGGCGGCGGTGGCCGTCGCCCGCGGCCAAAACCTCTTCGGGGCCGAGCTGCGGGAAGTATGCGACCAGGCGGTCGTAGAGAAAGCGCACGTGCTCCGCGCCGCCCGTGGCGGCCAACTCCTGCAGGAGCGGCAACTCGATGCGCTCAACGCTCGGGTAGGGCATTCGTTGAAGGACTTCGGGAGTGTACAGGCTTTCGGGAAGGGCAGCTCCCCTCAAACGTTACGCAAGAAAGTTACAAGAGATGAGGGCGAACAATCAAGCGTGCGGGCCGACAGGAGGTTTCACCACAGAGGCACAGAGACACAGCTAAGACAATCTCAAATTCTTTAAGCTGTGTCTCTGTGCCTCTGTGGTGAACTCCTACTTAGTGAAGATTAGGGTGCGCCGAACCCTTCCTCGTAACCGCGGAGGAAGCAGTCGCGGTACGCCTGTTTGTCCGCGGCGCTCCGGCCCAAAGTCCAGAAGCCGCCGCCGCCGTTCTTGTAGTGGCGCGAGCGGTACGGGTCTTTGGACTGGCCCCTGCGCGCGTCGCTGAGGCCCGTGGCGTAGCCCTGGTCGTAGCCGCGCTGGCACTCGTCGCGGCCGTCGCCGACCTGATAGCCCGCGTTGTTGTCTGTCGGCTGGTAGATCGTGTCGTCGTAACGTGAGTGGCGGTGACGGTCGCGGTGGTGGTCTCTATCGTCCTTGTCGTGTCTCCGGCCGTGGTCGCGGTGATTATCGCCGTCGCCGCGCCCGCCGCCGTGATGTCGCCCGCCTTCGCCGCCGCGGTTCCCGCCGCCGTTTCCGGAGCCGCCGCCTACGTCGCCGCCTGTCCCGGAGCCGCCGCCCACCGGGTTATCACCGGAGCCGCCACCGCCGGGGTTATCGCGGTGATGGTGACGGCCTTCGCCGTCGCCCCTGCCGCCTCTGTCGCCTCTATCGCCTCTGTCGCCTCTGTCGCCGCGGTCGTGGCCGCCTCTCCGGCCTTCGTCGCCTCCTCTGCGGTCGCCGTCCCCTCTGCGTTCACGGCTGCCGCTGTCGTTGCTGCTGCTGCTTGTGTCGCTGCTGCTGCTCGAACTGCTGCTGGAACTACTGCTGCTACTGCTACTACTCGAACTGCTACTGCTACTGTTGTTGCTACTGGAACTGCTGTCATTCCGACTGCTGCTGCTGCTGTCGGAGCTGCGCTCGACGTGGACGGGTTCGCTCCGGCTGTCGTCGTTCCGGTCTACTTCACGCCGTGCCTGCGCGTGTGTGGTCGTCGACGGTGAAAGGGCCGTCACGCAGAGCAACAGTAACAACGGCGCGACGGACGCGCCCGTCAGCCTTCTCAGATTTTTTCTTCTCATCGGTCTGCCTCCGCGCGCCACCCGCTCCGGGTTCTGCACGCGCTCTTCAGCGGGAGAGCTGTGGGCCGAAATATACACCCCTGCGGCCCCCTTCGTCACGCATTTCTAAAATCGCACGCGCGCGAAAAAAGAGGGCGGCTGAATCGAAAGGACTTCCCTTCTTCAGCCGCCCCCGCGGGGACTTCTCTTTCCGGATTCGTTACGCGGCCTTTTCCTGGACGATGCCGAAGCTCTCGTGGATTTCGTCGGCGTCGAGCGTGTCGCGCTCCAGCAGGCCGGCGACGAGGTGCGCGATCTCGGCGCGACGCGAGTCCACGACCTCGCAGGCGCGCTTGAGCTGCGCCTCGATGATGTCATTGGTCGCGTGCTCGATGCGGTCGAGGAGCTTCTGGCTGTGCGGGTCTTCGGGCTTGCCGAGGTGGATGGGGCCGAGCGGGCTCATGCCGAACTCCGCGACCATGCGGCGCGCGATCTCGACGGCGCGCTCGATGTCGTTCGAGGCTCCCGCCGTCATCGTGTCGAGCAAAAGAACCTCCGCCGCGCGCCCGCCGAGCAGCATCGCGATCTGGTCTTCGAGGTACTCGCGCGTCCGCATCAGGCGGTCGCGTTCGGGGAGGGCCTGCGTCACGCCGAGCGCGCGCCCGCGCGGCAGGATGGAGACCTTGTGAATCGGGTCGCCGTTCTTCACGGCCAAGCCCACCGCGACGTGGCCCGCCTCGTGGACGGCCGTCGCGTAGCGCTCCTCCTCGTCCATCATAAAGCCCTTGCGCTCGACGCCCATCAGAATCTTGTCGCGCGCGTATTCGACGTGCGGGCGGCCGACCGCCTCCGAGTTGTCGCGCGTCGCGGCGATGGCGGCCTCGTTCAGAAGGTTCGCCAGGTCGGCGCCCGAGAAGCCGGGCGTGCCGCGCGCGATCCAGCCGAGGTCGAGCCCGTCTTCGAGCTTGAGCTTGCGCGCGTGGACGCGGAGTATCTGCTCGCGCCCGCGCATGTCCGCGAGGTTGACTGTGATTTCACGGTCGAAGCGGCCCGGCCGCGTGAGCGCCGAGTCGAGGATGTCCGGGCGGTTGGTCGAGGCGATGACGACCACCCCGCTCAACTGCTCGAACCCGTCCATCTCGACGAGGAGCTGGTTCAAGGTCTGATCCTGGTCGGCCGAGGCCGAGTCGCCGCCGCGGCCGCGCTTCCGGCCGAGGGCGTCGATCTCGTCGATGAAGATGACGCAGGGCGCGAGCTTGCGCGCGCGCGCGAAGAGCCGCCGGACGCGCGCCGCGCCGAGGCCCGCGAACTTCTCCTGAAAGCTGGAACCGGAGACGGAGAGGAAAGGCACGTCGGCCTCGCAGGCGGCGGCGCGCGCGAGCAGGGTCTTGCCCGTGCCCGGGGGGCCGGAGAGGAGTATGCCGCGCGGCGGACGCCCGCCGAGTCGGCCGAACTTGTCCGGGTCGCGCAGGAACTCGATGGTCTCGGCCAGTTCGGCGCGCGCCTCGTCGACGCCGGCCACGTCCTGGAAGGTGACGGGCTGCGCGGGGCCGGTCTCGCTGGCGGACGAGTCGTTCTGCACGCCCATGCTGGCGTAGACGCGCCAGCCGATGAGGCCGAAGATGAGAAGCGCCGCGGCCGGCAAGCTGTAGTTAAGAATCGTGACGAGCACGCCCGGCTGCTGCGTCTCGAAGGTGACGGGCACGCGCGCCTTCTCGAAGGCCGCGACGACCTCGTGCTGCGCGACGGCGTTCGTGACGACGCTCTGGACGACGGCGCCGTCCGCCTGCGTCACCGTCACGACCTCGCCCGCGACTCTCACCGTCTGCGCCACGCCGGACTCGGAGATTTCGCGGAGTTGGCTGAAGGAGATGTCGCGGACGGGCGTCTGCGCGCGGTTGGCGCTCAGGGACACGGCGGCGACGAGGGCTATGAGAATGATGCCGGCGCCGGAGACGGCGAGCGTGACTCTCTTCTTCTTCGTCGGGGGAACGGAACGGGAAAAGGGCATAAAGACCTCGAAAAAATAGAGAGGGAGCCGGGGGTTTCGGAGACTCCTTCGAATCGAGCAATTGTTAAGCTTAAGAAACCGCCTCAGGAGGGCCGTCGGGGGCCGCCGGACAGGTTCTAACGGTGACAAGCGGAGGCGTCCGCCAAAGTCCGGCGGACGCTGCCTTACACTCTAGCAGTCACCAGCTTTTCAAGTCCAGTGAAAATCCTTCGAACCTTCTTCGTCCGTGCGAGGCTTCGTTTCAAACGGCGGCCGCGGCCGCTTAACTTTCCGATGAGACGATTTAGCCTCCGGTTGCCGCGCGCACGGCTTTTATGTGCGGGCTTTACCCCGCGCCTCGTATCCAGACACGGCCCGACGCGGCCACCCGGTACGAATCCATACAGTATTCAGCCGGAAAAAGGTTAAGGCGGCGCGGCTCTCATCGGTCAACGATGAGAGCCGCGCCGCCTGACTTTCTACCGACTGCTGACTACCGGCTACTATCTCTTTATCACTTCCCCGCACGAGCGACACTGCGCGCGCCGCTTCGCGTTGAGGGTGCCGCAGGCGGCGCAGCGGTTGTACATCGTGCGCGCGAACCAGTTGGTGATGAACGCGCTCGCGGCGAGGATGCCGACAAGGACGAGGATGCTCAGGAGAGTGTCCTTCAACCCTTGTGTCTCTCCAGAAGCTCGCTCTCGTAGCGCCGGCCGCGCTCGTAGCCGTGGCGGAAGGCGGACTCCTCGCACTCCGCGCCGTAGCACTCGCGCAGGCGCGCGGCGTCCTCTTCGTAAGCGTGCCCGCGCGCGCTGGGGTGGAGCGACGCCTCGAAGCCGCGGCGGAAGACCGGCTCGTCAACGCCGAAGTCTCCGCCGTCGACCGTGTACTCGGCCTCCTCCGCGTCGCGCAGGCCGACCCACCAGGCCTCGCGCGCGGCGTCCACGCTCTCGGCCCCTGCCTCTTTGAAGAGGTCGCGCGCTATCCCGCGGCCCGCCTCGTCGTCGGCCACGGCCAGCACGACCGAGCGCCCGCGCCGCAGCGCGTCCTCGTAGACGAACAGCTCGTCGTGCGGCAGCCCTTCGGCCATAGAGTCTTCGAGCGTATTGCCGGCGGCCGCGCCGACAGCCGCGCCGCCCGCGCCGAAGAGCGCCGCGCCGATCAGCCCCGCGGCCACGATGGGGCCGACGCCCGGCACGAGGAGACTGGCCGCGGCCGCCCCCAGAGTGGCCCCGCCGGCGGCGCCCATCGCCCCGCCGACCGTCCCGCCGAGCGCGGCGCCCATGCCCGGCTGCTCCGTCTCGGTCGTCGGCACCTCGTCGAGCTGCCCCCGCGAGGTGCCCGGTGTCAGGAGACTGATGCGGTCTTCGGCGATGCCGGCCGTGCGCAGGGCCGCGACGGCTCCCTCGGCCTCGGCCGTGGAGTTGAAGATTCCAGCGACAGTGCTCATGCCTTCTACGCCTTCGGGCGCGCACTTCAGCGGACGCGCGCCCCGGCCGCCTTCCCCGGCCCAGCTTATCCGAACCCGTTTCGACTGACGTTAAAGACTAAAAGCGATGTGCGTTGATTCTAACATGGAAAAGTAGGCGGTAGGCAGATGGCAGTAGGCAGTTGAGGCATAGTTCTTCGACTGCCTACTGCCATCTGCCTACCGCCTACTCTCTTTTTCATTGAGCGCCCATTTGAGTCATGCTAAAGTGTCAACGCCTTCCAGAGATTTACGTCCGGAGCCGAGAGAGCGCACATGATCGGAATCGTCGAAAAGCACTGGCCGATGTCTGTGGGCGACGGCAAGGCGACGCGCAAGAAGAAGCCGCGCATCCTCGCCATCACGACCGACTGCTGCACGGGCTGCGCGGGCTCGCCCGCCTGCATCGAGTACTGCCCAATCGAGGCGTGCATGTTCTGGGTGCCCGACGAAGACCACACGCCCTTCGGCCGCATCGAGGTCGACCCGTACCTCTGCATCGGCTGTCAGAAGTGCATCAGCAAGGGGCCGGACGGGGCCTTCCTCGACGGCTGCCCCTGGGACGCCATCGAGATGGTGCCGACCGAGGACTGGGAGGCGATGCACGGCGTCGCGCTCCCCGACGCCCCGCCGCCACCGCCAGGTCAGTGAATAGTAAATGGTGAATGGTAAATAGAAGTTGTCGCCCGGCCTGGAGTGAAGCTTCAGGCCGGGCGTTCGGTTTCTCTACTGACTATTTACCACTGACTATTCACTAGACGAGCGGCGCCTGATGGCCTCGGCCGTCTGCGTCGCTTTCGTTTTCACCCCGCCGGACACGCCCTCCACCCCGCTCGCGTAGCGCTCGACCTCCGGCAGGGCCTCCACGCCGCCGAGCAGGTAGAGTCCCGTGAGCGCGTCCGTCACCTGCTCCTCGTCGGGCGCGAGCGTGAAGAGTTCCGCGCCGGTTTCGAACCTCTCGCCCTCTTTGAACGCCGCGCGCCCGACCGTGCCGGGGAGCGGCGAGCGCACCTCTTTCGCCTCGCCCGAGGCGTTCGTGAACCTGAGCAGCAGCGAGTCGCGCTTGACGTACGAGCCCGCGGTAAGCGCGGTCAACGCCTCGCCCGCCTCCGCCGCGCGCACGGCGTAGGGGCGGAGCATCGCGAGCAGCTCGGGTTGGCAGCGCGGGTCGCCGAAGCGCACGAGCGCGAGCGCGGCGTTGCGGCGCACGATGGGTTCCGGGTCTGCGACGAGCTTGAGGAGGGAGGCGCGGAACTCCTCCGACCTGTGCTCGACGCCCATCACCCAAGCCGCCGTCATGCGCACGTCCGGCGAAGGGCTCGAAGCCGACGCGACGACCCGCGCGTTCCAGCGGGCGGCGCCCGCGTCCCCTTTCTCGTAACGCTCGGCGACCTGCGAGAGCGCGTGCTGCGCGTGGCGCGGGCCGTCTTCGCTGAGGTACTTCCCGATCTCCTCGTCGCTCAGGCTCCGCCCGAACCAAGTCCAGTACCAAGTCAGGAAGGGCACGACCACGAAGAGCACGGCCACCACCGCGAGCGGCCAGGGCGTGCGCCTTCGACTTCCTTCCGTGTTCGGCAGCACTTCGCTCATCGAATGACTACGGCCTGAACCAATGGTAAAGCATGAGGTAGACGACGACGCCCGTGACCGAGACGTAGAGCCAGAGCGGGTACGTCCAGCGCGCGATGCGCCGGTGGCGCGCGAAGTCGCCGGCCAGCGCGCGGCGGACGGTGACGAAGACGAGCGGGACGATGGCCGCCGCGAGGATGACGTGCGTGATGAGGATGATGAAATAGACGGGGCGCACGACCCCCTGCCCCATGAACCGGACGGAGCCGTGCTGCGCGTGGTAGATGACGTAGGAGATGAGGAAGAGGCCGGAGACGGCGAGCGCCGACAGCATCAGCCGCCGGTGCGCCTGCACGTTCCCGCGCCTGATCTGGTAGAGCGCCAAAGCCAGCAGCACGAAGCTCGTGGCGTTGAGCGCGGCGTTCAGGTGCGGCAGTACCGAGTCATTCATAAAAACGGGTTTTGGGTTTTGGGTGCTGGGTGCAGGGAAGGCAAAACCAGCACCCAGCACCCAAAACCCAAAACCCACTCAGGAGAACGCTTCGGCGATGGCCGCCGTGTTTTCGTAGCACTGGAAGCCCGTGACCTTGCCTCCGCCGTCGAAGGTGAAGACGAGCGCCCACTCGTTGTCGAAGGTCTTGCCCGTCCCCTTGACGCGCCCGCGCTCACGGCCGAGCACGACGACCTTGTCATCGTCGGCGACGAACGCGCCCGGCTCGAAGTGCTCGAAGTCGACGCTGGTGCCGAGTTGGACGAAGAACTCGGTAGCACCCGCGTGGCCTCGCCGGTCGCCGAAGTAGGAGACGACCGAAGGGCCGGGCGCCTTCCAGGTCACGTCCTCCGAGACGTGTCCGAGGACGCCGGGGATGTCCCCGCGCCCGAAGGCTTCGAAAATCTGCTGGACGGTTCTCTTGTTATCTTCCGCGCTCATTCTTCGACCTTCTTTTTCGGGGGGTGCGCCTTCGGGGCCGGCGCCTTCTTCTCGCTCAGCTCCTCGTAGCCGCAGCGCTCGCACTGCCACGCGGGGAAGACCCCGCCCGGGTCGGTCTTGTTCTCGTAGACCGCGCGGTCGGACGGGATGATCTTGCCGCCGCACGCGGGGCACGCGCGGCCGCGGATGGTCTGCCGTTCCACGTCCACCGCCGGGACTAGTTCTTCGGCCATGGTGTCACACTCGGTTTACTTACGCGTCTGCTCCGGCCGGCGGTTTTCGCCCTCGCCGTCCATCTTCGCCTTCCGGTAGACGACGGCGAAGATGGCGCAGAAGATGGAGACGGGCGGGACGAGCAGGACGACGATTGCCGCGTTCATCGTGCGCGCCGTCTGGTCATTCTGCAAGGCCGAGCGGCAGAGCGGGCACTGCGCCAGCGCCGCCTCGGGCCACGCGGCCGCCAGGGCCGCGAGCGCGAGCGCCGCGGCGCAGACGAAGATGACGTTGCCCCTCGTGCTCGTCAATTCCGGAACCTCACTCGTGCTTCTCCGCGGCCGCGGGCACGGCCTCGGTCTTGGTCGTGCGCAGTGCCCCGGCGCGGAAGCTGTCGGGGAAGACGATGAAGAGCAGGCAGATGCAGACGGCGAGCGTCGGGATGAGCGTCAGCACCAGGCTCATCCGCTCGAACTTCAGGTGCATGAAGTAGGCCACGATCATCGCCGCCTTGACGAGCGAGAGCCCGATCAGGAGCGTCAGCATGATGTGGAGCGGCACGTGCTTGTACGCGAGAAAGACCTCGATCACGGTCAGCACGAGCAGCCCGAGCAGCACGTTCAGGAAGAGCTTCGTGCCGCCCTCGAAGTGCACGTGCTCGCGGGCGCGCGCGGGCGGCACCTCGTCGCCCACGTAGAAGGGGCGCACGCCGCGCTGGTGCATCGCGAGCGCGGGCACGGCGGCGAAGGTCACCGCCAGCAGCAGGCAGATGCCCGTGAAGAAGAGGCTGTCTATCGTCAGAAGCTTCCCCGCCTCGGCGGCGTTGAAGCCCGCCAGCACGAGGAAGCCCGCGGCCATCAGGGCGCAGACGCCCATCAGCAGCAGGTCAGACTTGCGGAACACGTCTCGGATGTTTTCGCTCGACATCGTGGCCTCCGCTGCGTTTAGTGTCCGGCCCCCGGCGTGAAATCGACCGACATGAGGTAGATGAGCGGGAAGACGAACATCCAGACGAGGTCGACGAAGTGCCAGTAGAGCCCGCTGATCTCCACGTCCTCGTGGCGCGTCTTCTTGATGCGCAGGGCGACGACGCCGAGGTAGAGGACGCCCGTCAGGACGTGGAACATGTGCAGCCCGGTGATGGCGAAGAAGCTCGCGCCGAAGAGCGGCGGCGCCTGCGGCCAGCGCTCCGCCCACTCGCCCGCGAGCCGGAAGGGCCGGAGCCCCTCGTGGATGAGGTGCGACCACTCGATGGAGTGCAGGACGAGGAAGGTCAGGCCGCCGAGCATCGTCGCGCCGATCCAGCGCCGGGCCGCGCGCAGCTTGTTGTGGGCCGAGGCGCGCACCGCCATCACCATCGTGAACGAAGACGCGAGCAGGAAGAGCGTCATCGTCGTCGAGAAGATGATCGACGGGTAGAACGGGAACGGCGTCGGCCACGCGTCGCTCGACACGCGCGCGTAGGAGTATGCGATGAGCATCGCCGAGAACGTCATCGCGTCCGAGACGATGAAGAGCCACATCCCGAGCTTGCGGTGGCCGACGCGGTAGGGGAGCGCCCCTCCGTCCCACTCGGTCGCCGGCAGCCTTCCGACATGCGCTTCAGTGCTCAAAGCCTCACCTCCAGAAGAAGAGTAGCAGGAACAGGAAGACCCACAGCACGTCCATGAAGTGCCAGTAGATGCCGACCACGTCGGTCAGCGTCCGCCGCTTCAGCTCCGCCTCCGGCCCCCCCGCCCGCCGCACGAACCAGTGCAGGTAGCCGAGCGCGAGGATGCCGCCCAGGAGGTGTATGCCGTGCAGCCCCGTCAGCACGTAGAAGAAGGAGCTGTGCGGGTTCGAGGCGAGGTAGACGCCCGCCGCCACCAACTGCCGCCACGCCAGGACCTGCGCGGCGAGGAAGCCGAGGCCGAGCAGCAGAGTCACCGTCAGCCAGAGTTTGTAGCCCGCCTCCTCCCCGTGCCTCAAGGAAGCCTTGGCGCGCATGAAGGTCAGGCTGCTGAGGACGATGAGTCCCGTGCTCAGGTAGACGAATGTGGGCATCTGCCCGCCGCGCCAGTCCACGGACGTGTGCATCCCCGAGCGGACGATGAGGGCGCTCGCGAGCGCCGTGAACATCATCAGGATCGAGGCGATGCCGACCAGCACGCCCAGGCGGTAGCGCTCGGGCGAGAAGCGCCGCGGCTCGTCGCCGCCCCCGCCGCCCGGCCCGCCGCCGCCGGGGCCGCCGCCGCCGCCCGGCCCACGGCCGTTGCCGCCGCGCCCGCGGCCACCCCGGCGCCGCGTGCTCGTGATGTCGAGGACGGCCTCGGTCTGCGCCACCGCCGTCTCCTTGTCACCCGTGAACGTCGTTGCCATTACTACTTCCCCGTCCTTGTCCTTCCGCCTCGTCCGCGTAGGCAACGTTCGGCCCCGTCTCGTCCGGCGTCGTCTGCAAGACGTAGTCCTCGGGCGCGCCCGGCACGCCGAACTCGTAGGCGCCGCGGTAGACGGTCGGCACCCGGCCGCCGAAGTTGTCGTGCGGCGGCGGCGTCGCCGTGACCCACTCCAGCGTCGTCGCCTCCCAGGGGTTGTCCGAAGCCCTCTCGCCTTTGAAGAGGCTCCAGAAGAAGTTGAAGATGAAGAGGAACTGGACGGAGACCGTGATGATGGCCGCCCAGCTTACGAACTGGATGAGCGGGTAGGTCGGGCTGTTGAAGTTGTAGATCCAGACCAGCTTGCCGTCGAGCATCTCGTAGAACTGCGAGTAGCGGCGCGGCATCCCGACCAGCCCCATCGCGTGCATCGGGATGAAGATGGAGTAGACGCCGACGATGGTCGGCCAGAAGTGTATCTTGCCGAGCGTCTCGTTCATCTTCCGCCCGAACATCTTCGGGAACCAGAAGTAGGTGCCGGCGAACATGCCGAAGATGGCCGCCACGCCCATCACGAGGTGGAAGTGCCCGAGCACGAAGTAGGTGTCGTGCATCGAGAGGTCTAAGCTTGTCTGGCCCAGCACCAACCCCGTGATGCCGCCCGCCACGAAGAGCGAGACGAAGCCGATGGCGAAGAGCATCGGCGTGTGGAAGCGGATGCGCGCGCCCCAGAGCGTCCCCAGCCAGTTGAAGGTCTTGATGGCCGAGGGCACGCCGATGGAGAGCGTGAGCACGGAGAAGGCCGCGCCCGTCAGCGGCGACATCCCCGAGATGAACATGTGGTGGCCCCAGACGAAGAAGCCGAGGAGCCCGATGGCGAACATCGCGAAGACCATCGCGCGGTAGCCGAAGATGGGCTTGCGCGCGAAGGTCGAGAGGATGTGGGAGGTGGCGCCCATGCCCGGCAGGATGGCGATGTAGACCTCCGGGTGCCCGAAGAACCAGAAGAGGTGCTGCCAGAGGATCGGCGAGCCGCCCGAGTGGTCGATCACGGTCGTGCCGTTCGAGAGGCCGCCGGGGACGAAGAAGCTCGTGCCCGCGTTGTGGTCGAGGAAGAGCAGCACGCCCGCCGCCAGCAGCACCGGGAACGAGAGCAGCGCCAGCACCGCCGTCGTGAACCACGCCCAGCACGTCAAAGGCATCCTCATCAGGGACATGCCCTTCGTGCGCAGGTTCAGAAGCGTGACGATGAAGTTCAAAGCGCCCAGGAGCGACGCGACGCAGAAGATGGCGATGCTGATGATCCAGAGGTTGACGCCCATCCCCTGCCCCGGCACGTTCAGCAGGTGGCCGATGGCCGAGAGCGGCGGGTAGCCCGTCCAGCCCCCCGTCGGCCCGATGACCGAGCCGCCCGAGGCGAAGATGGCCGACACCAGAACGACCAGCCCCAACAGCGTCGTCCAGAACGAGAGCATGTTGAGGTAGGGGAAGGCCATGTCGTCGGCGCCGACCTGGATGGGCAGGAAGTAGTTGCCGAAGCCGCCCTGCGGCGCGGTCGTCAGCACGAAGAAGACCATCATCGTGCCGTGCATCGTGACGAGCGAGAGGTAGAACTCCGGCGTCATCACGCCGCCGGGCGCGCCCTCGGGGAAGAGCCAGCCGAGGACGGGCCACGCGTGGTCGGGCCACGTCATCTTCATGCGCATCAGGATCGACATCAGCATCCCGAGCACGACCGAGAAGAGCGCGAGCAGGAGGTACTGGATGCCGATGACCTTGTGGTCGATGCTGAAGATGTACTTGCGGACGAAGCCGGTGGGGGCGTGGTGCGCGCCGTGCCCCGCGCCGTGCGCGGCGTGCTCTTCGGCGGCGGCGGGGGTCTCGGCCGTGACTTCCGGTTCTGCCATCTCCTGGCTCCTCGGGGTTTAGAAGTGTGTGTTGACGGGGTACTTCTTGACCAGCTCGCCCACGCGCTTGTTGAACTGCGCCTGCGGCAACGCGACCAGCTCGTCGTACTCTTCGGGCGGGAGCACCAGCATGTAGGCGCGCATCTTGTAGTGCTGCTGCCCGCACAGCTCGGCGCAGGCGATCTCGTACTGCCCGACGGTCTTCGGCGTGAAGTGCACCTTCACGTCGAGGCCGGGCACGGCGTCCTGCTTGAAGCGGAGCTGCGGCACCCAGAAGCTGTGCGTCACGTCGCGCGAGTTGAGCGTCAACTGGACGGGCGTGTTCGCGCGCGTGACGAGCGTCTGCGTCACCGTGTCGTCCTTCGCGGCCGGGTCGTCCGAGTCGAGGCCGATGTAGTTGATCGTCTCGTCGCTGATCTTCTCCGGCTTGGTGCGGCCGAAGACGCGGTCGGGGCCGGCGTAGTGGAAGTTCCACTGGAACTGCTGCGCGACGACGTGCACCTGAGTGGCGTTGGCCGGCGCCTCGGTCAGGTGCAGCCCCCACCACACGCGCTGGCCGAGGAGCGCGAGCGTGATGAAGATGGCGGCCGTGATGGCCGTCCAGAGAATCTCCATCCGATTGTTGCCGTGCGAGTAGACGGCGCGCGTGGCCTGCCCCGTGTCGGCGAAGCGCCAGACGGCGAAGCCAAGCGCCGCCTGCGCCGCGACGAAGGCGACGCCGACGACGATGATGGTCAAAAGGAACTGCTGGTCGTACGCCGGCCCGTGCTCGGAGATGGCGGTCGGGAACCACCACTTCCCGCTCAGGAACATCCACACCGAGAGGCCGGTCATCACCCAGAGGAACACCGCGAGAGCACGACCCATCTCAAGCTCCTTTGGTAAATGGTGAATAGTGAATGGTAAATGGTGTGGAGCGACTTTCGAGGCAGGCGGAAAGTCACCGGCGCAGATAAGGCGAAGCCTCTATTTACTATTCACCATTTACCATTCACTTATTGAAAACCATCAGCCCGAACAGGACGGGCAGGTAGAGCACGGACGCGAGGAGCAAACGGCGCGCGCCCTGGCGCGTGTGCGCCAGGGCCGCGTGGACGCTCGTCCCCAGGAACAGGAGGCCGAGCACTAAGGCTCCGTAGAAGTAGAGGGCGCCCGTCGTCCCCAGCACGGCCGGGAAGAGGCTGACGGGGACGAGGAGCAGAGACCAGATGACGATCTGCTGCGCTGTGATGCGGCACGCGGGCTCGACTACGGGCAGCATCCTGATCCCGGCGCGCGCGTAGTCCTCGCGGTACATCCAGGCGATGGCGAGGAAGTGCGGGAACTGCCACGCGAAGAGGATGGCGAAGAGCGCCCACGCCTCCGCCCCGACCGTGCCGGTCGCCGAAGTCCAGCCCATCAGCGGCGGCATCGCGCCGGGGAAGGCCCCGACCACCGTCGAGAGCGAGCTGCGCGTCTTCAGGGGCGTGTAGCAGAGCAGGTAGCCGACGATGACGCTGACGCCGAAGGCGGCCGTCAGCAGGTTGACGAAGAGGGCGAGGTAAACCTCCGCAAAGAGCGTAAGCGCCAGCCCGAAGACGAGCGCCGACTGCGGGTTGACCTTCCCCGCCGGGAGCGGGCGCGCGAGCGTGCGGCGCATGCGCGCGTCGAGCCCGCGCTCCATGTACTGGTTGAGCGTCGCGATGCCGGAAGAGAGCAGCGCGATGCCGAAGAGCGAGTTGAAGAGTGCGAGATAGTCGAAGCCCCCCTTCGAGCCGAGGCAGAAGCCTGCGGCCGAAGTGAGCACGATCAGGAAAGTGATGCGCGGCTTGGTCAGCTCGACGAACGCGCCGAGCCGGCCCTTCAGGGCCAGCGGCGCGGCCTCGGCCGGCACGTCGGTCGTCGCTTCTAGTACGAACTCCTTCATGAATGAATGCCGTTTCCCCTTGACGTAATTTCAGTGCTCCATCCCGAGCATCGGGAATTCGAGCGCGGGCATCATGCGCAGGGCGCCGCCCTGGGTGTTCTCGGCCTTCAGCTGGTCGGCCGAGAAGCTGAAGTCGGAGGTCGCCGCGCCGCCCGCGGTGACGGTGACCGTCTGCGTCACCCCCTTCTGATCCTTCTCGTGCCAGGCGACGAGCGTGTAGGTGCCGGCCGGGACGTTCTTGATCTCGAACTTGCCGTTGGCGTCCGTGATGGCGAAGAAGGGGTGCGGGAGCACGGCCACGTAGGCGCGCATCCAGGGGTGCTGGTTACACTTGACGGGGACGACCACCTCGGCGCGCTTGAGCGGCTTGGAGATGGGCGCCGCCTGCGGCCCCTGCCCCTGGTTGAACTTCTCGTTGAGCTTCGCGTCGAAGTTGATGTTGTGCGAGGTCTGGTCGGAGTTGGTGATGTTCAGGGTCTGGTTGACCTGCACGGCCTGCACGTGCGGCACGTAGTGGCAGCCGTGCTGGTCGAGCGTCGCGGGCTGCGAGCCCGGCGCGAAGCTGAAGCCGGAGAAGTTCTTGTCGCCGACCTTGCCCTCCTTGATGTAGACGAGGACGTTCTGGAGTTTGTCGCCGTTGACGACGATGTCCTCGGAGTGCGGGTCCGGGTTGGCGGCGGCGCAGACAGGGTCGGCGGTCATAGCGATGGGCGCCTTCTCGGGCGCGGCGCCGGCGTAGCTGATGGTGCCGGCTATCGAACCCTCCTGCGCGGGGTTGGGCTTGTAGGGCGTCAGGTTCGCGACCTCGGCGGAGTCGTCGCCGGAGCCTTCGGCGTCGTCCGCGTCGTCGACGCCCTTGGAGCAGGCGGCGGCGTAGGCCAGCAGGCAGAGCGCCGCGAGGAGCGCGACCAGAAACCGCGCGCGGCTTGAATGCATCGGATGAGACCTCCTCGACAAAGGGGACTTCTGACTTGAGCGTATGAACTTTGGGCTTATGATACCTCGGAATCCCTCACGGCGAGAAATCACGCACGCGCTCTCTCGCGGCCGCCGCCTGCCGCCAGCGCTCGCGCGCGAGCCGAAGTCTTCGCTCGCGCGCGAACCTCAGGCGGCGCAGCCGCTGCGAGACCTGCTGGCGCGAGCCGCGTCCGGCCTTCGCCCGGCCGGCGCTCTGCCTGCCCGGCGCCGCCGCGGGGCGCGGCTTCCCTCTACCGTTCGAAGCCACTGGGCCGGCCTGCGTGCCGCTCGGCGCGGGGACTTGCGCGGGCACGGTCGTGCGCGCGCGGGCCTGCTCTTCGGGCGTGAGCGAGAGCAGGTAGCGCGCCAGCAGACGCGCGTGGTCGCCCTGGTAGTCGGCCGCGGCCGGCGGGAGCGGCCCGTTGAAGACCCAGCGCTCGCCGTCGCGCTTGAACAACTGCGAAGGCATCGCCGTCCCCGGCATGATGCGCTGCGGGTCGAGCAGCCAGCGCACCGTCCAGTCCTCTTTCAGGCGCTCGCCGGCCTGTAGGAAGTTGGGCGCGGTCGCCGTCTGGTCGTGGCCCGGGTCGCCCGTCATGTGGCACTTGAGACAAGGCGCAGCCTGCGACGTGAACAGCGCGCGCGCGAGGTCTTTCTCGGCCGTCGACAGAGGCTCCGCCTGCGGCTTGATGTACGGCTCCTGCTGCGCCGAGACGGCGAGGAAGAAGCGCACGAGCGTGCGCAGCTCGTTCGGCGAGAAGTTGAAGGTCGGCATGCGCACGCGCAGGTAGGTGCGGACGCCGTTGCGGTTCTCGCCCGCCTGCGGTTTCAAACCGGCCTCGCCGCTCTGCTGCGGCGTGGCGTTAACGCCCGCCTGATTCTGCGGCGGCTGCGCGCCGCCGCCGCCGGGGCCGGACTGCCGGTTCGACTGCGTCCCCCGCCCGATGTTGTTCTCTTCCGGCTTCGCGGCGGAAGGCTTGCCGCCGTGCGCGCCGAGGTCGATGCCTTCGGAGTAGCCGCTCAAAGAGGGGTCACTCAGGAAACGCAGGAGCCAGTCGGGGTCTACGCGCGCGCCCTCGGTCATGAGTCCCGGCGGGAGTTGTTCGGGGCCGAGTTTGATGGCGCCGACCGCGCCGTCCGCCCCGTACTGCGTCAGGCCGGAGAGGACTGACTTCTGCCCGACCTGCACCGAGTGGCAGCCCATGCAGTTGTACTTCTTGACGACCCACCAGCCGTCCTGGATCGCCTTCTGCTGGTCGGTCGGGCTGTAGAAGAGCGCCGCGGGCACGTTCGCACCTTCGGTGCCGACGCTGCCCATGAGGAACGTCGTCAGGGCGCGCTTCCACTCGTCGGTCAGGTACGGCTTCGGCATGCGCAGGTGCTCTTTCGGGTCTTTCACCTTGCCGGAGTCGTAGATGGAAGGCTCGCCGAGCTTGTGCTCGAAGAAGCCCTTGTGGTCGTACCAGGGCTTGCCCTCCTTCTCCTTCTTCGCGCCGCCGGCCTTCGCTTCGCCCGCGCCGTCCGCGTGCGCCTCCTCGCCGAAGCCGGGCGGCTCGTGCCCATCTTCGGCGAGGTGCGTCATGCGCGCGAAGTCGAGACGCTCCAGCGGCGTCGCGCCCTCGGCCGTCAGCTCCTTGCCGATGCGCTGCTCCTCTTCGAAGCCGCGTATCTCGTGGCAGCCGGCGCAGCCGTACTGCTTGACGAGCGACTTGCCCTTCTCGAAGAGCTTGGTGTCGTCCATGTAGGACGCTTCGGGGTAGTTGGCGGCGGGCGCGAGCGAGACGAGGTAGGTGGCGATGTCGCGCGCGTCCTGGTCGGAGAGGCGGAAGTTCGGCATCACCGTCATGTTCTGCACCTGCAGCTCCGCCCCGTCGTTCGGGCAGCGCGTGTGCTTGCCGGTGTCGAACTCGAACTTCTTGCCGTTCTTCGTGTAGTCCTCGGGCGTCAGGTCGCGCTTCTCCTTCGGACAGTAGGGCGCCCAGCGCTCGCGCGGGTTGTGCACCCAGCGGACGACGTAGTCGTAGTTCTCCTTCTGCCCGATCTTCGTCAGGTTGGCCGCGAAGACGCCGCCGACCTTCTGCTCGCCCTCGCCGATGGAGTGGCAGGCGAGGCAGCCGCGCGTCCGGAACAGCTCCTCGCCGTGCGCCGTGTCACCCTGCGGCTGCTGGGCGACGCGCCCCTCGTAGGCGGACTGCCAGAGGAAGGCGGCGATGGCCTTGCGCTCGTCGTCCTGCATCGAGGCGGGGACGATGTTGCCCTTGTCCGGGTTCTCGCTGCCCGACAGGTACCAGAAGGTCGGCATCTTCGTCCCCGGCCGGAACGCCTGCGGGTCTTTGAGCCACTCGGGTATCCACTCCTTGCGGAGCTTGAGCCTGATGTCCTTCAGGTTCGGCCCGACCTTCTTCTGGTCTTGCATCAGGTAGCGGGCCTGCGTGTTGAGCTGGTCGATCTTGGCTTCGAGCTGGCTGTTGGTGACGACGAGGCCCTCGGCGCGCGCGAGGAGTTCGGCGGCGCGCGCGTCCGAGACGCCGGGCGCGGAGGAGTCGGCGCGCGCGACCTTCGCGTCGTGCTCGTTGGAGCTGACCTCGTCTTCGAGCTGCTTGACGAGCTGGCGCGTGTTCGAGAGCGCGTCCGTCTCGCGGTCGAAGCCCTCGTAGCGGTGGCAGCCGACGCAGCCGCGCTGGTAGAAGAGGTCTTTGCCCAGGTTCAGGCTGTTGGCGCCCTGCAGCACGCGGTCGGCCGAGTGGCACTGGTTGCAGCCGGCCTCGGCGTTCTCCTTCTTGAAGAGCGGGTGGAGCCAGAAGCGGTTCTCGCCGTGCCCCTTCTCAACCGAGGTCGTCGCGCGGCCGTTGCCCCAGTGGCAGGAGGAGCAGCCAAACTTCTCGGGGTCGTGGACTTTGAGCAGCTCGGGGCTCGGGTGGCTGACGAAGGCGCGCGCGAGCGGGTCGGGGCGGCTCAGCTTGCCGCGGTTGAGCGGCACCATGTCGGAGGCGCGGATCGGGATGGGCGAGCGGATGCCGAGGTGGCACGACTCGCAGCGGTCGACCACCATGTCGCCCTTGTAGTTGATCTGCTTCATCCCGAAGTCGAAGTTCTCCAGCGAGGTGCGCGTCAGGCTCACCTGCTGCCTCGTGACTTCGGTGACGTTGTTCTTGAGGTACTCGTCGCGCTGGCGTTCGAGGTCGCCCGCGGGCTTGAGCAGCTCGCCCTTCTCCGCGAGCAGGCGCCCCTTCTCGTCCTTGAGCGAGACGTACATCGTCTCCAGCTCGCCGAAGTTCATCTCGCGCTTCTGCGTCGCCTTCCCGCCGTCGGCGGCCGGGAGGTTGACGGTGACCTTCTCGGCCTTCTTCTGTTCGAGGTCGCGGCGCAGGCTCTCCTTCCGGCTGCCCGCGGCCTGCTCGACGTTGTAGCTGGCGAGCGTGATCTGGCCGCGCCTGTCCTGGAACTGCTCGGAGATGGCGCCCAACTGTTCGTCGATGGCGGCGACGCGCTTGTCGACCTCGGCCGTCTTCGGCGCGGACGCGGCGCGGGCGGCCTGCGCCTCGGCGTCGAGCCGCTTGTACTCGGCGCTCTGCTTGACCTCCTTCTCGGACTGGAAGCCGCGCTTCTCCAGGCGGCGGAGGTAGCGGTCGTAGCGCTTGACGAAGGACTGCTGGTACGACTTCCACGGCCGCATGCCGTAGACCTCGTCGTAGAGCGACCAGGCGAGCACGCCCGTCAGGAGCAGCGCCGAGACGAGCAGGATGGCGCTCGTCGAGCGGCTCACGATGGGGTCGGCCTTCGGGGCGTCCGCGTCCGCGTCGCGCCTCGCCAGCTTGCCGTTGTCAGGAGTCTCAGCCACGAGTATGAATCCTCCGCTCGAAGTCCTCTCAGACGTTGAACCAGGGAGTGACCCAGATGTACTTGATGGTGAAGAGCAGGCGCAGCAGGAGCTTCACCGGGAAGAGCCAGAGCACGGTGATGGCGAAGAACTGGAAGGTCAGGTACTGGAGGATGCTCGTCCGCGCCAGCAGCTTCTCCTCGAACTCGCCGTTCTTCTTCGCCCAGCCCTTCAGCCGCGCGGGGGACTTGATGTCCGCCCACTCCAACCTCCGCCGCAGCATCAGCCAGTGGAAGAAGAGGCCGCCCGTCACGAAGACGACGCCGACGACGACCGCGCCGAAGATGGCCTTCCACGGGTAGAGGTTGAGGAAGGGCAGGCCCCAGCCGGCGACGATCTCGTGGAGGTCGCGGTTGCGGTCGAAGACCACGCGGTTGTGATCCCACGTCTGCCCCGGCCAGAACCACATCCAGCCCGGCCCCCGGATGAACGTCCCGATGATGATGAGGATGATCCACATGAAGAAGCCCCACAGGAACATCGAGACGGCGAACCGCCGCTGCCGCCAGGAGTAGTAGCCGTTCCCCAGGGGGTTCGAGTCCACGTACGGGAAGACCATCAGCCCGACGAGGAGGAGGCTCGGCATGACGACGCCCGCGATCCACGGGTCGAAGTAGACGAGCATCTCCTGGAGGCCGAGGAAGTACCACGGCGCCTTCGAGGGGTTCATCGTCAGGTTGGGGTTGGCCGGCTCTTCGAGCGGCGCGTTGAGCAGGATCGACCAGACGAAGAGGATGATGGTGACGATGATGGCGGCGAGGAACTCGACGCGGACGAGGTAGGGCCAGACGTGCAGCTCGCGCGCCCAACCGGGGCGCCACGGCTGCGTCTTGCGGTGGTGCGACTTGGCGAGCGCCGGGTCTTCTTCGAGTTCGCCGACGAGCTTGTCGTTATCCTTCGACTGCTTCAGCCCCAGCCACGTGAAGAAGACGACGAGCGGGATCATCATCACGATGGGGATGTTGTCCGGCGCCGAGCTGATCTTCCAGAGCTGCCCCCAGTCGTCCACCATCAGCGCGAGGGCGCCGACCACCGCGAGGCTTACGACCAGCCACAGCAGCCAGCGGTTGCTCCGCGGCCGCTCAATTACCGTTGACATTGCCTGTCTCTCCCCTGACTGAAAGAGAACGTGATGCCGTCCGCCTACTTCTTCACGGCCTTCATCTCGGATTCGAGCATGACGGGCGCGGGGCCAGAGATGCCGCCGTCCTTGCGTATGCGCCAGAAGTGGACGGCCATGAAGAGCGAGGCGACGACCGGGATGCCGATGCAGTGCCAGATGTAGGAGCGCAACAGCGCGTTGGAGTCCACGATGGAGCCGCCGAGCAGGCCGAAGCGCACGTCGTTGAACGGAGTCATCCCCATCTGCGGCCCGAACGGGCCTTCGCTGCCGAGCATCGGCGTCGAGCGTGCCATGTTCGTCCCTACCGTCACCGCCCAGAAGCCGAGCTGGTCGTCGGGCAGGAGATACCCGGTGAACGAGAGCAGCAGCGTCAGCACGAGCAGCACGACGCCGACGCACCAGTTGAACTCGCGCGGCCGCTTGTAGGAGCCCGTCAGCACGACGCGGAACATGTGGAGCCACGTCGTGATAATCATCAGGTGCGCCGCCCAGCGGTGCATGTTCCGGAGGAGTTTCCCGAACGGCACGTCGTGTTCGAGGTAGAGGATGTCCCGGAACGCCTGCACCTTCGTCGGGTGGTAGTAGAACATGAGGAGGATGCCCGTGAAGGTGAGCACGATGAAGAGGTAGAAGGTGATGCCGCCCATGCCCCACGTGAAGGAGTAGCGCGTGGCGTCGCGGTTGACCTTCGCCGGGTGCAGGTGCAGGAAGACGTTCGAGAGGATGGCTAAGGAACGGTTGCGCGGGTCTGAGCGGTCGTGCGAGACGCGGAAGATCGACTTCCAGAGCTGCGTCTGCTGCGGGTCTTTGTAGGTCTTGGCCTCGGCCTCGGCGCGCTCCTTCAGCGCGAGCCCCTGCGCGCGCGCGCGCGACACGAGCCCCGCCCCCCTGCCCTTTGGCGCGAGCTCACCGCTCTCCCCGCTGCCGTTCCCCTCGGGTCGTTCAGGCTCCATCACAATCCTCCACCAGCCTCAAACGTTTTCGAGAAAGCAGACCCCGGCTTGTCCTGTCCTTACGTCACGCGGATGAAGGCCCCGTCGTCGTTGAAGCGGTTGGTGCCGCCCTTCGGCCAGTCGTAGAGCTTGCCGACGTTGACGACGACCTGCCCCTCGGCGTCGAGCTTGACGTCGGCGCGATCCATCGGGCGCGGCGCGGGGCCTTCGAAGTTGACGCCCTCGCTGTCGTAACCCGAGCCGTGACAGGGGCACTTGAACTTGTTCTCGCTCGCCTTCCAGTCGGGCGTGCACCCGAGGTGCGTGCAGCGCGCGTAGATGACGAAGAGGCGCTCGGAGTTGCGCACGACCCAGATGCGGTACTGCTGCTGCCACTTCGTGTCGACGCCGAGCGCGTAGTCGCCGGGGAAGCCGATGCGGAAGATGCTCGACGGCTCGAAGATGGCGCGCGGCAGGAAGAAGCGCGGGATCATGCCGCCGAGGAAGCCGAGGAAGCCGACGACGCTGCCCCAGACGATCCAGCGGCGCATCTGGTTGACCTGCGGGTCGGGCATGCTCTGCACGACGGGGCCGGCCGCGGGCGGCTTCGAAGGGGGCTTGGCCGCGACCGCCCGGGCGACGCCGGCGTTGACGGAGGGCGTGGGCGTGGATGTCGTCTTGGAGGCGCCGGAGGCGGGCGCGACGCGCGCGGCGGGCGGGGTCGCGGCCGGGAAAGATTTGCCGGGCACGTCGCCCGGGGGCGCGTCGGCGGCGACCGTGCCGGAGGAGGCGCGGCGCGCGGGCGGCGTCACGGGCGTGCGGGCGGCGTCGCCGCGCGCGGCGGCCAGCAGGTCGGGGACAGAGGGGCGCGCCCCCCCGTCCCGCTCTTCAACTCCCATCCTGTCCCCTTGTTCGTTCCCCTGAGTGCTGGATGCACCCTCGGCGGGCGGAGTCGGATTGTCGTTCTGATCCACGCCGCGACCTCCCTTCGATTAGCTTTGACTTGAGAACTCGTCAACAAGCCGGGGCTTCAAGGCGTAGGCCATGCGCGAGGCGGTACAATACACCGCAAGAAGAGCCTGGCGGCTCGACTTTTCGCGCGTGGATTCAAATGCTAGTGCGTGACATGAAGTGCGCCGCGCCAAAATAACCGAATAAAATGGCTTGGCTTCGGCTGCCTTTATACTCCCTCCGCCCCCCGCGTGGCAAGATTTATTTTTTACTACGTGGGCGGCGCCCGACGAGTTAGGCGCGACTTCGGGAGGCGAAAAATGTCTGTCAAACCGCACGTCCTCTTCTACACCAAACCCGGCTGCCACCTCTGCGAGGAGGCGCGCGCCGAGCTCGCCCGTTCGGGCTGTGAGGGACTCTACACCTTCGAAGAGGTGGACATTCTTTCAGACCCCGAACTAACCCGCCGCTACGGCTGGGACGTCCCCGTCATCCTCATCGACGGCGCGCACGCCTTCAAACACCGCCTCACCGCCGAGGAGTTCCGCAAGGCAATAAGAAGTAGGCAGTAGGCAGATGGCAGCAGGCAGTAAAAAGGTTTTGGGTGTTAGGTGCTAGGTGCTGGGTAGGACAAGCCGCTTTCCCCAGCACCTAACACCCAGCACCCAACACCCTCTTCACCGCCTACTGCCTACTGCTTTTCTTATGGCTTGAAGCGTTGGCGGTATTCGATGGACGAGAGGAACGCCTTGACCATCTCGGCGCGGCGGTAGTCGCCGTTGAACTCGTTCAGCTTGCCGAGCCAGAAGAGGTAGCCGTCGAAGCTCGTGTCCGGCGCGGCGTCCGGGTCTCTCCTCAGATATCCGAAGTACTGCATCAGCACGAAGGCGCGTGTGAACTCGGCCGAGCGGAAGTTCTCCGTCTCGGCGAAGCGGCGCAGGACGCTCGCGCGCGTCTCGCGGCCGTCTGTGAGCCGCGCGATGAGGTCGGCCTCCTCCATCGGCCCGATGCGGTTCCCAGAGTTCAGGTTGAGCGCCTGCACGTACTGCGTGGGCGTCTGCCCCGTCGGGAAGGCGGCCGCGAAGGCCGGGCGCGCGACGAAGGCGTTGATGAAGTCACGCTTGTTCGCCTCAAGCTGCGCCTCCCAGTTCTGCGCGCCGACGATGACGCCGCGGCTTATCTCCTGCGTGTCGCGCAGGAAGTCCGTGAGGCGGACGGGCACGGGCGTCCCCGGCAAATTGCCGAACGCGGCCTTGTGCAGAAGGTAGACAAGGTATCCGGTCTGCTGAAACTCGATGGAGAGGAAGAACGCGGCCGAAGTGTCGATGCGCTTCACCTCGCGGCAGCCCGCGGCCTCTGTCCCGGTGCCGCACGACTCGATGCCCTGAACCCAGAACTGCAAGCCCGAAGCGTCCGGCTCGCGGTTGAGAAAATCGTGGTAGTGCTGGCGGACGAAGAAGTCGGAGCGGTCGATGGGATTCGCCGTGTTCCCCGCGTCGTCGTCCTGAATCGTCACGACCCGGCTCGGCGGCACTTCGAGCGTCCCGCGGGAGCCGACGAAGTTGCTGAGCGTAACCGTCAGCGTCTCGGCACGCTCCTGCGTGTCGTCGTTGGTGAAGAGGAGGTCGATAGTCTTCAGCGTCTCGCCCGGGGCGAAGTGGAGCGTGCCGAACGCCGCCGTGTAGTCCGTGCGCGAAGAGGCCGTGCCGTCGGCCGTCGCGTAATCGACGTAGATGTCCACGGTCGTGTCGCCCGTGCGGACGACGGGGATGGACGCGCCGCCCCCTGCTTCCGGGACGAAGACGGAGGGGGAGCCGAACTTGACCTCGGGCGTCGGCGTCGTGTTCGGCGGCAGCGCCGCGCCGTTGTCCACGACGGGGTAGACTTCGCCCGTGCCGTAGCTCGCCGCGTAGAGGTTCCCCGACTCGTCCTCGCCGAAGGCGGAGATTTGAATCGCCGTGTCGAGCAGAAGGCTGCTCTGCCAACTGCTCCCGTTCTTCTTCAGAGACCAGATGCGCCCGCTGCAAAAGTCTCCGTAGAAGTAGAGTCCCTGCATCCTCGGGTACTGCCCGGCGCGGTAGACGTAGCCGCCCGTCACCGAGCAGTTGCCGGCCGAGTGGTCGTATTCGACCACGGGCGGCGTCAGCCCGGCCGCGCTGCAAGGGTTCGGGTTGAAGCAGTGCGTCCCCTCCATGATGCGCCAGCCGTAGTTCTCGCCGCCCGCGCTCGAAGAGGGCTGGAAGTCTATCTCCTCCCACGAGCCCTGCCCCACGTCCGCGATGAAGAGGTCGAACGTCGCGCGGTCGAAAGAGAAGCGCCAGGGGTTGCGCACGCCGAGCGCCCAAATCTCGGGACGGAAGGCGGCGTTCGAGACGAAGGGGTTCGAGGCCGGGACGGTGTACGTATACGGCCGCCCCGTCTCGGTGTCGAGCCTCAGAATCTTGCCGAGCAGTTGGCCCGGGTTCTGCGCGCGGTTGCCGGGGTCGCCCGCGTCGCCGCCGTCGCCCATGCCTATGTAGAGCATGCGGTCGTTGGGGCCGAAGGCGAGCTGCCCGCCGTTGTGGTTGGCGAAGGGCTGCGGGATGGTGAGAAGAATCTGCTCGCTCGCGGAATCGGCCGCGTCCGCGTTGGACGCGTTCCTTTGGAAGCGAGAGATGACGGTGTTGCCGGCCGTGTTCGTGTAGTCGACGTAGAAGTAGCCCTTGCGCGCGTAGTCGGGCGGGAAGGCGAGGCCGAGCAGGCCGCGCTCGCCGCCCGTGCTGACGCGCCCGCCGATGTCGAGGAACGGCGAGGGCTGGGGCACGCCGCTCTTGACGATCCGTATGCGCCCGCCCTGCTCGACGACGAAGAGGCGGTTCGAGCCGTCGCCCGCGTGCCCGATGCCGACGGGCGAGCTGAAGCCCTTGATGGAAGTGCCGAGCGCGAGCGTCGGCAGTTCGTTGGTCTGCGCCCGCGAGACGTTAGAGTTTGCTGAGGTGAGGTAACAGGCAAGCGCGGCACAGACGAATGCCGCGAACAGGACTCGGCGGTACATACTCCCCTCCCTTATTCGACCTACAGCTATAGCTACATGGATTTCAACACAGAGACACAGCTTAAAGACAATAGGTCAACAAGCTGGTCTCTGTGTCTCTGTGTTGAAATCCATCTCACTCCACGGTCACCCCCGAGAACACCTAAAGGTGAACCGCGCCGGCCTTCTCCTCGATGGCCGAGTAGAGCCTCTCGCGCTCCCGCGCGTCCGACGACTGGCGGTAGGCGCTCAGGAGTTCTTTCAGCGAAGCGAGTTCTCGGTAGAGACCCGCGTCCTCGACCGGGGGAGTCAGGTACGAGACGAGTCCGGCGTACGAGCGGCGCCGGGCAATCGAACCTTCGGACGGGTTGTTGACGCTGTAAAGATAGACGTGCGGCAGCTCGCCGATCAAGCGGTCGGGCCAGCACTCGCCCGACAACCCGACCTGCTTGCCCGGCATGAACTCCAGCGACCCGTGCGTCCCGACGTGCACGACCGCGTCGGCCTCGAAGACCTTCTCGAGATACGTGTAGAGCGCCGCGAAGCCGTGGTGCGGCGCGCCGCCGCGCGACATGAGCAGGCGCATCGGGTCGCCCTCGTAGCCGAACGTCGGCTGCACGGCGACGAAGGCGTTGCCGAGTCGCACGCCCTGAATCAAGAGGTCGCGCCCGAACGTGTTGATTCTGCCGGGGGCCGCGCCCCACTCCTTTTCGACGTCAGCCGCGTAAGGGCAGAGCCGCAGGTACTCCTCGACGTTCATGCGGTACGCGACGTTCGCCACCGCGCCGAAGCTCTCGGAGTTCCCGCCGAGCACCCTCTCGCGCAGGGCGTCCGCGTCCGCGGGCACCTCCACGTCGTAGCCGTCGGCCCGCAGCTTCGACAGAATCTCTCGCAGGCTCGGGAACACGTCGAGGTCTGCGGCCGTCCCGATGTTGCCCTTGTTGGGCGGGAAGCAGAAGAGGACGAGCGCGACCTTCAACGCCCTTCTCTCCTCGGTCTGAAGCCGATTCCAACGCCTCAGCCTGCGCGCGATGCGCGTGCAGCGCTCTTCGAGCGCGGCCGGCTCGACGCCCTCGGCCGGCATCCCGCCGTAGACGAAAGGCTCGGTCGCGCCGTCGATCTCGGGGATGGCGACCTGCATCCCCGCCTGCACGGGGTTTAAGCCCGTGTGCGAATCGCGCCACGCCTCAATCGTCTGCACGTCGAGGCTCACGGCCGAGCGCAGGGGCACGTTCAGACCCTTCAGGAACTCGACGGCCGCCTCGCTGTCGTTCATCGCCGGCCCGCCGACGAAGCTGAAGCCCGTCAAAGAGACTATCTGACTGACGCGCGCCTTCCCTTCCTCGGCGAAGAACTGCGTGCAGGCGTCGCGGTTGTCCATGAAGGTCGAGATGACGGGGAGCGCCGCCAGCCCTTCCCTTTCGACCGCGCGGACGAGCGCGTCGTAGTGCCGCCGCGTCCCGCTCACGACGTTAGTGCGCATCAGCAGCAGGCCGACCGTCTTCGAAGGTTCGAGCGTCTGCGTCCCGCCCTTGCGCGCGCGCGCGTCGTGCCAGCGTCGGTACGCCTCGGAGCTACCGAAGATGTTCGCGGCGTCCGGGTGGTAGACGCCGACGGCCGGCACGCTCTCGGGCTGCGGCACCCTCACGTTCGAGAGGCGCGGGTCGCCGCCGTAATGCTTGAGCGCGTAGAGGAGCATCGACGTAACGTTCTGCGGCGTCGGCTGGAGGAAGTAGCAGAAGAGTTGCAGGTATCGCTTCAGGTCGCGCAGGCGCCCCGCGTTCGGCACGAAGCGCAGCAGCGCGGGCATGCGCTCGACGAGTTTCAGGTATTGGTTGTGGCTCCCGCCCTTCCGGCGCGCGCGCGCCTGCTCGCCCATCCAGGAGCCGACGCTCTTCAACAGACGCCGCGCGCGGCCCTCGCCTCGCTCGCCTTCGCCCTTCGCACCGAAGCTCAAAGACCCCATCCGCGTCTGCCGCATCAGCTCCGGCATGCAGTTGATGACGACGACCGTCCTACCGCCTTCACCCTTCTCCCGGAGCAGGCGCATCAGGCGCGTGGCGTTCTCGCCGTCGGTGACGTGTATGACGAAGACGACCTTCGACTCCGAGAGGTCGCGCCCGACCGACTCCCACTCCGCCTCTTCGAGCGGCGCGCCGAGGTTGTACGCGCACACGCTCAGGCCCGCCGCGTGGCGGCGGTTAATCTCCTCCTCCGCCCGCCGCAGCGGGCCGAGCAGGCTCGAGCCGACGATGAGTGCGGTGACCTTCATAACTGAAATGATGAACGTGAAGCGGGTGCTGGGTTCTAGGTTTTGGGTGCTGGGAAGGCATAACCAGCACCCAGCACCCAAAACCTAGAACCCATTTATTACGCGACGCCCTCGATGCGGTCTTCGAGTTCGGAGAAGGCCTCGCGCAGCCGCTCGACGACGCCCGCCTCGGCCTCCCAGAAGCCGCGCCCCTCGGCCTCTAACAGCCGCCCGACGAGCGAGCGCGCCGAGTGCGGGTTGAGAGTTGAGAGGCGCTCAAGCATCTCCTCGTCGAGCACGTACGTGCGCGCCACTTCCGTATAGACCCAGCCGTCGACGGCGTCGGCCGTGGCGCTCCAGCCGAAGGTGTTCGTGACGTGGCTCTCGATCTCGGCGACGCCGCGGAAGCCGTGGCCGAGCATCCCCTCGTACCACTTCGGGTTCAGAGTCTTGGCGCGCGTCTCGAGCCGAACCATCTCCGGCAGCGTCCGCACCCGCGCGTCGCGGCTCAGGGCGTCGGAGAGGTAGACCGCGGGCCGCGCCCGCGCGTGGCGCTCGACGGCCTTCGAGACGCCGCCGAGGTATTCGAAGTAGTGGTCAACGTCCGTGATGCCTATCTCGAAAGAGTCGACGTTCTGGTACGCGGCCTCGACGGTCGAGAGCGCGCGGGCCAGCGCGCCGCGCGCCTCGCGGCCTTCGAGCGCGCGCCCCTGCGAGTTGCGCCCGTAGGCGAAGCACTTGCGCGTGACGAAGAGGTCGCCCAGCGCCTCCGGACTCTCCCACTGCGAGTCCATCACCATGAAGTTGACGTTCGTGCCGTAGCTGCCCGGCGCGTTCGAGAAGACGCGAAGCTGGGCCTCGTCGAACGTGCAATCGCCTTCGGCGACCCGCGCGCGGACGTTGGCGCGGACGGGGTTCAGCTCGTCCGGCTCTTCGAGCTCGGCCACGCAGCGTACGGCCTTGTCGAGCAGCAACATCGTCGCGCCGAACAGGTCGCGGAAGATGCCCGAGACGGTCATCACCACGTCCACGCGCGCGCGCCCGAGTTCCTGGAGTGATACCGGCTCGACCTCCGTCACGCGGTTCAGCGAATCGCGCACGGGCCGCACGCCGAGGAGCCTGAGCGCCTGCGCGACACCCTCGCCCTGCGTCTTGATGTTGTCCAGGCCCCACAGGACGAGCGCCATCGAGCGCGGCTGTCGCCCGTGCTCTGCGCGGTGACGTTCGAGCAGAGTCTCCACGACGCGGCCCGCGCGCTCGTAGGCGGAGCGCGAAGGGACTGCGTAGGGGTTGACGGCGTGCGTGTTCCTCCCCGTCGGGAGGACGTCCGGGTTCTGCACGATGTCGGCGCCGGGGCCGGGTTCGACGTACTCGCCGCGGAGAGCGCGCGCGAAACCGTCAAGCTCGCCGCTCGTCTTCAGTTGATGCTTTATCTTCGCGAGTAGCTCGAAGACTTTCAGAGACTCTGCGGCGTCAACGTTGGCCGTGCTCTCAAGTAAGCGGCACGCATCCGTCGCATCTTGATGGACGAACATTTCGACGGAAGCGCGCACAACCTCGTCAACGCGCGCGCGCGTGCGCCAGCCCTGTTCGGACTTGTCTTGTAGAAGTCGTTCGTAAGAACCGAGGCCGAGACCTTCGGAGACGAGGTCGTTGAGAGAGCGCGCGCCGCACTCGGGGCGGTCGAACGAGGCCACGGCGCGCAGAAGGTCTACGCACTCGCGCTCGCCCGCGGCGCGGCCGAAGACGTGCAGCCCCGTAGGTATCAGGCGCTGCTCGACCTCCACCACGCGCTCCCACAGTTCGAGGACGCGGCGGTCTCTCTCTTCGCTCGTCTTGTCTTGCTGCGGCCTACTCATCGAAGTAACTGACGGGCGTCGTCTCGGACAACAACTGCGGCAGGCGCACGTATCCGCCGCCGAGCGCTTCGGCGAGGAAGCGCCCTTCGTCGTTGCCGGTGTATCTCCCCTGCGTATCCACGACGACCGACGCGTCGCACGCCTGCGCGAGCGAGGCGCCGAGTTGTCGAATCTCCTGCCGGATGCGCCACTTGCGCGACGCGCCGTCCACGCCGTTCTCAACGTTCAGCGGCACGTTCGCGCGGCCGTCCGTGAAGACGACGAGTCGGACTCTGCGCGTCTCCGCCGAGGCCGCGCGGCGCGCGACTTCGAGCGCGCGCCGGAGCCCCGCGGCGAGTGGCGTGGCGCCGCCCACCGGCAGCGCTTCGAGCAGCGTGCGCGCCCTCGAGACGGACGTGGACGGCGGCAGCAGAAGCTCCGCGCCCGCCGCCCTGAAGGCGACGAGTGCGACGCGGTCGCGGTTGACGTACGAGCGGCGGAGGAGCTGCGCGAGCGCACCCTTCGCCTGCTCGATGCGGTTCAGGGCCATGCTGCCCGAAGTGTCCAGGAGGAAGACGAAGAGCGTGCCCGACCTGCCCCTCAGACGCTTGAACCGCAGCGCCTCGGGCGTGATGCGGAAGCGCGCGCCGCGCCCGTCAACCGCGGCCCGCAGCGTCGCGTCGAGCGCGACCCGCGCGCCTTCCGTCTTCAAAGGCGTCGCGCCCGCGTAGCGTCCGCGCGCGGAGAAAGTCGAGCCGCCCGAGCCGGCGCGGCGTCGGGCCGGCGCTGTTGTTTGATGAGTGGCTCGCGTTTGAACTCGTCCACTCTCGGCGAGCGCGTCCGGCCTCAACCCGACCTCCTGAGGCGGAAGCCCGACCGTGAGGGAGGGCGTCGATCTTCCGTCATCGTTTTTCTTATCGGAGACGCCACGCCCTCCCTCACGGTCGGGCTTCTGCCCTTCGACGCCGCGTCCTCCCTCACGGTCGGACTTCTGCCCTTCGAAGACATCTTCCGACGCCTTCTCGACACGCGCGCTGCCGCCGCCCTGTTCGAGCGGGTCGCGGCGGAGGCGGTGCCGCAGGGACATCGGCGCGACCCGCTGCACGTCCCCGGCTGAGACCACGCGGCGGCCTTCGAGCGCGGCCAGTGCGCGCGCCGCGCGCGTCAAGGTTATCTCGCCGCGGTGGCCGTCCACGCCGAGACGAAGACACAGCTCGACAATCTGTCGAAGGAGTTCGCGCGGGACTTCCGTCTCCGCATAAAGCGTTGCGGCCCGCGTAATGCGCCGCCGAAGTTTCGTCTGTTCCGTCTGCGCCGAAAGGTTGAAGAGGGCGGGGTCGCGGTCGAACGCCTCGCGCCGCTCGACGATGCGGACGCGGCTGTCCAAATCCTTCTCGGTCTCGACCTCGACGCAGAGGCCGAAGCGGTCGAGCAGTTGCGGCCGCAACTCGCCCTCCTCCGGGTTCGAGGAGCCGACCAGACGGAAGCGCGCGGGGTGTTCGGCCGACACGCCCTCGCGCTCGACGCGGTTGCGGCCCGTGGCCGCCACGTCGAGCAGCAGGTCGACGAGGTGGTCTTCGAGCAGGTTCACCTCGTCGATGTAGAGGAAGCCGCGGTTGGCGCGGGCGAGCAGTCCCGGCTCGAAACTCTTCACGCCGTCCTTCAGGGCGCGCCCGAGGTCTATGGTGCCGCACACGCGGTCTTCGGTCGCGCCGAGCGGGAGTTCGGCGACGGGCACGTGCTGCCGCTCGCGCTTGAGACTTTCGCCGGACGAGAGGCGCGCGGCGCAGCCGCCGCACAACGCGTCAACGTCAAACGGGTCGCAGTTGTAGGCGCAGCCCTTGACGGCTTCGAGTTGCGGCAGGAGTTCCGCGAGCGCGCGGACGGCCGTGGACTTGCCCGTCCCCCTGTGGCCCGTGATGAGGACGCCGCCGACCGCCGGCGCGACGACGTTCAGGAGCAGCGCGAGCTTCATCTCCTCCTGGCCGACGATGGCCGTGAAGGGGAAGACAACTCTCTTATTGCTGGGGCGACCTGGCATGCTGTCTGGAACGAGAAAGAGAACCGAGGAGCGAGGGGGATTATAAACAGTTCGCGGCGGAACGGAAGAGAAAAGATTTCAAGATGTGGTGCTGGGTGCTGGGTGCTGGGTGCTGGTTTAAAGCCTTTACCCAGCACCCAGCACCCAACACCCAGAACCTATTTACGGTTCGATGGACATGCGAAGGATGCTCGTGAGGGGGCGGCGCGTGATTTTGCCGTCGCGTCCGACGATGACGACCTGGTTGTTCTCGACCGTCACGCGGCGGACGCCGCTCATGTCGCGCTCCAGCGTCTCGCCGTCTTTGGTGACGATGATGAGCCGCTGCGCCGGCGCGGGTTCGGGGGCCGGCTGTGGTGCGTCGGGCGGCGGCTCTGCGGCCCTGCCCGTCTCTGTGCCGGCGCGCGCAGAGCCGCGCCTCGCCGGGCGCGTCCCGCGGCGGCGCGCTGGCGTAGTCGGCGCGGGCGCAGGCTTCTCGGCCGTCTCTTCCGCGGGCTTCGCCTCGCCGCCGCCCTCGGGCTGTGAAGGTGTGGGCTGCGCGGCGCTCTCGTTCGGGCGAGACCTCGTCGGCGCGGGCCGCGTGTTCCGGCCGCGGCGGGGCGCGGTCGTCCTGCGGCCCGCCGCCCTCCGCTCCGGCGCGGGCGTAGGCTGCGGCGTCGGCTCGGCGGCGGTCTCTACTGTCGGCGTGGGTTCGGGCTTCGGCTCTTCGATGCGCGCGCCGGTGGCGGTGACGCGGCGCGTGCCGCGCGACTCGTTCGACGAGAGGGTCGGGGCTTCCGGCCGCGCCTGGTTCGCGAGCTCGGCCGGGGCGGGCAGGAACGAGCCGCCGAAGGTGACGCGGTAAGTTCCCTCCACGTCGCCGACGGCGCGCGCCTCGACGCGCAGGATGAGCGTCTCCTCTTTGCGCAGGTAGAAGCTCTTCGTAAGCCGCGCCGCGTCGCCGAAGAGCGTGAACTTGACGAGCGGGCGGAGGCCCGCCGCGAGGAAGACGTCCACGTCGCCGATCAGCTCCGTGGTTTCGAGGTTGACGACGAGGTCGCCCTCCGTGCCGCGGAAGGTGTAGAAGTGTCGCGTCCGGCGCGGGTCGCCCACGTCGCGCGGCGCGATGCGCCCGCTCAGCTCGCTCGCCAGGACGGGCGTCGGGAAGTTCGCCTCCGACGACTGCGCGCGCGCGTGCGCCGCGGCCGCGAACGTCAGAAGGAGCGCTGCGACGGCCACGATTAACCTGCACGATACCAGACGAGAGTTAAGAAGCATTACAACAGGCCCCGAAGAAGGCCGAGTTTACCAGCCGCCGGGCAACACAACAACCGAACTTATTGCAGTTCTCAGTTGAAGGTGAAGCAGAAGGGATTTCACCACAGAGACACAGAGACACGGCTTGAAGCACTCTGTCTTCAAAGCCGTGTCTCTGTGTCTCTGTGGTGAAGTACCCTTAACTCCACCTACCTGATGGCAAAAAGAAGACCTAGCCGTGCCGTCCGGCTAGGTCTTCGTGGCTTGATGCGGAAGGGGGGACTCGAACCCCCACGAGTTGCCTCACACGCCCCTCAAACGTGCGCGTCTACCAGTTCCGCCACTTCCGCTCGGGGTCTGACATGCAGACTAACAAATAACAGCGGCGCCGTTCAAGTCGGCCAAAGGCCGCGCGCGCCTTGACAGGCTACTTCTTCGTCGCCGCGGGGCTGGCCGTGGTCGCCGGGGTCGTCGCGGCCGGGCTGGCGGCCGGTGTCGCCGCCGCGCCGGCGCCCTCCGCGGGCGGTGCCGCGGGCGAGGCGGCCGGGGTCGCGCCTTCGGCCGGGGCCGCCGGACTCGCCGCCGGCGTCGGGGTCGCGCGCGGGGCCACGCCGCCCTCCATCAGAGAGCGCTGGCCGCCGCCCACGCCGAAGCCGAGCAGCAGGGCCACGACGAAGAAGGTCGCGGCCGCGACGACGGTGATCTTGGCGAGGATGGTCTGCGTCCCGCGCGGGCCGAAGGCCGTCGAAGAGATCGAGCTGGTGAAGAGCGAGCCGGCGTCGGCCTTGCCCGGCTGCAAGAGCACCGAGACGATCAGCACGATGCAGGCCAGAATGAACAGTCCGTAAAGAAGATAGCTGACCAAAACTTTTATGACCTCGATTCCAGATTCACCTGTCGTAATTCACGATCTTCGCGAACGAGTCGGCCTCCAGGCTGGCGCCGCCGACGAGCGCGCCGTCCACGTCCGGCTGTTTCATCAGCCCCGAGATGTTGTCGGGTTTGACGGAGCCGCCGTAGAGGATGCGGAGCGCGGCGGCCGCTTCCGGCGAGAACCTACCCGCGAAAACGCGCCGGACAAACGCGTGCATCTCCTGCGCTTGCTCCGGCGTCGCTGTACGTCCCGTCCCGATAGCCCAGACCGGTTCGTAGGCGATAATGATACGTTCGAGGTCTGAAGCTGTCAAATCACGCAGGCCGCCCTCGACCTGCCCCTTCACGACCCTCTCGGCCACGCCGCCCTCGCGCTGCTCCAGAGTCTCTCCGACGCAGACGATGGCGCTCAGGCCGGCCTTGAGCGCCGCCAGCGCCTTGCGATTCACGAAGTCGTCCGTCTCGTGGTAGAACTGCCGCCGCTCGGAGTGGCCGACGATGACGTACGACGCGCCCGCGTCCTTCAGCATGTCGGCCGCAACCTCGCCCGTGTGCGCCCCGTGCGACGACTCGGTCGAGCAGTCCTGCCCCGCGACCTTCACGTTCGAGCCTTCGAGCCGGTCGGCCACGGACTTCAGGGCCGTAAAGGGCGGCGCGATGACCACCTCGCAGTGGTTCGCGTTCGAGACCAAAGGCTTCAACTCGACCGCCGTCCGCACCGCGTCGGCGATCAGCTTGTACATCTTCCAGTTGCCTGCTATGACCGGCTTTCTCATGACCCTCGCTGTACCTACTCGATCCAGCCTATGATTTCGGCCCCCCACCCGTCGAAGGTGAAGGTCGTCCACGTCCGCTTGGCCGCGCTCCAAACCTTAACAGTCTTGACCGTGCTCATTTCGAGTATTCCGTCTTTCGGCTCGCCGTAGAGCATCGCGAGGCGAGACCCGCCGGTGACCGCGTGCGTCCCGTCCGGGCCGATCTCGACGCCCCTGTAGTAGAGAAGGTCTCGGCCCCCGACCGTGTCGCGCTCGAAGCCGTTCCCCAAGTCGTCCTTTATCACCTCGTAACGCCCGCGCTCGATGTCGAGAGAATAGTTCTCCCCGCCGCAGAGGTAGACGATCTTGCCCGACCTGTTCCTCAAGAGAGACGGCACGGCGTCCGGCGGGCAAGTGACTCGCAGAAAGGGCTTGACCGCCCCGCCGGTCGAGACGGTCACGAGGTTACCGTTCGACCTCTGCGTCAGGATCATCTCGTCGTCAACCCAGAGCAGCGGGAGCCTCGGCATAAAGCCCGAGTTGCGATTGACCGCGACCTCGAACTCTCCCGCCACGAAGACCGACGGGCGGCCCTCGAAATGTATTTCGAGTCTCTCCGTGCTCCCGTCGAAGGTCACCCCTTCGTCCACGCGCTTCTTGCCGTCGGGGGAGACGACGCCGGGCAGCACCAACGTCCCGCGTGTGTTGGTCGGGCGCGGGCCTCTGTCGACGAAGCGCCCTTCCTGTAAATCGAAGACCCTGTTCCGCCAGACGGTCAGGAGGTAGCGTTTATTCACGACGCTGCCGGCGTACCCGTCTCTTTCGTGCCTGAGTGTGACGACCCTCCGCCTCGAAACGACCTCGCCGCCTACGAAGTCGATGCGCTCGACGTGCTGGATTTCGCCGGCCGCCTGCCCGTTCTCCATGTAAGAGACGAGCAGCGAAGCCCTGCCGCCGGCCTGCGCCTGCGCGGCGCACGCGGCGGCCGCCGCGACCAGAAACAGCACCGAGAGCAGGCCCTTCCGCTTGGACATCGGGGTTACGAACCGTGACGGCCGCGCTTCACTTGTCCGTCAACGCGGCCACGCCGGGCAGCTCGTCGCCGGCGAGGAATTCGAGGGTGGCGCCGCCGCCCGTCGAGATGTGTGTAATCTTCTCGGCGACGCCGGCCTGGTGAATCGCGGAGACCGAGTCGCCTCCGCCGACGATGACCGTCGCGCCCTTGTCGGCCGCCTCGGCGACGGCGTGCGCGAGCCCGACCGTGCCCTCCTCGAAGCCCTTCTCCTCGAACATCCCCATCGGGCCGTTCCAGATGATCGTCTTCGCGCCCTCAAGCTCGCGCGCGAAGAGGGCGACCGTCTCGCGGCCGATGTCGAGTCCGACCAGGCCCTGGTTCGTGAACTCGACGGGGATGGTCTTGCGGCTGTTGAGCGGGTCGAAGCTGTCCACGACCTGGTGGTCGGTCGGCAGCACCAGCCTGACGCCCTCGGCCTCCGCGCGCTGTTTGATCTCGCGCGCCGTGTCGAGCATGTCGTCTTCGACGAGCGACTTCCCCGTGTTGAAGCCCTCGGCCTTGAAGAAGGTGTAGGCCATCGCGCCGCCGACGAGAATCTTGTCCACCTTGCGGCTGATGAGCGAGTTGATGACGGGAATCTTGTCCGAGACCTTCGCGCCGCCGAGGATGGCGACGAACGGGCGCTCCGGGTTGTTCAAGGCGCGCCCGAGGTACTCAAGCTCCTTCTCCATCAGAAGTCCCGCGGCCGCCTTCTCGACGTGCCTCGTGATGCCGGCGGTCGAGGCGTGCGCGCGGTGCGCCGCCCCGAACGCGTCGTTCACGTAGAGGCCGTCCGACAGCTTCGCCAACTGCGCCGCGAACCCGTCGTCGTTCTTCTCTTCCTCAGGATGGAAGCGGAGGTTTTCGAGGAGCAGCACCTCGCCGTCCTTCAACCGCGCCGCCGCCGACTCGGCCGCTTCGCCGACGCAATCATCCGCAAACGCGACGGGCTTACCCAAAACTTCCGACAGGTGCTCGGCCACGGGGCGCAAGCTGTACTTCTCGACGCGCTCGCCCTTCGGCCTGCCCAGGTGCGACGCGAGAATCACGCGCGCGCCCTCACCAATCGCGTACTCGATGGTCGGCACGGCCGCGCGGATGCGCGTGTCGTCCGTGACCTTGCCCTCTTTAATCGGCACGTTGAAGTCCACGCGCACGAAGACGCGCCCGCCCTTCAGGTCGAGGTCTTTGATGGAAAGCTTGCTCATAAGTGAATGGTGAATAGTGAATAGTAAATGGTGAGAACCTGAATGCGGCCCCTACCATTTACCATTCACCATTTACTATTTACCAACTACAGTCCTTTTTCCCCGAGGAACTTGATGAGGTCGCGGACGCGGCAGGAGTAGCCCCACTCGTTGTCGTACCAGGAGAGGATTTTGACGAGGTTGCCGTTGATGACCTTCGTGTACTCTGCGTCCACGATGGACGAGTTCTCGTTCTTGCGGAAGTCAATCGAGACGAGCGGCTCCTCCGAGAAGGCGAGGATGCCGCGCAGCTCCTCGTTGGCCGCGTTCTTCAGGGCCGTGTTGACCTCCTCGGTCGTCACTTCCTTCTCGACCTCCATCACCACGTCCACGAGCGAGACGTTCGGCGTCGGCACGCGCACCGAGATGCCGTCGAACTTGCCCTTCAACTCGGGCAGCACCAGCGCCACCGCCTTCGCCGCGCCGGTCGAGGTCGGGATCATCGAGAGGGCCGCGGCGCGCGCGCGCCTCACGTCCTTGTGCGGCAGGTCAAGCAGCTGCTGGTCGTTCGTGTACGAGTGGATCGTCGTCATCTGCGCCGACTTGATGCCGAAGTTCTGGTGGATGACCTTGGCGACCGGCGCGAGGCAGTTCGTCGTGCAGGAGGCGTTCGAGAGGACGTGGTGCGCCGCGGGGTCGTAGGCGTTCTCGTTGACGCCGAGGACGATGGTCAGGTCTTCGCCCTTCGCGGGCGCGCTGATGACGACCTTCTTGACCGGGCCGCGCAGGTGCTTGGCCGCGTCCTCCTTCTTCGTGAAGCGGCCCGTGGACTCGATGACGACCTCCGCGCCCACCTCTTCCCACGGAATCAGCGCCGGGTCTTTCTCGGCGAAGACGCGGAACTCGTCCGAGCCGACGCGGATGCCGTTCTCGGTCGCCGAAATCTCCTCTTCGAGGTTCCCGAGGATCGAGTCGTACTTCAGAAGGTGCGCCAGCGTCTTCGTGTCCGTGATGTCGTTGACGGCCACGAAATCGATGTCCGTGTCGCCGAGGCAGGTGCGCAGGACGTTACGGCCGATGCGCCCGAAGCCGTTGATACCAACCTTGATTGCCATGGTGACGGAAGCCTCCTCACTCACTCCGAATTAAAAGCACACGGGCGCCGCACACGCGCGCGCCCTTCGCGCAGGTGAACACTGTCAGTTTTCAGGGCTGACTCATAAAGGATGAAGACTAAGCCCCGCGGCCCGCACTGTCAAGCGAACCCTCCGCCGCCCCTCTTCGTCTCACACGGGCGCGTGACGGCCGTCACCGGCGTCCAGGCGAAGTGCCTTAAATGTATGTTTTTGAAACCCCGTGTGGAGAGGTGACGTAGTAGGCACAGGTTCGGACGCGGCTTTGAAGGGTGAGGTCAGAGGGAGCCGCGGCCTGCCGTTTGCAACTTCGTTTCGACGTTCGCGCTTCGGTAATTTTATTCTCGCGCGCGTTCACGGCGCGCACCCCCTTCGGGACAGTTTTAAGGTAGAGAAAATGGTCAAACAGAGTCTGTCTATTAACAAGGGTCAGCGGGCAAAGGCCCTCGTCCCCTCGACGTTCCTCTGCGCCCTTCTCGTTTTCGGGAACGTGGTGTCCGCTTTTGGGAATGTTCCGGCCAGCCGCAAGGCGCGCGCGAAGTCCGCCCCCGCCGCGACGAAGGAGGCCCCGCGCACCCCCGAGAGCACCCCGCAGGCGAGCCAGCCAGCGGGCAAGAGCAAGCAGGTCTTCACGAAGATCGGCGAGCCTTTCGTCGTGGAGACTGCCGACCTCCAGCAGTCTTCGACGCAGACGCCCGCCCAGCGTGACGCGACGCGGCCCCCGGGCACCGAGCGGCAGCAGACCGTCCCGCCGGGCGCGCAGACTAACCCGCAAGACCCGCGCACGCCCCCAGGCTCGACGCGCCCCGCCCCGCAGAACCCGCCGGGCGTCGAGACGGCCCCCGTCACGCAGCCGCCCGCGACCACGCGCCCCGCGCCCGCGCAGAACGACCCGGCCACGCAGTCGGGCACCGCGCAGCCCGCGACGCCGACCGAGCCGGGCGCCACGGGCGAGCAGGAGCCGAACTTCCCCACCGTGCAGCCGCGCCCCGTGCCGCCGCTGCCCAGCCTCACGCGCGTCGGCATCACGGGCACCGACACCGTTTCGCTCACGCTCAACGAGGCCATCCGCCGCGCGCTCGAAAACAACAACGACATCGAGATCGCGCGCGCGGACGTGCGCCTCGCCGAGCAGACCTTGAACGCGCTGAGCGGCGTCTACGACCCGGTCTTCACCTACACGCCCGAGTACAACCGCAGCGACCGCCCCGTCGCCAACATCTTCGGCGGCGCGGGCGCGGCCGGCACCGTCTCGACGACCGACTACAACAACGACTTCTCGGTCAACAGGCAGTTCGGCAAGGGCGGCGGCAACTTCACATACTTCTTCAACAACACGCGCGAGACGACCTCGGCGACCAACCAGTCGCTCAACCCGTTCTACTCTTCGGCGCAGGGACTCCAGTTCACGCAGCCGCTCTGGCGCAACCGCTCCATCGACCGCAACCGCCAGCAGATACGCATCCAGCGCAAGCGGCTTGAGCAGACGGACGCGGACTTCCGCCTTCGCACCATCAACGTCATCTCGCAGGTGCAGAGCGCCTACTGGGACCTGGTCTTCGCCCTGCGCAACGAGCAGAACCAGGTCGCCAACGTCAACCTCGCGCGCGAGAACTTCCGCCGCACCGAGGCGAGCGTCGCCGCGGGCGCCTCGGCCCCCTTGCAGCGCGCCGAGATCGAGACCGAGCTCGCGACCCGCGAGTCGTCGCTGCTCGTCGCCAACCAGCAGGTGACGTTCGCGGAGAACACCCTCAAGAACCTGCTCATCAAAGACCCGCTCTCGCCCGACTGGTCGAAGGCGCTCGTGCCGACCGACTCGCCGAGCTTCGACGAGACGCCGGTCAACCTCGAGACGGCGCTCAAGGAGGCGCACGAGAACCGGCCCGAGATGCGCCGCCTCCGGCTCGAAGAGGACGTCAACGACATCAACCTCCAGTTCTACAAGAACCAGACGAAGCCGCGCGTCGACCTCGTCGGCACGGTCTCGACCAACGGCCTCGCCGGCACGGTCAACCCGAACCTGACCAACACGGCGTCGTCGCCACTCATCGACCCGAACGGCAGCAGCGCCTCCTCCTTCCTCCTGCGGCAGATCAACGAACTGCGCAACCGGCAGGGATTGGGCGACGCGGTGGTGCCCATCGTCCCGCCGACCCCGGTCACCATCCCCGGCCAGCTCGTCGGCGGCTACGGGCAGACGCTCCAAAACCTCTTCAGCTTGGACACGCGCCAAGTCATCGTCAGCGCCGTCATCTCGCTCCCCTGGAAGAACCGCACGGCCGAGGCTAACCTCGCCTACGCGAAGATTCAGCGCGAGCAGCTCGCGGCGTCCACGCGCTCGCAGCAGCAGGGCATCGAGGTCGAGGTGCGCAACGCCGTGCAGGCGGTCGAGACGGCGCGCCGCCGCGTGCTCTCGGCGCGGGCCGCGCTGCGCTCCGCCGAGGAGCAGCTGGCCGGCGAGCGCAGGCTCTATCAGGTCGGCCGCTCGACGACGTTCCTCCTCTTCCAGCGCGAGAACGCGCTCGTCAACGCGCAGAACCAGGAGCTTCAGGCGCAGACCGACTACAACAAGGCGCTCGCAGACCTTCAGCGCGCGACCTCGACGACGCTCCGCTCCAACAACGTCATCGTCGACTCGCCGGTCGCCCCCGAGAGGTTCGGGAAGTAGCACCGACTACAGGTTAACCACACAGACACGGCTTGGGGCTTAATTGCTTCAAGCCGTGTCTCTGTGTCTCTGTGGTTAATTCTTTCCCTTTGCTCTTACGTCTTCGTTTGCGTATCCTCAGACGCCTTGAAAGTCTCCGCCACCATCATCACCTTCAACGAGGCCGAGAACATCCGCGCGGCGTGCGAGTCGGTCGCCTGGGCCGACGAAATTCTCGTCGTCGATTCGCGCTCGACCGACGGCACGGTTGAGCTGGCTGAAGCGTGCGGCGCGCGCGTCATCGTCCGCGACTGGCCCGGCTTCGCCGCGCAGAAGCAGTTCGCCGCCGAGTCCGCCACGCACGAATGGGTCTTCAGCCTCGACGCGGACGAGCGCGTCACGCCGGAGCTGCGCGCGAGCCTGCTGCGCCTGCGCGACGGCGGCGAATCGAAACTCGCCGACGGCTACCGCGTCGCACGCCGCTCCTTCTACATGGGCCGCTGGATTAAAGGCGGGGGCTGGTACCCGGACTACCAGCTTCGCTTCTACGACCGCAGGCGCGGCCGCTGGGAGGGCGCGCACATCCACGAGTCCGTCAAGATGCAGACGGGGGCGGGCGTCCGCGTACTCAAAGGCGACCTCCAACACTTTAGCGTCCGCGACGCCGCGCAACACCACCGCATGATCGGCGAGCGCTACGCGCCGCTCGCCGCGCGCCAGATGTTCGAAGCGGGCCGGCGCACCACGCCCTTGCGCATCGCCACGGCCGCGCCCGCCGCCTTCACGCGCAGCTTCATCCTCAAGGGCGGCTTCCGCGACGGCCTCGCCGGCCTCGCCATCGCACGCTTCGCCGCCCACCACGCCTTTCTGAAGCACGTGATGCTCTGGGAAATGCAGAAGGGTGCTGGGTGCTAGGTGCTGGGTGCTGGGTAAGTACAAAGCGCATGCTCTTAACCCAGCACCCAGCACCTAGCACCCAGCACCCTCACTCCAACACTTCGAGGTCTGTGCTCTCCAACTGGTGCCGTGGCTTTTCCGCCTTGGGGATGGGCGTGGGCGTGTCCTGGCTGACGGTGATTTCGGAGAGGAGTTGGTCGGTGAGCTGGCGCGACTCGGCGACGCTCGAACCCTGGTTGAGGACGACGAAGTAGACCTTGCCGTACTTCTGCGTGTAGACGACGCCGCCGAGGCTCGCCATCCCGCCGTCGTCGTGGACGAGCGTGCCGGTCTTCGCCACCACCGCGCCTTCGAGCGGCGTCCCGACCATCCGGCGACGCAAAGTCCCGTAGTCGTCGCTCGCCACGGCCATGATGTCCGCCAGCTCCAGGCCCTGCCGCTTCGCCTCGCCGTCGAGCGCGCGGATGACCGCGACCAGCCCGCGCGGCGTCATGCGGTTGACTTCGAGGCCCGAGGTCGTCGAAAGCTGCACCTGCTCGGGCGGGAGCTTCACCTCGTCAATCAAGAACTGTCGCACGCCTTCCGGGCCGCCGACCAAAGCGCCCAGGCGCTCCGCGACGAAGTTGCTCGAATGCGCGTTCATGTAAAGCAGAACGTCGCGCAGAGGGTACGAGAGCACGGCGAACGTCGGCTCGCCCGCGGGCGCGTCCGCGACCGAGAAGGTCTTCGGGTTTACTTTAAGAACCTTGGCGAGACGCTCGGCCGACTCGTCGGGCTTGTCCGTGAAGTTGAAGACGAAGTCGGGCGTGACGGCCAGCTCGCCCTCGAACTTCTTGACGCCGCGCTCGGCCAGCTTCTTCGCGACGAGGGCGGCGTGGAAGTCGCCGAACGTCGGGTCGTTGCCCGCGACCAAAAGACGGCCGCGCAGCACGCCCGACTTGTCCACGTCGCCTTCGATGTAGAACTTCGTCTCGAACCGAAAATCCTTGCCGAGCTTGCGCAGCGCCGTCAGAGAGGTCGTCAGCTTGACGAGCGAAGCCGGGTTGAGCGCCGCGTCCGGGTTGTGCTGGGCGAGCGTGACGCGCCCGTCGAGCGACTGCACGAAGAGCGCGTGCCGATTCGGGTCGTCGCCGCGGGCCGTGTACCAGCCGGCCGCGTCGAAGGCGGGGGCGGCGGGCGCGGGCGGCGGCGCGGGCGCGGCCGGAGCGGGCGCGGCCTCCGCCGCACTTTTGAGCGGAACCTGTATGTACGCGGCCGCGGCCCTGCGCGCGTCCTTCATGAACGCGTAGGGCGCGAAGGTCAAAGCGAGGATGACGGCCGCGCCGATGACCATCATCGCGTAGATCGGTTTACGATGATTCAAAACGCCTGACTCCTTACCAAAGCATTCTTATCAATCACTGTATCATTCCAAGCCTTTAACAAAGCTTGATAAAGCTTTAATATGCAAATGGGGCGCCACGCGTCAAGCGCCGCCCGCCTTTAAACCATTCTTCTTTCTTCATCCACATCGAATGGACATTTTTCAGAGAATCGTGACACAAGACACTTTGACCGGTTTGCCGACGTACTTTATTGCCGCGGCGGTGGGCGTCATCGGGGCCATCATCGGTAGTTTTCTGAACGTCGTCATCCACCGCGTCCCGCGCGAGGAGTCGGTAGCTTTTCCCGCTTCGCACTGCCCATCCTGTGACACGGCCATACGGCCGTACGACAACATCCCGGTCATCAGTTGGGCCGTCCTGCGCGGGCGCTGCCGCGCCTGCCGCGCGCCGATCTCAGCGCGCTACCCGGCGGTCGAGCTTCTGACGGGCGTGCTCTTCGCCTTGACGTACCTGCTCCATTCGGGCCTGACACTCTCTCTGCCGTTCGACCTCGCCTTCGTCGCGGCCGTCCTCGCGCTCGTCTTCATCGACGCGGAGCACATGCTCCTGCCGAACGTCATCACCTACCCCGGCGTCGCCGTCGCCCTCGTCGCGCGCGTGCTGGTGCCGAACCTCTACGGCGTCGCCTCGCTCGGCGGCCCGGAGACGCCCGCGTGGCTGCTCTCGCTCGGCGGCGCGTTGTTGGGTGCGCTCGCGGGCGGGGGCTTCCTGTGGCTGGTCGGCTGGCTCTGGGAGCGCGCGCGCGGGGTCGAGGCGATGGGACTCGGCGACGTGAAGATGATGTTCATGGTCGGCGCCTTCCTCGGCTGGCCTCTGACGATGCTGACGATCTTCGTCGGAGTCTTCACAGGCTCCGTGGCGGGAGTGGGCGCGATGCTCCGGCGCGGCGAGCGCGACATGCAGATGCTCCTCCCCTTCGGCATCTTCCTCGGCCTCGGCTCGCTCGTCAGCCTCCTCTTCGGCGCGCGCATCATCGACTGGTACGTGGGAAAGTTCTGAAGAACAGTAAATAGTGAATGGTAAATAGTAAATAGGCCGACCAAAGCGCACCCACTATTTACTATTCACCATTTACTATTCACCAAAGATGGCTCGTCACGAAAACCGGATGCAGTTGGCGTTGGCGTTGTTGGTGGGGCTGCTGCTCCTGGCCAACCTGTTCACGCTGACGCTGGTGGCGCTGTCGCCCGCGGCGCGGGCCGAGCGCGCGCCCGTCCTCTACACGGTCTTCGTCCTCACGCTCGTCATCAGCGTTCCGTCAATCCTGCTGCTGCCGCGCTGGCTCTTGCGGCCGTACAGACAACTGGTGGACGAGGCCGAGCGCGCGCCCGTCGAGGCGTCGGCGCGCGGGCGCGCGCGTGACGAGTCGGAGTTCGTGCTCGAAACCTTTCAGCAGGTCGTCGCGCAGCTCCGCGCCAAGCAGAGGGAGCTTGAGCGCCTGAGCGCGCGCGCCGCCGAACGCGCCGCGACCGCAGAGCAGTTCAGCGAGCGCGTCGTCGCGAGCCTCCCTTCCGGACTCGTCGCCTTCGACTCCGAGGGGCGCGCGACCGTCGCCAACCCGCCCGCACACGCGCTGCTCGGCTTCGAGGGCCGAGCCGAGGGACTGGACTTCCGCCGCCTCCTCGCGCGCGCGCCCGAGCTGGCCGAGATGGTCGGGCGCTGTCTGCAGACCGGCGCGCTCTACCGGCGCGAGGAGGTGCCCCTGCGGCTCGAAGGCGGGCGCGCGCGGCGACTGGGCGTGACGGTCGCGCCCGTAGACCCAGCGCCCGCGGGCGGCTCGCGCGGCGTCCTCTGCATGCTGACCGACATCACCGAAGTCGCGGAGCTGCGCGAAACGGTCGCGCGCAAGCGCAACCTCGAAAGCCTCGGCGAGATGTCGGCCGGGCTCGCGCACGAGTTCAAGAACGCCCTGGCGACGCTGCACGGCTACGCGCAGCTCCTGCAGAACAGTTCCCTTTCCGAGGACGCGCGCGCGTCCTCGACCGCGGCGCTCCTGCAGGAGGTGCGCGGGCTTTCCGAGATGGTCAACGCGTTCCTCAACTTCGCGCGGCCGAAGACGCCCGACCTCTGCGACGTGAACTTGCGCGAGCTGCTCGACACGTGCACCGCAGACCTCGACACTCTCTTCAGAGAGCGCGTCGTCGTCCTCGACACCGGCGGAGACTTTCCCGAAGTCCGCGCCGACGAGCGCATGCTCCGCCAGGCGCTCCTCAACCTCCTGCGCAACGCGGCCGAGGCGATACCTGATGAGGCTTCCGAGAGACGCGTCCACGTCAACGGCTGGGTCGAACGGGACGCCGCGGGTCGCGACTGGGCGCGCGTCGAAATCGCCGACACGGGCGCCGGAATCTCCGAAGACGACCTGCACAAAATCTTCATCCCCTTCTTCACGACCAAGTCTAAAGGCCACGGCGTCGGCCTCGCCCTCGCGCACCGCGTCGCCACAGACCACGGCGGCACGCTCTCCGCCGCCAACTCTGCCGACGGCGGCGCGGTCTTCACCTTAAGACTTCCTGCTTAGACTGGTGTGCCCCTTCTCGCTGGGAGCGCGGGCATCCTGCCCGCCTGAGCGCGTCAGCGCGAAAGCTGAGAAGCTGTCAGTCTCAACGCCGGGTTAAAGGGCGAGACGGTCAGCGTGCTAAAGCACGCTAGCGGGCAGGGATGCCCGCGCTCCCAGCAAAGGGTCGCGTCCTATCGCACATGCACCCTTTTAAAGCCGAGGCCGATGACGCGGGCGGGCAGCGTGCGGAGGCCGGGGACGCGGAGCAGGAGTCGGAGGGCGAGGGGCACTTGGAACTTGCGGCGCGGGTCGAGGGCGGCGGCGATGACGCGCTTCTGGATGCGCGTCTGTAGGGCCTGGATGAGGCGCGTGGGCCACTCGCGCTGGCGCTGCACTTCGCGGAGGCGTTCCTCGTCGAGCGTGCCTTGCCTCAAAGGTTCGGCTACGACGTTGGCGGCGACGACGGCGTCCTGGACGGCGTAGTTGATGCCCACGCCGCCGACGGGCGACATGACGTGCGCGGCGTCGCCGATGAGGAGCAGGCCCGGCCTGTGCCAGCGCAGGACGCGGCTCGACTCGACCGAGAGCATGGAGACCTGTTTCCACTCGTGCAGCACGTCGAAACGTTCGGCGTATTCGGGCGCGGCGGCCTTGAGCCTTTCGCGGAGGACTTCGACGCCGGCCGCGCGAACGTCGCGGAAGCCGCCTTTGAGGATGAGGTGCGCGACCTGCCACTGGCTCCCGCGGTTGAGCATGACTAGCCCTACGCCCTGGCGAAAATATGCGACGCCGCCCTCGGGGTCGCCGGGTAGACGTGGGATGCGGAACCAGAGTACGTCCATCGGCGGGGAGGTCTTCAACTGCTCGAACGCGCCGAGGTGTCGGACGCGCGAGCCGCGCCCGTCGGCGCCGACGGTCAGCGTCGCGCGCAGCTCGTGTTCGCCCGCGACGTCTTCGTAGCTCACGCCGCGCACCGCGCCGCCCTCTTCAATCAAGCCTTCGACGCGCGCGCCCATCTTCAAATCGAAAGACGGAAAACGTTTCGCCTCCTCGACGATGAAGGCGAGGAAGTCTTTCTGCGGAATCATCATGATGTACGGGAAGCGCGTGCCGAGGCTGCGGAAGTCCGCGAGCACGGTCGGCCCCTCGTCCGTGATGATGGTGCCGGTGTGGATTTTGGAGTGTGGGAGTTGATGCAGGCGCTCGGCGAGGCCCAGCTCGTCCAGGATTTCGAGCACCGAAGGGTGGAGCGTGTCGCCGCGGAAGTCGCGGTCGAAGTCCTCGTGCGCTTCGAGGAGCGTGACGCGCACCCCTTTGCGCGCGAGCAGCAGCGCGAGCACGGCGCCGGCCGGCCCGCCGCCGACGACGGCGCAGACCGTCTCAGCCGTCATCCCCTTTCAAGCCTCTCGGGAAGTATTCGCGCCAGCGGCGCGTGACGAGTTCGCCGACGTCGGGGCGGACGATAAGCTCGTCCGGGTAGCCCGGCTTCATGCGCGCGTCCAAGACGATGGGCGCGGTGTATTTGACGTGGTGGCGGCGCAGCTCGGACGCTCTGGCGTGGATGTCCGAGGCCGGCTCGAAGCGCGTCCAGGTGGCCCAGAGGAAGTCGGCCGGGTTGCGCGCGTACTTGATGTCGTCGTGGACTACCACGAGCGGCCAGTCTTTAAAAACTTCTTCGCGCGCGACGCGCGCGGCGAGGTCGGGCTCTTCCCGAAAACTCTTCCCCTCGACGACGAGGCAGCCGCCGCAGAAGAGTTCGGCGCGCGTGAGGCCGGCGGGCAGGTCGCCCCGGAACTCGCGCGGCAGTTCGCGCACCGGCTCGCCCAGTCCGAGCAGCACGGCCTTGCTGCCGCGGTTGACCGTGCCGGAGGTGTAGTCGAGCGTATCCATCGAGAGGTTCGGGAAGACGAAGAGGTCTGTCTCCGGATGAAAGCGCGCGAGGACGTGCTCGAAGAGTCTCGGGAAGTCGCGCAAGTCCTGCGGCGTGTCCGTGAGCAGGAGGAACTTCGTGAGCGAGAGCTGCCCTTCGCCGAGGATGCGGAAGGCCGAGACTAACGCCTCGCGCGCGTAGCGCTCGCGCACGACCGCGGCGGCGAGCGAGTGGAAGCCCGTCTCGCCGTACGTCCAGAGGTCGCGCACGCTCGGCATCACGAGCGGGAACAGGGGCGAGAGCAGCTTCTGCAGGTAGTCGCCGATGAAGAAGTCTTCCTGCCGCGGCTTGCCGACGACGGTCGCCGGGTAGACGGCGTCGCGGCGGTGGAAGACGGCCTCGACGTGAAAGACAGGGTAGTCGTGCCGCAGGGAGTAGTAGCCGTAATGGTCGCCGAAAGGGCCTTCGGGCCTGCGCTCGCGCGGCGGCACCCTGCCGACCAGGGCGAACTCCGCCTCCGCGACGAGACGGTGCGGGTGTCCCTCTACAGGAGAATCGACGACACGAATCTTCTCGCCCGAAAGTACGGACGCTAAGACCAGCTCGGGCACGTCTTCGGGGAGCGGCGCGATGGCGGAGAGGATGAGCGCGGGCGGGCCGCCGAGGAACATCGTGACTGGCAACGCCTGCCCCTTCGCTTCGGCCTCGTGGTAATGAAAGCCGCCGCCCTTGTGTATCTGCCAGTGCATGCCGGTCGTCCGCGCGTCGAAGCGCTGCATGCGGTACATGCCGAGGTTGTGCTTGCCCGTCGAAGGGTGCTCCGTGTAGACGAGCGGCAGCGTGAAGAAAGGCCCGCCGTCCTCCTGCCACGTCGTCAAGACCGGCAGCTCGTCCAGCCGCGCCGGGCGGTCTACGACCTCCGCGACCGGCGCGCGGCCCACCCTCTTCGTGCCGAGCTTCAGGGCTTCGAGCGCGAGCGCGCGGTGCTGCCAGAGCGCGGCGGGCTTCGGCGGCAGCAGAGACTCCGCGACGTGTACGGCCTGACGGACGAGCGCCTCGGGCTTCGGCCCGAACGCCTTCTCGATCCGTCCGACCGTGCCGAAGAGGTTCGTGACGACGGGGTAGCGGCTGCCCTTTACGTTCTGGAAGAGGAGCGCCGGCCCTTCGCGTTCGATGACGCGGCGGTGGACTTCGGCGAGCTCGAGGTCGGGGTCAACTTCCGCCCCGACTTCGACGAGGTCGCCCTCGCGGCGGAGCAGTTCGAGAAACGAGCGGAGGTTGCGGTGCATGCGCCGCCAGTAAATCACAGCGGCGGCGGATGTCAAAACATGGAGGTCAGAGGGGCGGCTGCGCGTCTTCGGGGTTGCCGACCTTGCCCACCTTACGTTGCCGTTTGGGTTCGACCGTCGGCGTCTCTTCGACGCGGATGTTGATCTCGCGCTCGGCGAACTTGGCGGCGTCGGCGATAAGCGGGTCGAGCGACTGCGTGTAAGGTTGAATCTTCGCGAGCGTGTCGCGGTCGCCGACCGCGGCGAGCACTTCGAGGAGGCGCGCCTGCGTGCGGCCGTTGACGCGGCCGAGGAAGACGTAGAGCGGCTCGGGGCCTTCGAGCTGTTTGAGGTAGGAGACCGACTGTTCAGCCCGGCCCTTCTCGTCGAGCGCCTTGACCAACTCGAAGAGCGTCTCGTTCTTCCCCATCCGGTAGAGCGCCCAGTCGAGCGCGAGCTTCACGCGCGAATCTTTCTCTTGCGCGCGGTAGCCTTCGGCCAGTCTCCTGTGTTCGACCGCGGCGAGACGCGCCAACTCCTCGGCGGCCGCGCGCCGCTCCGTCGGGAGCTTGCTCGAAAGCCTCCGCGCGACCGTCGCCGAGTCCAGGCCCGGCGCCCTCGAAGGTTCTTCCTGCGCCCGTAGGAGTGAAGCAGGGATGAGGAGTGAAAGCAGCGCCAGAGTCAGGATTGTCTTTCTCATCATGGCCCGACCTCAGAAGAATCTGTTCACCACAGAGACACAGAGGCACAGCTTGAAGACTCCTAAAGATGAAGCTGTGTTTTAGCTGTGTCTCTGTGTCTCTGTGGTTAATTTTGCTTACACAACATCACTGCCGCGCCGTACCGCCGTCGGTCTTGCGGAGCTTGCCGGAATCGAGGTCGAGTTCGTCGCGCTTGATGACTTCGACGTTGGGGAACTGCTTCCGCAGCGGCTCGATGAAGTCCTTGGCGTCGCCGACGATGACGATGTTGGCGTCAGTGGCCCCGAGGCGCGAGCCGGCGAACTTCTGTATCTGCGCCGGGGTCACCGCCTGCACGCTCGCGATGTAGCGGTTGATCTCGTCGAGGCTCAGCCCGTACAAGGCCAGCGACGCGACCTGCCCGACGAGTCCTTCGGTCGTCTCCAGCGAGCGGCCGAAGTTGCCGATGACGACCGCCTTGCGCGGCGTCAGCTCCGCCTCGCTCACGGCCTCGCTCGACAGGCGCGACAGCTCGCCCATGAGCAGCGCGGCCACCTCCGCGCCCGACTGGTTCTTCGTCTGCGCCGAGGCGACGAAAGGCCCCACGTCGCGCCGCGTGTCGAGCGACGAGCGCGCGCCGTAGCTCAGGCCGCGCTTGATGCGTATCTCCTGATTCAAGCGCCCAGAGTAGCCCGACAGCACGGAGTTCGCCACGACCCCCGTGTAGAAGTCCGGGTCTGTGCGCGCGATGCCGCGCCGCACGAACACCACCGCCGCCTGCCCCGCGCCCGGCATGTCCACGACCACCACGCGCTGCTTCGCGGCGCCTTCGACGCGCGGCGCGGCCGAGGCCGTCAGGGCGTTCGAGGGCTTCGCCCAGTCGCCGAACAGACGCCCGGCGAGTTTGAAGGCGTCTTCGGCCTTCATGTCGCCGCCGAAGACGAGGACGGCGTTGTCCGGGCGGTAGTAGCGCGCGTGGAAGTCGGCCACGTCCTTGCGCTGTATGCGCTGAATCGAAGCGGGCGTGCCCGTGACGGGGTGGCCGTAAGGGCTGTCGCCGAAGACGACGCGCGAGGCGACCCAGCCGGCGAGCGTGCCGGGGTTGTTCATGTCCACGCTCAGGCTGTCGAGGCTCTGCTGGCGCAGGCGCTCGATCTCCTCGTCGGCGAAGACGGGGTTGCGCGCCACATCGGCGAGGATGGAGAGCGCCGGCTCGGCCTTCGAGGAGAGGACGTTGACGCTCGCGCGCGAGGCGTCCCAGCCGGCGCCCGAGTTAAGCACGCCGCCGAGCGCCTCGATCTCCTGCGCGATCTGCGGCGCGGTGCGCGTCTTCGTCCCCTTCGTCAAAAGCTCGGCCGTCATGTCGGCCAGGCCGCTCAGGGAGGCCGGGTCGGCCTCGCCGCCGTTCTTGACGAGGAGCTGCGCGGCGACGAGCGGCGTCGAGTGGTTCTCGATGACGACAACGCGCAGGCCGTTCGGGAGTGTGCGCTCGACCGGCTTCGGCACGTTGACCGAGTGCGGCGCGGCCGGCGGCGGCGGCGTCTCCTGCGGAGATGCTGACGTGCCGGTCTGCGCGCCCGAGCTTTGCATGAACGCGAAGGCGGCGAACAGGAGGGATGCCGCGACGAGGGCCGCGAGTCGGACTTCCTTCAGAACGTTTCTCATCGGGTTCCCTCCCCTCCGGTGCCCTCTGACTTCTTCTCTTCGGGCTTCGGCCCTTCGGCCTGGTAGGTGATGACGACGCGGTTCGTGTCGGTGAAGTACTTCTTCATCACGCGCTGCACGTCGGCGGCGGTGACGGCCTGGAGCCTTTCGATGTCTGTGTTGACGCGCTTGACGTCGCCGACGAGGACGGCGGCGTTGCCGATGGCGAACGCCTTGCCGCTGTTCGTCTCGCGCTCGCGCAGGGCGTTGGCGACGAGCTGGTTGACGGCCTTGTCGAGTTCCGCCTTCGTCACGGGCGCGTCCTGCATCTTCTTCAACTCGGCGAGCAGGGCCTTCTCACCTTCGGCCGGAGACTTGCCGCCGGCGAGGATGGCGCCGAGGACGAAAATCCCCTTGTCCTGACGCAGGTTCGCGCTGCCGAAGGCCTCGGCCGCCACCTGCTGCGTGTAGACGAGCGACTGGTAGAGGCGCGAAGACTCGCCCCCGGAAAGAATCGACTCGGCCACGCGCAGGGCGTCGGCGTCGGCGTTCGAGATGGGCGGCGCGAGGTACGTGATGGCGACGGCCGGCAGAGGCACGTTCGGCCCGCGCTCGTCGAAGCGCCGCTCGGAGGTGCGCTCCGGCTCCTTGACGGTCACGCGCGGGATGGGCGCCGAGGGCTTCGGGATTTTGGCGAAGTACTTGTCCACCCACCCGTCCACCTGCTGCTGCTCGAAGTCGCCGACGACGATGAGCACGGCGTTGTCGGGCCGGTAGAAGGTCGTGTGGAAGGCGCGCACGTCTTCGATGGTGGCGGCGTCGAGGTCTTCCTTGCTGCCGATGGTCGGGCGGTGGTACGGGTGCACCGCGAAGGAGTCCTTGTCGATGGCGTAGAAGAGCCGGCCGTAGGGCGGGGCGAGCACGCTCGTGTTGTACTCCTCCTTGACCACGTCGCGCTCGGAGGGGAAGTTCTTCTCCGTCACGTTGAGCGAGCCCATGCGGTCGGCCTCGGCCCAGAGCAGGGTCTCGAGGTAGTTCGACGGGACGACCTCGTAGTAGTTGGTCACGTCGTCCGAGGTCGAGGCGTTGTTCCAGCCGCCCACGTCCTCGGTCAGGCGATCCATCATCTCGTCCCTCATGTTCTTCGACGACTTGAACATGAGGTGCTCGAAGAGGTGCGCGAAGCCGCTCCGCCGGTCGGGGTCGTCCTTCGAGCCGACCTTGTACCAGACCTGGATGGCGACCGTCGGGTTCGAGCGCTCCTGCGCCGTGATGACCGTGAGCCCGTTCGGCAGCGTGCGCTCTTTGAAGTTGATCGGGGGCACGCGCGTCTGCCCGTCGGCGGCGGGCACGCTTGCCGAGCCCGCGAGCGCGCACAGAAGTAGGAAGACCGTAGTTCGTCGAAGCATCTCTGAAGCTCCTCGTCTTGATTCGGGTCGGGCGTCTGCTTGGATGCGCCCTCGCCCGGGGGTTGCTGTCCGTTCAGGTCAGATTTTACGCGCCCGCCGCGCCGTATGTTTCCCCGGAAAGTCCACGCCTTCGGATTCCGGGCCGCCGCCCCAAAACTTTGCCCGTGCGTCAAATGTAATATAGAATCTGCGCCGGTGGCGAACGCTCCCGGCCGTCCTTATGCTTGACGAGACGGCCGCCGAGGCGCTCGCCACAGTTTAGTCTGGGGCCGGGGCTCGCGAAGGCTTTAACGCTCGATGGCAGGCGGTCTGGTCGTACACATCTCGAACGGGCAGGAGCGGCACACCGAGGTGCTCTCGCAGGAGCGCGTCCTCATCGGGCCGGGCGAGGGCTGCCACATCCGGCTCGGCTCCGACCTCCTCTCGGACTCCAACGTCATGCTCGAGCTGTCGCGGCAGAACGGCCACTTCCGCGTGCAGGAGTTCGACCCCGAGATCGGCATCACCCTCAACGGCCGCCCGCTCGCCCGCCACGCCCAGATCGACGACGGCGACGAGCTGCGCTTCCCCGCCTTCGACGTGCGGATGCAGTTCTTCCCCGTCGGCAACCTGCCCGCGGTCACCAACTCGAGCCGCCGCGCCAGCGTCGCCCCCTTCATCGAGCAGGCCGCCATCGAGGCCGCCGCCACCGCGCGGCGCGACGACGCCAAGGTCTTCCTCCGCGAGTTCACGCGCGAGCTTCTGCGCGAGATCAAGTGGAGCACGAAGATCGGCCTCTTCCTCTGCATCGCCATCCTCGCCGGCGGCACGTTCTACCTCGGCAACTCGCTCTACCAGGAGATGCGCCGCAGCCGCGAGCTGATCAACAAGCAGAACGAGCAGCTCGCCGCGCAGCAGCGACAGCTCGAACAGGTCGGCGCGCAGTTCGGCGACGTGACGCGGAGCAACCAGGAGATCATCAACAGCCTCTCACTCGCGCCGCGCCTGCGCAGCCAGTACGGCAACGGCGTCTGCCTCATCGCCGGCTCTTACATGCTGTTCGAGCCGGGCACGGGCCGCCCGTTCCGCTACCCCGAGACGCAGAAGACCGAAGAGGGCGAGGCCGCGCAGACGGCGGGCGAGCAGCCGCTCCTGACGGCCGAGGGCAACGGCCCGCCCTTCATCCGCGACTTCGTCGGCACCTGCTTCCACGTCGGCGGCGGTTACGTCGTCACCAACCGGCACCTCGCCGTCGAGCCGTGGACGGCCGACGAGGGCGTGGCGGCGCTCTCGCAGAGCGTGCGCGGGCAGTTCCGCGTGACGCGCATCGTCGCCTTCTTCCCGGGCATCCGGCAGCCCTTCGTCGTCCGCGTCCGGCAGGCCTCGCGCGAGGACGTGGCCGTCGGCACGCTCGAAGCGAAGGAGCTGCCTGCACAGCTCCCCGCGCTCCCGCTCGACACAGACCCGGACACGGCGATGATCGGCGGCACGGTCGTGATGATGGGCTACCCTTCGGGCGAAGACCGCCTGATGGCGACCATCCCCGAGGCCGAGTCGCGTAGTTTACGCGAGCGCTGCGGCGCCTCGGCCGAGACGCTGCTCGCGTGCCTCTCCGACCGCAACTACATCAAGCCGCTCACGACGCAGGGGCACATCTCCGACCTACAGGGGCGCAGCATCGTCTACGACGCGCGCAACGCCGTCGGCGGCTCCGGCTCGCCGCTCTTCGGCCCGAAGGGGCGCGTCATCGGCGTCAACTTCGCGACCTTCACCGAGATGGAGGGGCAGAACTACGCCGTCCCCATCAAGTACGTCATCCCCCTCCTCGAGCGCGCCGGCTGGCAGACGGCCGAGCCCTCCGAAGAGTCTTCGGCTAACGCCAACACCTCCCAACCGCCCGCGCCCCCGCGCCCGAATACTAACCAATCCCGTTGAAGGAACGTTCCAGGCGGGTGCTACAGACAAATTTCACCACAGAGACACAGAGGCACAGCTTGTTGAGAGCTAAAGCCCAAAGCTGTGCCTCTGTGTCTCTGTGGTGAATCCTTCGCACATGACACTCACCCTCGCTGTGACGCTTAAGCTTGTGCCACAGACGTTTTTGACAGGCGCGGCGGGAGTCCGCTACTCTCCGTCCTTTAAGTTTTAACGGAGAATTAGCCGAACCTTGTCCGCGCCCGCAGCACACGCCACGACCGCGCCCGCCGGGCCAGCACTCTCCCCGGGGCAGTCGGTAGGCACGGCGGGCCGCGCGCTCGTCATCACAACGCTGACGCTCTTCCTGCTGGCCGGCTTCGGCCTGCGCGCCTACCGACTCGGCGCCGAGAGCCTGAGCGAAGACGAGCTGAACAAGGTTCGCGCCGTGGCCGAGTACCGCGAGCGCGGACTCACCCCCGCCAACGGCGAGCACCCCTTTCTGATGAAGGCGCTGCTCGCGGTCAGCATCGTCGCCTCCGAAAACTGGAACTCCGCCTCGCCCGCGAGACAGAATCCCAACCTTCGAATCTCGACCGAGACGGCCGCGCGCCTGCCGGGCGCAGTCCTGGGCGCGCTCACTTCCCTGCTCATCTTCCTCGTCACGCGCGAGCTGTTCGGCGCGGAGGTGGCGCTGCTCGCGGCCGGGCTGTGGGCCTTCGACCCGGCGGCCATCGGCTTCAACCGCATCGCGAAGGAGGACAGCTTCCTCGTCTTCTTCTTCCTGCTCGGCAACGTCTTCTGGCTGCGGGGGCAGAAGGTCGCGGAGGAGGGTTCGCGCAAGCCCGAGCCTTTCTACTGGGCGACGGCCGCAGCTTTCGGCGCGATGATGGCCTCGAAGTACGTGCCGCACTTCCTCGCCATCAGCGGCGCTTACTACTATGCCTTCCAGGGCGTGCCCGCGACGCGCTGGCGGATGGGCAAGAAGAAGTGGCTCGTCTGGTTCGCGGTGATGGGCGTCGCCTTCGTCATCTGCAACCCGACCATCCTGCTGCCCGGCACGTGGGCCGAGATGCGCACGTTCGCGGGCGAGAAGCGCATCGGGCACGACGCATACGAGTTCCTCGGCCACCTCTACCGCAACCAGATGACGCTCTGGCTGCGCGGCTCGCCCTGGTACTTCTACTACGTCTTCATGGGCGTGAAGCTGCCCTTCGTGGTGTTGGCGGGCTGCGCCGCCGGACTCCCGCTGCTCTTCCGCCGCAGACTCGGCGACGGCCGCTACTTCCTGCTCTTCTGGCTCTTCTTCTGGTTCTTCCCCTTCACCTTCCTCGGCGGGAAGTTCACGCGCTATTTCACCTTCGCGCTGCCGGCCGTGCTGATGACCTCGGCCGTCGGGCTGCACTACCTCGCGGGCCTCGTCTCGGAGCGGGCGGGAAGCTTCTACGCGAAGTACGGACTCGGGCTCGCCGTCGGCCTCTCGCTCCTCGCGTCGGTGCAGGCGGCGCCGCACTACAGGCTCTACACGAACTTCCTCGGCGGCGGAGAGGCGCGGGCCGGCACCTACTTCCCGCACGACGAGTTCTACGATTCGAGCACGCGCGACATCGCCGAAGCGGTCGCGCGGCTCGCTCCGCCGAGCGCGAGCGTGGCGAGCGAGACGCCGGAGCTGCTCGCCTACTACCTGAAACTCACCGGGCGCGAAGACCTGCGCACGGTCTCTCTCTCCGACCGCGCGGCGCTGCGCGAGCTGCGGCCGGGAGACCAGGTCGTCGTCGCCCGCGGCCGGCGCTACTTCAGCAACGACGAGTTAACGTCGAGGCTCGACGCGGCGTCTCAACCGTCGGCGAGCATTAACCTCGGGCGCGTACCCTCGGCGCGCGTCTACGCGCTCGACGCCGCGACCTACCCGGCCTTCGAAGAGGTCGTCGGGCGTTAAACTTCGGGGCAACATTGTCCGCGCGTGAAGGCATCGCAACTTTGAAATGCGACAATTTCTCATTAAAGTTCGTGTAGATTGGTCTGGCACGCGGAACGTCGGTTGCTCTTTTTGAGCCGCGAGGCTTTGTGAGACGCGCGGTGCGCAGCATTTCGACTCCCCTCGAAACGGCCGCGCGCAGTCTTATCGCTCCGGGAGGAGCCTTCTCGTTCGAGACAAGGGACGTTTGAGGATATGAAGACTGTTCCCCGTTCGGGGTCGGCCAAAAAGCACCTGACGTTCGCGCTCGCGCTCCTCATCATCGCGGGACATCTGCCGCCCGCGCTCGCGCAGGTTCAGATCGTCCCCGCCCTCAAGGGCGAGGACGCGCTCCCGAAGAAGAACCAGACGGGGGCTTCGCCCTTCCGCATCGAGACGCTACCCGTCGGCCGCGACGCGCAGCTCCTCACGGTCTTCGGCAGACTCGACGGACTCGGCGACGTCGCCCCCGCGCAGCCAGGGGAGGTGCCGCTCGTCTCCATCCTCCGCGACACGCTCGGCGACGCAGACCCCGAGAACGACCGCCTGCGCTACGTCTGGATGCTCACCTACACGCGCCCCGGCGCGCTGCAACGCGTCGCCTCGGCCGTGCCCTTCCTCTATGGCCGCATCGGCGACAAGAAGGCCGCGGGCAAAGGCGTGCCGCCGCCCGTCATCGACCTCGCCGACCCTAAGCGCGACCTCTGGCACCGCTTCATGTGGCTCGCGCTCCAGAACGTCGTCTTCAACCCCTACGGCGTCGCCGCCAAGGCTTCGACCTCGGCGCTGCGCCGCAACTCCGAGCGCTACCGGCAGGCGCACATCCTCCGCGCGCTCGCGATTCTTTCGCTCTACGAGGCCGAGACCGGGGCCGAGTCCGCCTTCACGCCGGCCGAGTCGGCCGAGATACAGGCGCGCCTGATGCTGACGAGCAAGACCTTCGGCGGCCTCATCGACGACGCCTACCTCGACGAAGTCATGCGCCGGCAAAACAGCTCGACGCAGGACACGCGCGGCCACAACTGGGAGCTGCTCCGCCAGCGCGCCGAGACCGAAGGTCTCTTCTTCGAGCCGCTCGCGCTGCCCGACGGCAGCGCCACGCACGCCATCCTCTACGTCTCGCGCGAGGACTTGCAGAAGAACAAGGGTCGCAAGTTCGGCAGCCGCTTCCTCAACATCAAAAGCCCCTGGGACGACTCGCGCCTCGCGCGCTGGGACGGCCACGTCGAGACGCGCTACGTTGACGCCGAAGGAAAGACGACGGCCGCCGGGGCGGAGGGCGCGCGCAAGCGCGAGCTGATCCCGCTCGCGCTCTACGGACTCGACTTCCCCAAAATCCCCGCGCTGCTCGTGGACTTCCGCGACCATCTCAACCCGAAGAAGCGCGAGATGTCGCACCGCGTCATCGAGGACGTGGCGCGCAACGTCCTCTCGCTCTCGCGCTACGGCGACGTGCACTACTTCCTCGGGCGCACGGTCTTCGACTTCGTCACCAGCCGACGCGGCATCGACGTGAACCAGCCGACGCGCCTGCGCGCCTACTCGCAGCTCAAGCTCCTGCTCGCGCTCGACCAGACGCTCGACCGCGGCCTGCGCGACGAGATCGAGAGCCGCGTCGAGTCGGTCTCGCTCAACCCGCTTGAGAACGACCTCGAAGCCGAAGGCCGGCTCGCGCGCCAGCAGTACGCGGCGCTCGTCGCGTCGGCCAAAAAGCCCGACGGGCTCGCCGCGCGCCTCGACCGCGACCGGCGCGAGGAGATGGTGCCGCTCGAACACGGCACGACCGAGCGCGTGCTCCTGCGCTTCGCCAACGTCCTGAGCCTCGGCCTCTACAAGCACCGCGAGCCGGCCAGGCCAGAGGATGTTCGGCAGACCCTGGACGCCGAGCGCCGCCTCGCCTTCCACAAGCGCTTCCTGCAGCAGGTGGCGAAGTCGACGCCGGTCGTCGAGGTCGTCTGGAACATCGAGGACGTGCGCCGGAGCCTGCGCTACGTGGCCGAGTCCGACACGCGCGGCGACGCGGGCCTGGCCCGCGCAGCGGCGAAAATCTTCGCGCAGACCGGCGACACCGAGGCGCGCCGGCTCAGCCTCGAATGCCTCTACCGCATCAACAACGAGGCGGCGAAGGCCGCGCTGCTGCGCATCTACCAGTCGCCCGGCGTCGAGGCCGACCTGCGTCTGCTCACGGCCGAGTACCTGCGCAACGCCCTGCGCGAAGAGCAGCGCATCGCCCCAGAGGACGCGCGCGCCATCATCGCCGTCGTCGGCAAGTGAGGGCCGCTTTGAGTTAGCGCGGTGTGCGGGGATAATCTCCGGGTGCCTATACCGGCTTGCAAGAAGAAGTAAGGCCCCTTCAAGCTGGGAGCGCGGGACACCCTACAGCCCGCATGAGCGCGCAGCGCGAAGGCCGTGAGACTTTAAGACTCAACGTCGAGGTAAGGAGTAGGACGGTCAGCGCGCTGAAGCGCGCTAGCGGGCAGGGATGCCCGCGCTCCCAGCGAGGGAGGGCCTTATTTAGTTTTGCAAGTTCGTATTACAGGTCTAGCAAAGTCTCTCGGCATGGTCTTCGTCCGCCGTCTGGCGCTCGCCGCCGGGCTGCTCTTCTGCCTGAGCGCGACGGCGCAGGCCGCGACGGCGAAGCGCATCGTCGTCGTCAAGGTGGACGGCCTGCCGCACGACACCGTCGAGCGCTTCGTCAGCCGCCGCGACCCGCGCACGGGCAAGAGCCTCCTGCCGTGGATCGACTACGTCTTCTACGAGCGCGGCACTCGGCTCGAAAACTTCTACGTCCGCGGGATGAGCCTCTCGGGGCCTTCGTGGTCGCTCCTCGACACGGGCCAGCACCTGCAGATCAAGGGCAACGTCGAGTTCGACCGCTACACGCTCCACTCCTACGACTACCTCAACTTCATCCCCTTCTGGGTCGCCAACGTCGGCGGCGTGCGCGTGGACATGCCCGGCGTCGAGCTGCTCGACGAGGTCGGCGTCCCGCTCCTCATCGACGCCTACCCGAACCAGGAGCGCTACATCAGCTTCCAGCTCTACCAGCGCGGCACGCGCTGGACGACCTTGCAGCACGGCCTGCAGAACAAGTTCGCCAAGTCGCCCGGCGAGCTGTTCGACGAGTGGCAGCTGGGGCTGGGCGGCCGCGACATCGTCATGTCGCAGCAGGAGCGCGAGCTGATGGAGCGGCTGCAAGACCCGAAGGTGCGCTACCTCGACTTCTACAACACGGACTTCGACCACGCCGCGCACCACAACCGCGACGAGGCGACGCAGCTCGCCGCCCTGCGCGAACTAGACGCCTTCGTCGGCCGCGTCTGGACGGCGATTCAGAAGACGCCCGAGGCCGCGGACACCGCGCTCGTCCTCGTCTCCGACCACGGCACCAACACGGACGAGCGTGTCTACAGCCAGGGCTACAACCTCGTCAAGCTGCTCGGCTCGGCCGCGGGCGGCGGCCACCACGTCGTCACCAAGCGGCGGCTGCTGAGCGACTACGCGCTCAAAGGCATCTACCCGCTCATCCCGCTCATCTACACGACGACCGAGGACTCCTTCTACCTGAAGGGCCAGAGCACGACGTACCCGACGGCCCTCGTCGACTTCGACGGCAACGAGCGCGCCTCGATTCAACTCCGCGACAGCGACCTCAACCAGATTCACATCCTCCTGCAACAGCTCAAGCGCGGAGACCTCTCGCCCGAGCTGCGCCGCGCCGCGAAGGGCGCGCTCTTCGCGACCATCGGGCGCCGCCGCGCGGGCTGGCAGCGCACGCTCGAAGAGATGCGCGAAGAGCTAGGCGCGCTCCGCCGCCTCATCGAGCGCCAGCGCGCCGTCGTCGCCGCGCAGCCGAAGAAGTTTACGAAAGAAGACTCGGAGGCGGGCCGCGACCGCGAGGCCAGGCGCGAGTTCGCGCGCCTCGATTCGTGGATGAGCGACGAGCGCGAATACTCCGTCTACCTGCAAGCGCTCGCAGACCTCCTCGCGCTCGACCCCGCACGTTTGAACCCTTCGGCTGTTAAGATCGAAGACCTCATCCCGAAGGGCGCGATGGGCGACCACAACACGCTCGCGGAGTTGCAGAGCTACGTCGTCGGCCCGGGTCAAGAAGGACTCGCCCTCGCCGCCGACGGCTCGCTCGACATGGAGAAGAGCTTCCGGCGCGTCAACTACTTCAAGCTGCTCGGCGACGCCAGCGTCCGCAACAACGTGCAGCCCGGAGTCGAGAACCGCCCCGTCGATTTCGTCGCCGTCCGCGTCCCCGTCGAGGGTTTGCGCGAGTCGCTGCGCGAGGACGAGCAGCCCGACCAGGCCGTCTGGCTCTACGCCGCGCCCGACCGGCAGGCGCTCATCCTCTCGCGCGAAGACGGCGGCCGGCTCTCGCTCCGCTACCTTCCGGTCTCGAATCTTAAACAGTCGGCGGACGGCCGCGTCACCTTCGAGCGCACCGGCTGGCGCGCGAATCTTCCGCTCAAGCTCTGGGAGGACGCGCGGCTCTCTCCGCCGGCGGGCGAGGAGCGCGGCGGCTGGCTCGCGGGCTGGCACACGGACGTCGAGTGGCTGCGGGCCACGCACCTGACGAAGTATTCGAACGGTGTCGTCGGCCTGCACGAGCAGATGGCGCGCCACGTCGTCGAAGGCACGGACGTGGATGCGCCGAACCTCTCGGCGGACGAAAAGCTGATCCGCCGCTACCGCCTGCGCCAGCGCGTGCTGGTCGAGAACGACCTGCTCATCCTCGCCAACGACCACTGGAACTTCGACGTGCGCGGCTTCAACCCCGGCGGCAACCACGGCTCCTTCTTCCGCGTCTCGACGCACTCGACCTTCATGCTCGCGGGCGGGGACGCGACGCACATCCCGCGCGGCCTCGCGGTCGACGAGCCTTACGATTCCCTGAGCCTGGTGCCGACGCTCCTGACGCTGACGGGCCGGCTCGAAGACGACTCCCGGCCCGTCCCCGTCCTCTGGCGGGAAGGCTTCCGCCCCTTCCCCGGCCGCGTCGTCCGAGAACTCTTCGAGCAGCGTCAGGACACGGCCCCCCTCGCCGACACCACCACGACGCCGGAGGCACGGCCTTGAGCATCGCGCGCGGCAACGGCGAGGTCGGCCGCGAAGACCTCTTCGACGCGGAGATACACATCACCGCCGACACGGGCGGCCCCGAGCGGAAGCGGCGCGGCTGGCTCTTCTACGTCCACATCCTCGCCTTCGTCTTCGGCCTCACGCTCCTCGTCCTGCTCATCCGCGCCGTCGGCGTCGAGCCGGTCTTCCAGGCGCTCGGGCAGATACAGTACGGCTTCCTCATCCTGCTCGGGCTGGCCGGCGCGCGCCACGGGCTGCGAAGCTTCTCGATGCGCATCGCCGTCCCGCGCCAGCACCGCCGCTTCACCTTCTGGCAGGCTTACACGACCAGGCTGGCCGGCGAGACCATCAGCTTCTTCACCTTCACCGGCCCCGTCTTAGGCGAGGCGACGAAGGCGGCCATCCTGCGCAAGCGCGTCCCGACGAAGGCCGCCGTGCAGGCGCTCGCCGTCGACAACCTGCTCTACAACCTCTCGGTCGCGGTCTTCATCTCCAGCGGCGCGGCCGTCATGCTGCTGATGTACGACCTGCCCTACGGCGCGCGCCTGCCGCTCTTCGGCATCGCGGGAGGCATGGCGCTCGTCATCGGGCTGGTGGCGTGGGCCGTCGTCTCCGACGTGATGCCCGTGACGGCGGCCGTCGACTTCTTCATCCGGCGCGGCTGGAAGGCGAACTGGTTCCGCTCGAAGCGCGCGCACTTCCACGAGGTCGAGGAGAACGTCTACGACTTCTACAAGCACCGCCCCCGCACGTTCTTCACCATGCTCGCGTGCGACTTCCTCGCGCACGCGACGACCGTCGGGGAGGTGGCGGCCGTCCTCTGGATGCTCGGCTTTGAGCCGGCCGTCGGCGTGTCGTACATTATCGACTCCCTGACGAAGGTCATAAACCTCGTCTTCAGCTTCGTCCCCGCGACCATCGGCGTCTACGAGGGCGGCACGGGCTTCATCCTCCACACGCTCGGCTACGCGGTGGCGACGGGCCTGACCATCGGCATCGTCCGCAAGGCGAGCATGATCGTCTGGGCGCTCGTCGGACTCGTGATGCTCGTCCGGCACACCGCGCCCGAGGCGATTCGGAAGGCCTTCGCGCGTTACCCGCGACTGCGAGAAGTTATGGACAACCTGGTTCTCTCGAACATGACGCACCGCCCGGCGCGCACCTTCGTCAGCATCCTCGGCGTCGCGGTCGGCGTGCTGCTCATCGCCTTCACGGTCGGCCTCGCCCACGGCGTCCTGCGCGAGCGCGGGCGGCGCGAGTCCGAGGTCGGCGCCGAGATCATGATGCGCGCCGCCGGCTCGACCGGCTTCGGCGCGCAGCGCTTCGCCATGCCCGTCTCGCGCGCCGCCGACGTGCAGAAAATCGAGGGCGTGCGCGTCGCCTGCCCGGCCGCGCAGACCACCGACACGAGCGACTCGGGCTTCGGCATGCGCGTCATCGACGGCATCGACTTCGACTGCTACGCGCGCATGTCCGGCCTCCACGTCATCGAGGGGCGCGCGCTCCAGTCGGGCGACGAGGCCATCGTGGATTCGGTCTGGATGGAGCAGCGGAAGGCGAAGCTCGGCGACCCCGTCAAACTCTTCGGCCGCGACTTCCGCCTCGTCGGCGTCTACGAGCCGCCGGGCGGCGCGCGCATCAAGGTGCCGCTCGCGACGATGCAGGAGCAGGCGGGCGTCGAGGGCGGCGCCTACGGCACGACCGTCCTCGTCTCGGTCAACAACCCGGCCGAGCAGGAGGCCGTGGCCGAGCGCATCCACAACGCCTTCGACCAAGACCAGATCATCTTCACGCGCGACCTGCCCGAACTCTACGCTTCGAGCGTGCCCGCGCTCGACGTGTTCATCGACGTGGTCGTCGGCGTCGCCGCCGTCATCAGCATGCTCGTCATCCTCCTCGCCATGTACACGACCGTGACGGAGCGGACGCGC
>JAFAZX010000096.1 GCA_019239425.1 Acidobacteriota bacterium
ACGACAGCAGCGGCCTTTCGTCACCTTGAACTGCGCGGCCATTCCGAGTTCGTTATTCGAGAGCGAGCTGTTCGGCCACGAGCGCGGCGCCTTCACCGGCGCGAATATGCAGCGGGCGGGGCGTCTGGAGTTGGCGGATCGCGGGACCTTATTTTTGGACGAGGTCGGTGATATGCCGTTAGAGCTGCAACCTAAACTCTTACGAACGCTGCAAGAACACACCTACGAGCGGCTGGGGAGTGCGCGCACGAGAAACGTGGACGTGCGGCTGGTGGCGGCGACGAATTGCGACCTGGAAGAGATGATGGAGGAGAAGCAGTTCCGCAGCGACCTCTACTACCGCCTCAACGTCTTCCCCATCCGCATCCCGCCTCTGCGCGAGCGGCGCGAGGACATCCCCGTGCTGGCGTACCACTTCATGCGGAAGTACGCGCGGCGGATGGGCAAGAGCGTCGAGACGATTCCGGCGGGGACGTTGGAGAGGCTGACGCGCTGGCACTGGCCGGGTAACGTGCGTGAGTTGGAGAACTTGATCGAGCGGTCGGTGATCCTGACGAGCGGCAGCGAACTCGCGGTCGCGTTGCCGGAGAAGTTGGGCGGCGCGATAGACGCGGCGCAGGTGGTCGGCAACTTCGAGGAGCAGCAACGGATCGTGAGTACCCTCCGGGAGACGAAGGGGCGCGTCAGCGGGCCGAACGGGGCGGCCGTCCGGCTGGGGGTAAAGCGCAGCACTCTGCTCGACCGGATGAAGAAGCTCGGCATCAACGCGCGAGACTTGAAGACTAATTATGCGGTGGCGGTGGCGTAGTGATTCGGTAGCCGCGCTGATTAACGTGGTGAGAGCGGCCGGGCAGGTGCTTTGACCATGACTCGGGAGCGAACGGGAGATTACTTTATGTCGCAGGTCTGGTCGGTCAGTGGCAGCGCGAACGTTTTGGGTTCACACATCGCCGGAGCCGTGCCCGCGTCGAGCGGGCGCCTCGGCGCGAAGGCCCGCGTCGGGCGAGCCGATCTATTTCGGCATCGGCAGCGAGGGGTTCACGCTGCTTCGGCGACGGCGACGGCCGCGTTGCAGGATACGCCGACCGTCTTCGTGCTCGACGACGACGTGTCGGTGCGCGAATCGCTGGAGCTGCTGATCGGCTTCGAGGGCTGGCGGCCGGAAGTCTTCGCGTCCGCACAGGAGTTCCTCGCCCGCCCGCGCTCCTTTACGCCGAGTTGCCTCGTGCTCGACGTTTCCCTCCCCGACATCAACGGCCTCGGCGTGCAAAAGCTCGTCGCCGACCGTGTAGACATGCCGATCATCTTCGTCACGGGCTACATCGACATCCCAACGACCGTTAGGGCCATGAAGGCCGGGGCCGTCGAGTTCCTGACCAAGCCTTTCGACGAAGAGGCGCTGCTCGGCGCAATCCGGCAGGCCATCAGACTCAGCGAGGCCGCACTCCGTGAGGAGGCCGAGGCGCGGGCGCTGCGTGACCGCTACGCCTCGCTGACCACTCGCGAGCGGCAGGTGATGGCACTGGTGGCCGCGGGCCTGTTGAACAAGCAGGTCGGCTTCCGGCTCGGCATCAGCGAGATCACGGTGAAGGCGCACCGGGGCCGGGTCATGCAGAAGATGCGGGCCGACACCCTCGTTGACCTCGTGAAGACGACCGAGAGACTCCGCCTCGCGCCCGCGAGTAATCCGTAAAGGGACAAAAGGGTAACTCGGATTTAGAGTGGCCGGGGAAGATCAGTCATCACCTCAGACGCCTCACCAGACTTACCTCTAACACAACTTCCCTTTTGATTCTGTTGCTTCCTGCGGCCTCAGAATGCCGGATGCCACCCCCGGCAACAACCTCACGGCTCCAGCAATTCCGGCAAAATCTTTTGCGTGAGCTGAAACACCCCGCTGATTTCAACGAAGACCGCAGTCGATCTAACTGGTACATGGGTTGCCCTGACACGGGTCTATGCAAGCAGTGCGGCGCGGAAACGAAACCAGAGAGGAAAGCATTTATGCCTTTTGACAAACCGATTCGTCGAATCGCAATCGTCGGCACGGGTGTCATCGGCGCGAGCTGGGCCGCGCTGTACCTGGCCCGCGGGTTCGATGTCGTCGCCACAGACCCCGCGCCGAACGCCGAAGCGCACCTGCGCCAGTACGTCGACGAAGCCTGGCCC
>JAFAZX010000093.1 GCA_019239425.1 Acidobacteriota bacterium
GCCCGTCATCTCGAAGACGCCCAGCTCGTTGGCCGCGCCGAAGCGGTTCTTCGTCGCGCGCACGATGCGGTGGTTGTGGTGGCGCTCGCCCTCGAAGTAGAGCACCGTGTCCACGATGTGTTCGAGCGCCTTCGGGCCGGCAATCGAACCCTCCTTCGTCACGTGGCCGATGAGGAAGACCGGGATGGTGCGGTTCTTCGCCAGCATCAGGAACTGGCCCGCGACCTCACGCACCTGCGAGACGGAACCGGGCGCCGACTCTATCTTCGAAGAGAAGACGGTCTGGATCGAGTCGACGATGATGGCGCCCGGCTCGTTCCGCTCGACTTCGTCCAGGATGTTCTCAAGGTTCGTCTCCGGCAGCAGGAAAAGGTTCTCCGCCTCCACCCCGAGCCGCTCGCCGCGCATCTTGATCTGCCGCTCCGACTCCTCGCCCGACACGTAGAGCACGCGCTCGTTCTGCCGGCTCAACTGGTCTGCGACCTGGAGCAGAAGGGTCGACTTCCCGATCCCCGGGTCGCCGCCGATGAGAATCAGACTGCCCGGCACGATGCCGCCGCCGAGGACGCGGTCGAACTCGTCGATGCCGGTGGTGGTGCGCGAATCGTCCTGCGACTCGATCTCGCCGAAGCGGACGGGCCTGACCTCCCTCAGACGAAACCCGCCGCGCGCGGCCATCCCCTTCGCCGCGCCCGCCGCGGGGCGCGCGCGCTCCTCGACGAACGTATTCCAGCCGCCGCAGTCGGGGCACTTCCCCAGCCACTTGCTCGACTGCTTCCCGCATTCCTGACAGACGTAAACCGTCCCCGTTGCCTTAGCCACTTTCGATATCTTCCTTCTCTTAAATTAACCGACAGCCCTTATCAACAAGCTCCAAAGTTCGACCCATTTTACCATCCCACGGCTACCGCTTCAGCCCTATAAAATCCGACGGCCGCCGCCCTCTCGCATGACACGAATTGGCGGCGACCGACGGAGATTTTCGGGCTTTGTCTACAACAAATCCTTGGTTTTCTCAGTCAGGCACCCAAGCGCGGTAAGTCTCCCGCTCCTCGCTTAACAGACCTATTTTGCCTTGTGAGACGACGGACACCTGTGCTTTAGATATGCTGTGCAGGTCGCTTTACATGGAATCTACTGTCCGTAGGATTCAGCCCTTTCGCGAACGATCGTAAATCCTTCCCAAGAGGGTATGAGACCCTCCTGGCGCGCCATGACCGCCTGTAACCACCAGTAGGCATCGCCGAAAGCCTCCTCATTTGTAATGGTGGGGTTGATAAGTTCTCTCAACCGTTGCAGCCAAGAGGCTGTCAGTCCCTTTTTCTTTTGCGTCTCAGAGTACTTAATGGCAAATACTATCAATCGCAGAGCGTACTCGCGTCTCACCTGTTGGAGTTGTTGAACAGTGTCCGCCATGGCGATACGTATGAGACAGCCTACCAGTTGCGCAAACAATTCCCCTATGCCATCCGCCGCGGCCGGGGTGCCAGTAAGCTCCTGAGTGAGTTTAAGCGCCTGGCCGAGTGCGCGGTCGCGCCCCCTGGCATGTGCCCGCGAGAGGGATTGCAAAACAGGACCATATTCAGAGCGCCAGCTACGAACGAAGCGACTGACGAGCGTGCGGGCGCGTTTGAGGGCTTGGCCGCGGTCGCGGTTAAGGTCGACTCTGCGGTCAAGCCTGACGTTGACACTATGATCCTTTATTTCGAGCGCCTCGTTCTCAGTCTTCTCCATTTTGTATAGCAGCTCGTGGGCTTTGACGATGCTGAGAGATTTGAAGATTACAGACCTTAAAGGTATCTCCCGCATGCCGACAAGCGAAAGCTCGCGCCTTAGTTCCTGCTCTCTTTCCGGCAGCAACAGAAGTTCTTCGCCCTGGCACCAGACGCCGACCTCTGACGGCAGCGTGAAATATTCGGAGGCTTCTTCCTTCGTTGGTAGGCGGTAAAGGATAATCTCCCCTTGACGCTTCGTGAGCCAGTTGCAGAAAGCCTGGGCGTCCTCGAACCGTACCCCACGCACGGGTACACTCGCCTGTCCTGGCGGGAAGCGAAATTCCGGCCAGTGGTCCGGCTGTAAGTACTTATCCTCCTCCCGCATCTCATCCAGAAAGAGTTGGTACTCGGCGCAGGTAATGCAGGTTGCGCTTATCTCGCGCCTGTCATCAATGCGCACCATGGAGTTGCTGCGGGTCAGGTTCAGGCGGCGCGAAAGCATGACCTCCGCCGCGAGTCGACGCAGCGTAGCGTCCTGCGACTCCAGCGTAGCGGTGACGCGGTCTTCGATCTCGCGGCGCACATGCTCGTCAATCTCGCGCGCACCCTCCTCCATTATCTCTGCCGCCAGTGTCAGAGAACTGACGCTGTTAGCCTTTAGACATGCGCGTAGAATCGGAGTCGCATCACCCTGAGCCGCATAGAGACGCAGGGTCTCATGCCACCAGCTATTCTCGACCATACCAACCCAATCGGATGGAGTCCTTTTCTCCGACAGCCAGTAGGCGGCAGTAAGGTACTCCTGAAAGGTCAGATGAGCGAAGTTCCAGCGCCCGCTCTCACGTTCCAACAACAGCCCGCTACTCGCCTGCAACTCTTTAAGGAAATCTGCAACCGCCGCGCCGGATACGCCGACGCGCTGAAGCGGCTCGCTGATAATCAACACTGCCTCCTCGACCGTGACCTCGCGCACTTCGGCCTCCATCATCCGGGCCGCTAGCGGCATCAGCACTACCCGCTTCTGGTCGGCGGTCAGCACGTCGTCCTGCACGCCCTTGGACTGTCGCCAGCGCCCCAGAAGCACCTCGCAAATCTCGCGGTACAACTCAACGCGGCTACCCGGCAAGGCGCCGCGGTAACGGTGTACCATCGCGATCATTGTCAGCAGCAGCGGATTCACCGTCAGTTCGTTGAGGGCCGCCGCCTTCGGGTCGGCCAGACGCCTGAACAGGTCGTCCGACTCCCTCTTCGCGCGCTGCCGTACGCCAGCATCGACTCTGTTCCCAGCGCTGACGACCTCGTTCGCCAGATACCAGTTCTCGATGAAGCTCTTGACCTGATTCTTGTTGAACGGCTGGACTTCGACCACGTTCGCGCGTTCCAGCGGGGCATCCTGATAACCCTGTGGGCGTGAGGTGACGACGAAACGGCACCGCGGGTAGTTGCGCAACTGCCGATCTACCCAATGCGATATCGTCTGTCTGTCGCGGGCCTGCGCCACCTCGTCGAGGCCGTCGAGTAGCACCATACACTTTCCCTGTCGAAGCTGGCGCTCGAACCAGTTCGGCGGCGGTTTCAGTTCAGGATAGCGCTCGCCGGAGAAGTACCGCGCGGTCAGTTCTCCGAGCGAGATCGACGGCCGCTCTGTGATGGCCGCCGCATGGTTGCGTAGGAAGAGCAGGATTGGGAAGTAGGCGCGCACCCCGTGGCGCCGCTGCTGATTCGAGGCGAGTGTCGTAGCCACGTGCTGTAAAAGGGTAGTCTTGCCGCACCCCGGCGGGCCTACTATCGAGAGTGCGATGGCGTCTCCCGACTGGTCTTTGCTCGCCCGAACGAAATCCCAGATGCTCCGCGCCCCCTCGAAAGCTTGGGCCGCTATTGGGTCAAGGTTGAACTTATTAGGGTTCTCGGACGGTGAAATCTTCAACTCTACGAAAACCTGATCTAGCTTGAGCGTGAACGTGCTAATCAGCCCAAGCCCACGTACGTTGAAGACCTCGTGGTCGATGATGACCTGCTTGGCGTAACGACCTGCAAACGCGGGTGTGAATTTGCTCGGGGCGGCCCGCAGCCACGTAGCCGTGACCTTTAAGGCGTCCTTCTCAAACTCTTCGCTCCACAGTTTCCCGATAAAACGCGAGACAGCGCCACCGAGGAGGATTATGAGGGCCGCCGTCTCGAAGAGTAGAACGAGCAGCACGACGAGCTTCGGGTGCGCGTGAATCCAGTCCGAGCGATACCAGTATGCCGTGCTAAGGCCACCCACAAGAATGAGTTGGGATAGTGGGATACCCAACTTTTGGAGTCTCTCTATCAACCCCAATCCTTTTTCCATTTTTTCCAGCATGTGAGACACCTACGGGATGCAGTCTTCTAGAAATGACTACCAAGGACGCCAGCCGATCGCCTTCTCACTTAGAGGAGTTCCCTAATCTTTTCGGTCGGACGGCCGAGCACCGCGCGCGCCCCGCGCTCGACGATTGGGCGCTGGATGAGTTCTGGATTCTCGGCCATCAGGCGGATCAGCTCGTCCTCCGAAACCTCTCGCTGGCCGAGCCCGAGTTCCCTGTAGACGGCCTCGCTCGTGCGCAGAAGCTCGCGCGGCCCAATGCCCATCTTCCCTATCAGCTCGCGCAGCTTCGCCTCGCCGATGGGTTCAAGGTAGTAGTTGACCTTCTCGTAATCGTACCCGCCCTCACGGAGCAGTTTGTCGGCCTCGCGGCACTTCGTTCAGGTCGGCTTCTCGTAGACCGTGATTCTGTCGTCCATGTCCTTCCCCCTTTATGGAAATATCCCGCGCACGCGGGTCGCCTCGGCCACGCGGCCGATGGCGACGATGTAGGCGCCGGTGCGCATGTCCGTGCGGAAGCGCTCGGCCGCGGCGTAGACGCCCGCGAAGGCCGTGCGCATCGTCTGCTCCAGAGTCTCGCGCACGCGGTCTTCCGTCCAGAAGTAGCTGTACTGATCCTGCACCCACTCGTAATAGCTGACCGTGACGCCGCCCGCGTTGGCGAGGATGTCCGGCAGGAGGAAGACGCCGCGGTCGAAGAGGATGCGGTCGGCGCCGGGCGTGACGGGGCCGTTCGCCAGTTCCGCGACGACGCGCGCGCGCACGTTCTCGACGTTGGCGAGCGTGATGCCGTTCTCAAGCGCCGCCGGGAGCAGCACGTCGCACTCGACCTCGAACACCTCGTCGCGGCCGATGGGCTGCGTGTTCGGCAGGTCTTCGACGGTGCCGGTCTCTGCCTTGTGCCTGAGCGCGGCCTGCACGCCGATGCCGTGCTCGTTGAAGACGCCCGCGCGCGAGTCGGCGATGGCGACGACGCGCGCGCCGTCCTCGCTTGAGACGAGACGCGCGAAGTTGGCGCCCGCGTTGCCGAAGCCGTGGATGGCGATCCGCGCGTCCCTCAAATTTATCCCGCGCACGCGGCAGGCCTCGCGCACGGCGTAGAGGCAGCCGCGCGCCGTCGCCTCGCCGCGCCCCTGCGAGCCGCCGAGGGCGATGGGCTTGCCCGTCACGACGCCCAGCTCCGTGTGGCCGCGCACCATCGAGATGGTGTCCATGATCCAGGCCATCGTCTGCTCGTCGGTGTAGACGTCGGGCGCGGGGATGTCCCGGTCGGGGCCGATGATGGGCGCGATCTCGAAGGCGTAGCGCCGGGTCAGGCGTTCGAGCTCGCCCTGCGACATCGACTTCGGGTCGCAGACGACGCCGCCCTTCCCCCCGCCGTAAGGGATGCCGACGGTCGCGCACTTCCACGTCATCCAGGAGGCGAGCGCCTTCACCTCGTCGAGCGTCACGCCCGGGTGGAAGCGGATGCCGCCCTTGGCGGGGCCGCGCGCGACGTTGTGCTGCACGCGGTAGCCCTCGAAGACGCGCACGTGGCCCTCGTCCATCTTGACGGGGATCGAGACGACGAGCTGCCGCTTGGCGTGCTTCAAGACCTGACGCATCGAATCGTCGAGGTCGAGGTAGTTGGCGGCGGCGTCGAACTGCTGCTGCGCGATCTTGAAGGGGTTGAGTTCCTCCGCGGGTTTGGCCTGCGCGGTCTGTAGGCTCATAAGGGTTCGTCCTCTCTGTTGAGAATTACCCCCCCCTCTGCTCGCCATGAAGATTGATTCATTGTGTCATCGGTTCATTGATTCAGTTGAAAACCCGGTCGGTCTTCTTTAATGAATAAATGAACCGATGACACAATGAATCAATCCCTCACTCTTCCGCCTTCTCTTCTATCCCAAGGATGTCGCCTTCGGTGAAGAGGTACGTGCGCATGTGTTTGTCGAAGACGGGGTTGCCGCGGCGCAGGTATTCGAGGGCCATCATGGCGTGCTCGATCTCCTCGTCGCGGTTGTGCGCGAGGATGCGGCGGAGCTGCTCGTCCTTCGTCACCTCGACCCGCTGGTTGTACCAGTCCACCGCCTCCAGCTCCTCCTGCAGAGACTTCAAAGCCCTCGAAAAGTTGAGCGTCTCTTCGCTCATCTGCCCGTAGCTCTCGTGCCACTCGCTGCTCGTCGCCATGCCACTCGCCCCCTTCTCTGTTTTGAATCGTGACCATCCTATGAATTCAAAGTTGAAAGTTCAAGGACTTTCTGGAACCGACACCGCGGCGCGGTTTCTAAGTTGGTGCGTCCCGCTCGACCCGCTGGCACCGGCGCGATGGAGGACACCGAAGATGTTCAGCAACCTGATCGAGTCGGGGTCGCACGCGGCCGACCTCAAGCGCAGGGGCAGATTCTTTCTCGCCACCACACTCTTCTACGGACTGCTGCTCGCGGTGACGGGCGTCGGCAGCATCTACGCGTATAACGCGAAGTTGGACTACGACCCCGAATACGAGCTGGTCTCGCTGATGCGCTTCCCGCCCGCGGAGGCGCGCGAGCCGGAGGCGCGCCGCGAAGAGCGCCGCGCCGCTTCGAGCCCTTCGCGCCAGAACCAGATCGCCGTGCGCACCGAGATTTCGACGCAGACGCCCTACCACACCGACCGCGTCGCCAGCATCGACACGCCCCAAGTCGGCCCGCGTCAGGCCGTCGCCATCGGCAAATACAACTTCACGCCCGAGCCGGGCGGCGGCCCCATCGGCCCGACCAGCCTCGGCCCCGCACACGGCGGCGGCACCACGGGGCCGGCCGTGACCGAGCCGGTCGAGCCGCCTCCGCCCGCGCCGCCGGCGCCGCCGAAGGCTCAGCCGACGCCGCAACAGCCGACCGGGCCGGTCAGGGTTCCCTCCTCGATCCTGACGGGCAAGACGGTCGAGAAGCCCGCGCCGCCGTACCCGCCCATCGCGAAGGCCGCGGGCGTGCAGGGGACGGTCGCCGTGCAGATCGTCATCGACGAGCAGGGCAAGGTCATCTCCGCGAAGGCTGCGAGCGGACACCCGCTCCTCCTGAACGCGGCCGTGCAGGCGGCCTACCGCGCGCGCTTCACGCCGACCATCCTCGGCGGCCAGCCCGTGAAGGTGACCGGGAGCATCACGTACAACTTCGTCCTCAACTGATTACCGACGAGAGTCACGACCGTTCACTTCAACACGCCTTAAGTCACACCACCTCGCCCCACACCGAAGGCACGCGCGCCGGGCCTCTTCGACACTCGGCGCGCGTGCCTCACGCCCTCCTAAAAAAAATTCACCCGGCCGGAACTTAAAAGCGCGGCCTCGCGTTAATGAACCCGATGACAGGTTCCGGGCAGTAAGGGAGCCGAGGTCGAAGGGACGCCCCGCGCGGGGCGGCAACGCAATCATACGTATCATTCAAGGAGAGGTGTGATGAAGAGACTTCAACAGGCCATCATGAGCTTCGGCATCGTCGCAGTCATCGTCGCGGGTTCTTCCAACGTCTTCGCCAAGTCCGACTCGTCGAAGGAGCGCTCCATCAGCGGCTCCATCGTCCGCATCGACCGCAGCACGCGCACCATCACCGTCCGCGAGCAGTTCACCAAACAGGAGATTCAGGTCAGGGTTCCCGCCGACACCGTGCTCCGCACGAACCTCGCCGGACTCCCCGCCGCCAGCTTCGAGCAGTTGCTCGTCGGCGCGTACATCTCCAACGCGCGCGTGCAGTAACTTCAACCCGAACTCAACTACACGAGGACGCCGAACCGAAGAAGAAGGGACTTCGGTTCGGCGTCCTTCTTCCATCTACTAACATTCAACTTCGTACGTGGCGGCGCGGGACGCGTGCGCTGATGCCGCAGGTGATTTCGTAGGAGAGCGTGCCGGCCGTCCGCGCGAGGTCTTCGGCCGGGAGCCGTTGTTCACCGTCCGCGCCGAGCAGCGTCACGCGGTCGCCGACGCGCACGCCCTCCACGCCCGTCACGTCCAAAAGCGTCAAGTCCATCGAGACGCGGCCGACGACCGGGACGTACTGGCCCCTGACGATGACGCGGCCGCGGTTCGACAGGGCGCGCATGTAGCCGTCGGCGTAGCCCGCGGGCACGGTCGCCACCGTCATCTCGCTCGCGGCCTCGTAGGTGCAGCCGTAACCTAAGGTCTCGCCCGCGTGCACACGCTTCAGCAGCGTGACGTGCGTGCGCAGCGACATGACGGGGCGCAGCTCGGGCGCGTCGTCGAGCGGCGGCAGCACGTCGCGCCAGAGTCCGTAGAGCACGCCCCCGGGCCGAACCATGTTGCCGCGCGTCTCGGGGTGCGCGAACGTGGCGGCCGAGTTCGCCATGTGCTCGTAGGTCGGATTGAACCCGCGCGCCTTGATGGCCGCGACCGCCTCGCGGAAGCGCCCGAGCTGTTCGGTCGTGAAGCAGTCGCGGCGCGGCTCGTCGGCCGCGGCGAAGTGCGTCATCAGGCCGTCGACGCGGACGTGCCCGAACGAGCGCAGGCGCTCGGCGAACTCCGCGGCCTCGTCGTAGCGCACGCCGAGCCGGCCCATGCCCGTGTCTACCTTCAAGTGCACGTCCGCGACGACGCCCGCGGCGCGCGCGGCCGCGTCGATGGCCTCGGCCATGTCGAGCCGGCAGACGACGGGCACGAGGCCTTCGGCGACGCACGCCTCGGCCTGCCCCTGCCAGAAGCCCCCGAAGCTCAGGACGGGCCGCGTGATGCCGGCGCGGCGCAGCGCCAGGCCCTCCTCCGGCGTCGCGACGCCGAACCAGTCCGCGCCCTCCGCTTCGAGGCGGCGCGCACACTCGGCGGCGCCGTGGCCGTACGCGTCGGCCTTCACCACGCCCATCACACGCACGCCCGGCCCGACGCGCTCGCGCACCGCGCGGAAGTTCCAGGCCAGCGCGTCCAGATCGACCTCGGCCCACGTCGGCCGCCCGCCCTTCAGAACGGAATCGTCCATGAAAGCCCCGTCACACAATCTGTTGTTGAGAAGATCGCGTCTTGCAGTCTCGCACAAACCTTAGCCCGACTGCTATAGCGGTCAGAACCGCCTGCGGTAGCGGGCGGCCCTTTGCAGACCGGGCGCGCCGAGTTGCAAAGGGCCGCCCGCTACCGCAGGCGGTTCTGACCTGATTACTCATCATTCTCGTAAAGGTATTGCAACCGGATGCTGATACGTTGAAGACATCTTTATCAGAAATGTACGGGACGGTACGTCGCGGGCGTGTGCGCGCCCGCCGGCCGTGTAATCCGCAAACAAGGGGGACTCACAAATGGTGATTGGAACGAAGAGACAACAGGAGGCGACGGGGCAGCAGGCAGAGGCTTCGGGGCAGTCTCAGCAGGCGTCGCCCGAACTCGTCATCAAGGACGGGCTGACGGGGCCGGAGGCGCCCGTCAACGGCCGCGAGTTCGGCAGTGGCGTGCGGCAGAGTCTGGTCAAGAAGTACGTGAACGAGGAGCAGTTGGCGCGCGGGCTGGGCTGGTTCAGCATCGGCCTCGGCCTGGCGGAGCTTCTGGCGCCGCGCGGCGTGGCGAAGGTCGCGGGGATGCGCGGCAACACCGCTTTGATACGCCTGTTCGGCCTGCGCGAGATCGCGAGCGGCATCGCCATCTTCGCGGGCGGGCGGCGGCCGGCCGGGCCGGTCTGGTCGAGGGTGGTCGGCGACGCGCTCGATTTGGCGTGCCTCGGCGCGGCCTACGCCACGCCCGAGAACGACAAGGCGCGGCTCACCTTCGCGACGGCGAACGTGCTGGCCGTGACGGCGCTCGACGTGCTCTGCGCGCAGCAGCTCAGCGCCGACGACGACGGGGCGAACGGGGAAAGGGGGAGAGTGCCCGTGAACAAGAGCATCATCATCAACGCCGCGCCCGAAGAGGTCTACTCGTACTGGCGCGACTTCGAGAATCTGCCGCGCTTCATGCGCTACCTCGAATCGGTGACGGTGACGGGCGAGGGGCGCTCGCACTGGGTGGCGAAGGCGCCGGGCGGCAGCGTCGAGTGGGACGCCGAGATGACGGAGGACGTGCCGAACCAGCGCATCTCTTGGCGCTCACTCGAAGGCTCGGAGGTCGAGACTTCGGGCACGGTGCGGTTCGAGCCCGCGGTCGGCGGGCGCGGCACGGTGCTGCACGTCACGCTCGACTTCAACCCGCCGGGCGGGGCCGTCGGCGCGCTCTTCGCGAAGCTCTGGGGCGAAGACCCGGACGGCGAGATGCAGACAGACCTGCGCCGCTTCAAGCAGATCGTCGAGTTGGGCGAGATCGTCGTCTCCGACGGCACCCTGACCGGCGAGGGCTACACCGAGCAGAGGCCGGCGCAGCCGCTCGGCGTCGGCTACGGCGCGGCCGCGGGGCAGCTTCAGAAGTAGGGACAAGGAATAAGGGGGACTTTGATGAGAGCGAACTGTTGGCACGGCAAGCAAGACGTGCGGGTCGAGCAGGTGCCCGACCCGAAGATTCTCAACAAGCGTGACGCGATAGTTAAGATCACCTCGACGGCCATCTGCGGCTCAGACCTGCACCTCTACAACGCCTTCATCCCGACGATGAAGGCGGGCGACGTGCTGGGCCACGAGTTCATGGGCGAGATCGTCGAGGTCGGCCCCGAGGTGCATGACCGGAAGGTCGGCGACCGCGTGGTCGTCTCCTTCCCCATCTCGTGCGGCAAGTGCTTCTTCTGCGAGCAGGAGCTGTTCTCGCTCTGCGAGAACACCAACCCCAACGCGTGGATGGCCGAGAAGATGTTCGGCCACAGCCCCTGCGGCATCTACGGCTACTCGCACCTGACGGGCGGCTACGCCGGCGGGCAGGCCGAGTACGCGCGCGTGCCCTTCGCCGACGTGGGCACGCTCAAGGTGCCCGAAGAGCTTGACGACGAGCAGGTGCTCTTCCTCTCCGACATCTTCCCGACCGGCTACATGGGCGCGGAGATGTGCAACATCAAGCCGGGCGACACCGTGGCGGTGTGGGGCTGCGGCCCCGTGGGCCAGTTCGCGATGGCGAGCGCGTACCTTTTGGGCGCCGAGCGCGTCATCGGCATCGACCGCTTCCCCGAGCGCCTGAAGATGGCGCGCGAGGGCGCGAAGGCCGACACCATCAACTACGAGCAGGCGAACGTCTACGAGACCTTGATGGAGATGACGGGCGGGCGCGGCCCCGACGGCTGCATCGACGCCGTCGGGCTTGAGGCGCACGGCACGGGCGCGCACGGCTTCGAGTACATGTACGACCGCGCGAAGCAGGCTCTGATGATGGAGACCGACCGGCCGATTGCCTTGCGCGAGGCGATCATGGCCTGCCGGAACGGCGGGACGGTCTCGGTCATCGGCGTCTACGGCGGCTTCATCGACAAGTTCCCGATGGGGTCGTTCATGAACCGCAGCCTAACGATGAAGACCGGCCAGTGCCACGTCCAGAGCTACTGGAAGAAGCTGCTCGGCCACATCCAGGCGGGCGAGATCGACCCGTCGTTCGTCATCACGCACCGCATGAAGCTCGACGACGCGGCGCACGGCTTCGACATCTTCTGCAACAAGGAGGACGACTGCATCAAGGTCGTGCTCAAGCCGTAAGGGAGGGTGCTGGGTTTTAGGTTTTGGGTGCTGGGTAAGAACTTGCTTTTACCCAGCACCCAGTACCCAACACCCGACACCCATTTGACGCCTTCCGCTCCGCCTCATTTATACTGACGACGCTCTTCCTTCTTCCGGGCCGTCGTCACCCTTATGACCTTCAACAAAGTCCTGATCCTCTCCGCCTCCGCCGGCGCGGGGCACATGCGCGCGGCCGACGCCGTCGAGCGCGCCTTCAGGCTCACCGGGGCCGCCAGAGAGGTTAAGCACTTCGACACTCTGCAATACACCAACAAGCTCTTCCGGCACCTCTACTCCAAGGCTTACATCGACCTCGTCAACAAGTCGCCGGAGCTGCTCGGCTGGTTCTACGACCACCTCGACAAGCCCTGGAAGAACGAGCGCCGCCGCCTCGCCCTCGACAAGCTCAACACGCGGCCGTTCGTGAAGATGCTCCGGGAGTACGAGCCAGACATCACCGTCTGCACGCACTTCCTCCCCGCCGAGATAATCTCCTGGCTCAAGGCGAAGCAGCGCGTCAAATTCAGGCAGGCCATCGTCGTCACGGACTTCGACGTGCACGCCATGTGGCTCTGCCACCACTACGAGCAATACTTCGTGGCGCTCGAAGAGACGCGCGAGCACCTCGTGCGGCTCGGCATCCCCGCCGCGAAGGTTTCGACCTCCGGCATCCCCATCGACCCCGTCTTCGCCGAGACCAAGGACAAGGCCGAGATGCGCGCCAGGCACGGACTCAGGCCGGACGTGACGACCATCCTCGTCTCGGCGGGGGGGTTCGGCGTCGGCCCCGTCGAGCACATACTGGAATCCCTGGCGGCGATGAAGCACCCGGCGCAGGTCGTCGCCCTCTGCGGGCGCAACGCCGAGCTGAAGTCGAGGCTCGAGTCCGCGAGTAAGCGCCTGCCGCCCTCACACCACGTCACCATCCACCCCATCGGCTTCACGACCGAGATGGACGAGTACATGAGCGCCGCCGACATCCTTCTGGGTAAGCCCGGGGGCTTAACGACCTCGGAGGCGCTGGCGAAGGGCCTGGTCTTTGTCGTCGTCAACCCCATCCCCGGACAGGAGGAGCGCAACTCTGACCACCTGCTGGAGAACGGCGTCGCCATCCGCTGCAACAACCTGCCCGTGCTCGCCTACAAACTCGACCGGCTCCTCGACGACCCCGCCCGCTTCGCCTCCATGCAAAAGGGCGCGCGGCGCCTGGCCCGTCCAGACGCCGCGCGCGACATCGTAGAGAAATTGTTGGAGCTACAGGAAGAGTCCTGAGGCGCGCCCGCTACTCGCGCCACATGTTCTCGAACCTGGTGAACTCTTTGAGGAACGCGAGGTTGACGGTGCCGGTCGGGCCGTTGCGCTGCTTGGCGATGATGAGTTCGGCCGTGCCCTGATTCTCCTCCGTCCGGTTGTACTGCTCCTCGCGGTAGATGAAGGCGACGAGGTCTGCGTCCTGCTCAATTGATCCTGACTCGCGCAGGTCGGAGAGCTGCGGGCGGTGGTCGCTTCGGGCCTCGGGCGCGCGTGAGAGCTGCGAGAGCGCGACCAGCGGCACGTTCAACTCCTTCGCCAGACCTTTCAGCTCGCGCGAAATCTGCGACACCTCCTGCTGGCGCGACTCCGAACGCCTCGAAGAGCCGGACATCAGCTGCAGGTAGTCGACGACGATGAGGTCGAGCCGCTTCTGCTCGGCCGCGAGCCTTCTCGCCTTCGCGCGCATCTCGAGCACGGAGATGCCCGGCGTGTCGTCGATAAAAATCTTCGCCTCCGAGAGAGTCCCCAAAGCGCCGGCGAGGCGCGCCCACTCGTCGCGCGACAGGTAGCCGCTGCGGAAGCGGTGCGCGTCCACGCGCCCCTCCGAACAGAGCATGCGCATCACGAGCGACTCCTTCGACATCTCCAGGGAGAAGATGGCGATGACGGCGCCCGCCTGGATCGAAGCGTTCTGCGCGAGCGTCAGGCAGAGCGAGGTGTTGTGGACGCAGAAGTCGTTGGCGACGAAGTTGTGCGTGCCGGGCACCGTCAGGTCGTAGACCTGCTTGCAGCCCGCCGGCTCGATGGAGACGACCTCGTCCCAGTAGACGTCGCTCTCGGCCAAGCTCCGCAGACGCTCGCTTTCGAGCGCGCGCGCGAGCACGCCCAGCCTCTCGCGCGAGAAGGCGCGCCGCCCGGCGTGGATGTTCGTGTGCCCCAAGATGCCCGCTCGTTTCGCGAGCGAAGACCAGGACTCGGCCCCCTTGAGGGCGCCGACCTCGCCCCAAATTTCGACGGGGATGAGGTCGCGGTTCGTCTGATACCTGCGCCCCTTCAGCGCCTCGCGCACGGAGTCGAGCGCGGCCCCCTTGCCGTGGATGCCGACCTCTTCGACGAAGGTCATGATGGAGCGCGCGTCGGTGACGTCGAGCTGCCAGGCCACCCTTCGCTCAGCTTTGTATTTTACGGAGCGGCGTCTGAGTGAGCTGATGACGCCGAAGCGCAGCAGGAGGTGTTGCACCTGACGCGCGAGCCGCTCGCTCGCCGACGCGAAGCCGAGCTGCGCCTGCCCCGAAGAGAGTACGGTCGCCCAGCCGTCGGTCGCGAACAGTCGGTTGAGGAAGAGCGCGACGAGACCGCGCCTGAGTCTGAAGACGTGCGGCGGGACGAACTTGCCGCGACTGTCGAGCCCGTAGACGCCTAGTTCGCGGAGCCAACGCGTCACGGGATTGACGTGGCCTTTGTGCCCTCCCGCGTTGCGCACACGGAGCGAGAAGGTTCGGTCTTTGCTGTTCGCCGCAACCGCCTCGACGCCGCCGAACTCTCCGACCGCCGACCTGAAATCCTCTTCGAGCGCGGACTTGCCGACCGTGAAGACGGGCGAGCTATGAGTCAAACAACCGTCGCCGAGCAGGTGGGCCAATATCTTGACTTCGCATTCACGCGCCTCCTCCTCGCCGAAGACTGGGAGCACGCGCGGCACCGCGACCTTGTCGCCGACACGGACGCGGTGTAGCGGCTGCCAACCGTCCACCGTCAGGAAGGGGTGTGAGAGCGTCGTCTCGACGGTGCGGCCGAGTCGCGTGGTGACGCGGAAGACGGGCTTGACGCCGTCGTCGACGTAGTGGCTCGGCTCGGTCAGCCTCAGCTTGAAGTCGTCGCCGAGCGTGAGCAGGCGCGCCGAGCCAACGCGGAAGAGTTCTTCGATGGTCTGGACTCCGCCGTCGGCCGTCACGATCTCGCTGTCGAAGGCGAGGCACTTCCCCATCGACGGTCTGGCGGCGACGATGATGAGGTCGGAGGGTTGGAGGCCGGAGGTCATGGTGTCGAGTTCGGTGAAGCCGGTGGTGAGCCCCGTGAGCATGGCGGAGCGGCCGGACATCTCCTGAACCTTTTCGAGGAGCAGGTCGGCGACGGGCTTGATGTGCGCGAACCCTTGCCGCGTGCGCTCGTCGGCGAGGGCGAAGATCATCTGCTCGGCGTGGTCGAGGATGATGGTGGCCTCGTCCTCACCCTCCAAAGCCTCGCTCGTGATCTTGTTGGCGACCTTGACGAGCTGGCGCATGAGCGAGTGGTCTTTGACGACCTTCGCGTAGGCCGGCACGTTGGTGAAGTGCGGCAGGCCGTAGGTCAGCTCACTGATGAAGGTCATGCCGCCGGCCTGCTCCAGCACGCCCTCGCGCCGCAGCTCCTCGCTGAGGAGCAGCGGGTCGATCTCGCCGCCGCGCTCCGAGAGGCCCGTCATCGCGCGGAAGACGAGCTGGTGCGCGCGGACGTAGAAGTCCTCGGGCCTGAGCAGCTCGATGGCGTGGTTGACGAGCGAGTTGTCGAGCAGGACGGAGCCGAGGATGGCGCGCTCGGCCTCGGCGCTGTGGGGCAGCGGGCGTTCGAGGAGCTGTTCGCGTGACGGGTCGGCTATGTACTGAGCCATCGGGAGTAGGGTCTGTGGAAAACTGACTTGAGCTAGACAGGCAAAGGGCGCGTCCCTTCCCGGCCCGCGGCACTTCGTCGCGGGAGCGCGGGGGGCGCGCCGCCGGTCTTTATACTACAAGCCGCGGGGCGCGACAACAATCATGTTGACGCGCCCCGTTTTGGAAGAAAGTAGGCAGTAGGCGTTAAGAAGGTTTTGGGTGCTGGGTGCTGGGTGCTGGGTATGACTATTAGCTCTTCCCCAACACCTAACACCCAGCACCCAACACCCTCTGCACTGCCTACTGCCTACTTTTTTAAGCCTCGGTCGTTTCCGTCGAAGCGTCGTTCGGGCCGTCGCCGCCGGCGCGCGTTTCGGGCGCGTCGGCCGGAGCCGGGGCGGCGCCGGCGGTCTGTGCGCCGCCTTCGCCGGTGACGGTGACGGGGATGTCGACGTTCACCTCGCGGTGGAGGCGCACCGAAACGGTGTACTCGCCCGTCTCCTTGATCGGCTCGGCGAGGTGGACGCGGCGGCGGTCAATCTCGTAGCCCTTCTCCTTCAAGGCGTCGGCGATGTGCATCGCCGTCACCGAACCGTAGAGCAGGCCGTGCTCGCCGACCTTACGCTCGAAGTTCAGACGCAGGCCGCCCATCTGCCCGGCCTGTGCCTCGGCCCCGGCGCGCTCCGTCGCCTCCTTCTTCAAGAGCGCGGCGCGCTCGGCCTCGATCTGCTTGACGTTGCCGGGCGTGGCTTCCACCGCGAGCTTGCGCGGCAGCAGGAAGTTGCGCGCGTAGCCGGCCTTCACCTTGACGATCTCGCCGCGTGCGCCGAGGTTGTCCACGTCCTCGCGGAGCAGTACGTTAGTCGTTGCCATCTTCCAGTCAACCTCCCTTTAGTCCGCGGTGTAAGGCAGCAGCGCGATGTTGCGCGCGCGCTTGATGGCCTCGGTCAGCATGCGCTGGTGCGCGGTGCAGACGCCCGAGATGCGGCGCGGCAGAATCTTGCCGCGCTCGGGGATGAAGTTCTGCAGGAGCTTCACGTCCTTGAAGTCGATGATATCGACCTTGTCCACGCAGAAGCGGCAGACCTTGCGGCGGCGCATCCGCCCGCGACCGCCGCCGCGACCGCCGCCGCCCTGCGGCCGCCGTTCCTGCGGCCCCTCGTCCTCGCCGTCGAAATCGCGCTCTCTCTCAATGTTTCTCGACATCTCTTCTCTTCTCTCTTTTCAAACGCGGGGCTGGCCGCGCGGCTCGCCTCCCTTCCGGAGAGGGCGCGCTGAGCCTTAGACCCGCCGACCCTTAAGTTAAAGGTGACACGCGCGGGGCCAAGAAGCCCCTACGCCTCGCCCCCTTCGCCGCGAGACGGGGCGGACGAGCCGCCGCCGCCGGCCGCCGCCGCGAACCCGGGGCGCTTGGAGGCCTTGCGCTGGCGGCGCGCCCTGAGCTTCTCGGCGCGCTGGCGGTCTTCGTCCACGCGCACGGTCATGTAGCGCATGATGGCGTCGTTGACGCGCATGCGGCGCTCAAGCTCGGAGATCTCCGAGCCCGTGCCCTCGACTTCGAAGAGGACGTAGACGCCCTCGTTCTTGCGGCCGATGCGGTAGGCGAGCTGGCGGCGGCCCAGGACTTCGTTGCGCGTGACCGTGCCGCCCTGGTCGGTGATGACGGTGCTGAGGTTCTGCGTCAGCTTCGTCATCTCGTCTTCCTGCGTGTCGGGGTCGACGATGAAGACGACCTCGTAAACTCTCTTCTCTGCCAAAATCATCCTCCTTATGGATGTCTAGCCTCCGCCGTGTCGGCAGAAGCAAGAAGGAAAGGTCTGGTGAATGGTGAATCGTAAATAGTAAATGGGTTTATCTGCTGACCATTCACTGTTCACTATTCACCATTCACTAACCGTTGAACTGCGACATTGCCTTTTCAATGCCGTCGCGGATGACGGCGCGGAGCGCTTCGGCGCACCGCTCCAGAATCTTCTCGACCTCTGCGCGCTGCCCCTTGGGGAAGCGTTCGAGGACGAAGCCGGCCGTGTCGCCCACGGGGTGCTCCGGCTTGATGCCGACCCTCAGGCGCGGGAATGCGTCCGTGCCGAGCGCCGAGATGATGTTCTTCAGGCCCTTCTGCCCGCCGCTCGAGCCCGTGGGCCGGATGCGGATGGAGCCGAAGGGGAGCGCGATGTCGTCGCTGACGACGAGGAGGTCGCCCGCGGGCTTCAGGTCGGTGCGCTTGCGCAGGAGGCACGCGACCGACTCGCCGCTCAGGTTCATGTAGGTCTGCGGCTTGACCAGCTCGACCGCGCGGCCCTCAAGCTCCGCCCGCCCGACCAGCGCGCGACACTCCGCACGCTTCACCTGCGCGCCCGCCTGCCGCGCCACCAAGTCCACGACCATGAAGCCAAGGTTGTGGCGCGTCCACTCGTAGCGCTCGCCCGGATTGCCCAGACCGACGATGAGCATGACGTGATTTTAGAATTTTTGATTGCTGATTTTTGATTTGAAGAGTGACTGCCGATGCCGGCGGCTCAAATCGCAAATCAAAAATCTAAAATCAAAAATCCTACTCCTCGTCGTCCTTCTTGCCCTTGCCGATGACTTCGGGCTCGGAGACCTCGCCCTCGGGCGTGCGCTCCTCGACCTGCTCCTCGCGGACGACGGCCACGGTGGCGACCGAAGTCTCGGCGTCGGTCAGGACGGTGACGCCCTCGGGCACCTGCAGGTCGGAGACGTGCAAGACCTCGTGGACGCCGAGGTTGGTCACGTCGGCGTGGATGGCGTCGGGGATGACGCCCGGGCGGCAGCGAATCTCGACCTCGCGCAGGAGCTGTTCGAGGATGCCGCCTTCGTCCCGCACGCCCGCCGGCTCGCCGTCGAGCTCGATGCGCACCGTGACCTCGACCTCCTGCCCCTTCACGAGGCGGCGCAGGTCTGCGTGGATGAGCCGGCCTTTGACGGGGTCGATCTGCCGGTCGAGGAAGAGCACCTCGCTCGCGCCGGCGCCCTCCACGTCGAGCGTGAAGATCGTGTTGTGGCCCGTCTCCGAGCGCAGGATGGCCGCCAGCTCGCGCAGGGGCGCGGCGGCCGACACCGGCTCGCCCTCGCCGCCGTAGATCGTGAGCGGCACCAAGCCGCGCGCGCGCAGGCGGCGCGCGTCGTTCTTGCCGCGTCCAGCGCGCATCTCGGCGCGCACCGTGATTGATTCTCTCTCTGCCATGATGACTCCTTAAAAGCCGTGAACAGTAAACCGTGACAGGCGACGAGTGAAAGCTTGAGTCCTGTCACCTGTCACGGTTGACCCGTCACGTAAAGTGTTTGCCCTTCGCCTCACACGAAGAGCGAGGAGACGCTCGTCTCCTCGTGGATCGACTTAATCGCTCTCGCCAGCAGCGGAGCGATGCTCAAAACGTTGATCTTCTCCTCGCGGCACGCCGAGTCGCGGAGCGGGATCGTGTTCGTCGTCACGACGCGCTCGATCTCCGACTCGGCCAGCCGCTGACACGCCTCCCCCGAAAGCACGGGGTGCGTGAAGCAGGTCTGGATGCGGTCGGCCCCGGCCTGCCTGAGCGCCGCCGCGACCTTCGTCAGGGAGCCGCCCGTGTCGCACATGTCGTCGACGATGAGGCAGCTCCGGCCCTTCACGTCGCCGACCACGTTCATCACCTCGGCCACGTTCGCCTTCTCGCGCCGCTTGTCGCAGAGCGCGAGCGTCGCGGGGCTGCCGTCCTCGGACGTGAGCCGCTTGGCGTAGGCGCGCGCGCGCTCGGCCCCGCCCGTGTCGGGCGCGACCACCGTCAGGTTCGGCAGCTTGTGATCCGTGTAATGGCCGATGAAGGCCGGCGCCGCGAACAGGTGGTCGACCGGGATGTCAAAGAAGCCCTGAATCTGCGCCGCGTGCAAGTCCATCGTCAGGACGCGGTCGGCGCCGGCCGTGTTGATGAGGTTCGCCACCAGCTTGGCCGCAATCGCCACCCGCGGCCTGTCCTTCTTGTCCGAGCGCGCGTAGCCGAAGTAGGGGATGACCGCCGTCACGCGCTCGGCCGACGAGCGGCGGAAGGCGTCGAGCATGACGAGCAGCTCCATCAGGTGCGCGTCCGTCGGAGGGCACGTCGGCTGCACGATGAAGACATCCGCGCCGCGCACGTTCTCGGTGATCTGGAAGTTGAACTCCCCGTCCGAGAACCTGTCGGTCGTCGCCTGACCGGGGTCACAGCACAGGTCGTTGCAAATCTCCTGCGTCAGCGCCCGATTCGCGTTCCCCGAGAAGACTTTGATGCCGCCGGTTGTGCTCATCGTTTTTGTGAGTGATAAGTGATGAGTGATAAGTGATGAGAGAAGGCAAAGCCCTCCTCTCCCCTCTCATCACTTATCACTCATCACTTATCACAGTTACTGGGGAGGTAGGACTCGAACCTACGAATGCCGGTTCCAAAGACCGGTGCCTTACCACTTGGCGACTCCCCAATCCCGGTTTCAAGCCCCGCCGCCCGGCAGGAGAACCGCCGCGACGCGGCCGAGCGCCGCGAGGTACTCGGCGCGCGTCAGCGTCTCGCACGCGAAGACCCGCCAGCCCGCTTCGGCTCTGACAGTCTCACGCGCGCGCCCCGCCTCCCCCTCGCTTTCAAAGAGTCCGAAGACGCTTGAGCCGCTGCCCGAGAGCATGACCCGCTTTGCGCCCGCCTCGACCAGCCTTTCGCGCGCGCGGCCGATTTCGGGATAGAGCCGCACCACGACGGCCTCGAAATCGTTCGACCACACACCACAGAGTGAATCGTGGAAATCGGCCTCCGTGCGCGAAACAGAAAGGTTAACCAGCGCTTCCACCTTTGTCAAGGCGGGAGCGCCGAGCGCATTGTACGCCTCCGCGGTCGAGACCTGCACGCCCGGCGCGACGACGACGAGGTGCATTTTCGGCGCGTCTTCGAGAGGCCGAATCTCAGTCCCCGTCCCCGTCCCCAACGCCGTCCCGCCGGTCAGAAAGAACGGCACGTCCGCGCCCAGGCGCGCGCCGATTTCCGACAGCTCGCCCGCGTTCGTCTCTATCTCCCAAAGGGCCGCGAGCGCGGCCAGCGCGACCGCCGCGTCCGCCGAGCCGCCGCCCAGGCCCCCGCCCGCCGGGATCACCTTCTCCAACTCGACGCGCGCCCCCCGCCTCAAGCCGAAGCGTTCGCGCAGGGCCGCGGCCGCGCGCAGGACGAGGTTCGAATCGTCCGTCGGGATCGAAGAATCTGAACAGACGAGTTCCAGCTTTTCGCCGGTCGTGTTTTGAAAAGAGAGCGTGTCGCGGAGGGAGACGGTCTGGAAGACCGTGCTGATTTCGTGGTAGCCGTCGGGGCGCCGGCCGTGGACGCGCAGGCCGAGGTTGATCTTGGCGAAGGCCGGGACTTTTATCTTCTCTGCTGACACTGAGAGCGGCCGGCGCCTCCCTTTTATGAGTTGCGCCGGCCGCCCCGGAGCCGAAAAGATTTGTCGCGACCCGCGGCGCTAACGCCTCATGAAAACCTGCGTGAAGTAGTACGTCCCGTCCGCGGCCCGCGCGATGCCGACGCCCGCGTGCGTGTACTCCGGGCTCAAAGCGTTCTCGCGGTGCTTGTCGGAGACCATCCAGCGCTCGACGGCGAACCCGGTCGGGTCGTCGTAGCCCTGATTATACGCGATGTTCTCGCCGAGAGTACTCCAGCCGCGCAGCCCGAGCGCCTGCGCGCGCCCCTTCAGGTCGAGCCCGTTCCGGTCGACGTGGCTCAGGTAGCCTCCCTGCGCCATGTTCTGCGAATGGTAGCGCGCGAGCCGAACCAGGTTGCCGTCCCAAGCCAGAGCGCTCAAGCCCCGGCGCTGCCGCTCGCGGTTAATCAACTCGAAAGCGCGACGCTCGTCGCCCGTCGCACCGGCCGCGGCGGCCGAGACGGGGGCCGCGGCGTAAGAACGCGTTTCCGCCGACGGCGCGGGGGCGTAGACCCTTGTGGCCTGACGCGGACGCTCCGGCGCGGGCGTACCCGAATAGACCGTCCCGACCAGACGGGCCACGGGGCGCTCGCCCGAACGCCCGGACTCCTTCGGCGCGCCGTTGCCGCCGTTGCGCGCAAAGGCCGCCGGCGCCGTTAAAATTAAAGAAAATAGCAGTAGGAACGCGCTACGGGGAACCCGCCCTGAAATCATTGGGGGAACTCCTTAAATTTCAAACCCTTGACCGGAGGAGGCCGACAATGTTGACCAGACTGGGCAAGTGGTCAACCCGTTGGCAATGTTAAAACAACGTTTGGCCGTAGTCAATCCTTAAAAATTTGTAACAGAATCGACACAGACCATATACACGACAACCTAGCTGAAATTAAAGACTTAGCTCGTTTAAGACGGAATTCTGCGACTTAAAGGAGAGAGACGCGCTTCAGACGTTCGAAGGGGTACGACCGCCTGTCGGCGGGCACACTTTAGCCTCTAAATGCGAGAGAAATCAACCTTTATTTCGTCTCGCCCAATTTGGCTTTGATTCTGGCCGTGTCGACGGCTTCCGCCGAGAGGGAGAGAGCTTTGCGCCAAGAGGCTTGCGCCTTTTCCTGCTGGCCGAGCTTCTTGAAGAGGTCGCCCAGGTGCTCTTGAATCGTGGCCGAAGTCGGGTTGCGGCGTGCCGCGTCACTTAGATAACGTTCGGCCTCTTTCAGTTTGCCGAGCTTGTAATAGACCCAGCCCAAACTGTCCAGGAAAGAAGGGTTCTGCGGCTCGGCGCGGAGGGCGCGCTCGATCATGTCGCGCGCCTCTTCCAGCTTCTGGTCGTGCTCCGTGAGGAAATAGCCGAGGTTGTTGAGGGCCGTCGCGTTGTTCGCGTCCTTGGCCAGAATCTGGCGGAGCGTCTCCTCAGCGCCGCGGTTGTCGCCGGCGCGCTCCTGCGCCGAGGAGAGCATAATCAGCGCGTTCGTCGTCTGCGCCGGGTCTTCGGCCGAGGCGAGCGAGAGCGCCTTGCGGGCGGCCTCGACGGCCTCCGTGCCCTTCCCCGCGCTCATCAGCACGTTCGAGATGAAGAGGTACTCTTCGAAGTCGCTCGCGTCGCCCTTCAGCCGGGGCCGCAGCAGCGCGAGCGCCTCGTCGGTGCGCCCGAGTTCGGCGAGCGTCTGCGCCTCCTGCCGGAGCAGGCGCGGGTCTTCGGGGAAGCGCTGGCGCGCGGCGCGCACGCCCTGAAGCGCCTCGGCGCGCTTGCCGTTCGAGCGGAGGAATTCGACCTTCTGGACGTCGGCGGTCGGGTCGTTGTCTGGGAGCAGCGCGCGCATGCGCTCGAAGACGGCCATTGCCTGGTCGGTCTGCCCCGCCTGCTGGCGCAGGCCCGCGACCTCCATGAGCACGGAGACGGCGAAGCGCCGCTCGCGCTCGTTGGCGAGCGGCGTGTCTTTGATGTTGCGCGACGCGAGGAGGTCTTCGTAGACGCCGACCGCCGCCTCGAAACGCGAAGCGTCCTCGTAGACCTTGGCGAGCGTGAGTTGGAGTTGGAGCTTCTCCACATCGTCGCCGGGCTTGACGGCGGCGATCGAAGCCTTGAGAGTCTCGACCGCCTCTTCAACCTTGCCGGTGCGCGCCTGCGCGCGCGCGAGCGTCTGCGCGGCGCCGCTGTTGGAAGGGTTCGCCGCGACGATGCGCTTCAGCTCCTGGATGACGCCGGAGTCGGCCGCGCCGCCGGCCTCGAACGCGTCGCCGAGCAGTTGCAGGTAGCGCGGGTTCTCGGGCTCGATGGCCATCGCGCGGCGGATGGCGGCGACGGCCTCTGCCGGCTGGCCCGCGCCGAGCAGGACTTCGCCGAGCCTCGCGTTGGCCGCGTCCGGACTCAGCTCGCGCCCCTGCGTGACGACCTGATAGAAGCGACCTTCCATCGAAGCGGGCAGAGTCGCCCACGTGCGCAGGGCCTCGACCGCCTCCTTCTCGCGCCCCGTCGCGACGTAGAACTCTGCGAGGAGCGCGTAAGCTTCGGCGTCGTTCGGGTGAACGCGGAGCACCTCGCGCAGTTCCGCGACGGCCTTGTCGGCGGCGGGGCGGTTGATAGACTTGTCGGCGAGCCCGCTCTGGAGCGTGTAGACGCGCGCGAGCGTGCGGTGCGCGCCGTAGCTGTCGGCGTTGGCGCGGACGGCGGCCTGCGCCTCCGACTCGGCCTGCTTGAGGTCGTTGGTGATGAAGTAGGTCTCCGCGAGCGCGGCGCGCGCCTCTGAGAGTGTCGGTTCGAGTTCGGCCGCCTGCTGGAAGGCGGCCTGCGCGCGCCTCAAGCCTTCGAGCGTGAGCGTCCCCGAACGGACGCCCTCGAAGTAGCGCTGGCCTTCGAGCAGCTTGGCGTAGGCTTGGGCGCGGCGCGCGAGCGCGGGCGTCTGCGGCTGCGCGGGCGTCGCCTGGGGCTGGGCCGGCGTCGCGGGCCGGGCCGGCGCGGGCTGCGCGTGCGTGGCGGTGGCGACAAAGCAGAGGGCCGCGAGCGCGCAGGCCGCGGGGCCGCCAAGAAGGGGCCGGGCGGGACGTGCAGAGAGGTTCAAGCCAGTGTTCCTTTCGCGGCCCGCACAGGGTCGCCTTCCCCGCCTTCGGTCGCGCGGACGACCGCGGCCCAGGCCGCGCGCCGCGGGTAGCAGTAGGCGAGCACGGCGATGGCGATGACGCCGAAGTAGAGCATGTCCGTCCCGGCGCCCGTCATGACGCTGATGAGGAAGCCCAGCACCGCGATGACGGCGGCGATGGCGGCGACGATGACGGTCGTCGTCTGCAAAGTCTCAAGCAGTCCCGCAGCGCCGCGCAGCGCCGCGATGTCTTGCAGGCGCATGGCCTGAAACCGCGTGCGCCGGAAGACGATGGCGCCGAGGCCGAGGAAGATGACGACGAGGCGGAGCGTGTTGGCCGCCACGGGGTTGAAGCGGACGGCCCCCGAGAGGAAGCCGGAGATCGCGACCAGCATCAGCAGCAGCGTGAAGACGCCGACCAGCTTCACGACGTTCACGGCCGACGTATGCCTGCGCGCCAACTCGCCCTGCGTGCCCTCGACAGTCTGTGCCAACGCCGCCTCCTCGCGGGATAGCTTTCGTGATTAACTCTTAAAGGGGGACGCGGGGATTATATCCGAACAGAACCGCGAGCGGTAGCGAGCGGGTGGGCGGAAGTAGGAACCAAAAGCGCCGAACGCTGAACTGAAAGCTCGTGCCTTCAGTTCAGCGTTCGGCGTTCCTACTTTTGACTTCCGTTTACGGCTTGAGGCTGCTGCTGCTGTTGACCTTGGTGCCGTCGTCCTTCTTCGGCGCGGGCGCGGGGGTCTGGGGCAGCGGGCGCACGTCCTGCGCGGGGCGCGTGCGCTGGGTCGGGCGGTCGTAGTTGGCCGGCAGCACGCCGCCGTTGGCGATCACGTCGGCGATGATGTCGCCGCCCTTGCTCGACTGGCTGATGATGACGCCGTCCTTGACGACCGTCTTCGGGATCACGCCGCTGATCTCGCGCAGGACGCCGCTGACCATGCCCGGCCCCTTCGGCTCCTCGAAGTTGGTGCGGTCGGGGTCGGGGTCGGGCACCGCCGCGCCGATGGCCGCCAGCTTCTCCTTGGCCTTCTCGGCGTACTCGCTGTTCGGGTGGCGGCGCACGAGCTGCTGGAGGTACTTCGTCGCCTCGTCCGGCTCCTCCTCCTCGAGGTAGGTCGTCGCGTAGCGGAAGAGCACGGCGGCCATGCCGGAGTAGTCCTTGTACTTCTCGACGATGAGGCGGTAGCGCGCCTGCGCGCCCTTCAGATTATTCGCGCGGTGCTGGTAGAACTTGTTGAAGTACTGGTCGCCGACGTCCTTCTCGTGGTCGGCGAGGTTCTCCTGCACCTCGCGCAGACGCAGCTCGACCTCGGGGCGGAGCTGCGACTTCGGGAACTGCTGGAGGCAGACCTTGAGGCGCTGCTCGGCCTTACGCGCGGGTGAGATGTCGCGGTTGGAGAGGCCCATGCGGCGCATCTCGACCTCGCCCATCTTGAGGCACACGTCGTCGGAGAGCGAGTGGGTCGGGAAGAAGGTGACCCAGTCCTGGTACGCCTGCCCGGCCTGGATGAGCGCGCTCGTCGTCCCTTCGAGGTAGAAGGTGTCGGCGATGGCGAGCTTGGCGAGCGGCAGGTAGACCGAGTCGGGGTAGGTGTTGATGATGACGCTGAAGAGGGCGCGGGAGGTCTCGAAGCTCTCCTTGCGCGCCTGCTTGGTCGCCTCCTCGAACAGCTCGCGGTCGCGGCCCGGGGCGACGGTGCCGACCAGCTCGTCGTACTTGTCGTCGCCGCCGCGGCCGAGGATGCGGCCGAAGATGCCGGTGCCCTTCTTCTTCTTCTTGTCGTCCTCCTTCGCGGCGGCCGCGGCCGGCGACGCCGTGCGCTCGCGCATCGTGTCGCGCATCGATGACTGGACGCGCGTGTCGAGTTCGGCGACGGCCGTCTCGAGCTTGTCCAGCTCCGCGGGGTCGTACTTGTCGGCGCGCTCCTGCTTGCCGCGGATGTCGGCGACTTCGTTGAGGAGCTTGCTCGCCTCCTTCTCCAGGCCGCCGAGGCGCACGCGCGGGTCGTCGGCGTTCGCCTGCTCCGAACCCTTGTCCTTCGAGTTCAGCCCGGCGATGGCGCTGTTGAGCGTGCGGCGCATCGTCTCCAGGCGCGAGCGCATCACGTCGAGCCGCTGGATGGGCGAGAGCTGCGACCGCTGCTGCGGCGCCGGCGCGGCCGAAGCCCGCAGCGCGCGGGCCGGCAGCGCGCCCGCCAGCAGCGCGGCGCACATGACCGACATCAATACTTTGCGAAAGCGCATCAGTAAAACCTCCAAAAACTGAATGCTGAATGATGAGTGATGAATGATGAGTGAGAGGCGGCGCGCCTTCCATTCATCATTCATCACTCATCATTCATCATTTCAAACGAGCTGCGCCGCCGCGTTCAGGAGTTCGCGGGTGGCGGCGGCGGGGTCTGGCTGGCCGAAGACGGCCGTGCCGGCGACGAAGATTTCGGCGCCGGCGGCGGCCACCTGCGCGATGTTCTCGGGGCCGATGCCGCCGTCCACCTCGACGCGCACGTCGAGGCCGCGCTCGCGGATGGTGCGGCTCAGGCGCCTGATCTTTTCAACTGAGGTCGGGATGAACTCCTGCCCGCCGAAGCCCGGGTTGACCGACATGACCAGGACGTAGTCCACGTAATTCAAGACCTCGTCGAGCGCGCTCAGGGAAGTCGCGGGGTTGATGACCACCCCGGCCTTCGCGCCGCGCTTACGAATCGACGCGAGGGTGCGGTGGATGTGCGGGTCAACCTCGATGTGGACTGAAACCATGCGCGCCCCGGCCTCCGCGAACTGCTCGGCGTAGCGCCCCGGCTCGGAAATCATTAGATGCGTGTCCAGGGGCAAACGGGTGGCTCGGGCCAGCGAACGAACTACGGGCAGCCCGAGCGTGATGTTCGGCACGAAATGGCCGTCCATCACGTCCACGTGGATGATGGTTGCGCCGCCGCGCTCGGCCGCCTCGATCTGCTCGCCGAGCCGCGTGAAATCTGCCGAAAGGATGGACGGCGCAATCTCGATCATAGAACTGCCCCTTGGACGTTGGCGGCTTACCGGTTCGGACGGCGGTTCGCGTTGGCGCCCGCGGGGCGCGCGCTGTTCGTCGTCGTGCGAGGTCGGGAGTTGTTGTTGGTCGGGTTCAAGCGGTTCGAGTTCTGCGGACGCTGCGCGTTCGCGTTCGCGTTCGAGGGGCGCACAGTGTTCGCGTTGCGGTTGGCGCCGCCCGAGTTCGCGTTCTCGCCGCCGGCGTTCGTGTTGGCGCCCGCGTTGCTGTTCGCCGAGGCGTTGGCGTTGGCGTTCGAATTCTTGTTCGTGTTCCGGCGGCGGTTCGCGTTCGCGTTCTGGTTCTTGTTCTGCTGGTCGAGACCCTCGGTGCCGCGCTCCTCGCGCCGCTCCTCGATGACGGCCTCGTCGGGCGGCTTCTCGCCCTCTTTGGGCGCGCGGCTGACGACGACGGCGACCGTCTGCCCGCCCTTAATCACCTCGCCGGCGCGCGGCGACTGGTCGAGGATGACGCCGGGCTGGACGCCGGCCTTGTAGCGCTTGGCGCGCTCGCGTATGTCGAGGCCCGAGCGTGCGAGCGTCTTCTCGCCGTCGTAGTAGGACTGGTTGACGACCTCCGGCACCGAGATGTCTGGGCTGCGCAGCGAGAGGATGACCGTCCAGACCATGCCGAGGGTGAATGCGACGGCGATCAGCGCAACGACCCCCAGCTTACCGAACGCCGACAGGATGTTACTCACTAACTTCCGATACCTCTCGTTGAGCCCGACGGGGGAATTTGCCGCAAAAGACTGACACAAAGCGGCCGGCGCAGTCTAACACCGGCCGCTTGCGAGCCGCAAGAAGAGAAGGATGAAGGCGGAAGGATGAAGGCGGAAGGAAACGCTGTCCTGACTTCATCCTTCATCCTTCCGCCTTCATCCTTTAAGGAGCGAAGCGACGAAGAAGCCGTCAACGTCGTCGCGGTGGGGCCAGGTGCGCACGGCCCGCGTCTGTGTGAAATCGTTGTGAGTTTGGAGGAAGGCGGCGACGACCTCTTCGTTCTCTTCCCTCTCGACCGAGCAGGTGGAGTAGACGAGGCGCCCGCCGCGGCGCAAGCACCGCGCGGCCTCGTCGAGAATCTTGCTTTGAACCGCGGCCAACTCGCGAAAGCTCTCTGACGAGAGGCGCCAGCGTATCTCGGGGTTGTGACGCAGCGTGCCGGTGCCCGTGCAGGGCGCGTCCACGAGCACGCGGTCGAAACTCTCGGCGGCGAAGGGCAGCGCGGCCTCGGCGTTGTACGCGGCGAGTTGCACGCCTTTGACGCCGAGGCGCGCGCAGGTCTCGGCGACGACGCGCAGCCTGTGTTCATACAGGTCGCCCGCGACGACGAGGGCCTGCCCCCCCGTGAGCGCGGCGACGTGCGTCGTCTTGCTCCCAGGCGCGGCGCAGGCGTCGAGCACGCGTTCGCCCGGCTCGGCGCCGAGGACGTGCGCGACGAGCTGCGACGCCTCGTCCTGCATGTAGACGAGACCTTCGGCCGCAAGTTTTCTCAACGAAGGACTCGCACCCGCGCCGCCTTCGACGCGCCACGCGCCGGGCGCGACGCGCGAGGGCGCGAGGGCGAGGCCTTCGGCCCGGAGGTTTTCGACGAGGGCGGCCGGGTCGGCCTTGAAGGTGTTGACGCGGAAGGCCGCGGGGGCGGAGTCGTTGTTGGCGCGCGCGAAGCCCGCGGCCTCCTCGACGCCGAACGCGGCGGCCCAGCGACGGATGAGCTTCGGCGGGTGCGAAGTCTCGACGGCGATTCTTTCGAGCGGGTCTTCGACGACGGCCGCCGGGTCGTAGTCCGGCTCGCGCGTGGCGCGGCGCAGCACGGCGTTGACGAAGGGCGCGGCCGAGCGGAAGCCTTTGGCGTGCGCGAGCTGCACGGACTCGTTGACGGCCGCGTGCGGAGGCACGCGGGCGAGGAAGCGGAGCTGAAACAGGCCCAACCTCAACGCGAGCCTCACGGGCACGTCGAGCTTCCCCGCTTTTCTCTCCGAGAAGTGTTCGACGACGCGGTCGAGCCAGAACTGTCGGCGCAGCACGCCGAGCGTCAACTCGTAGGCGAGCCCCCGGTCTTCGGGCGAGAGCGCTTCGGGGAGGTTGGCGAGCAGCGGCGCGGCGAACGCGCCCTCCTCCTCGACCCTGCGCAGCACCTCGAAGGCCGCGCGGCGCGCGGGCGAGACGCCGCGCGGACGGCCGCCCCCGTCCGCCTTCGTCGCACGCTTCACGATGCGCACGCGCCCCGACATAACTTCTCAGCCTAACTTCTCTCCCGCCTGCACGCGCGAGCCGTTGATGAAATCGCGTGCGCGCAGACGCTGCTTGCCCTCGGGCTGCACCTCAAGGAGTTTAAGCGTGGTCTCCCCGCCGCAGGCCACGATTAAATCATCGCCGCGCGCGACGACGAGCGTGCCGGCGGCGGTCGCGCCTTCGCCCCGCGGCGCCGCGTCGCCGAGGCCGGCCTCGCGACCTCTAGCCTCTGCGCGCCAGACGATGAGGCGGCGGCCGTGGTGCGTGGTGAAGGCGTTCGGCCAGGGCTGAAAGCCGCGCACGCGGTGCTCGACCTCTAAAGCGTCGAGCGACCAGTCTATCAGCCCGTCCTCGCGGCGGAGGATGGGCGCGAGCGTCGCCTGCGCGTCGTCCTGCGCGCGCGGCCCGACCTCTCCGAAGCGCGCGAGCGTCTCGACGAGAAGCTCTGCGCCGACGTGCGAGAGTCTTTCGAGCAGTCGCGGCGCGGTCTCGCCCTCCTCGATCTGGGTCGAGCGTTGAAGGAGGACGGGGCCGGTGTCGAGCCCCTCGTCCATGAGCATCGTGGTGACGCCCGTCTCGCGCTCGCCGCGCACGATGGCCCAGTTGACGGGAGCCGCGCCGCGGTACTTCGGCAGCAGGGAGAAGTGCACGTTGACGCAGCCGAGCCGCGGCGCGCGCAGGAACGCGGGCGGCAGGATGCGCCCGTAGGCCACCACCACCGCCGCGTCGAACTCGCTCTCGGTGAAGAGCGCGAGCGCCTCTTCGGTCTTTATCTTCGAAGGCTGTCGAACCGCCAGCCCCTGCGAGAGCGCGTACTCCTTCACGGGCGGCGCCTTCAATCTGTTCCCGCGCCCCGCCGGCCGGTCGGGCTGCGTCCACACAGACAGGACTTCATGCCCCGCCTCCACGCAACGCCTCAGCGTCGGCACCGCGGACTCGGGCGTACCCATGAAGATGAGTTTCATAAGTGATGAGAAAGGGTGCTGGGTGCTGGGTGCTGGGTGCTGGTCTGTGTCTTCCCCAGCACCCAGCACCCAGCACCTAGCACCCTCTTCTAGTACGCGCAGCGGTAGCTGTAGTGCTCGTAGACGGCGCGCCACTTCCCGCCCTCGCGGCGGTAGGCCTTGTAGGTCGTGCCCTCGAAGCTGCCCGCGGCGGTGAAGAACTCGGCCACGCCGTCGCCGTCCGCGTCGAGCTGGTCGATGAACGTCTCGGCGAGGAAGCCGCCCTTGCCGACCTCGCCAATCGCCGAAGCGTCCATCATCTCGCGCGCGTTAATGCGGTCGTACTTCTGGAACGCGGCGTCGTAGCCGTTGCCCTTCGGCGCGGCGACGAGGAAGAGTTCGTCCCTGACCTTCGGGCCGCTCTTGACGAGGTAGGTGCCGACCAGCTCCTCGCGGCCGTCGCCGTCGAGGTCGGTCGCGACGAGGTCGAGCGCCGCCGTCCTGACGAGCGCGGCGGCGCTCACGCGGTTCTGCTTGAGAATTGACTTCGCCAGGCGGAGCGCGCCCGCACGCTCCGCAGCGGTCGGAGCCCGCCTCGAACCGCGCGCCCGCAGCTTGAGCGTGGCGTCGGTGGCGAGCGCCGTCGAGTCGCGGCCGAGCCGCGCGCTCGTGCTTACTGCGACGCGCGCGGCCGAAGGCGCACACTCGCCCTTCGAAGCTTCGCGTATCGTCACGGAGCCGGCCTCCGCGCCGCCGTAGAGGAGACGGTACTTCGCCCCCGGCTTGTAATAACGCTCGGAGAGGGACGTGGCCGAGAACTCGCCGTCAGCGCCCGGCTCCACGAACGCGCCGCGGCCGTCGATGAAGGCGACCGGCTCGACCTGATATTCGCCGCCCTCAACCCTTGAGGCGACGAAGACGGCGAACGTCCCTTGCGCCTGCCGGGCGCGGAGCGCCGGCGCGGGGCCGAGCAGTAGAGTGAAGACGACGAGAGCCCCGCCTATCCGTGTGCGCATCGTGTGTGCCTTTCGGTCTTCGGCGGGTGCTTAAATCGTGCCGCGCTTCTCTCGATTGGAATAGCCGGGACGAACCTTCTCGGAGACGACCTTCGCCTGCATGAAGAGGCCGAGGTAGTCGCGCCCGCCGGCCTTCGAGTCTGTGCCGGACATGTTGAAGCCGCCGAACGGGTGGACGCCGACGAGCGCGCCCGTGCACTTGCGGTTCAGGTAGAGGTTGCCGACGTGGAACTCGCGCGCGGCGCGCTGGAGCTTCTCGGGGTCGTTCGTGTAGACGGCCCCGGTCAGGCCGAACTCCGTGTCGTTGGCGATCTGCAAAGCCTCTTCGAAGGACGAAGCCTTGATGCAGGCGAGGACGGGGCCGAAGATCTCTTCCTGCTCGACGCGGTCGCCCGGCTTCACGTCGGCGATGACGGTCGGCTCGATGAAGAAGCCCTGCTCGCCGTCGCTGCCGCCGCCCGCGACGAGGCGGCCGCCGTCCTCCTGCCCCCACTCGACGTACTGCGTGATGGTCTTGAAGGCCTTCTGGTTGATGACGGCGCTCATGCTCGTCGAAGGGTCGGTCGGGTCTCCGACCTTGAGCTGCGCCGTGCGCTCGATGACGCGTTGCAGCACCGGCTCGTACGCGTCGCCGACGATGATGGCGCGCGAGCAGGCCGAGCACTTCTGCCCCTGGAAGCCGAAGGCCGAAGCGACGACACCCGCCGCGGCCTCGTCGTAGTCGACCTCGGAGTCGACGACGATGGCGTCCTTGCCGCCCATCTCGGCCACGACGCGCTTGAGCCAGGCTTGCCCCTTCTGGACTTTGGCCGCGCGCTCGTAGACGCGAATCCCGACCTCCTTCGAGCCGGTGAAGGCGACGTAGCGCGTGAGCGGGTGGTCGACCACCGTGTCGCCGACCTCGCCGCCCGCGCCGACCATGAAGTTGACGACGCCCGCGGGCATGCCGGCCTCTTCCAGTAGCTCGAAGAACTTGTAGGCGATGGTCGGCGCGTCGGACGAAGGCTTCAGGACGACGGTGTTGCCCGTGACGACCGAGGCGACGGTCATGCCGGCCATGATGGCTAGGGGAAAGTTCCAGGGCGGGATGACGACGCCGACGCCGAGCGGGATGTAGGTGAGGCGGTTGTCCTCGCCCTCGAGGTGCGTGAGCGGCTGGACGTCGGCGTAGCGCAGCATCTCGCGCGCGTAGAACTCGCAGAAGTCGATGGCCTCGGCGGTGTCGCCGTCGGCCTCGGGCCAGGTCTTGGCGACCTCGTGCACCATCCACGCGGAGAAGTAGTGCTTGCGCTCGCGCAGCAGGGAGGCCACGCGGAAGAGGAGGTCTGCGCGCTGGTGCGGGAGCGTCCTGCTCCAGGTCTTGAAGACCTCGTTCGCGGTCTCGACCGCCCGCGTCGCCAGCTCCTTCGTCGCCTTGTGGAAGCGGCCGACCGTCTCGGTCTTGCGCGCGGGGTTGAGGCTCTCAAGGATGTCGCCGGTCTCTACTCTTTCGCCGCCGATGACGAGCGGGTACTCGCGCCCCAGCTCGGACTGAACCTTCGCCAGCGCCTCGCGCATCGCCCGCGCGTTCTCCTCCTGCGAGAAGTCGGTGAAAGGCTCGTTGCGGAACTCGTCTTGCTTCATCTGCTGCATACTCTTCTCCTCGTCGGGGACAATGATTGCCGTGTGTTATGTGAAAGTTTCGTCCATGCTAACACAAAACGAGCGGAAGCCCGACCGTGAGGGAGGGCGTACGTCTGACGAAGAAAAGAGGGATGATGAAAGACCTCGTGTCTCACATCACCCCTCTTACGTTTGACCGACGCCCTCCCTCACGGTCGGGCTTCCGCCTAAATCCACTTGCCCTGCTTCTGAAGGCGTTTAATCTTGCGCTTGACCAGTTCGCGCTTGAGCGGCGTGGTGCGGTCGATGAAGACGATGCCGTCGCAGTGATCCGTCTCGTGGAGCATGCAGCGCGCTTCCAGGTCGAGGCCGTCGAACTCGAACTCCTCGCCGGTTACGTCCTGCGCGCGGACGACGGCGCGCAGGGAGCGCTTGACCTGAAAGAAGATGCCGGGGAACGACAGGCAGCCCTCGTCGCCCGCCTGCTCGCCCTCGACGCTCAGCACGACGGGGTTGACGAGCGCGACGCGCGCCTCGGGGTCGCGCCCGCCCGAGCAGTCCATCACGAACAGGCGCTTCGACACGCCGATCTGCGGCGCGGCTAATCCGACGCCCCGCGCCGAGTACATCGTCTCGAACATGTCCGAGACGAGCCGTTTCAGCTTCTCGTCGAACTCCGTCACGGGCTCGCCCGGCGTCTCCAACACCGGCTCGCCGAACTTCACAATGTCCAGAAGTGCCATCTCTAAAACTTGGTTGAGTCTGTCCTGATAAAAAGTGGCGCGGGAGCGACTGAGCGCCCGCGCCACCGGATTTTACTACAAAGCCGCGCGCCCGCGCACGAGCGCGTCTACTTCTTGTCGAAGACGAGCGTCGAGTTCTGCGTCCCGCGCGGCGACTCGCTCGTGCGCTTGACGGTGAGCGTCTTGCCGTCGGCCGAGAGCGACCAGTCTTCGGTCGTCGTCGCCGTCACGTCGTTGCCCTGGAAGTTGAATTTGCTGACACGCTTCAGCTCGAGCGTCTTGCCGCCGTCCTTCCACGCGGCCTTCAACGTCGAGGTGCCGCCGCGCCCGCCCGTCGCCTCGGCCGTCGTCTCCGTCCCGTCGAGCTTGTAGGTCGAGCTCGGCGGGAAGCCGCCCATGCCGCGCCCGCGTCCGCCGCCCATGCCGCCGCCACCCGCGGCGTTCGCGTCCGCGGACATTTTCATCTCGGACGCGACCGTGAGCTGCTGCGCGTCCTGCGTGACGGTCAGCGTCAGGCTTTCGAGGTTCGACCACTGCGGCGGGAGGTCTGCGCTCTTCGACTTGTCGAGCGCCCAGGTGCCCGCGAAATTCGCCTGCGCCGCGGGGGCCGCCAGAACGTTAACCAGAAGGGCGCAGGCCAGCGCGCCCCCGGCGAAAAACTTACGCATCGTCTTCATCTCCTTGGGTTGTTACAGAAATTAGGGAGCGACCCGGGCGCGGCCGCCGAGGAAACAATCGTCCCGACAACCCTTAAAGACGAATCCGCCAAGCAGGCGGTTACAACTACCTGACTCTCAGCCCCTGCGCTTCCCGAACTGCGGCGGGCGCTTCTGCATGAAGGCGGTGACGCCTTCGAGGAAGTCGGGCGAGCGGAAGCATTCGGCCTGGCCCTCGGCCTCGAAGTCGAGGGCGGCGGCCAGCGCTTGCCGTTCGGAGAGGTTGAGCGCGGCCTTGATGCGCGCGAGCGAGGGCTGGGGCGCGGCGGCGAGGCGCGCGGCCAGTCCGTCACAGAGCGTGTCAAGCTCGGAGTGCGGGACGACGCGGGAGACGAGCCCGAGTTGTTGGGCGTCGTGCGCCGTGAGCGTGTCGCCGGTCGCCATCAGCTCGAAGGCTTTGGCGCGGCCGACGAGCGCGGGCAGCAGTTGCGTGGCGCCGCCGTCGGGCATCAGGCCGACGCGGACAAAGCTCTGGCTGAAGGTCGCCTCGTCGGAGGCGATGACCACGTCCGAAGCGAGCACGTAGCTGAAGCCGATGCCGGCCGCCGGGCCGTGCACGCGCGCGACGACCGGCTTCGGAAGGTTGCGCAGGCCGACGATGGGCGGGTTGATCAGCTCGCGTATCCTCTTGGCGATGTCCATCGAGGCCAGCTCCCGCGGGTCGACGGACTTCATGTCGAGGCCGGCGCAGAAGAAGTCGCCCGCGCCGGTGACGACGACCACGCGGCTCTCGTCCGTCGCGGCCTCTTCGACCGCGGCGGCGAACGCCTCGAACATCTCGAAGTCCACGGCGTTGCGCCGCGCGGGGTTGTTGAAGGTGATGCGCTTGACGCCCGCGTCGAGCGTGACCTGAAGCTTCTCGTTGCTCATATGGTGCTCGCGGTGTCCGCGTCCACGGTCAAGGCCCCCAGCCCGAGCGCCCTCCTGACGAGTGCGATCTGGCCGGCGTGATAGAGCGTGTGCTGAATCGCGCCGTGGAGCGAGACGTAGACGGTTGACATGTTCGGGAGGATTTGTTCGTCGAGCCGCGCGTCTTCGAGCGCGAGCACGGCCTCGCGCAGGGCGTGGTAAGTCTCCGACAGCTTCCGGCGCGTCGCGGCCCAGGCCTCTTCGGAAAGGTCAGAGGATGAAGACCAGTCCTCCTCCGTCTGGTAAATCTGCGCGGCGTCGCCGCCGAGGCGGCGGAGGATGGCGCGCTCCCAGGCTTCGACGTGCGCGACCAGCTCCCGGATGCTGTGCGCGCCCTCGACTGTTCGCGCCGCGGCCTGCTCGGCCGTGACGCCCTTAAGCAGCTCGTCAATCGCGGGGCCGTGCCACGCGCCGCCTTCGTGCGCGCGCTTCAGTTGATCCGCGATCCGTTCGGCCTCTCTCATATCTTTTACCGGTTGCGCCGCCCGAAGAGCTGCGGCGCGGCGAAGACTGTGTAGCGGATGGGGTCGTGCGGCCGCCGCCGCCACCAGACGGCGACCGAGCGGCGGACGACGACCTCTAACAGCGCGTCCTTGTCCTTGCGCGCGATGCCGCGCACGAGGCGGCTGATGTCGTGCCGGAAAGTCTGGACGACGAGGCGGCGGTTCGGGTCGGCCGCCTTCACGCGCGCCTTCTCGAAGCGCAGGAGGTCGAGCGTCCAGCCCGAGCCGAGGTAGTCGTCCTTGAGCTTCGCTTCGAGGTACTCGGCGAAGCGGAGCACGTCGCCGAAGAGGCGCTCGACGGCGGGCGGCCCGTGCTCTGCGACGTAGAGGTCGAAGTATCTGGTGAAGCGCTCGCGCAGCACGCGGTGCGTGAGCGGGAGCAGCTTGTTGACCTGCACGAAGCGGCGCTCGCGCGGCGTGCTGGCGAACGAGTCGAAGCGCTCGGCGGCCTGGCGCCGGAGCTGCCTGGCCCTCGTCGGCGACAGCCCCAGCTCGCGCGCCAGCGCGAAAGGGTTCTCGACGAACCGCGCACGCAGCTCATCGTCCGCCGAGAGCCGCGTCAGTATCTGCTCGATGTCGGAGAGACTCATGAGTAATCAGTAGGCAGTAGGCAGACGGCAGTAGGCAGTTCAGGCAAGTGTCTTTCAACTGCCTGCTACCATCTGCCCACTGCCTACTAATACCCCCGTATCTGCTCGCGGTACGACTCAAAATTCCGCCGCATCTCTTCGACGCTGTCGCCGCCGAACTTCTCGCGTGCGGCCTCGGCCAGGGCGAGCGCGACCATCGCCTCGCCGATGACGCCGGCCGCGGGGACGGCGGTCACGTCGGAGCGCTCGAAGGCGGCCGCCTCTTCGGCCTTCGTCTCGATGTCCACGGAGCGCAGCGCGCGGCGCAGCGTCGAGATGGGTTTGAGGAAGCCGCGCACGCGCAGCTCCTCGCCGTTGGTGATGCCGCCTTCGAGGCCGCCCGCGCGGTTCGTCGGCCGCGTGAAGACGCGCCCCTCGGCGTCGTAGCCGATCTCGTCGTGCACCCGCGAGCCGGGCAGCGAAGCGGCCTCGACGCCCGCGCCGATGGAGACGGCCTTGACCGCGTGGATGGACATGACCGCGCGCGCGAGCCGTCCGTCGAGCTTCGCCTCCCAGGAGGTGTGAGAGCCGAGGCCGGCGACGACGCCGCGCACGACGACCTCGAAGACGCCGCCGAGCGTGTCGCCCTCGCGCCGCTTCTCGTCGACGAGCGCGACCATCCGGCCTTGCGCCTCCTCGTCGGCGCAGCGCAGCGGCGCGTCGTCGGGGATGCGGCCGATTGTTTCCCAGTCAACTTCGAGCGGCGAAGCGGGGATGCCGCCGAGCTGGACGACGTGGCTGCGAATCTCGACGCCGATGACCGAGAGCAGTTGTCTCGCCAGCGCGCCGCAGGCGACGCGCGCGGCCGTCTCGCGGGCCGAGGCGCGTTCGAGGATGTCGCGCAGGTCGCGCGCGTCGTACTTGAGTCCGCCCGCGAGGTCTGCGTGGCCGGGGCGCGGGCGCTTGACGCGCCGCATCTTCTCTTCCGGCGCTTCGGCCGGCTCGACGGGCTCGGACGACATGACGGCCGTCCAGTTCTTCCAGTCCTTGTTCTCGATCTGCAGCGCGACGGGCGAGCCGAGCGTGCGGCCGTGGCGCACGCCGCTCAGGAACTCGACGCGGTCACGCTCGATCTTCATCCGCCCGCCGCGGCCGTAGCCCCACTGCCGACGCTCCAGCTCGCGGTTGACGACCTCCGTATCGACTTCCAACCCCGCGGGCAGACCCTCGACTATCGCGACCAGAGCGCGCCCGTGCGACTCCCCTGCCGTGGTGAAGCGGAACATCTGTGACCTCAAGCGTCGAGAAAGCGCGAGCGCACCTCGGGCGGCGGCAGCATACAACTGTCGTACTTGCCGAAGAACTTATAGCGGTTGCGCGCGAACAGGTCGTACAGGTAGTCGCGCAAGTGCCGCGGCAGAACCTTCGCCGCGAGGAAGAGTCTCCAGAAGCCGCCGAGGTAAGACGCGACCCTGAGCGCCGCGTCGGAGCGGACGTGGACGCGCTCGCCGCCCGGCGTCTGCTCGACGAAGACGACCGAGTCCACGCCTCGCAGCTCCGGATGCTTTTCGATGACGGCCTGACCGTAGTCGCTCTGGAGCGCGGCGAAGCGCATATAGCCCTTCCGGTCGTGGTCGAGTATCAACTGCACCGACTTGTTGCAGAAGCCGCACACGCCGTCGTAGAGCAGGACGGGCGCGCCGACGGATGTTTCTACCATGAGTTTGACCGTCAGCAGAAGTGGGGACTAACTTTCAGTTCCCGCCGGGGGCCGGCAGGAACTCTTCGGGGAAGACGTTGCCGCGGCCGAGGACGCAGGCCGGGTCGAAGGCGCGCTTCAGTTCTGCCATCTCGCGCAGGTGCCGTTCGCCGTAGAGCGCGCGCAGGTACTCGCGCTTGATCTTGCCGACGCCGTGCTCGGCCGAGACGGTACCGCCCAGACGGACGGCGCGCTCCACGAAGCGGCCGTAGGTCTCGCGCGCCGCGACGGCTTCGGCGGCGTCGCGCGGGAGGATGTTGACGTGGACGTGGTTGTCGCCGATGTGCCCGAAGATGACGTAAGCGAGACGGCCCGCGCGCAGAGTCTCCTTGTAGAAGCGGAGCATCTCGGGGAACTTGTCGTCGGGCACGGCCATGTCGGTCGAGACCTTGCGCTGGCCCTGGCGCGCGAGCCACTCGTTGACCATGACGGGGAGCGCGTGGCGGAAGGCGCGCATCTCCGCGCGGTCGGACTCGTTGGTGCCGAACCAGGACTCTTCGGCGAGCGCCTCGTGCTTCTCGACCAGCCCGAGCCACTCCCCCATCAAAGCCTCTTCGGTCTGGTCGGTCGTCTCCTGCTCGAAGAAGACGGCGCCGGCCGCGCCGGCGGGGACGAGCGGGTAGCGCTCGCGCAGGAATTTCAGAGCCTCGCCGTCGAAGTATTCGAGGGCGCGCGCGTCAATCCCCTCACCCTTCTCCGCGCGCGTTTCGAGCGAGCGCTCGCGCGCGTCGCGCACGAAGGCGAGCAGATGCTCTTCGGTTTTGAAGAAGACGACGCCCGCGAGGACGCCTTCGGGTTGTGGGAGTAAGGCAAGCTCTGCCTCCGTGACGACGCCGAGCGTGCCCTCGCTGCCGATGAAGAGGTCTATCAAGTCCATGTCCGGGTGCGCGAAGTAGCCGGCGGCGTGCTTGTGCGTTGCGGGCATCGTGTAGGTCGGCAGACGCGCCTCGATCTTTCGCCCGCCGCCGAGGGGGATTTCGACCGAGCCGTCCGCGCCCGCGAACATCTCGCCGCGACGAACCTCCAGAAGGTCGCCGGTCGTCAGAGCAACTTGAAGTGCGCGGACGTAGCGCCTGGTCGGGCCGTACCTGAAGGTGCGCGCGCCGGAGGCGTTGGTCGCGACCGTCCCGCCGATGAAGCAGCTCCACTCGGTCGGGTCGGGCGGGTAGAGCAACCCCCTCGCCTTCGCCTCGCGCTGGAAGTCACCGAGCACGACGCCCGCGCCCGCGGTCGCGAATCCCCGGCCGTCCTCTTCCCGCACGAACTCGCCCACGCGGTTCAGCCGCTCGGTCGAGAGCACCGCGCCGCCGTAAGGCACGCGCCCGCCGACGATGCCTGTGCCCGCGCCCGCCACCGTCACGGGCGTGCCTGCCCTCGACGCTTCTGCTAAAGCGCCCGCCACCTCCTCCGCGCTCTCGGGAAATAGCACGCGCTCGGCGCGCCCGCCCCCGGTGTTGCTCGCGTCGGTGAGGAAGGATTGAATCTCGTCCTGCTCTTCTTTAATCAGCATCTGTCGAAAGCGCCGTCGTCACTCCTCACTCTTCAAGCGCGGGTTAGACATCGCGTAAATCTCCGACTCCTCCTCTTCGCCGGGCTGCACTTCGTTGTGGCGGTAAACGAAGCCGAGCTTGAGCAGCACCCGGCGCGAGGCTTCGTTCTTCGGGTCGATGCTGGCGACGACCTCTCGGAAGCCGTAGCGCTCGAAGCCGTAGCGGAGCGCGGCGGGCGTGATCTCGCTCGCGTAACCTCTGCCCCAGCGGTCGCGGCGAAACATGTAGCCGAAGTCTATCTCGCCCGACCAGGGCAGCGGCGCGAAGCCGCAACTGCCGACGGCCTCGTCCGTCTCTTTCTCGACGACGGCCCAGCGGCTGAAGCCGCGCGTACGGTAGCTCTCGTTAAGCTTCCCGATCCACTCGCGCACGCGCTCAACGTCCCAGGTGCTGCCGTCGCCGACGTACCGCATCACCTCCGCGTCGCCCGCGAGCGCGTGCAGCGCCTCGGCGTCTTCGGGCGTCCACTCGCGCAGGGCGAGCCTTTCGGTCTCGACGAGGAAGGTCATGAAGGGTTTTGGGTTTTGGGTGCTGGGTTTTAGGGTCTACCAGCACCCAAACCCCTCCTCACGTCATCGTCAGCTCGCGCTCGCGGAGGTACTTGACGCGGTCGCGGAGTTCGGCGGCGCGCTCGAACTCCATGGCCTTGGCGGCGATGCGCATCTCGGCTTCGAGGCGGGCGATGGTGGCCTCGATGTTGGCGGCCGTGTAGTCGTCCATCGCGTCGAGGTCGAGCGGCACCTTGAAGTAGTCGGCCTCGTAGGCGGTGACGAGCGTGGCCTCGACCGGCTTGATGATGGTCTGCGGCGTGATGCCGTGCTCTTCGTTGTACTCCTCCTGAATCCGTCGGCGGCGCTCGGTCTCGCCGACGGCCCGCTTCATCGAGTCGGTCATGTTGTCGGCGTAGAGGATGGCCGTGCCGTTCGCGTTGCGCGCCGCGCGGCCGATGGTCTGGATGAGCGAAGACTCGGAGCGGAGGAAGCCCTCCTTGTCGGCGTCGAGGATGGCGACGAGCGAGACTTCCGGCAAGTCCAAGCCTTCTCTTAGAAGGTTGATGCCGACGAGCACGTCGAACTCGCCGCGGCGCAGGTCGCGCAGGATGCGTATGCGCTCAAGCGTCTCGATGTCGGAGTGCAGGTAGCGGACGCGGACGCCGACCTCCGCGAAGTACTCCGTCAAGTCCTCGGCCATCTTCTTCGTCAGCGTCGTGACGAGGACGCGCTCGTTCTGTTCGGCGCGGGTGCGGCACTCGCCGAGCAGGTCGTCGATCTGCCCCTTGACGGGGCGAATCTCGACCACCGGGTCGGTCAAGCCCGTCGGGCGGATGATCTGTTCGACGACCTCGCCGCCCGTCTTCGTCAGCTCGTACGGGCCGGGCGTGGCCGAGACGTAGATGGTCTGGCCGACGCGCGACTCGAACTCCGCGAAGTTGAGCGGGCGGTTGTCCATCGCGCTGGGCAGGCGGAAGCCGTACTCGACGAGCGTGCGCTTGCGCGACTGGTCGCCGTTGAACATGCCGCGGATCTGCGGGACGGTCTGGTGCGACTCGTCGATGACGACGATGGTGTCCGGCGGCAGGTAGTCGAGCAGCGTCGGCGGCGGCGAGCCCGGCGGCTTGCCCGTCAGGTGGCGCGAGTAGTTCTCGACGCCGCGGCAGAAGCCCATCTCCTTGAACATCTCGAGGTCGTACATCGTCCGCTGGTGCAGGCGCTGCGCCTCGACGAGCTTCCCTTCCTTAATCAACTGCGGCTCCCACCAGTCGAGCTCTTCGCGGATGGTCTTGATCGCGCGCTTGACGGTGGACTTCGGCATCACGTAATGCGTCTTCGGGTAGATGGGAAGTCTGGAAGTGTGCTTCTCAAGCACTTCGCCCAAAAGCGGGTCGATGGTCGAGATGGAATCGACCTCGTCGCCCCACAGCTCGATGCGATACGCCTGGTCTTGGTAAGAGGGGTAGACCTCGACCGTGTCCCCCCGCACGCGGAAACTCCCGCGGCCGAACTCGACGTCGGAGCGCTCGTACTGAAGCTCGACGAGTCTTTGAAGAAGCTGCTCGCGCGTAAGCTTCATCCCCGGCTCGACGAAGAGGATCATGTTGTAATAAGCGTCCGGGTCGCCGAGGCCGTAGATGCACGACACGCTCGCAACGACGATTACGTCGCGCCGCTCAAACAGCGCGCGCGTGGCCGACAGGCGCAGGCGGTCGATCTCGTCGTTGATGGTCGCCTCCTTCTCGATGTACGTGTCCGAGGCCGGGACGTAGGCCTCCGGCTGGTAGTAGTCGTAGTAGGAGACGAAGTACTCGACGGAGTTCTCGGGGAAGAAGGACTTGAACTCCTGGTAGAGCTGCGCGGCGAGCGTCTTGTTGTGCGCGATGACGAGCGTCGGGCGCTGCGTGCGCTGAATCACGCTGGCGACCGAGAAGGTCTTGCCAGACCCCGTGATGCCCAGAAGCACCTGGTCTTTCGCGCCCTCGTCCAGTCCCCGGACGAGCGAGTCGATGGCGGCGGGCTGGTCGCCCTGCGGCTTGAATTCGGAACGAAGCTTGAAGTTCATAGTGAATGGTAAATGGTAAATGGTAAATGGCGAAAAGACAAAGAGGGTCTTCTCGCCATTTACCATTCACCATTTACCATTCACTAAGCGGGCGTGGGCTGGCTCGAACTGATCTGGTAGATGGCCTCCATGACGGCCGAGCGGACTTCGGTCGGGAGCGAGCCGCGCACCGCGAGGCGGCGGAAGGCCGGGAGGACTTCCTTCTGGCCGGAGAGCGCGAGCAGCTTGACGACGGCGAGGCGCACCTCGTTGTTCGGGTGGCTCTCGATGGCGCGCAGGAGGGGCTGAACCTCGCCCGCCTTCGCCATCAGGAAGAGGAGCGAGAACGCCTCGTAGGTGCGCTCGCGGCTCTCGCCCGTGAGCTGCGAGATGGACTCGCCGGCGAGTCCCGAGTCGGCGATGGCCGCGCCGATCTCGCGGCGGCGCTCGGGCGCGGCCTCGCGCAAGGCGCGCGTGAAGGAATCGGCGCGGTCGGCGCGCAGCTCGTAGAGTGCGCGCGCGGCGGCCGACCGGACGTCCTGCGAGCGGTCGTCGAAGGCGGAGCAGATCTGCTGGAACGCCTCGTCGGTGTCGACGTGCGAAAGCTCGATGATGGCCGCGGCGCGCTCGCGCGGGTCTGTGCTCGCGATGCGCTGCTGGATGGAGGCGGGCACCGTGGACGACTCGTCGAAGGGCGCGAGTCCCTTCTCGGGCGCGGGCTGCTGCGCGGCCGGCTCGTAGGCGACCTGCTCCGGCTCGCGCACGAAGGGCGACGGCCCCGCGGCCTCTTCCGCGACTTCGATCTCACGGCCCGGCTCTGCGTGCGAATCGACGTGCGACTCGGCGAACGGCTCGGCTTGAGGTTCGGCAACGAGTTCGAGCTGAGTCTCGGCGGCGGGCGCGGGCTGTTGTTCTTCGACCTCTTCGACTTCGTTGCTCACGGAGTCGGCGAGCGTTTCACCTGACGAAGTCTCGAAGACAGGTTCGGTGACCGCAGGCTCGGGGGTCGCTTCGGCGGCGGGCTGACTCGCGTCGCCCATCTCGCTGATGTCGAAGTCGAACCACTCGCCCGCGGCGGGCTCGATGCCGACCTCTTCCGTGACGGCGGCGGCAGGCTCTTCGAACGTCGCGGCCGCTTCCGGCTCGGTCTCGACCAGCGGCTGTTCGAGTTCGACGAAAGGCTCGACCGCGGTCTCCGAGACCAGCTCGAACGGCTCTTCGGCGTGGACGGGTTCGGGCACGTGCGCGGGTTCGCCCGTCGCCTCGGCCGCGGGTTCGGGCGCGACGAACGGCTCGGGCGCGGCCGTCTCTTCGACGAAAGGAGCGATGGAGACCGAAGTCTCTTCGGCCGTCTCCGGCGCGGCGACTTCAGCCGCGGGTTCCGGCGCGGTTTCGACAAACGTCTCTTCGACCGGGGCAAGCTCGACCGCCGCCGCCTCGTCTCTCTGTTTGACGACGGGCGCGGCCTCGGGTTCGAGGGTGGGCGCGGGTTCAGTCGTCTCGGCGGCGGGCGCGGCGGGCTGCGGCTCTGCGGCGGCGGGGGCCTGCGCGAAGTCTTCGCGGCAGAACTCGACGGCGGTGCGGATGACGCGGGGCGGGATGCGGTTGCGCTCGTTCCTCTCGCGTTCGAGCAGCGCTTCGAGCGGCCCGACGGCCGAAGGGTCGCGCAACGCGCCGAGCGCTTCCACGGCCGCGCGGCGCACGTCCATCACGGGGTCTTCGAGCGCGGCGACGAGCAGCGGCGTGGCCTTGCGGTCGTTGAGGATCGCGAGCGAGCGGGCCGCGGCCGAGCGTTCGGCGGGCGCGTCCGCTTCGCGCAGGTCGCGCGCGGTCTCTTCGAAGTAGCCGTGCTCGACGAAGGCGGCGCCCGCGCGCTCGCGGCGTTGGACGTTGCGGCCGGCGAGCGCCGCGAGCAGTTCGGCGGCGACCATCTGCCGCGTCATCGCGTCGCGCGAGCCGATGACCGCGCGGTCGTACTGCCCGCCCCCGAGCAGGTTCTGCGTCTCCGACAGAATGCGCTCCGGCTCGGGCGCGTATGCCGGCTCAATCTCCGCGACCGGCGCGTGGGTTTCTTCAACCGAAGGCGCAGGCGTCTCCGCCTCGACCGGCGCGACCTCTTCGGTCTCGACTTCCGGAGTGACGGAAGCGACGAAGGCCGGCGCCGCGGTCTCGGCGGGCGACTCCGCGACTTCGAAAGGCTCCGGCTCGGCCGTCTCGACGGCGGGGGCGACGACCTGTCCAGAGGGTTCTGGCTCGGCGACGACTTCGGCGACCTCTTCGGTCGCGACGGCCTGCGTGACTTCGGCCGGCTCTTCCCACGCAGGCTCTTCGACGGCGGGAGTTTCGACCAGGGCGCTCTCGTCGACAAACGTCTCTTCCGCGGCCGCGGCCGTTTCGACAGGAGGAGTTTCGACGGCCGGCTCTTCGTGAACGAGCGTCTCTTCGACAACCGGCTCAGCTACCTCGTCCTGCTCGGCCACGGCTTCGACGGCGGCGGCCTCTTCAACGACCTGGGCGGCGACCGTCTGCTCTTCGACTGCCGGCTCTTCGACGACAGGTTCTTGAGCGACGGGCGCGGCGACGTCGGTTTCGGCGACGGCTGTGACTTCGGTGCGTGCGGGTTCTTCGACGCGCGCGCCCTTCTTCTTGCGCTTGGCCTCCTGCCTCGCCTCTTTCTTTGACTGCTTCTTCGACTTCGCGACGACCGCGCCGGCCACGACCGGGTTCACGTCCGCCGCCGAAGCATCCGACACGCTCAAGGGTTCGGCCTTGCTCACGGTCGAAGCTTGCGCGGCGGCCGTCGCGTCCGTGAGTGCCCTGGCCGTCTCCTCCTTCGCGCGCGTCGTCGTCGTCGAACCTTCGCTCAGGCCTTCGACCGGCGCGGGCGGTGTCGAGGCGGCGCGGCGCCCCGCGAAGACGAGTCCGAGGCCGACGACGACCATGCCGACGACGACGAGCACCCACCAGTTCTGTAGAAGGTACGCGCCGAGCGAGGTGCCCGTCTGCGTCGCGGGCTGGCTCGTGGTGATGGGCGCGATCTGCGCGGGCGGCTGCGCCTGCGCGATCTCGGTCGCAGGCGTCGCGGCCGGGGACGGCTCCTGCGTCGGCTCGACGGAAGCCTGCTGGGGATTCTGCGCGGCGGGCTCGGTGCCCGTCTGAGTCTGCGTCGGCGCGGCGGCGGGCGGGACGTTGTTGACGGTCGCCGGGTTCGAGGCTTGGGCCGCGCGCGCCGTCTCTTCGGGCGTGGGCTGGCGGCGCTCGCTCGCGGGGTTCGCGGCGGTCTGATTGTTCGCGGGCTGTCTCTGCTCGTTCGGCTGCGCGGTTCTGTTCTCCGCGGGCGGAGTCTGCTGCTGTGGCTGCTGCTGTTGCGTTGCAGACTGTTGCGCCGAGGCGTCGCCGGGCACGTCGAAGACCACGTCGAGGCGGTTGAACTTCTGCTCGACGCGCGGCTTCGCGCCGGGCGCGACGCGGTAGGAGAGCACGACCGAGTCGCCGCGCTGCTGCACCTGCATGTCACTGTAGCCGCGCCCCGAGCCGCTCCCGCGCGCGCCGGCCGCCGCCTTCGGCAGCACGACGTAGAAGCGGTCGCCGCTGCGGTAGGCGGAGTAGTCCTTGAGCGTGTCGTCGGCCGTGATGGTCACGCGCGAGCCGCTGCCGCTGTCGCTGCTGCGGACGCCGACGACGCGCTTCGACTTGTTGCCGCCCGAAGCGTTGTCGTTCCCCTGACGTTGCGCGCTCGCGCCGCCGGCCGAGAGGAGGGCGGTGAGCGCCAGCGCCGCGACGAGGACGACGAGCAGTTTCGTACGCATTTGGCTGTGCATCTGTGAGCTGGACTTCAGGGGCATCGCTTGGGTCCCAGGAACAGGGTTGCGGGCGGCGACATTATGCAATAGCGCGGCCGGCTTGTCATCAAAACAAATCTTCGCGCCGCCTCACGCGACCACCAGCGTCTGCGCGCGCTGCGCGCGCTCGACCGTTTCGAGGATGGAGCGGCGCACCCTCTCGGGCATCCCGCCCTCGTCCGCCAGACGCCGCAGCCGCTCGACGACCTCCGCCGTCAGCGAGTCGCCGAGCAGTTGCACGCAGGTCAGGCTCGCCTCGTCGTCGCGGTGCGAGCCGATGGCGTCGAGCAGCGGCCCCGGTTCGCCGCCCGATGCGCAGAGCGAGAGCAGCGAGAACGCCTCGTAAGCCTGCCGCCTGTCCTCGCTCGTCAGGCGACCGACGGCCTGCGTGGCGAGGCCGGCCTTGACGCACGCGTGCGCCACGTCGCCGAGCGTGCGCGGGTCGGCCGTCTCGGCGACGCGGACGTAGGCCTCGGCGCGCTCGAAGCTCAGACGCGAGAGTGCGCGCGCGGCGGCGGCGCGGACTTCGCGCGCCTCGTCGGCGAGCGCCATGATGACGTGCGCGAAGACGGACTCGTGGTTGATGAGTCCGAGGCTGTTGACGGCGGCCGAGCGGACGGTGCCCTCGGCGTCGTGGCGCGCGGCGCGCGCGAGGGCCGCGACCGCCCGGCGCACCTGGAACTGCGCGAGCTGCTGCGCGGCGGTGGCGCGTGACTCCGCGTCCGTGCTCTCGACGCGCACGAGCGCGACGGCGAGCGCCTCGTCTTCGCAGGACTCGGGCAAGTCCTCGTAGTCCGTCGCGGGGACGAGGGCGCGCGTGTTGAAGTCCGAGGTTGACTCTCGGGAATCGGCCCGCCCGCGCGCGAAGGCGGGCGCGTGGCGTTCGAGTTCGAGCGACTCGACCGAGCAGGCCGTGAGCGCCGGGCCGAGGATGTTCGCCGGGATGTCCTGGTGGCGGCGCGCCACGTCGAGTAGTGCGCCGATGGCCGTGGGCAGGCCGAGGGCGCCGAGGCTCTGCACGCACTCGGTGCGGACGAGCGGGTCGTGGTCGTAGAGCGCTTCGGTCAGGAACGGGAGCGCCTGGGCTGACTTCATGTCGCCGAGGGCGCGCGCGGCGCTCACGCGCTCGAAGGTCTCGCCGCCGAGCAGGAGCGAGGCGCAGGCGCGCGCGACGAAGCCGTAGTCTTCGAGCGCGATGCGCGCGCGGCGCTGGCCGTCCTCGTCGGTCTCCTGCGCGCGCAGCGCTTTGAGGAGCGAAGTCTCGACCGCGCGGCGGTCGTCCGAAGCGCGCGAGGCGAGGACTTCGATGCTGTGCGGGCCGCCCGCGACGAGGCTCGCGACCTCCTGGTCGATGCGGTAAGAGCCGTGGACGACCGACGGCTCCGACGCGTGCGGCTTCAACTCGGCGGGGCGCTCCTGGCCGGCGGCGGCTTCGGCTCCCAACTCGCGGCCGCGCCGCGTCGCCTCGTCCTCCGCGCCGCGGCCGGCCTTGCGCCGCTCGAAGGGGACTGTGACGTCCGTCTTGCGGCGGTCGCCCTTGAAATGCTCGAAAGACTTCTGCGCCTTCTCGGCCTTCTCAGTCTTGTTCGACTTCTCCGCGGCGGGCGCCTTCTTCTTCTTCGTTTCGCCCCGGCGTCCTTCGTCGCCCTCTTCTTCGCCCGAGCGCCTGCGCCTGACGAACATGCCGACCGAACCCGCGAGGCCGATGCCGACCACCGCGAGCAGCGAAGGCAGCGAAAGGAGGTATGACATCAAGCCTTCGCCTCCCTCCGTCTCGACCTTAACCTCCGCCGGCTGCGCGACCGTCTGCGGGTTCGGCTCCTGCGGCGCGGGGCCGATGGAGCTGACCGTCTCGGGTTGTGCGTTCGGTTGAGCGGCGGCCGGCGCCGCCTGCGTCTGCGCCGGCGGCGGGGTGACGGCGGACAGAACCAGCGCAGGACGCGCCGGCTCAGACAACAGGGCCTCCGCCGCGCCGCGGCGCTTCGACTCGGCCCGCGGCTGCGGCGCGCGTTCGAAGGCCCCGCCCTCCGCCGCCTCACGCGGCGCGGGCTGCGTGCGACTCTGCGGACGCTCCGGCTGCGCCTGCTCGACGGGGAAGTTCTCGACGTTGAGCGCGCCGCCGCCCGTCAGGACGAGGTCGAGGCGGTTGCCGTGCGGCTGGACGGTCACGTTCGCGCCCCGCTTGACCGGCACGACCAGCTCCAGAGAGTTGCCGACGCGCTGCACCCTCACGCCGCGCGTCGAGCCCGCCGCCTGCCCGTTGACGAGCACGACGTGGAAGCCTTCGGCGTCCTGCCAGGTCTGCGCGCGGTTGAGCGAGCCGTCCGCCGAGATGGAGACGACGTTGCCCGAGGAGGAGACGCCGGTGACGGTGACGGCCGGCTCGTGGTAGCGCTGCTGAGCGCGCGGCTGCTCCGGCCCGCTCAGCGCGAGCGAAACGCCCGCCGCCGCGACGAGACCCAGGCGCACGCAGCGCGAGCCGAGCGCACTGCGGCTCCACGTCTGCAGCAGCACGGCAAAGTCGTGTCCGTTCGATTCCTTGTTCATGGCTTTACTTCCGGGCGCGTGCGCGCCCGCCGGAGGGTGAGACCGTTTAGCAGTCTTTCGGGATTAGGAAGGGTCGCGAGCGGGGCCGTGTGCTCGTCGCCCTCGACGTGGGAGACTCTGGCGGTCTCCTCAGGAGTGGAACCCTTCAGCGCTGTTCGTCGCTGAACTTGTAGCCGATGCCCCAGACGGTCAGAACCATCTGCGGGTTCTCGGGGTTGTCCTCGATCTTGGCTCGCAGGCGGTTGATGTGCGAGTCGATGGTGCGGTCGTAGCCCTCGTAGGAGTAGTCCCAAATCTTCTCCAGGAGGTACTTCCGCGGGAAGACGCGGCCGGGGTTCGAGGCGAAGAGCCGAAGCAGCTCGAACTCTTTGGGCGTGAGTTCGACCTGCCGGTCGCCGACCGTCACCTCGCGCTTGGCCGGGTCGATGCGGAGGCGGCCCCTGAGAATCGGGGCGTCCTCGCTCGTCTCGGAGCGCGAGGCCGCGCGGACGCGGCGCATCACGCTCTTGATGCGGGCTTCGAGCTCGCGCAGCGAGAAGGGCTTGGTGATGTAATCGTCCGCCCCCATCTCAAGGCCGAGCACCTTGTCAACCACGTCGTCCTTGGCCGTCAGCATCAGGATCGGGATGTACGCGGCCTTCTCCCGCAGCTCGCGGCAGACGGCCAGCCCGTCCATTTTGGGAAGCATGAGGTCGAGGACGATGGCGTCGGGGCGGTCGTTCAAGGCCGCCTGGACGCCGGAGAGTCCGTCTTCCGCGGTCTGCACCGTGTAGCCAGTGCGCGAAAAATACTCGGTGATGGCTTCGAGAATCTTCTCGTCGTCTTCGATGATGAGGAGCTTGAGCTTGCGCTCGCCCACCTCGATCTTCTCTTCACCAGTGTCCTTCACGTCGGGATTGGCGGCGGCAGATTTTTGAGTCATCGCGGAACGGTTAAGAGACGTGCCACTGCGGGCGCACGCCCCGGGACACCAAGAACTATAGCGAACCGGCCGACTAAACTCAAGCAATAAATAATCTTGGGCCGACGGCACTGTCCGGGAGGAAACACAGGCCGGCCCTCAGCCCTCGCTCTTTCAAAGGCGTCGAGTGTGTGATATTTACAGTAGGCAGATGGCAGTCGGCAGTTGAAAGCGCCGCTGTCGAAACTTCCGGGTTGATCATTCAACGTCCGTCACGCGGAGCGGCTGCCTACTGCCGTCTGCCTACTGCCTACTGACTTTTATTTCCCCCGAACCCGAAGGAGCTTTATGACGAACGAAGAGAGACAAGCGCTCATAGAGCAGTACAAGGCCGGCTACGGAGAGGTCGCAGACAGCCTCGAAGGCTTTGACGAGGAGACGCTCTCGGCCCACCCCATCCCCGGCAAGTGGAGCGCGCGCGAGGTCGTCCAGCACCTCGCCGACAGCGAGATGAACAGCGCCATCCGCCTGAGAAAACTCCTGACCGAGGACGAGCCGCAGATACAGGGCTACGACCAGGAGCACTACGCCGCGAGCCTCGGCTACAACGAGCGCCCCATCGAGCCCGCGCTCGACGCCCTGCGCGGCGCCCGCGCCACCACCGGCCAGCTCCTCGACCGCATGACCGACGCCGACTGGTCGCGCGCCGGCACGCACACAGAGTCCGGCCGCTACACCGCCGAAGACTGGCTCCGCATCTACGCCGACCACGCCCACAACCACGCCGCGCAGATTCGTCGCCTGCGCGAAGCGCTTCGCGCGTAAACCGTGAGCCGTAAACCGTGACGAGATAAGCACAGGCTTTACTCTCGTCACGGTTTACGGTTCACGGCTTACGCAACTCTTGACAAGAATCGGGACGGGCGAGCACAATCCCGGCGCGCCGTGGGCGCCCCTTCGTACAGACCCGCGCGGACACGCACAAGCCTGTATTCAACTTGTCACGGTTTACGGTTCACGGTTCACGCCTATGAGTGGCACTCCCACAGTCGCGGAGACTTCCCTCCACGGCCTTCGGCTCGCGCGGCGCGGCAAGGTGCGCGATGTGTACGAGGTGGACGACGCGCACCTCCTCGTCGTCGCCACCGACCGCATCTCGGCCTTCGACTGCGTGCTCCCGACGCAGATCGAGCGGAAGGGCGAGGTCTTGACCGCGCTCTCCGCCTTCTGGTTCGCGCGCCTCGCGCACATCACGCCGCACCACCTCGTCACGACGGACGTGAGCGCGATGCCCGAGGCCGTCCGCGCCTCGGCCGACATCCTCCGCGGGCGCTCGATGCTCGTGCGCCGCACCGAGGTCTTCCCCGTCGAGTGCGTCGTGCGCGGCTACCTGGCCGGCTCGGGCTGGAAGGACTACCTCGCGACCGGCGAGGTCTGCGGCCACAGGCTGCCGGAAGGTTTGCAGGAGTCCGCGAAACTCCCCGCGCCGCTCTTCACGCCCGCGACCAAGGCCGAGTCGGGCCACGACGAGAACATCAGCGAGGGGCGCATGCGTGACATCGTAGGCGGTGAGGCGACCGAGCACCTGCGCAACATCGCGCTCGCGCTCTACCACGACGCCGAAGTTTACGCGCGAGACCGCGGCATCATCATCGCCGACACCAAGTTCGAGTTCGGGCGCGACGAGTCGGGCCGCATCATTCTCATCGACGAGGCGCTGACGCCAGACTCCTCGCGCTTCTGGCCCGCGGCGGCCTACGAGCCCGGCCACTCGCAGCCCTCCTTCGACAAACAGTTCGTGCGCGACTACCTCGAAACGCTCGACTGGGACAAGCGGCCGCCCGCGCCGCCGCTCCCCCCGGACGTGGCCGCCGCCACCACCGACCGCTACCTCGAAGCGTACAGATTGCTGACGGGAAAAGCGCTGACACAGTAGGTAGTAGGCAGATGGCAGTAGGCAGTTCAAATCCCTAACGCTGAGAACTCTGAATTAACCCTTCAACTCTTTTAACGCGGAGCGGCTGCCTACTGCCATCTGCCTACTGCCTACTGATTCATGACTCTCTTCGACCTGTTCGTGCTCGCAATCGTCGGGGCGTCCGTGGCGGCGGGCGCTCTGCGCGGGTTCGTGCGTGCCCTGATCGCGAGCGTCGGGCTGGCGGTCGGCTTCTTAGTCGCGTCGCACACGTACGCGCAGGCCGGCGCGTTCCTGCGCGGACTTGGCGTCGTCGAATCTGTCGAGGGCGGTTACGCGGCGGGCTTCCTCCTGATGGTGGGCGTCGTGCTCCTCGCGGGGCTTATCCTCGGCGAGTCCGCGCGGGCCGGACTCAAGCGCGCGAAGCTCCAGTGGTTCGACCGCGCGCTCGGCGCGGGCTTCGGGCTCGTGCGCGGCGTGGCCGTCTGCTCGGTCGTCTACCTGGCGCTGACGGCCTTCCCCGTCAAGATCGAGGCGGTCGCACGCGCGCGCACCGGCCCCGCGCTCGCGGAGGGCGCGCGCCTGCTCGCGTTCTGCACCTCGGACGAGTTGAGGGCGCGCTTCTTCAAAGAGTACAAGCACCTCTTCGCCTGAGAACCACGCGCCCATTAAGAGTTTATTCGAATGACCTTGTTTTGAACGGACGGAGCGAAACCCCCAATGCCCATGCGCGCCCGGCTCGAAGCCCTGATTGACGAGATGCTCGACGGCCAGATCATGCTCGACGAGGCCCTGGAAGAGTTCGAGAAACTCTACATCCAGAAGGCGCTCGCCCGCCACAAGGAGCACCTCTCGCGCACGGCCGCCACGCTCGGCATCCACCGCAACACTCTCTCCAAGCGCGTCGCCGGCTATCACGCGCAGGAACGCGCCGCCGCCTCCAACAACCACCGCCCGCGGAAAACGACCTCCCGCCGCAAGCGCTAGAGCGCCCCCACGAACCTGAGAAAGTCTTCGGTCAAGTTTGGGTCGAGTTCGCGGCCGGCCATCGCAATCATCTCAGCCGCCGCCTCCGGCCTGCTGAGGGCGGGCTTGTAAGCACGCCTCGCGCGCAGCGAAGTGTACACGTCCACCACGGCGACGATGCGCGCCTCGAGCGGAATGTGCGTGCCCTTCATCCCTTCCGGATAACCGCTCCCGTCCCAGCCCTCGTGGTGGTGGAGTACGATTCGCCTCACCGCCTGTGTGACCGCGGGCAGTCCGCGCAGGACGTGAGCGCCATAGATCGGGTGGAAGGATACTGCGTGCCTCTCGTCGCTCGTGAGCGGCCCCCGCTTGAGCAGGATGGACTCTGCGATGAGGTATTTGCCGAAGTCGTGCAGGTGCGCGCCGAGTTCTATCTCGTCGAGCGTGTGGGCGTCCGAGTCGGCGCCGATGTCGGCGGCGAAGGAGCGCGCGAGCATCGCCGTGGCGTGGCCGTGCGAGTAGACGTGACGGTAGAGGCGCGGCTGCTCGTCGCGCCCTAACTCGGCGGCCGCACGCAGCAGCGCCCGTTCGGCGGAGATGCCCGTACCGCCATCCGCAGGCCCTCGTGGAAGGGGGATATGCATCGGGGACTACCTCTCGGAGTGGTCTCCCAAAAACTCTTGCTCTGCTATACGGATAAGATGGCTGGCAGAAAGGCGGGCGGCTCTTTCCGACTTCTTCCGTTAGGGACAGCGCGGGCATCGAAGAAGCGTCTGCTTTATGGCTACCTCGCCGTGTGTCGAAGATAAACCCGAAGAAGTGCGGAGGTTGTTGGGGTTTCATTACAGCGCCGTTGCCGGCCGGTTCTAATTGCGCCCGGCCCGGATTGGAAAGCAGTTCAAGCCTCCGACATGACCGCCGCTCCTGTCGAGAATACGTCTGCGCCTGTAGAGAAGGCGTTTCCGCGTGCAGAGAAGACGTTTCCGCCTGTAGAGTTCATTGAAACGCGTGTGGAGTCTGCATTTCCGTGTGTAGAGTTTATATATGCGTCTGTAGAGATAACTTGCACTTATGCAAAATCGACTCGCACGCTTGTAGAGATCACTTATCCGCTTGTCGAGTTCATCCGTGAGCCTGTAGGGATAACTCGCATCTATGCAAAACCGACCGCGACGCCCGTAGAGACGATTCCGGTACGCGGCATTTTTTCGCGCGGCCCTTAAAATTCCGCGAGCGCCCTTCTAAATTCTCCGCACAACTCCCGCCCCGAAAGCTCCGGGTTGACAAAAAAATCGGAAGTCCCTATATTTTTAGCAGTCCTTCAAACGGAGTGCTAAACATTTGCGATTTTCCTAGCAAATCCAGACGTTTTTGGTTAGCAGCCGGAAGGCCATCAAACCAGACCACTCATCCACAAAGAAACCGGAAAGGAGCGTTATGGCTACCAACATCAAACCACTGCACGACCGCGTGATCGTCAAGCGCATTGAAGAGGGCGAGCAGGTGCGCGGCGGGATCATCATCCCCGACACCGCCAAGGAGAAGCCGCAGGAGGGCGAGGTCATCGCCGTCGGCGAGGGCAAGCGCAAGGACGACGGCACTCGCATCGGGCTCGACGTCAAAGAGGGCGATCGCGTGCTCTTCGGCAAGTACTCGGGCTCCGAGATCAAGCTCGACGGCGAGGAGTACCTCATCATGCGCGAGGACGAAATCCTCGGCGTCATCGAGCGGGCCGGCGCGGCCTCGGGCGGCAAGAAGGGCGGCAAGTAGTCTGCGAGACTCGGCCGCCTTTTCAGTGTCAGGCATCTTTGCAGTCGTGATATCGAAGGAGAAGAGACTCTTATGGCTAAGCAAGTAATTCACGGTGAGGAGTCGCGCGCGGCGATCCTGCGCGGCGTCAACCAGCTCGCCGACGCGGTCAAGATCACGCTCGGCCCCAAGGGGCGCAACGTCGTCCTCGACAAGAAGTTCGGCTCGCCCACCATCACCAAGGACGGCGTGACGGTCGCGAAGGAGATCGAGCTGAAGGACAGCCTCGAGAACATGGGCGCGCAGATGGTGCGCGAGGTCGCCTCGAAGACCTCGGACGTGGCCGGCGACGGCACCACCACCGCCACCGTGCTCGCGCAGGCCATCTTCCGCGAGGGCGTGAAGACCGTCGCGGCGGGCGCGAACCCGATGGCGCTCAAGCGCGGCATCGACAAGGCCGTCGAGCGCGCCACGGCCGAGATCAAGAAGATGGCGAAGCCGGTCAAGGGCGACATGATCGCTCAGGTCGGCTCCATCTCGGCCAACGGCGACCGCACCATCGGCGAGATGATCGCCAAGGCGATGGAGACGGTCGGCCGCGACGGCGTCATCACCGTCGAGGAGTCGCGCACGATGGACACGGAGCTGGACGTGGTGGACGGTATGCAGTTCGACCGCGGCTACCTCTCGCCCTACTTCGTCACAGACCCCGAGCGGATGGAGGCGGTGCTCGAGAACGCGCTCATCCTCATCCACGAGAAGAAGATTTCGTCGATGAAAGACCTGCTCCCGCTGCTCGAGCAGATCGCGAAGGGCGGCAAGCCGCTCCTCATCATCGCGGAGGACGTGGAAGGCGAGGCGCTCGCTACGCTCGTCGTCAACAAGCTGCGCGGCACGCTGAACGTCGCGGCCGTCAAGGCCCCCGGCTTCGGCGACCGCCGCAAGGCGATGCTCGAAGACATCGCGATTTTGACGGGCGGCAAGGTCATCTCGGAAGACCTCGGCATCAAGCTTGAGAACATCAAGGTCGAAGACCTCGGCCGTGCCAAGAAGGTCACCATCGACAAGGACAACACGACCATCGTCGACGGCGGCGGCAAGGACGCCGACGTGCAGGCGCGCGTCAAGACCATCCGCGCGCAGGTCGAGGAGACCACGTCGGACTACGACCGCGAGAAGTTGCAGGAGCGCCTCGCGAAGCTGGTCGGCGGCGTCGCGGTCATCCGCGTCGGCGCGGCGACCGAGACCGAGCTGAAGGAGAAGAAGGCCCGCGTCGAGGACGCGATGCACGCCACGCGCGCGGCCGTCGAGGAGGGTATCGTCCCCGGCGGCGGAGTCGCCTTGGTGCGCGCGGCGAAGGCGCTCGACAAGTTCCGCGCCAACGACGAGGGCGAGGGCGACGCCGACGAGCAGATCGGCGTGACGATTGTGCGCCGCGCGCTCGAAGAGCCGCTCCGCCAGATCGTCTCGAACGCCGGCAAGGAGGGCGCGGTCATCGTCGAGAAGGTGCGCGAGGCCAAGAAGGAGTCCTACGGCTACAACGCGGCCAGCGAGACGTTCGAAGACCTCGTCGACGCGGGCGTCATCGACCCCGCGAAGGTGACGCGCTCGGCGCTCCAGAACGCGGCCTCGATTGCGGGCCTCATGCTGACGACCGAGGCGCTCATCTCCGAGCTGCCCGAGGACGACAAGACGCCCGCCATGCCCGGCGGCATGGGCGGCGGCATGGGCATGTAATCACCCACTGACTTCTGTCAGTAAGGAAGCGGCCGCGCTCGTTAAAGGGCGCGGCCGCTTCTTTTTGATGTCACGTGTCAGACTTGAAAGCCTGAGGGGCGACGAATATACTCGCCGCTCGTTCGTTTAAGTCAGTGCCCCCGGCAAGCTTTGAATGACCCCCAACAGACAACAGAATCAGAAAAGTTCGACGCCCGGCCCCCTCCGTTACGGATGCGGCATCCTGAGCATCTGCGGCTCCCTCGTCAGCCTCATCTTCGTCTTCGCCGCCATCAGCGACCTTATCTCCGGCCGCGAACCGGATAAGACGGGCGTGGTCATCGGGCTACTCTTCTTCTTCGTCGGGCTGGCCGCCATCGGCGTGTTTGCGGCGTGGAAGTTTATGCGCCGCACGCCCGCGCCGCCGGACTTCGACCTCGAGAACAGGATTCTACAGCTCGCCGCGGCGAAGGGCTGCCGGCTGACCGTGGGGATGGTCGCGCTCCACTGTCGCGCGAGTATCGAGGAGAGCCGCGCCGCGCTCGAACGGATGGCTCTGCAGGGCGCGGCGAACGTGCAGGTCGAGAACGACGGCAACATCGTCTACGACTTCTCAGACCTCCTGCCCCCGCCGCACGAGGCCCGCCCACGTGCGGGCGAGCGGCCGATGCAGCTTCCCTGAATCAGAAACGCGCCTCGAACGCGTCGCCCAGCTTCACGCCGTGGCGCAAGGTTAGCTCCGGGTAGGGTGCGTGCTCCGCCTCCGCCGAGTCGAGTCCGAGGAGTTTCTCGACCTCCAGGATGCGCGCCTCCTCGCCCTCAATCTCGACGAAGAGTCCGAACGGCAGCTCGTCTAAAACGACCTCCGCCCCCCCGACGTGCCAGGTCTCGCGCCGCTTCTCGTAGACGAGCGCGGGCCTGTAGCCGAGCGCTTCGAGGATGGCCGCCAGCGCGTCCCCGTCCGACACCTCCGTCTCCTCCTCGCGCTGCCGCTTGACGGCCGAGTCCGAAAGGTCGCGCTCCTTGAACGTGAAGAGCGCGCGCCCGTCTCTCCTCCTGAGCCGCAGCACGCGCCGCGCGGGGTCGAGGCCCGGCCCCGTGTAGATCACGTTCTCCTCGAACTCCGCACTCCCCCGCCCCGCCGCCCCGACTTCCCTCAGTCTCCGGCGCAGAGGCTCCAGACGTTCGGGCTCAAGCCTGTACTTCTTCTCTATCTCGATGGGCATCTTCTTCAGGGCTGTCGCACCCACTTCAGCATCTCCGGGATGGTGGCGCGCTTGCCGTACATGAGCATGCCGACGCGGTAGACGCGCCCGGCGAGCCAGAGCAGCGCCGCCACGGTCGCGAAGCCGATGCAGAGCGAGAGCAGGATCTGCCAGAGGGGCGGCTCCTGCGAGACGATGCGGATGAGCATCGTGATGGGCGCGAAGAAAGGGACGAGCGAGACCCAGACGGCGAACGAGGAGTTCGGGCTGCGGATGACGGGGAACGCGAGGTAGAAGCCGACGACGAGCAGCATGATGATCGGCATCGCGAGCTGCCCGCCCTCCTGCGAGGTCGTCACCATCGACCCGACCAAGGCGTAGAGCGTCGCGTAGATGAAGTAGCCCATCAGGAAGAAGAGCACGACGTAGGCGTAGACGCTCGGCGGCACCTGCGGGATGGCGATTGAGGCGCCGCCCGCCGCGAGGTAGGCGCCGAGGCCGACGAAGGCCAGGCCCCAGATGGCGAACTGCGTCAGGGCCACGAGCGAGACGCCGACCAGCTTCCCCGTCATCAGCGTGAACGGGCGGATGGACGAGAAGAGTATCTCGGCGATGCGCGTCTCCTTCTCCTCGATGACGGCGCCGAGGACGACCTGCCCGTACATGAGAATCGTCAGGTAGATGAGGAAGCCCGCGCCGAAGACGAGGAAGAAGCCCTGCCCGCGGTCGGCCTCGCCGCCGCCGCCCGCCTTCGAAGCCTTCAGGCGCACGGGCTGGTTAACGGCGCGCATCACGTCGGGGCCGACGCCGCGCTCGTCCAGGCGCGCGTCGCGCACGGCGCGGACGAGCGCGTTGCGCACCTGCCCGCGCGTGAACACGTCGCTCACGTTGCGCGTGTAGAACTCGGTCTCGCCGCCCGCGAGCACGTCGCGCGGGAGCACGAGGTACGCGTCCAGCTCGTCGCGCCTCACGCGCTCGTCGAGCTGCGCCTTCAGCTCGCCCAGTCCGAGGCCGCCCGCCGGGACTTCTTCGACCTGGTAGCTCTGCGCCGCGGCCTTCGTCATCTGCTCCATACGCGCGCGCGAGTTCTGATTCATCGTGCCCTGCGCGGCCTTCGGCACTTCCTCCTCGTCGTCGTCCTCGTCGCGGCTCGCCTGCGCGTTCGTGAGCGAGTCGCGGACGCGTGCGTACATGCGGCCCGACTCGTCCACGACGGCGACGCGCGTCGGGCCGCCCGTCTTGATGCCGGCGATGAGGATGGGGACGACCGTGAAGAGCGCGAACATGAGCGGCGCGCCCACGGTGACGATGACGAACATGCGACTGCGGACGCGCTGCACGTACTCGCGCTTGACGACCGCGCGGAACTTCGTCAGAGGGGTCATTCGCCGCCACTCACTTTCTCGATGAAGATGTCGTGCAGGGAAGGCTCGACCAGTTCGAAGCGCGACACGCGCGCGCCCGCGGCGAGCAGGCGTCCGAGTAATTCCTGCGCGTCGGCGCCGGGCGCGAGCAGCGCCTCCAGGTCGTCGCTGTGGCGCTCGACGGAGGCGACGAGCGTTTCGTCTTCGAGCACGCCTTCGCCGCCCTCGTAGCGGAGTGCGACCGAGTTGCGGCCGAAGCCGCTCTTGACCTCGCGGATGCTGCCCGAGAGCACCTTGCGCGAGCGGTTGATGAGGCAGATGTCGTCGCAGATGCGCTCGGCCACCTCCATCTGGTGCGTCGAGAAGATGATGGTCTTGCCCGCCTCCTTCAGCTCGAGCACGAGGTCTTTCAGCAGCTCGACGTTGACGGGGTCGAGTCCCGAGAACGGCTCGTCGAGGATGAGGAGGTCTGGGTCGTGCAGCACCGCGGCGACGAACTGTATCTTCTGCTGCATGCCCTTCGACAGCTCGCTCGCCTTCTTGCGCTTCCAGTCCGACAGCTTCACCTTCTCGAACCAGCGATCCAGGGCCCCGTCCGCCGCTCGGCCCGTGAAGCCCTTCAGCTCGGCGAAGAACTTCAACTGGTCGGCGACGCGCATGCGCTTGTAGAGGCCGCGCTCTTCGGGCAGGTAGCCGATGCGGTTCTGCGACTCCGGCGTGACGGGGCGGCCGAAGAGTTCGAGCCTGCCTTCGTCGGGGCGAGTGATGCCGACGATCATGCGGATGGTCGTCGTCTTGCCCGCGCCGTTCGGCCCGAGCAGCCCGAAGATGCGGCCCGGCCGCACCGTCAGGCTCAGAGAGCCGACGGCCGTGAACTCGCCGTAGCGCTTGGTCACGTCCTCAAGTCTGAGGGTGGGTTGTTGTTCGCTCAAAGGTTGGTACTCTTGCCGACTGGCTTATATATTTCAGCTTGAGAGTGAAGTAAGAAAGGTTTCACCACAGAGACACAGAGGCACAGCTTTGAACACATAAGACATCAAGCTGTGTCTCTGTGTCTCTGTGGTTAATTATCTGCACTATCAGTCTCAAGTGAACGGAAATTTGGACGTAAAGACGCGAACTTATACGCCCCCCGGACATTAAAGTTTCGCGCGCAGTTTTCCCTCCACGCGCGCGCGGACGCGTGGTAATATTTCTGCCGCCGTCACCCCAGAGCGGCTCGGGACAGGGGTTCTCCGCGATGCTCTCCAGAAGGCTCTTCCGTCCGCGCCTCGCGCACTTGTTTGTCGCCGCGCTCTGCCTGCTCGCGCCCGCGCGTGCGCAACAACCCGACACGCCCGCGCCCCCCGCGAACGAGGACGAGGAGATCGTCCGCATCAGCACCGAGCTGGTGCAGACCGACGTGATGGTCTTCGACGGCTCGGGCAAGTTCGTGGACGGCCTCAAGCCCGAGCAGTTCGAGCTGCGCGTGGACGGCCGGCCGCAGGCCATCAGCTTCTTCGAGCGCATCAAGGCCGGCACCGTCAACGAGGACGCGCAGATCGCCGCGGCGCGCGGCGGCGCCTACGGCCACGCGGCGGGCGGCGCCGTCCCGCTCGACCGCGGCCGCACCGTCGTCTTCTTCGTAGACGACCTGCACCTCTCGCCCCCGAGCGCCACCCACATCCGCAAGACCATCCAGCGCTTCATCGACGAAGAGATCGGGCAGAACGACGAGGCCGCCGTCATCTCCGCGAGCGGCCTGGTCGGCTTCCTCTCGCAGCTCTCGGACAACAAGGCCGTGATGCGCGCCGCGACCGAACGCATCAACACGCGCCCCTACACCGTCCGCGACGGCCAGTCGCCCTCCATGAACGAGGTGCAGGCCATGGCCGTCGAGCACAACGACATCTCGGTCATCGACTACTACGTCGAGCAGCTGCTGCGCGAGAACCCTTTCCTCAAACGCGAGTTCGCCGAGTCGCAGGTGCAGACGCGCGCGCACAACATCATCCAGCAGTCGAACGTCGTCGCGCTGAACACGCTCTACACGCTGGCCTCGGTCGTGCGCGGCTTCGGCCCGCTGCCGGGCCGCAAGGTGCTCTTCTTCGTCTCGGACGGCTTCATCATGGACGAGAGGGACTCGGGGCTGCGCGAGCGGATGCGCGCCATCTCGGACGCGGCGGCGCGGGCCGGCGTGGTCATCTACTCGCTCGACGCGCAGGGTCTGCGCTCGGGGACGCCGGACGCCTCGGAGTCGGGCAACTTCGACCCGGCGGGGCGGCTGGCGCGCACCGAGACGGGCGCGGTCGCGGCCATGCAGGCGCCGCTCGTCACGCTCGCCGCCGACACGGGCGGCCGCGCGCTCGTCAACACGAACGCGCTCGGGCGCGTCGTCTCCGGCGCGCTCAAGGAGACTTCGCTCTACTACCTTTTAGCGTGGAAGCCGGAGGCGACGGCTTCGTCGGGCGGCTCGCCGAAGTACCAGCGCATCGAGGTCGCCGTGCGCGAGCGGCCCGACCTGCGCGTGCTCGTCCGCCGCGGCTTCTACAACGGCGCGGTGCCGCCCGAGGCCGCGCGCGCCGAGAAGAAGAGGAAGGAGAAGAAGGCGGACGACGCGCCCGGGGCGCAGAAGGCGAGCCCGGCCGAGCGCGACCTGACGGCGGCCCTGCACTCGCCGCTCCCGCGCGCGGCGCTGCCGACCTCCCTGGCCACGGGTTACGTCTACGGCATGGCGGGCGAGACCGTGCTGACCGTCTCGGTCGAACTCGAGCGCGAGGCGCTCACCTTCGTCCAGGGCGAGCAGAGGCACGCAGACTTCGACGTGCTCGGCGCCGTCATCGACGACCGCGGCAAGCCGGTCAGGCAGTTCGGCCAACGCCTGAGCGTCACGCCGAACCCGCTCGTTTCCGAGTCGCAGCAGCGCGTCATCTACAGCTTCCGCATCCCGCTCGGGCCAGGCCTCTATCAAGTGCGCGCGGCCGCCCGCGACTCGAACAGCGGGAAGACCGGGAGCGCGATGCAGTGGGTCGAAGTGCCCGAGTTGAAGAAGCAGCAGCTCGCGATGAGCAGCGTCTTCGTCGGCGAGCGCGCCACCGCGCAGCAGCAGGCGACGCAGATGAAGGACGACGAACTGCCCCGCGGCGTGCTCCTGAGCGTCGACCGCCGCTTCGCGCGCACGTCGCACATACGCTTCCTGACCTTCGTCTACAACCCCGCGGCGGGGTCGGACGGACGGCCCGACGTGGCGCTCCAGATACAGGTCTTCCGCGACGACCAGCCGGTCTTCACCGCGCCGCTCAGTAAGCTCCGGGCCGACGACGGCTCAGACTTCGCGCGCCTCCCCTACATGGCCGAGCTGAGCCTCCAGACCTTCCCCCCCGGCCGCTACGTCCTGCAACTCACCGCCATCGACCGCGCCGCCAAGACCACCACCTCGCAACGCACGCGCTTCGTCGTTGAATAGCAGTAGGCAGTAGGCAGTAGGCGACTGAAAGAACCGGGGCGGCGAGATTCATAACTCGCCGCCCCGGTTCTTTAATCTTTCGCCTTTTTCCTAACTGCCTACTGCCGTCTGCCTACCGCCTACTAATCCTCCAAAGAGATACGGCGGGCGGAGATGACGGGGCCGAAGGCGCGCAGCTCTTCGAGGGTCGAGTCGTCAACGGGAGCGTCAGTCTCGATGACGGACATCGCCTCGCCGCCGCGCTCGCGCCGGCCGCCGAGGTGGAAGCGGCTGATGTTAACGTCGTGATCGCCGAGGATGGTGCCGACGCGGCCGACGACGCCGGGCACGTCGCTGCTCCGCATCAGGAGCATATTGCCCTCCGGCACGACTTCGATACGGAACCCTTCGATCTCCGTGATGCGCCCGTCCGCGCCGGGGCCGAAGAGCGCGCCCGACACCGTGTGCTCGCCCGCCGTCGTCAGCACGCGCGTCCGCACTGCCTCGCGCGCATCCGTACTGGCGGCGTGCCGGTGCGAGACGGTGACGTTGATGCCGCGCTCCTCCGCAATGAGCAGCGCGTTGACGACGTTGACGCGCGCGCTCATGTTCCGCAGGAGTCCTGCGAGGAAGGCGCGCGTCACGGGCGCCGCGTCGAGGCCCGCGGCCTCGCCCGCGTAGCTGATCTCGACGGCGTGGACGGGCTCGTCAACGATCTGCGCCTGGAAGCGACCCAGACGCTCGGCCAGGCGCAGGTAAGGTTCGAGCGCCTTCAACTCCTGCGCGCCGACCGCCGGCAGGTTGACCGCGCCGCGCACCGCGCCCGTCAGGAAGAAGTCGCGCATCTGCTCAGCGACGATGACGGCCACGCCCTCCTGCGCCTCGCGCGTCGAGGCCCCGAGGTGCGGCGTCGCCACGACCTCTTCGAGAGAGAGCAGAGGATGGTCGGCGGGCGGCGGCTCCTCCTCGAACACGTCGAGCGCCGCGCCGGCCACGCGCCCCTCTTTAATCGCCTCGTACAGGGCGCGCTCGTCCACCAGGCCGCCGCGCGCGCAGTTGATGACGCGCACGCCCGTCTTCATCCGCGCGAACTCGCGCGCGCCGATGAGGCCGCGCGTCTCGGGCGTCAGGGGCGAGTGGACGGTGACGAAGTCGGCGCGCTCGCAGACCTCTTCGAGCGAGGCGAGTTCGATCCCCTGCTCGCGCACCTGCTCGGGCGCGACGAAGGGGTCGAAGGCGACGACCTTCATCTCGAACCCCTGCGCGCGGCTCGCCACGACGCGGCCGATGCGCCCGAGGCCGACGACGCCGAGCGTCTTCCCGCGCAGTTCGACGCCGACGAACTTCTTCCGCTCCCAGCGGCCGGCCTTCAGGCTCGCCTGCCCGTGCGGCACGCGCCGCGCGAGCGCGAGCAGCAGCGCGAGCGTGTGCTCGGCGGTCGTCATCGTGTTGCCGTCGGGCGCGTTCATCACGACGACGCCGCGCGCGGTGGCGGCCGCCACGTCGATGTTGTCCACGCCGACGCCCGCGCGCCCGATGACGCGCAGACGCCCGGCCGCCTCCAACAGCGCCGCCGTCACCTTCGTCTCGCTGCGCACGACGACCCCGTCGGCGCCGGCCACGGCCTCCGCCAGCTCGTCGCCCTTCAGCCCCGTCCGCTTCTCGACGACGAACCCGGCCGCGCGCAGAGGCTCAAGCCCGCTCTCGCTCACGTCGTCCGCAACGAATATTTTGATGTCAGGCATAGGAGAAAGTAGGCAGTAGGCAGATGGCAGTAGGCAGTTTAAAAACCATTCTTCTAACTGCCTACTGCCATCTGCCTACTGCCTACTGCTTTTCACATCGGGCCGCCGGTCTCGCTGCCGTCGGCGCGGCCTTCGCCACCGGCGTCGGGTTTGGGGGAGGAGCCTTCGAGCGCGCTGCCGGTGCCACTGCCCGAGCCGCCCGTGCTCACCTTCTCGTTCTCTTCGATGTCGCTCAGCGTCTCGGAACTCGTCGCCTCCGCGTCGCGCTCGGGCGTGCCGCCGCTTTCGGTCGAAGCCTTCGGGTCTTGCGTCTCTTCCATCCGAACCCTCCTCGGTCAGTAGTAGAGTAGGTGTAGCGTGACGAGCAGAGACATCGTCGCCGCCGCGTAGAAGCCGGCGAGCATGTCGTCGGCCATAATCCCGAGCCCACCGCCCAGGCCTTCCAGCCTCCTGACCGGGTACGGCTTCCAGATGTCGAAGACGCGGAAGGCGACGAAGCCCGCGACGACCGTCCAAGTCCACGTCGTCTGCCACGGCACGAACAGGAACGCGATGAGCTGCCCCGCCACCTCGTCCACGACGACCGCGCCCGGGTCTTTCTTCCCCAGAAGCTTCTCCGCCCGCGTCGCCGCCCAAGTCCCGACGAGCGCGACGAGGAGGATGGCGAGCAGCAACACCGTCGTCAGCACGGCCGGGAACTGCTGCGGCGAGAGGTCTAGCCCGCGCCTGACCCCGTAGTCGAAGACGCGCTCCGAAAGGTGCCCGAGCCCGAGGTAGGCCGCGACGCCGACGCCCGAGCCCCAAGTCCCCGGCGCGACGGGGATGAGTCCCACGCCGCACGTCGCGAGCGCCAACGCGAGGTAGTCTCCCGCACTCCGCCTCCGCTCCGGCACCACGATGTGTGCCGGCTCGACTACCGGGTGTGCCAGCGAGTCGCTGGATTCCTTGGGCTTGGTCATGGGGAGATTGTAGCCGACTTCTAAACTATACGGCCGACGAGGTCGTACTCCTGCGCCTCCGTGAGCTCGACGTTGACGAACTGGCCCGGCTCGGGCGTGAAGCCTTCGGGCGCGTCGTTGATGAGGACGCAGCCGTCGATGTCGGGCGCCTGCGTCTGCATGCGCCCCTGCCAGAGCAGGTCGGTCTCTTCGGACGCGCCCTCGAAGAGCACGCGCACCGTGTCGCCGACGCGCGCGCGATTCTTCTTCAGGGAGATGCGCGACTGCGCGCGCATCAGCTTCGCGCGGCGCGCGCGCGCGACTTTTGCGTCCACCTTGTCCGAGAGGTCGAAGGCCGGCGTGCCCTCCTCGTCCGAGTAGGTGAAGACGCCGACGCGTTCGAACTCGACGTTCCTGACGAAGGTCAACAGCTCCGCGAAGTCCTCTTCGGTCTCGCCGGGGAAGCCCGTGATGAAGGTCGTGCGGACGGCGATGCCGGGCACCGTACGCCGCACGCGCTCGATGAGTCGTTCGAGACTTTCACGGCTCCCGCCGCGCTTCATCAACTTCAGGACGTTGCGCGAGGCGTGCTGCAAAGGCATGTCGAGGTACTTCACGGCCTTCGGCTCCTCGGCCAGCACGTCGAGGAAGGCGTCGCTGATGTGCGTCGGGTACGTGTACATCACGCGCACCCACTCGACGCCGTCTAAGTGACACAGCTCGCGCATCAGGTGCGCGAGCCCGTCCTGTTCGCCCAAATCTTCGCCGTAGCGCGACGAGTCCTGCGCGACGAGGATGATCTCCTTCACGCCCTGTTCGGCCAACTGCTTCGCCTCGGCCACGACCGAGCCGAAGCGGCGGCTGCGGAAGTGGCCGCGCATCTGCGGGATGAAGCAGAAGGCGCACGGGCGGTCGCAGCCTTCGGCGATCTTGACGTACGCGAAGTGCGAGGGCGTGGCGAGCACGCGCGGCGTGGACTCGTCGTAGAGGTACGTCGCCGTCTGGTTGCCGAGCGGCAGCACGGGAAGTGAGCGCGTGTTGACGCGCGCGTCCGCGACGGTCGTGATGTCGTTGATTTGACTCGTGCCGATGAAGGCATCAACCTCCGGCATCTCCGCGCGCAGCTCGTCCCGGTATCTCTCGACCAGGCACCCGGCGACGACGAGCCGCTGGCACTTCCCTTCCTTCTTCAAGCGCGCGGCTTCGAGAATCGCCTCGACCGACTCCTTCTTGGCCGCGTCGATGAAGCCGCACGTGTTGACGACGAGCGTGTCGGCCTCGGCCGCGTCGCTCGTCAGCTCGTAACCCTCCTGCTTCAGACGCCCCATCATCACCTCGCTGTCCACGAGGTTCTTCGGGCAACCCAGGCTGATAAATCCGACTTTCTTCATTGGTAATGCTCTGCCTGTGATAAGTGATAAGTGATAAGAGGAAGACAAGGCCGTCCCTGTCTTTCTCATCACTCATCACTCATCACTCATCACTTTCCTCAAATGGCGCTCGACCTCTTCGGCCTCGGCGCGGGTCAGGTTTTGCGCGCCGTAGCGGACGCGGTTATAGGCGCCGGTGACGGCGAGCACTTCGGGCGTGCCGACCGCCTCGGCGAATTCGAGCGGCGTCTGGTCGGCGCGGCGGACGTGACCGCGCGCGGCGAGCGCCTTCAACATGCGCTCGTAGAATTCGACGACCGCGCGGGCCGCCGCCGCGCCGTCGCGCTTCGAGCCGGCCCCGCCCGGCCTTCGGCGGCGCAGCCAAAGCAGCCCGACGCCCGCGAGCAGCACCGAGGCGGGCGCGAGCGTGAAGGGCGACGCGACGTAGCCGAGCGCCCCAGAGAGCCCGCCCCCGCCTCCGAACCATCCGGCGAGGAATGCACCCAGCCCGTCCGCGGAGTCCGACGCCGCCTGCGTGTAAGAACTGATCTGGCTTGAGATGGTTCGGGCCAGCGCGCGCTGGCCCTGCCTATCATAGGCGACCACGTGCTGAATCCAAAACAGCTCAAGGGCGTCCGTGTAGCGTCGGAGGGCGCCCATCAGGCCCGCGCCGCTCGTGCCCGCGGCGCGGCCGTCCGAAGGCGTCGGGTCGAACGTGACCCACGAGTCCGATTCGGGGAAGTAGACCTCGACCCAGGAGTGCGCGTCGGCCTGCCGGACGGCGTAGGCGTCGGCCGCGGCGTTGTACTCGCCGGTCTGGAAGCCGTTGACGACGCGCGCCGGCACCCGCAAAGTCCGCAGCATCACGGCCATCGCCGTCGCGAAGTATTCGCAGTGGCCCGCGCGCACGTTGAAGAGGAAGTCCGAGAGCGGGTCGGGGCCCTTCGCGCGCATCTCCAAAGAATACCTGTAGTCGCCGCCGTAGGCGTTGCTGTTGAGGTGCGCCTCGATGGCGCGCGCCACGTCGTAGAAGTTTTTCGCGCGCGCCCGCGCGACGACCATCACGGCGAGGCTGCCGACGCGCGTGTCGAGGCTCGCGGGCAGTTGCAGGTACTCTTCGACGGGGCGGCGCAGGTTCGGCGTGACGTTCGCCGGGAGCGAGCCGCGCTCCGCTCGCAGTTGTTCGGGCGAAGGCTCGTACGTGTCGGAGTGGACGGTGTAGGTGACGCGCTCGGTCGGGTGCGGGCGCGAGAGCAGCCCGTCCTCGCTGTCGCGCCTGACGTACGGGAAGGCCCCCTGCAGCGCGAGCGCGCGGGGCGCGGCGAAGATGACCGGCGTGTCGATGGGTTCGACGAAGAAGGTCTGCGTCGTCAGGCGCGTGATGTCCTCGGTCGTGCCGAGCTTGAAGAGGTTGCCGTCGGAGTCCGTGTAGAGCGGGCGGGGGTCGTCCGTCTGCGACCAGTTGCGGCCGTCGAAATGGTCGAGCGCGACGCCGCGCCAGCGCAGCGGCCGGCCGGCGGCCTTCGCCGGCGTCTCGACGCGGACGCGCATGACGAGCTGGTTGCTCTCGTTGAGCCGCCCGATGTCGCCGAGCCTGACGTGGTCGGAGAAGCCGGTGAAGCCCGTCGAGGCCGCGCCGCCCGGGACGGACAGAGTGTTCTCGGCTGCGCGCGGCGTGATGAGAAAGATCGGGAGCGCCAGTCCGAAGATCGCCAGGAACAGGCCCGCCGCCGCCAGCGGCAGACGCCGCAGCGCGCGCGCGCCCCTCTGATTCTTCCCCGCGCGGCCGCGCCGGAGGAGGCCGGGTTTGTTGGCGACGAGCAGGCGGCTCTCGCTCTGCGGGACGACCCGCGCGGACTTCCTCAGCTCGAAGCAGACGACGGCCAGGAGCGCCGTGAAGACGTAGAGGCCGAGCGAGACGAGGAACGTCGGGCTCGCGCTCAGGCCCGCGGCCAGAAGCACTTCGAAGAAGGAGATGAGGTAAAGAAAAAGCCAGTCGCGGTCGGACTTGACCTGTAGGAGCTTGATGGACGAGAGCAGCAGCGTGAAGTGCACGAGCGCGCTGACGCCCGCGTAGACCTGCTGCGCGGCGTCCTCGGCGACCCCGCGCTGGAGATTCCAGTCGAGGTAGAAGGCCGGCAGGGCGAGCAGCACGACGACCATCCCGGCCCGCTCCGACAACTGCCAGCGCGTCCCCGTGAGCTTCCAAGAGAGCGCGAGCACCGCCGCGAACGCGAGCGCGAGTCCCGCGCCGACGCCGCCCGAGACCGCGAGCGCCTGCACGCCGCACGCGACCATCGCGTAGGAGCAAACCCGGAAGTAGCTCTCGAAAGACATCGCCTCTTTAGATGCCCGGACGGCCTACCTCTGCTTGAGCCTGACCTCGAAAAGTTTCGGCCAGAGCTTGCCGGTCACGAAGAGGCGGTCGGTCGCTTCGTCGTACGCGATGCCGTTCAGGACGGCCTCGCCGTCCTGAACGTCGCCCGGCTTGAGCAGCCCCGAGAAGTCGATCCAGCCCTTGACGCCGCCCGTCTGCGGGTCGATGCGCGCGACGCGGTTCTCGTGCCAGACGTTCGCGTAAATCTCGCCCTTCACGTATTCGAGTTCGTTCAGCCACGGGACGGGCCGGCCGTTGTCGTTGACGCCGATGGTGCGCTTGACCTGGTAGGTGGCGGGGTCGATGAAGCGTATCCGCGGCGAGCCGTCGCTGAGGATGAGCGAATCGGCGTCGTGCGTCAGCCCCCAGCCCTCGCCGGTGTAGGCGAACTCGCCGGTCTTCTGGAAGGTCTGCGGGTCGTAGACGAAGCCCTTCTCGCCCTTCCAGGTGAGCTGGTAGACCTTCCCGCCCATGAGCGTCATGCCCTCGGCGAAGAAGTAGGGCGACACGTCTACCTTCTGGAGCACCTTTCCGGTCTGCAGCTCGACGCGGCGGAGCGTCGAGTGACGTTCGAGCCCGGTGCTCTCCAACAGCACCCCGTCGTGAAAGATTAGTCCCTGCGTGAAGGCTTCGGGGTCGTGCGGGAAGGTGTTGACCACCTCGTAGCCGTAAACGGCCACGGCCCCCGAGCGCGACGTGTTGGCGTTCGCGTTCGGCGGCGCGGCGTCAATCGGCAGAGAGTTCGTATTCCTGCCGGTGGCGTCGCAGCCGGCGAACAGGGACGCGAGCAGCAGAAGCAGAGTTAAGATTGGTCGCATGTATGGACTAACCCCCGCCCTTCTTTCTTTAGTCCGAGGCCGAAAGCTTCGCGCCACATTCTCTCAAGAGTGGCCGGAAAAACGAAAGCCCGCTCGAAGTCTGTTTAGACCGAGCGGGCTTTTCTGTAAAATTAATCCGGCGGCGACCTACTCTCCCACGCAGCTTCCCGCGCAGTACCATCGGCTCTGAGAGGCTTAACTTCCGTGTTCGGGATGGGAACGGGTGTGACCCTCTCGACAAAACCACCGGAAAACTTAAAAGAGCGAAAGCCAAAGGGCTTTGAGAATCGAATAGTGAAATTCGTCAGGCCGAACCGTGCAAGCACTTGTTGCTCGTCAGTAAATTTTACGGTCAAGCCTTGGGACTTATTAGTACTGGTCAGCTAAACGTATTACTACGCTTTCACACCCAGCCTATCAACGTGGTGGTCTACCACGAGTCTCACTGGCAGGTCTCATCTTGGGTCTGGCTTCACGCTTAGATGCATTCAGCGTTTATCCATGCTCGACTTAGCTACCGAGCGCTACCGCTGGCGCGATAACTCGTACACTAGAGGTCGATCCAACCCGGTCCTCTCGTACTAAGGTCAGATTCCCTCAAACCTGCTCCGCCCACACCAGATAGGGACCGAACTGTCTCGCGACGTTCTAAACCCAGCTCACGTACCGCTTTAATCGGCGAACAGCCGAACCCTTGGGAGCTTCT
>JAFAZX010000008.1 GCA_019239425.1 Acidobacteriota bacterium
TTCGTCGGCGCCATCAACCGCGTCGGCCACGAGCAGCCCTGGGACATCGGCGAGTTCTACGGCCAGAGCTACTTCTGCGACCCGCGCGGCCAGATCATCGCCCAGGCCCCGCGCGACCAGGACGCCCTCGTCGTCGCGGATTTGGACTTAGACAAGATTCGCGAAGTCCGCAACACCTGGCAGTTCTTCCGCGACCGCCGGCCCGACACTTACCAATCTCTCGTCGCGGACTGACGTATCCCCGGGTAAGAAAGATGGCGGTTAAAACGAAAGAGGATGTCTTCACCCTGCTGCGTCAAAACGGCATGCGCCTGCGCCGTTTCGGAGTCGCCCAACTCAGTGTGTTCGGCTCCTTCGCCCGCGGAACTCCGGACGAAAACAGCGACGTGGACATCCTCGTCGAATTCGTGCCGGAGCAGGAAACGTTCGACAACTTCCTCGGGCTCGCTGAATTCCTGGAAGAGTTGTTCGGGAGAAAAGTTGATCTTCTGACCCCGGAATCACTCAACCCCCGCTTCGGTCACTACATACTTGAAGAAGCCGAGCATGCAGCCATCAACCCGTGAACGCCTGGAACACATCCTCGATGAGGCGAAGTTCTTACTCGACAAGAGCCGGGCGTTGACTGGGAGTCCTTCGTCAGTGACGAAGTCTTGAAGCGAGCCTTTGTAAGGAGCATTGAGATAATGGGTGAGGCCGTCAAGCATGTCCCTGATTCCGTTCGGCAGCAGCATCCGGGCGTGGAGTGGCGCGCGATTGCCGGGATGCGGGATCGCTTAATTCACGCTTACGACGGAGTGAATTACCGGTTGGTCTGGGACTCTGTCATCAATAAAGTCCCGGCACTCGTCGAAAGCATTGAACTGCTACTGACGCGCAACGACATCTAACCCTGACCGCCTGTCCAGACTATATGTCAACAGATACAACAATCTTGACGAATGAGCAGATCGAGCAGAACTTCCGCGAGATCGCGCCGCCGCTCACGGACGCCGAGGCGCTGTTCGAGGCGAACCGGTGCGTCTACTGCTTCGACGCGCCGTGCACGCGCGCCTGCCCGACGCACATCGACGTGCCGGCCTTCATCAAGAAGATCGCGTCGGGGAACCTCGTGGGCTCGGCGCGCGTCATCTTCGACGCCAACCCCATCGGCGCCACCTGCGCGCGCGTCTGCCCCGTCGACGTCCTGTGCGAGGGCGCGTGCGTCGAGAACACCTTGATGCAGCGCCCCATCGAGATCGGCCGCCTGCAACGCTACGCCACCGACTACGCGCTCGGGACGGGGCGCGAGGTCTTGAAGGCGGGCGCGCCGAACGGCAAGTCGGTCGGCGTCGTCGGCTCCGGCCCCGCCGGGCTCTCGTGCGCGACCTATCTGGCGCGGCTCGGCTACGACGTGACGGTCTACGAGCGCAGGGCTCTGCCCGGTGGCCTCGACACCTACGGCATGGCCGAGTACAAGATGACGCAGCGCGTCTCGACCGACGAGACTCAGGCCGTCGAACGCCTCGGCGTCAAGTTCCGACTCGACACGGAGGTCGGGAAAGACGTCACGGTCGAAGAGCTCGAGTCGAAGCACGACGCAGTCTTCCTCGGCGTGGGCCTCGGCGAGACGGGCCGGCTCGGCGTGGGGGGCGAGGAGCTGGAGGGCGTCTACGACGCGCTCTACGTCATCGAGCGCATCAAGTCGCGGCGCTGGGAGACGGTGCCCGTCGGCCGCACGGTCGCCGTCGTCGGCGCGGGCAACACGGCCATCGACGCCGTGACGCAGGCCCGCCGCCTCGGCGCCGAGCGCGTGCTGCTCGTCTACCGGCGCGGGCAGGCGGAGATGCCCGCCTACGAGTACGAGTACGAACTCGCCAAGCAGGACGCCGTCGAGTTCCTCTGGCACACGGCGCCGGTCGAAGTGCTGGCGGACGAGACCGGCCGGCGGGTCGCGGGCCTGCGCTGCGTCCGCACGGAGCCGGGCGAGCCGGACGCCTCGGGCCGCCGCTCGCCCCGCGTCGTCGAGGGCTCCGAGTTCACGGTCGACGCCGACACGGTCATCAAGGCGACGGGCCAGCAGAAGATGCGCGAGTTCTTCGCGCGCATCCCCGGCGTCGAAGTCGACAAGTCGGGCCGCGTCGTCGTCGAGGCCGAGACGATGCGAACGGGCAACCCGAAGTTCTTCGCCGGGGGCGACTGCGTCAACGGCGGGCGCGAGGCCGTGGACGCCTCGCAGATGGGCAAGCTCGCCGCGCAGGGCATCCACCTCGCCCTCACGGGCGAGCGCGTCGAGTTCGCGGGCGCGCGCGTCCCGCTCGCGGAAGAGACGCAGAACGTGAACGCGCACTAACGACCCGGCGGCCATTCCTTCCTACCAAGGAGACGCCTATGCCAGACGTTAAAGTCTTCCCTTGCCCTTTCTGCAAGGAGTTCGTGGCGAGCGACGCCACGCAGTGTCGCTTCTGCAAGTTGACGCTCAGCGAGGCAACCATCAAACGCGGCGTCGAGGCACAGGCCGGCGCAAACAAGAGGTACCGGCGCGACCACTACCTCAAGCACATGCTCACGGGCTTGGGTATCTTCGCGGCCAGCTCGCTCATAACCGTCGGCTCGGTCTGGGCGGCCTTCACCTCGGAGCGGGGCGGGTTCTACGTCGTGGCGTGGGGCTTCATCATCACGGGGGCAGCGGACTTCATCTACGGGCTGTACGGGTTCCTCGGGGAGGCGCTCACTAAGAAATAGCCGACGGGAGGCAGGATTCTAATGGCAGATTTGAAAGTCAACTTCGCGGGCATCGAGAGCCCGAACCCCTTCTGGCTGGCCTCGGCGCCGCCGACGAACATGGGCTCGATGGTCGAGCGCGCTTTCGACGCGGGCTGGGGCGGCGCGGTCTGGAAGACCCTGGGCGAGCCCATCCGCAACGTCAGCTCACGCCTCGCCGCCGTCGACTACGGCCCGCAGCGCATGATGGGCCTCAACAACATCGAGCTCATCACCGACCGCCCGCTCGAGGTCAACCTGCGCGAGATGCGCGAGTGCAAGCGCAAGTACCCGAAGCACGCCGTCATCGCCTCCCTCATGGTCGAGTCTCGCAGGGAGGCGTGGCACGAGATCGTCAAGCGCACGGAGGACACCGGCTGCGACGGCTTCGAGCTGAACTTCGGCTGCCCGCACGGCATGAGCGAGCGCGGCATGGGGGCGGCGATGGGGCAGGTGCCCGACTACACCTGCATGGTGACGGAGTGGGTCAAGGAGGCCGCGTCCATCCCCGTCATCGTCAAGCTCACGCCGAACGTGACGAGCATCACCCCGCCGGGGCGCGCGGCCGTGAAGGGCGGGGCCGACGCGCTCTCGCTCATCAACACCATCAACTCGGTGATGGGCGTCAACCTCGACACGCTCGTCCCGCACCCGAACGTCAACGGCATGGCCGCACACGGCGGCTACTGCGGCCCCGCGGTCAAGCCCATCGCGCTCAACATGGTCTCGGAGCTGGCGCGCGACCCCGAGGTGGGCGTCCCCATCTCCGGCATCGGCGGCATCTCGACGTGGCGCGACGCGGCCGAGTTCCTCGCCCTCGGCTCGACCACCGTCCAGGTCTGCACGGCCGTCATGCACTACGGCTACCGCATCGTCGAGGACATGATCGACGGCCTCTCGAACTACCTCGACGAGAAGGGCTTCCAATCCGTCAAAGACCTCATCGGCGCGAGCGCGCCGCGCGTCACCGACTGGGGCAACCTCGACCTCAACTACAAGACGGTCGCGCGCATCGACCACGCCAAGTGCATCCAGTGCAACCTCTGCCACGTCGCCTGCGAGGACGGCGCGCACCAGTGCATCCCG
>JAFAZX010000053.1 GCA_019239425.1 Acidobacteriota bacterium
ATCTTCACGCGCGACCTGCCCGAACTCTACGCTTCGAGCGTGCCCGCGCTCGACGTGTTCATCGACGTGGTCGTCGGCGTCGCCGCCGTCATCAGCATGCTCGTCATCCTCCTCGCCATGTACACGACCGTGACGGAGCGGACGCGCCAGATCGGCGTGCTCAAGTCGCTGGGGATGTCGAACGCGGGCGTGGCGTGGGTCATCGAGCAGGAGGCCCTCGCGGTGAGCGTGCTCGGCGTGCTGCTCGGCCTGGTGCTGACGCTTCTGGCCCGCGCCGTCGTCATGCGCGCGACCTCGCTCACCGTGGACATCGAGCCGCGCTGGCTGATCGTCTCGCTCGCCATCGGCCTGCTCGGCGGCACCCTCGGCGCGCTCTACCCGGCGCTGCGCGCCGCCCGCCAAGACCCGGTCGACGCTTTGAGCTATGAGTGAAAGGGGTGCTGGGTGCTGGGTTTTAGGTGTTGGGTTTAACCAGCACCCAGCACCCAACACCCAGCACCGTCCCTTCTGATGCCGAACCTTTCCTACATCTCGCCGAAGGCCGAAGTGAGGGAGAGCCCGATTCACGGGCGAGGTCTGTTCGCGCGCGAGGCGTTCGCGCCGGGCGAGGTGGTGTGCGTGAAGGGCGGGTACGTCTTCGGCCGCGCGACTCTGAAGTCGATGCCCGGGTGGTACAGGGCCGCCGAGATTCAGGTCGCGGAAGACCTCTTCATCGGGCCGCTCGCGGAGGAGGAGCGCGAGGGCTCGATGGTCTTCAGTAACCACTCGTGCGAGCCGAACGTCGGCGTCCGCGGCCAGATCGTCTTCGTCGCCATGCGCCGCGTCGAGGCCGGCGAGGAGTTGACCCACGACTGGGCGACCACGGACGACGACGACTACGAGCTCGAATGCCGCTGCGGCGCCCACTCCTGCCGCAAGGTCATCACGGGCCGGGACTGGCGCCGGCCCGACCTGCAGCAGAAATACAAGGGCTACTTCTCCTCCTACCTCTCCGATAAAATCGCCCGCCGCGCCGAGGCTTGAAAAGGACGTTCCCCCTTGACCGACGAACCAGCCTACGCCGAACGCGAACTCCTCCTGACGCCCGCAGACATCCGCCGCGCCTCCCAAGAGGGCGTGCTGCCGCAAGCAGAGGCCGAGCGCCTCATCGGCTGGGGCTACGAGCAGCGCTTCAACCGCACGCTCCTCCCCGACGCGCCCAGAGAGCCCGCGCCCGAGACGCGCAAGGGTTTCAACGCCGTGACGGTCGCCTACTACTTCGGCGCGATGCTGATGATCTCGGCCTGCGCGTGGTTCCTCGGCGACAAGTGGGAGCAGTTGGGCTCGCCCGGCGTCTTCGGCACCGTGCTCGTCTACATGCTCGCGGCGCTCGCCCTCGGCCGCTTCCTGCGCGCGCGCGGCTACGTCGTCGGCGGCGGGCTGTTGATAACGGTCGCCGTGTGCCTCGTCCCGCTCCTCACCTACACCGTCGAGGACATGCTCGGGATGTGGCCCGCCGCCCGCCCCGGCGAGTACGGAGCGTTCTACCCGCGCGTGCACGCCTCCTGGATCGTGATGGAGTTGGCGACGATGGCGGCCGCGGCGGCCGCGCTCCGCTACGTCCCGTTCGGGTTCCTGACGGCGCCGCTGGCCTACTCTTTCTGGTTCTTCTCGATGGACGTGGCCGAGTGGCTCTTCGGGCAGGGGCTTTCGAGGAACGAGCGTTGCTGGACGAGCGTGGCCGTGGGCGCGCTGACGGTGCTGGTCGGCTACGGCCTCCAGCGCACGTACCGCCGACCCGAAGTGCCGCGCACGGAGGACTTCGCCTTCTGGTGCTACCTCTTCGGGCTGCTCGCCTTCTGGTGCGGGCTGACGTTTCTGGACAGCGACTCGGAGGCGGGGAGGATTATCTACGCGCTGGTCAACGTCGGCCTGATATCTTTAGGGGTGAGGCTGCGGCGCGCGGTCTTCGTCGTCTTCGGCGTCCTCGGCGTCCACGTCTACCTCGGGCACCTCGCCTACGAAGTCTTCAAAGACTCCGTCCTCTTCCCCTTTGCCCTCGCGCTGCTCGGCCTGAGCGTCATCCTGTTCACCGTCTTCGCGCAGCGCCACATGAGAAAAAGTTCCGAGGCAGAAGCCCGACCGTGAGGGAGGGCGCCGGCCGAACGTGAAAGGGATGATGAGAGGCAGGGTGCTTCTCGTCATACCTCTTTCGTTTAACCAACGCCCTCCCTCACGGTCGGGCTTCTGCCTCGCTTAGTCGCCGACGCGCACTTCCCTCTGGGCGCGGGCCATGAAGGCTTCGATGTCGGCAATCGTTCGCGGGAGCGCGGCCGAGAGGTTGCGGTAGCCGTCCGTGGTGACGACCACGTCGTCCTCGATCCTCACGCCGACCCCTTTGTACTTCTCGAACGCCGGCCGGACGGCCGCGATGAACTTCTCGTTCTCGGGCGTCTGCGGCAGGTTGTCGAGCGCGTCCGGGCGGACGTAGATGCCCGGCTCGACCGTGAAGACCATCCCCGCGTCGAGCTGGCCCTCGTCGCGCGCGCTCACGTCGTGGACGTTCATCCCGAGCCAGTGCGAGGTGCCGTGCATGAACCAGACGCGGTACTGGAGGCTGTTCTTGTCCGTGATGAGGCCGAGCCGCAGCAGCCCGTCCTTGATGACCTCGGTCGCGGCGTTGTGCACGTCCGAGAGGTGCGCGCCCGGCTTGACGGCCTTGAAGGCCGCCTCCTGCGCCGCGAGCACGATGTTATAAATCTCAGCCTGCGGCGGACTGAACTTGCCCGAGACGGGGAACGTGCGGGTCACGTCGGCGCTGTAGTGCTCGAACTCGGCCGCGGCGTCCATCAGCAGGAGGTCGCCGGGCCGGACGCGCCCCTGCGACTCCTCGTAGTGCAGCGTCGTCGCGTTCGGGCCGCAGCCGACGATGGAAGGGTAGCCCCAGTTGTCGGCGTTGCGCCGCTTGTAGGTGTAGTCGAGCTCGGCCTCGACCTCGTACTCCCACTTCGCGCGCGAGGCGACGGCCTGCGCGCGCTGGTGCCCCTCGATGCTGATGTCCACGGCGTGCTGCATCAGGCGCAGCTCGTACGGCGTCTTGCGCTGCCTGAGCGCGGCGAAGACCTCCCACGCCGAGCGGACGCTCAGCCCGCTCGTGTTGCCCATCCAGGCGGCCGAGTAGGCGCGCTCGCGCTCGTACTCGCGGTTACGCTCGCCGCCCGTCAGGAGCAGGTAGAGCGCGGCCTGGTTCTTCGACATCGCGTCGAGGAAGTCTTGCGAAGGCGCGGGCCGCGCGTCCGCCGGGGCGAGCAGGACGGCCTGCGGCGCGGGCCTGTAGGTGAGGCGCGAGCGGACGGCGTTCATGAACGGCTCGAACTCCCTCGCCTCCCAGACTTCATCTATGCCGGAGGCGGCGCGCGCCTCCTCGGCGGAGTACATGTGCCCCGTCCAGGTCTCGGCCGCGGGGTTGCGCCGCGGCAGAAAGAGTATCGCGCGCGCGGGGCCTTCCGCGCCCCGCACCAGGACGAGCGTCGCGTCCTGCTGCCTGAGCGTCGTCAGGTAGTAGAGGTTGTTCTCCTGCCGGAACTTGTAGTCCACGTCGTTGGTGTAGACGCGCGGCTCCGCGCTGAAGAGCACGAGCAGAGAGTTCGGCCCCAGCTTCTCCATCACGCGCTCGCGCCGCATGCGCAGCTCCGCGTGGCGCTCGGTCTCGGTGAACTCCGGCGCGGGCGGCGCCTCCTTTATCACCGGCGGCTCCGCCGCGCGCACGCGGGCGGGGGGCAGACCGAACGCCGTCGTCAACGAAAGGGCGCAGACACAAAGCAGCGCCGAGATGATGGCTTTATTCTTCAAGAGGGACTGCTCCTTCTAAACTCTTACAAAAATCTCAATACCCTACCGGCTCGCCGAAGTTGCGCGGGTCGCTGGCGCCGAGGCGGACGCCGGTCTTGTCTTCGATCATGATGCCCTGCGCGTCGCCCATGTAGCGCGGCTTCTGTGTGATGCGGTGGCCGCGCGCTTCGAGGGCGCGGAAGGTGTCGGCGCTGAGGCCGAAGGGCTCGTAAGCTATCTCGTCGGGGAGCCACTGGTGGTGTATGCGCGGGGCGTCGATGGCCTGCTGGATGTTCATGTCGAAATCGACGACGTTGACGATGACTTGGAGGACGGTGTTGATGATGGTCGGGCCGCCGGGGCTCCCCACCGCGAACCAGAGGGTGCCGTCGGGCCTGAGCACGAAGGTCGGCGTCATGGCCGAGAGCGGGCGCTTGCCCGGCGCGACGGCGTTGCGCTCGCCCTGGATGAGGCCGTACATGTTCGGCGTCCCGGGCTTCGACGCGAAGTCGTCCATCTCGTCGTTCATGAGAATGCCCGTGCCCTTCGACACCACCTTCGAGCCGTAGCTGTCGTTCAAGGTGTAGGTGTTCGACACGCAGTTGCCCTCGGCGTCGACCACCGTGAAGTGCGTCGTCTCCTCCGACTCGTAGCCGGCGGGCTTGCCGGCCTTGACCTCCGCGCTCGTCGAGGCGCGCTCCATCTTGATGCCCTTCCGCAGGCCCTCGGCGTAAGACTTATCGATCAGGCCGGCGACCGGGACGCTGACGAAGTCCGAGTCGCCCATGTACTCCGCGCGGTCGGCGAAGGCGCGGCGCATGGCCTCGGTCTGGACGTGGTAGCGCTCGGAGCTTGACGCGCCCATGTGGCGCATGTCGAAGCCTTCGAGGATGTTGAGCATCTCGATGAGCACCGCCCCACCCGAGGAGGGCGGCGGCATAGAGATGACCTCGAAGCCGCGATAGGTCGTGCGCACGGGCGTGCGCTCCTTCGCGACGTAATTCTTCATGTCTTCGAGCGTGATGAGGCCGTCGTGCGCGCGCATGTCCGCGGCGATGAGTTGCGCCGTGCGCCCCTCGTAGAACTCGCGCGGGCCGGAGCGTTGCAGGCGCGCGAAGGTCGCGGCCAGTTCGGGCTGACGCCAGACCTCGCCCTCCTCGTAGAAGCCGCCGGCCTTCTGGTAGACCTTCGTCGACTCGGCGTAGGGCGCGAACTCCTTCGCGTTCGCGCGTAGCGAGCGCGCGAGTCCGTACGACAGGGGGAAGCCTTCGGCGGCGAGGCGGCGCGCCGGCTCGACGAGCTGCGCCCAGTTGAGTCTGCCCGAGCCGTACTTCTTCAGGGCCAGCTCCATGCCGGCGACCGTGCCGGGCACGCCCGCGGCGCGGTAGCCGACGAGCGAGCCGCCCTCGCCCTTCTTCAGCTCGCCGCGCTCGTCGAGGTAGACGTTGCGGTGCGCGGCGGCCGGCGCCATCTCCCGGTAGTCGATGGCGGTCGTGCGGCCGTCGCGCAGGCGGATCATCATGAAGCCGCCGCCGCCGAGGTTGCCGGCCGCGGGGTAGGTCACGGCCAGCGCGAGCGCGACGGCGATGGCCGCGTCCACGGCGTTCCCGCCGCGCTTCATCACGTCTACGCCGACCTGCGAGGCAATGCGGCTGGTCGAGGCGACCATGCCGTGCCGCGCGCGCACGGGCTCGCGCGACGCCGCCTGCGCTGTGCCGCCGTTACTAACTTTCAGTAAGTGCGCGGCGGGCGAAACGAAGAAGATTGTGACGAGGAGCAGCCGGACGAGAATGTGCTTGGCGTTCATGGTCGTTCTCTCGCGGAAGGAGATTAACCACAGAGACACGGCTTCAGGTCTTTAGCCTTCGACGAGCTGTGCCTCTGTGTCTCTGTGGTTAATCATTTCTCTGTTTCAACTCAAGCTCCATGTACAACGTGCCTGCGATGGGATTGAACCTGTACGCTTCTATTTCTCGAAAGCCGAGCGAGCGGTAGAGGGTGATGGCCGAGCGCATCGAAGGAAGCGTGTCGAGGCGCATGCGCTCGTAGCCGAGGGCGCGCGCCTCTTCGATGACCCGCTCCGCGAGCGTGCGGCCGAGTCCAGTGCCGCGGAAGGCGGGCCGCAGGTAGAGTCGCTTCATCTCGCAGACGGCCCCGTCAACCCTCCTGAGCGCGACGCAGCCCGCCGGCTCCCCGCCCTCGCAGGCCACAAACAGGCGGCCCGACGGCGGCGCGTAGTCGCCGGGCAGAGTCGCCAGCTCCCGCCCGAAGTTCTGGAAACAGAGGTCGACGCCGGTCGCGTCCGCGTACTCCTTGAAGAGCGCGCGGGCCTGCTCGACCTGTTCGTCCGTCTCCGCGCGGGTCAGAATCAAAGGAGCACCTCAGAGGCTCGCGACGAGCGCGGCCAGCAGAGCACCGCGGCGCGCGACCGCGTCCGAGTGTATGTGCTCGTGCGCGGCGTGCGCGCCGTCGCCGTCCACGCCGAGGCCGTCGAGCACGGCCGCGCCGCACGCCGCGGCGAAGTTCCCGTCCGACGCGCCGCCGACGCTCGCCTCGCCCAGCTCCATGCCGAGCGAAGCGGCCACGCGGCGCGCCTTCTCGTAGAGCGCCGCGCCCGCATCGGTGCGCTCCATCGGCGGCCGGTTGATGCCGCCCGAGACGCGGAGCCGCGCGCGCTCGTCGAACGTCTTCAGGCCCTTGATCGCCTCTTCGATTCTGCGGGCTTCGGCGCTCGTGCTGAAGCGGACGTCTACCTCGGCACGCGCTGCGGCCGGGACGACGTTGGCGTGCGTGCCGCCCGAGACGGTGCCGACGTTGATGGTCGTCCCCACCTCCGGCTTCGCCAGCGCCGACGCGCGCTCGATCTGGCGCGCGATTTCGAGGACGGCGTTGACGCCCTTCTCCGGCTCAAGCCCCGCGTGCGCGGCCCGCCCCTCGACTTCGAGCGTGAAGAGGCCCGTCCCCTTCCTCGCCGTCTTCGCGCGGCCGCCCGACGCGGGCGGCTCCAACACGAGCACGTACTCCGCGCGCCGCGCCTCGCGCTCGACCAGCTCGCGACCGCTGAAGCTGCCCGACTCCTCGTCGCACGTCAACAGCAGCACGACCGGCCGCCGCGGCTTGAGTCCGAGTTCGACGCACGCGCGCAGGGCTTCGAGCGCGGCGGCGCACGCGGCCTTCATGTCGTAGACGCCGGGCGCGTAGATGCGCCCCTCCGTCTCGCGCCACGGCCGCGCGGCCAGAGTCCCGCGCGGGTGCACCGTGTCCGTGTGTCCGAGCAGCAGCAGGGGACGCGCGCCCGCGGAAGGGTTGTCGAAAGCCCTGAGGATGAAGTGCTCGCCGTAACCGTCCGGCGCGCTCACGCGCTCGGCCGAAGCGCCTTCGATGAGATTCGCCGTGTCGAAAAGCAGTTTGACGGCCGCGGCGCTCCCCTCGCCGTCGCCCGACGGCGATTCGATCTCGCAGAGCGCACGCGCGAGCGAAAGGATGTCATCACGCCTCGCCTCGAAGTGGCGGAGCAGGCGCGCGGCGTCCGTGCTGTTCGGCTCGAAGGTCATCCGGTCTTCTCAGTCGGCGTTGAGCGTCTCGGCGCGCACGGTCAGGCGCTCGATGAGGTCGCGTTTGATTTCGAACCCCAGCCCTGGCGCGTCCGGCGCGACTATCGTCCCCCGCGGCGTGACCGTGACGGGCGGCTCGATGATGTCCTCGGCCCAGTAGCGCGAACTCGCGGACACGTCGCCCGGCAGAGTGAAGCCGCCGAGCGTCGCCATCGCGATGTTGTGCGCGCGCCCTATTCCGGACTCCAACATCCCGCCGCACCAGACGGGGACGTTCGCCGCGGCGCAGACCGACTCGACGCGCGCGGCCTCGGCGTGGCCGCCGACGCGGCCGAGCTTGACGTTGACGATGCGGCACGCGCCCAGCTCCAACGCCTTGCGCGCGTCCTCGGCCGAGCGAACTGACTCGTCGAGGCAGACGGGCGTCTTGATCTGCCTTTGCAGTTTCGCGTGGTCTTCGCGGTCGTCGAAGGCGAGCGGCTGCTCGATCATCATCAGGTCGAACTCGTCGAGCGCGCGCAAGAGCGGCGCGTCCGCGAGCGTGTAGGCGGAGTTCGCGTCGACCATCAGACGTATGTCGGGGAAGCGCGCCCGCACCTGCTCGACGACTTCCCTGTCCCAGCCGGGCTTGATCTTGATCTTGATGCGCTGGTAGCCCGCGGCCAGCTCCTGCTCGATCTTCTCGAAGAGCTGTCCGGGCGTGTCCTGGATGCCGATGGAGACGCCGCAAGGTATCTCCGCCCGCACGCCGCCGAGGTGGCGCCAGAGCGGGACGCCGAGCCGCTTCGCCTCCAAGTCCCAGCAGGCCGTCTCGACCGAAGCCTTCGCCATGCGGTTGCCGCGGGGGCGCTGCATGAGCGCGCCGACCGCGGCCGCGCCCTCGACCTCCTGACCCAAGACCATCTTCGCGAGGAAGAGGCGCGTCACCTCCCACGCCGAGTCTATCCACTCCTCGCAATAGAAAGGCCCCTCGCCCGCCGTGCACTCGCCCCACCCCTCCGCGCCGTCAGAGTCGACGACGCGGACGAGCATGATGCGGCGCTCGGTGGTGCGGCCGAAGCTCGTCTCGAAGAAGTGTACGAGGCGCAGGCGTATCTCGCGCAGCTCGACGGTGCGGATGTTCATGCGGGCCGAGTCTCCGAAGTGCGGTTGATGCCGGAGAGTTTAGCGCGAGTCCGAGGCGAACTCAAAAAGGACTGCGGCGCGGGTGGCCGCCGGCGGGTCGTAGTTATCTCTTGACTAACGCCGACGGCGGGCTTAGAGTGCCGCAGTCCGCAGAGACTTAACTCCTGTTGCCGGGCGTGTCCGACGCCCTGGCAACCTCACTCCGACCAGCGGCCGCGGCCTCCGAGACACCACATGAAAGACCTTGTACTCTTAATCCTGAAACGAATTCCGCAATATTTCTCGGACTTCGTGAGCTGCCTGTCCGCCCCGAAGGCCTTCGTCCGCGCCCGCAACGGCGATGACCAGCAGGCGTTGGCCGAGGCGATGATCTTTTTAGGAATCTCTTTCGCCATCAGCATGATCCTCTACTGGCCCCTCATCCCCACGCAGGTCGAGTCGGCCCGATACCTGGCCGGCCGTGCTCTGCTGAACTTAATCCTGGTGGCGGCCGCGACCGGCGCGACGTTGCTCGGGTGGAGGTGTGTGGGGGGCAAGGCGCAATTCGGCAGGTACTTCATCATCACCTGCTATTACTGGGGCGTCGTCCTCGTCTGCATGACGCTCATATTAGTTTGCGCCTTCGGCGTCGTTAAAATTTTAGACCCGGAGATATACCCGATCATCGTCGACGCCTCGACGCGCGTTCAATTCAGCAACCCGAAATTGAACGAGATATTCAGCGGCCCGGACGGTACGCGCCACATGACCGTCTCGTTTATCTTCTCGTTATTCATCGTGGTCTTTCTGCCGGTCGCGGTGACGGCGTGGTCGATCCTGGGTTGGGGCGCCTACCGGGAAATAAACGGGCTCACGAAGCGGCAGTCGTTCGCGGCGGCGATGCTAGCCTCGCTGTTCTCGTTCGGGCTCGCCATCTTTTCGACTCTGTTCCAATCCGTCATGGATTGACTTCGCCGGGGCCGAGGTTTTCGGTCGTGGCCGTCTCCGCGCCTTCGAGCGCGGCGTGCATGGTGTGCCAGGCGAGGCTGGCGCACTTGACGCGCGCGGGGTAGTCGCGGACGCCCGCGAAGATTTTGAGACGCCCGAGGTGGTTCTCCTCCGCCTCCTCGTCGAGCTCGCCCGTCACCATCCGGTGGAACTCGTGGAAGAGGACTTGCGCCTCCTCGCGGGTCTTGCCCTTGACGGCCTGCGTCATCATCGAAGCCGCGGCCTTCGAGATGGCGCAGCCCGTCCCGACGAAACTCAGGTCGCGCACGACGCCTTCGTCCATCAGCATGTAGACGGTCAGCTGGTCGCCGCACAGTGGGTTGAAGCCCTCGGACGTGCGGTTCGCGCCCTCCAGCTTCTGGAAGTTCCGCGGCTTCTTGTTGTGGTCGAGGATGACCTGCTGGTACAGCTCGCTCAGTTCAGACATAGTAAGTGGTAAATAGTAAATGGTGAATGGTGAATGGCAGTTTCTATTTACTATTCACCACTCACCATTTACTGCCGTCAGGCAAAGACCTCAATCACCTTCTGCACCGCCGCGACGAGGCGGTCGACCTCCTCCTTCGTGTTGTAGAAGGCGAAGGAGGCGCGGGCGGTGGCGGGCACGCCGAAGTGCTGCATGACGGGCTGCGCGCAGTGGTGGCCGGCGCGGATGGCGATGCCCTCCTGGTCGAGAATGGTGCCCACGTCGTGCGGGTGCACGTCGCCGATGACGAAGCCGAGCACGCTCGCCTTCTCGCGCGCCGTGCCGATGATGCGGACGCCCTCGATGCTGGTGAGCCGCTCGGTCGCGTAGGCGAGCAGCTCCCGCTCGTGCGCGTGCGCGGCCTCGCGGTCGATGCCGTTGAGGTAGTCAATCGCCGCCCCGAGGCCGATGGCCGAGGCGATGGCGGGCGTGCCGGCCTCGAACTTGTCGGGGATGGCCGCGTAGGTGCTCCGCTCGAAGGTGACGGTGCGGATCATCGAACCGCCGCCGATGAAAGGGTTCATCTTCTCAAGCCACTCCGCCTTGCCGTAGAGCACGCCGCTGCCCGTCGGCGCGAACATCTTGTGGCCCGAGATGGCGTAGAAGTCGCAGTCCAAATCCTGCACGTCCACCTTCAGGTGCGGCGCGCCCTGCGCCCCGTCCACGAGGACGGGGACGCCCTGCTTGTGCGCGCGCGCCACGATCTCCTTGACGGGGTTGACCGTGCCGAGCGAGTTCGAGACGTGTCCGACGCAGACGAGCTTCGTCCGCTCGTTGAGCAGCCCGTCGAACTCGTCGAGGACGAGTTCGCCCTCGTCGTTCATCGGGATGACGCGCAGGCGCGCGCCCTTCTCCTCGCAGAGCATCTGCCAGGGGACGAGGTTCGAGTGGTGCTCCATCTCGGAGACGACGATCTCGTCGCCCTCGCGCACGAACTTGCGGCCGTAGCCGTGCATGACGAGGTTGATGCCCTCGGTCACGCCGCGCACGAAGATGCACTCGCGCGCCTCCCGCGCGTTGATGAAGCGTTTGACCTTCTCGCGCGCGCCCTCGTAGGCGCTCGTCGCCTTCTGGCTCAGGTAGTGGACGCCGCGGTGTATGTTCGAGTGCTCTTCGCGCAGGTACTTCGCGCCGCGCTCGATGACGATGCGCGGCACCTGCGCCGACGCCGCGTTGTCGAGGTAGACCAAAGGCTTCCCGTTCACCGTCTGGCTCAACACGGGGAAGTCCTCGCGCACGCGCTCGACGTCCCAGGCTTTCGCTTCCGCCCCGGCCCTGATTGTGTCTTCTGCCGCAGCCATGCTCGTTGCTCCCATCTCTAATTCTTGCCCGCCGTCTTCACCGACGGCGCCGGCACGCGCTTCCAGGTGATCTCGCAGCTCTCGCCGCGCACCAGAGATTCGACGCGGAACAGCACGTAGAAGTCCTCCCCCTCGTCAACCACGTGGACGACGTAGATGTGGCCGGCGACCGCCTTGGCGAAGATGGGGTCTATTTTCGGCACCCCGTCCTGCCTCGGCCGAGTCGGGGCCGGAGGCGTCGAGGGCCGTCTCGCCGAGTTCCACGGCAGGTCTATACTCGGCCCTATTGCCGCGCCGGGCGTATCGCCTATCGGATTGGGCGGAACGTTCCCCAGCCGATACGGTGACCCCAACAGGCTATCTTCCCCGGGGGGCACGGGGCCGGGCAGGGGCTTCGGGCCGGCCGACCTGCCCGGCTTCCCGTCCCGACCGTCCACGTTCACCACGACCTGACGCCGCTCCCCCGCTTTCAGCTCGGGGAACGGCTCGACGACGGGAACCGCGAAAGAGTCGTCCCACCTGAGCGCGCCCAAATCCCTGACGGCGGTTCGGCTCCCGTCGGCGGTCGAGACCTGGAACCAGTCGAGGTCATTGTTGACCCTGAGCGTCCCGTAGCCGATGTCCCAGCGGCCGTACTGCGCCGAGGCGTTCGCCGCCGCGGTGTTCCCGGTCTGGAAGTCGACGAAACTCGGCCCGTCGTTCCGCGCAGAGCGGAGAGTCACTTCGGACAACTTCGTCTCTTGCGCCCGAACACAGACGACGGGCGCCACGACCAGGAACAAAGTGAGCAGCCAAAGCTTCTTCATCGTCCGACTCCTTTCACGGGTGTACGCCCTGTCGGTAAGTCTCCTCTAAGCCTCCAGCCGCGCGTGCAGGCGATTGAGAATCGCCTCGTCCAACTGCGCCCGGATGGAGCCGAACCTGATCTTCTCGACGATCTCCTCGGCGAAGCCGTAGGTCAGGAGGTTGCGCGCGAGGTCGGGGTGCAGGCCGCGGCTCAAGAGGTAGAACAGCTCCTCCTCTTCGAGCTGCCCCACGGTCGCGCCGTGCGCGCACTTCACGTCGTCGTTGTAGATTTCGAGCTGCGGCTTCGTGTCCACGCGCGCGTCCGTGGAGAGCAGGAGGTTCTTGTTGCTCTGCTGCGCGTCCGTCCCGCGCGCGCCCTCGTGGACGTAGACGCGGCCGTTGAAGACCGCGCGCGACTTGCCGTCGAGGATGCCCTTGTAAGTCTGCCGGCTCGCGCAGTCCGGCTCGCGGTGTTCGATGAGCGAGTGCGTGTCGGCGTGCTGACCGTCGCCGACGAGGTAGAGGCCGTCCACGTGGCACGCGGCGCCGGGGCTCGTCAGCACGACCTCGATCTCGTGGCGCGAGAGGCGCGCGCCGAGCGTCACGGTCGTCAGGTCGTACGTGCCGTCCTTCGAGACTTCGGCGCGGGTCGCGGCGACGTGGTACGCGCTGCCGGCCTCGTCCTGCACCTTGTAGTGCGTCACGCGCGCGCCCTCGCCGACGAAGACCTCGACCACGGCGTCCGTGAGGTACTCGGCGTCGGCCGTGGACGCGTGCGTCTCGATGAGGTCGAGCCGGCTGTCGCGCTCCGCGACGACGAGCACGCGCGGGAAGGTCGCCGCCTCTGTCTCGCCCGGCGCGGTCAGGAAGAGGAGTTGCACCGGCGCTTCGACCACGACACCCTTCGGCACGCGCAGCAGCGCGCCGCCGCCGAGGAAGGCCGCGTTGAGCGCCTCGAAGGCGTTGCCGCGCTCGCCCGACAGGCGGCCGAGGTGATTCCAAAGGACTTCGCCGTGCTCGCCCGCGAGCGCCGCACCGAGTTCTTCGACGGTGACTTCCGGCGGGAGCGCTTCGCGCGAAGAGTGCTCCGGGCTGTAGACGCCGTTCACGAAGACCAGCCGGCTGCGGCCCGCCTCGGCCGAGACGAACGTCTCGACGCCGACGACCTCGACCTCGTCCCGCCCAAGCGCCGCGGGCGGGAACGCCTTCCGCACGAGGGGCGCGACGTTCGTGTACTTCCAGTCCTCCTCGTCGGTCGTCGGGAAGCCAAGCTCCTCGAAGTACCCGAACGCGCCCTCGCGCAACCTCCCGACCCACGCGGGCTCGCCCTCGCGCGACGCCGCGAACTCGCGGAAAGCGTCCGCGTAGATGCTCTTCTCTTTGACTGCTGTTGACATCAAGTTTGACTCAGGGTGCAGGGTGCCGGGTTTTGGGGAAGAATCGGTTTTACCCGACACCTAACACCCAGCACCCAACACCCAAATTCGCCTCAGGCGCCGGCCGCCGCCTCTTTAATCCAGTCGTAGCCCTTCTCTTCGAGTTCGAGCGCCAGCTCCTTGCCGCCCGTGCGCACGATGCGGCCCTTGTAGAGGACGTGGACGTGGTCGGGGACGATGTAGTTGAGCAGGCGCTGGTAGTGCGTGACGAGGACGACGGCGTTCTCCGGCGTGCGCAGCTTGTTGACGCCCTCCGAGACGATGCGCAGCGCGTCGATGTCTAACCCCGAGTCGGTCTCGTCGAGCACGGCGAGCTTCGGTTCGAGCACGGCCATCTGCAGAATCTCGTTGCGCTTCTTCTCGCCGCCCGAGAAGCCCTCGTTGACCGAGCGCGACATGAGCGACGCGTCCATCTCGACCACCTTCGCGCGCTCCGCCAGAAGGTCTTTGAACTCCAGCGGGTCGAGCTCCTCCTCGCCGAGGTGCTTCCGCTTCTCGTTGTAGGCGAGGCGCAGGAACTGCGCGTTCGAGACGCCCGGCACCTCGACCGGGTACTGGAACGCGAGGAAGACTCCCTCGCGCGCGCGCTCGTCCGGTGCGAGTTCGAACAGGTTCCGGCCCTCGAACAGGACTTCGCCCTTCGTCACCTCATAGGCCGGGTGTCCCGCCAGAATCTTCGCCAGCGTGGACTTCCCCGAACCGTTCGGCCCCATGATGGCGTGAATCTCGCCCTTGCTGATTGTTAAGTTGATGCCGCGAAGTATCTCTTTACCGTCAACCGTCGCGTGCAAGTCTCGAATCTCAAGCACTGTGAATTTACTCCGTAGATTTGGGTGCTGGGTGCTGGGTGCTGGGTGCTGGGTAAAATCTGTTCTTCCCCAGCACCTAGCACCCAGCACCCAGCACCCCTTTACCCAACGCTGTTCTCAAGCTTCAGGCCGAGCAGGCGCTGCGCCTCGACGGCGAACTCCATCGGGAGCTCGCGGAAGACGTCCTTGCAGAAGCCGTTGATGATGAGCGAGACGGCGTCCTCCTGCGAGATGCCGCGCTGCTGAAGGTAGAACAACTGCTCCTCGCTGATGCGCGAGGTGGTCGCCTCGTGCTCGACGCGCGCGGAGTTGTTCATCACCTCGATGTACGGGAACGTGTTCGCGCCCGAGCGCCCGCCGATGAGCATCGAGTCGCACTGCGTGTAGTTGCGCGCGCCCTCCGCCCCGGGCAGAACCTTGACGAGGCCGCGGTACGAGTTGTTCGACTTGCCCGCCGAGATGCCCTTCGAGACGATGGTCGAGCGCGTGTTCTTCCCGATGTGGATCATCTTCGTGCCGGTGTCGGCCTGCTGCGCGTGGTTCGTCAGGGCCACCGAGTAGAACTCGCCGATGGAGTTGTCGCCCTGCAGGATGCACGAAGGGTACTTCCACGTGATGGCCGAGCCGGTCTCGACCTGCGTCCACGAAATCTTCGAGTTGCGGCCGCGGCACGCGCCGCGCTTCGTCACGAAGTTGTAAATGCCGCCCTTCCCCTCCTCGTCGCCCGCGTACCAGTTCTGCACGGTCGAGTATTTGATCTCGGCGTCGTCGAGCGCGACGAGTTCGACCACGGCCGCGTGCAACTGGTTCTTGTCGAACTTCGGCGCGGTGCAGCCTTCGAGGTAGGAGACGTGCGCGCCCTCCTCGGCGACGATGAGCGTGCGCTCGAACTGGCCCGACTCCTGGTTGTTGATGCGGAAGTAGGTCGAAAGCTCCATCGGGCAGCGGACGCCCTTCGGCACGAAGACGAACGAGCCGTCCGAGAAGACCGCGCTGTTCAGGGCCGCGAAATAGTTGTCGCCGACGGGCACGACCGAGCCGAGGTACTTCTTGACGAGGTCGGGGTAGTCCTTAATCGCCTCGGTGAAGGAGCAGAAGACGACGCCGTGCGCCTTCAGCTTCTCCTTGTACGTCGTCGCGACCGAGACCGAGTCGAAGACGGCGTCCACGGCCACGTTCGCGAGTTGCTTCTGCTCGTTCAGGGGAATGCCGAGCTTCTCGAACGTGCGGAGCAACTCCGGGTCGACTTCGTCGAGGCTCTTCTTCGTCGCCTTCTGCTTCGGCGCGCTGTAGTAGATGATGTCCTGGTAATCGACCTCCGGGTAGGAGATGTTCGGCCAGTGCTTCGGCTCGGACATCTTCAGCCACTGGCGGTAAGCCTTGAGGCGGAATTCGAGCATCCACTCCGGCTCGCCCTTCTTCTCGGAGATGAGGCGGACGGTCTCTTCGCCCAGGCCCTTCGGGATCACGTCCGACTCGATGTCGGTGACGAAGCCGTACTTGTATTCCTTGTTTGTCAGCAGCTCGATTGTGCTCATCTGATGATTTCCTACTTATAAAAACTTACTGCGCGCCTTCGGCCGCGGCCGACGTCGAACGGCGCGGGCTCTGTATCTGGTGTAAGACCGTGTCGACGTTCCGCTCGCTGCCCGTCAACTGCGCGAGCGTGATGGCCGAGAGCGCGCGCTCGACCGCCTCGTGGACGTTGACGATGACCGAGCGGATGCCGCAGTCGCCCGTATGCACGCACGAGTCGAGCACCCCCGGGTAGGTCTTACAGTGGCCGTCCACCTCGCCCTCGTCCAAGACCTTGATGATCTCGCTCAGGCGAATCTCCGCTGCGGGCCGCGCGAGCTGGTAGCCGCCCTTCGTGCCGCGGGTCGAGCTGACCAGGCCCGCCTTGTTCAAAAGCCACAAGACCTTGCCGGCGTTGGCCTGCGAGATGCCCTCGCGCTCCGCAATCTGCCCGAGCGTCAGGGCCTCGCCCGCCCCCAGCCGCGCGAGCTGCAGAAGGCACCGCAGACCGTACTCTTCCTGTGCCGAGACCTTCATAAAGCACCCGAAACTTTGCCGCGAAAACGTTGACGCTGACCCATACTAGACATACCTGACTTTTTTGTCAAGATTGCTCGGGTGTCGCGTCCCGGCTAGGCGTTGTAAGTCTAAGCTTTTACGTAAGAAGAATTTAGTGGGTGCCCCGGGCGGCAGGTCACGCCCACGAAGAAATGTGTTGACAAGGCCCCCCGGCGGGGATAGTCTGCGCAGCGCAGCCGGATAAACTCTCCCGATTACCGCGACCTCACGGGTGCTTGAGCCGTTTAAGTAAGCCCACGTCGCGACCTCTGGCTTAACTCTAACCACACGCGTCTGACCCAAATCTCCCGCCGGCGCCGAGCCGTGCGGACGTGTCTCCATTCCGCTGCTGTGCACACGGGGCGATTCCAGTTTGCCCCTGCCCCGCCTTAAAAGACGACCGCCGCGACTCCTCACGAAAGGCGCGGCGCACCCGCACCTTCAGCAACGCCGCCCCGACCTCCTCGCGCACGGGCGACCCCACCTACTTCAAAGGCTCAACACGGGCCTTAGCCAAAAGGAGACAGCACCAATGAGAAGCAGACTCACGACCATTAAACCGTTCTTCCTCGGCCTCGCACTGTGCACCCTGTTCGCCGCCTCGTCGTCGGTCGCTCGCGCCGACGAGGTGACCATCGCCGGCTACACCAACGGCTGCATCGGCGCGGGCTGCACGCCCTCTGCCAACAGCGGGTATCAGACCGCCTCCAACGCGATTCTCTTGTACAACAACGCCTCCTTCAGCGGCACGACCACGGGCGGCTCGCTGGCCCTCAACGGCGCCGGGGTCAACGGCTCGCAGAACGTGAACAACCTCGGCTCGTTCACGCGGTCGAACCCGCCCGTCAACCCGACGGGGCTTCAGTTCTCGCTGCTCGTCACTTTCACCGCGCCGGCGGGACTGACCGGCGGCAGCTCGCAGTCGTTCCAGACCCTTCTGACCGCGACGTTGAGCACGGCGGGAGGTTCGAACCCATGGGTGTTCAACTTCGACAACACGCCGCAGTTGTTCACCTTCTCCTTCACCGACGCGCAGGGGCGGCATGACGGCTCGTTCTTCTTCAGCGTCAACGACGTGTCTCTCGGCCCGAACAGCACCGTCCCCATCACCGGACAGATCACGCAAGCCTCTGAGACCGACCCGACGCCCGAACCGCGCACACTGCTGCTGCTCGGGACGGGGCTCGTCGGGGTGGCCGGCGGGGCTCGGCATCGGCGGCGGGCGAGTAGGAAGGAGAGAAGCCTATGAGCGCGTTCGTTAAAACGAATGGCTGCCCGACGGCCGAGGAGTTGACGGACTACTCGGCTGGCCGCCTCGCACCGGACGACCGCGCGCGGGTCGTCCGCCACCTGTCCGCCTGCGACTTCTGCGGTGCGGCGTCGCACCTGCTGGCCGCGCACCGGCCGGCGGGTGTTGACGCCTCGTCTGCGGCACAACCCCCTCTGCTCGTATTACTGCTGGCCGGCCTTTTGCCCGGGCCGTCCGAACAGTCCGAGCCGACGCGCCTCGCGCGCGCCGCCTGAAGGGGGTTGAGGGGGCGCCGTTGAAGACCGCCGCATGACGGTCTTCAACGGCGCCCCCCGTTCATCGCTCACCGCCGCCACTCGTCAATCAGGGAGGCCACCAGCCCAGACCAGCCGGTCTGGTGCGAGGCGCCGAGGCCCATCCCCGTGTCGCCGTGGAAGTATTCGTAGAAGAGTAGGTAGTCGCGCCAGTGCGGGTCGTGCTGGAACTTTTCGTACCAGCCGTGGGCGGGGCGGCGCCCCGACGCGTCGCGCGTGAAGAGGCGGATGAGCCGTTCGGCGAAGCCGCTCGCCATCTCGTCGAGCTTGACCGGCGGCTCGCCCGCGACCGGGCTTTCGACGGCGAGCTGCCGGCCGTAGGCCTTACCCAGTTTGCGCAGGGACTCGATCATCATGAAGGTCGTCGGGAACCAGACGGGGCCGCGCCAGTTCGAGTTGCCGCCCTTCAGCATCTCGCGGCTCTCGCCCGGCTCGTAACCGACCTGCGCGTCGCCGAGGCGGAACGGGTGCTCCTCGTGGAACTTCGAGAGGCTGCGCAGGCCGTACTCGGAGCGGAACTCGGCCGGGTCCCAGACCCTTTCGAGCAGCCCGAGCATCTGCTCCCGGTTGACGATGGCGAGGACGTGGACGAGCTTGCCGTCGTGCTCGACCGTCGTCACGCAGCTCTGCACGATGTCCTGCCGGTTCTCGAGAAACCAGTGGAGGCTCTCGCGGAAGCTCTGGAAGGGTTCGATCCAGTCCTCCTCCAGGCGCTCGACGGCGTAGAGCGGGATGAGGCCGACGAGCGAGCGGACGCGGAACTTCTGGTGGCTGCCGTCGGCGCGCGTGAGCACGTCGTAGAAGAACTTGTCGCTCTCGTCCCAGACCTCCACGTCGTCCGTCCCCATCGTCTTCATCGCCGCGCCGATGTAGGCGTAGTGCTGGAAGAACTTCGTCGCCAGGGCCTCGTAGACGCGGTTCTCCTTCGCCAGTTCCAGCGCGATGCGCATGAGGTTGAGGCAGAACATACCCATCCAGCCCGTCGCGTCCGACTGCTCCAGGAACGCGCCCTGGGGGAGGGCGTGGCTGCGGTCGAGAATCGTGATGTTGTCGAGCCCGAGGAAGCCGCCCTCGAAGACGTTGTTGCCCTGCGCGTCGACCTTGTTCACCCACCACGCGAAGTTGATGAGGAGCTTGTGGAAGCACTTCTCGAGGAAGGCGCGGTCAGCCTTGCCCGTGCGCAGGCGATCCATGTTGTAGACGCGCCAGACGGCCCAGGCGTGGACGGGCGGGTTGAGGTCTGAGAACTCCCACTCGTAGGCGGGGAGCTGCCCGTTCGGGTGCTGGAACTGCTCGAAGAGGAGCATCCAGAGCTGATCCTTAGCGAACTCCGCGTCCACCAGCGCGAGCGGGACGGTGTGAAAGGCCAAGTCCCAGGCCGCGAACCACGGGTACTCCCACTTGTCGGGCATCGAGATGATGCGCATCGAGTTGAGGTGTTTCCAGTGGACGTTGCGCGTGTGCCTGTGCGACTCGGGCGGCGGCCAGGCGGGGTTGTCGCCGTCCTGCCAGACGTTCACGTCGTAGAGGTAAATCTGCTTCGTCCACAACATCCCCGCCAGGGCCTGCCGCTGCACGCGCCGCTCGTCCTCGCTCGCCTGCGGCGGGTGCAGCTCTTCGTAGAACTCGTCGGCCTCCTGACGGCGCGCCGCGACAATCTCGTCCACATCGCGCAGCGGCTCGGTCAGGACTTCCTCCGTCAGGCGCAGACGCACGACGACCGAGCCGCCGGCCGGGACGTTCAGGCTCGGGTAGTGGACGCAAGCCTTCGTCCCCGTCGGCTCCGGGTTGACCGCCTCGCGCTCGCCGTTAACGACGTAGCGGTGGAAGGCATCTTTGACGTAAGGCCGCCGGCTCCCGACGTTCCAGATGCGCGGGCCGTTCGTCTCGTTGAAGGTGAAGAGCGGGAGGCCGCCGCCTTCGGCGTAGAGGTAGCGCGTGCCGAGACGGTACTCGAAAGCGAGACCGGGGACGGGCGCGGCGTCGGCCGCCTTGAGGCTCGTGAAGTCGGGGCCGGAGGGGCCGAGCGTGACGGACGGCTCGGGACGCGCTTCGGGAAACCAGGCCCACGTGTTGCGGAACCAGAGCTGCGGGAGCAGGTGGAGCGGCGCGTCTTCGGGGCCGCGGTTGAAAACTTCGACGCGGACGACCAGGTCTTCGGACGTGGCCTTCGCGTACTCGACGAACACGTCGAAGTAGCGGTCTTCGTCGAAGACGCCCGTGTCTATCAACTCGAACTCGGGCGCCTGCGGCCCGCGCGTCTGGTTCTCGTGAAGCAGGCGCTCGTAAGGGTAGGCCGCCTGCGGGTACTTGTAGAGGAACTTCATGTAGGAGTGCGTGGGCGTCGCGTCGAGGTAGAAGTAGTACTCCTTCACGTCCTCGCCGTGGTTGGCCTCCGAGTTGGTGAGGCCGAACATGCGCTCCTTTAAGATCGGGTCGCGCCCGTTCCAGAGCGCGAGCGCGAAGCAGAGCACCTGGTAGCGGTCGCAGATGCCGGCCAGCCCGTCCTCGCCCCAGCGGTATGCGCGCGAGCGCGCGTGGTCGTGCGGGAAGTAGGCCCAAGCGTTGCCGTCCGCGCTGTAGTCCTCGCGCACGGTGCCCCACGCGCGCTCCGACACGTACGGCCCCCACTTCCGCCACGGCCGCACTTGCGCGTCGCTCTGCTCGTAGAGTCTCTCTCTTTCCCTGCTCGGCATGTGTGTGGTGTTAGTCCTTTTCACCACAGAGACACAGAGGCACGGCTTGTTGAGCTATTTTAGCCCCAAGCCGTGCCTCTGTGTCTCTGTGGTGAACTTAAGCAACTCTATGCTCAAGCCAACGAAGAACAGGCTTACTTTACAGTTTAGAAGCTGCCGCGCGGTCGACGAACCATTCGAGGGTGCCGTCGGATGGACGGATGAGTTGCGAGGGGAGGCGCGCCGGGTCGCGCTCGCCCTTCAGGACTTCCCGCAGGCGTTCGGCCTTGCCCGCCCCGGTGATGAGAAAGATGACGTGGCGCGCGGCGTTGATGACCGGCGCGGTCAGCGTCACGCGCCACGCGCCGAGCTTCTCGACCCAGTTCGGCGCGACCCACAGGCTTTGTTCGTTTAAAGCCGCCGTGCCCGGGAAGAGCGAGGCCGTGTGCCCGTCGTCGCCCATGCCTAAAAGAACAAGGTCGAGCCGCGGCCACCCGGCGTCGCCGAACAGCACGCGCATCTCCGACTCGTACGCGCTCGCGTTCGCGGCGGCGTCGCCGACGCCTTCGATGCGGTGGACGTTCTCGGGCGGGATTTCGACTTTCGAGAGCAGAGCCTCGCTCGCCATGCGGTAGTTGCTCTCCGCGCTGTCGGGCGGCACCATCCGCTCGTCGCCGAAGAAGACGTGGACGCCGCGCCAGTCGACGCTCCCTCTCAGCCCCTCGCCCGCGAGCAGCTCGTAGATTCGGCGCGGGGTCGAGCCGCCCGAGAGCGCGACGGTGAAGAGCCCGCGCTCCGCGACCGACTCGCGCGCGAGTTCGGCGAAGCGCTCGGCCGCCGCGCGCGCGAGCGACTCCGCGTCGTCGAAGACAGAAACGTTCGGTTCCGCGTCGGCTAGGCCCACGTCATTTACCCTCAGAGCAGCGCCGCGCGCGCCGCGCCGTAGAGCGCGGTCTTGTCGTCGAGGATGACGCGCACGGGGATCGACAGCACCAGCCCGGACATGCGCCCCTTGTCGCCGTAGTTGCGCATGAAGGTGCCGTCGGTCAGCTTCGGCATAATCTTCGGCGCGATGCCGCCGCCGATGTAGAGCCCGCCGACCGACTTCAGGAGCAGCGCGAGGTTGCCGGCCATCGCGCCGTAGACCTCCACGAAGATTTCGAGCGTCGTCGCGGCCAGCTCGCTCTTGCCCGCGAGCGCCGCGCGCGAGATGGCCGCGCTCGGGTCGCCCGTCCTGATCTCCTCGGCCAGCCACGCGGGCTCCTCGCCGTAGCCGCGGTCGCGGAGGAACGCGTAGATGTTGTGGATGCCCATTCCCGACAGCACGCGCTCGTACGAGACGCGCCCGCCGAGCTGTTCGTGCAGGTACGAGAGCAGCGCGAATTCGCGCTTGTTGCGCGGCGCGAAGTCCATGTGGCCGCCCTCCGAAGGCATCGGTTGAAACGCCGCGCCGTCGAAGTAGATGGCGGCCATCCCCAGCCCCGTGCCGGCGGCGATGAGCGCGCGGTGGCCGACGCGCTCGCTCTCGCCCTCGTTGAGCGTGTAGAGCTGCTCGGGGCCGAGTTCGCCGATGCCGAAGGCGGTCGCTTCGAGGTCGTTGATGAGGCGGACGGAAGGGACGCCGATGGCCTCGGCGAGCTTCACGTCGTGCACCTTCCAAGCGAGGTTCGTCGCGTCGATGTGGCCGCGCACGACGGGGCCGGCGACGCCGAAGCAGGCGTGCGTGATGCGCGCCGAAGGGTTCTGACTGACGAAGTCCTTCAGGATGGATTCGAGCGAGTCGTAGCGCGCGCTCGGGTAGCTGTGCTGCGCCAGGGGGTTCCCGATCTTCCCTTCGCCCGCCTCGAAGAGCGCAACGTTCGTCTTCGTCCCGCCGATGTCGCCCGCGATAATCATCTCTTTCGGTCAAGTCCCCCTAGCTCGAATTGGCAGACAAACTCAAGCGCCGAGCGCCGCCAGCAGGCGCGACGCCGCGGCCACCGCCCTCTCGTATACATCGTCTCTGGAAAGGATGTCGAGTTCGGCGCTGAGGCGCTGCCCTTCGGTGCGCGCCTCGTACGCGAGCACGCGCTCGCAGGTGAGGCAGGCTTCGCGCAGCCGCGCGCCCGTCCGCAGGTGCCGCTCTTCAAGCTGCAGCTCGACGACGAACTCGTCGCCCGCCTCGGTCGAGATGGTGAGCGAGGTGAGCCAGCCGTCGCGCCCCGCCGCGTCGTCCGTCGGCACGAGCAACGCCTCGACCTCCCTGTCGCCGTCCTTCAGGACGAAGCGGGCGCGTGTGTCGTCAAACTTCGTCCCCTCGTCCGACACCTCCCAGCCGAGGCTGGAAGCCATCCAGCCGAGCGCGAGCAGTGCCTTCGGCGCGATGTCCGCGTGCGAGCGGTCGGGCGGGTCGTACTCGATGACTACCTTCGCGACGCGCGACAGCGACTCGCGGTAGTCGGCCACGTCCCAGAAGCCCGCGACCAGCGCGCGCCAGGAGGTCAGACGCCCCCAGTTCAAATCGCTGACCCTCAGTCTTTCTCTTTCGAGCAGCGCGGCCAGGCGCCGCAGGTCTTCGTGCGGGCGGTTGAAGAAGGCCGAGTCGATGACGACGCGGTCGGCCATCCCCGAGAGGCGCGCGAAGAGCTTGTCCTCGTAGTGCGGGATGTCCTTCCACCAGAGGAAGACCGGCACGTCCGGCACGAGCAGCGGCGCGACCGCCGAAGAGGCCGTGTCGACGGCCGAGCCCGCGGCCTCGATGGTGATCTGCTCGCCGCAGATGCGCTTCGCCCCGCGCGAGGAGAGCTGGCAGCGCGTCGAGACGAACGCTTCGAGCCTCGACTCTACAGCCCCGCGCTCGGCGGTGATAACGATGGCGCGGCACGGGTGCCTCTCGACGACCTCGGCCAGAAGGTCGTCCACCTCGGCGCGCTCCTCTGCGCCTTCGGCGTAGACCACCAGGTTCAGCACGCACGCGCGCACGACGCCCGCAGCCTTGTCGTCGCCCTCCGGCGCGGACATCTCCGCCCACATCGCGTTCAGCTCGCGTTCGAGCTTCGCCGCGTCGATGCCCTTCGCCAAAGAAACTTGCGTTGTGCTGGCCTGTGTCTCCATATGGGGTGCTGGGTGCTGGGTGCTGGGTGCTGGGTGCTGGGTTTTAGGTTCTAACCAGAACCCAGCACCCAGCACCTTCTTCTACTCATCACTTATCTCCGCCTTTAAGGGCGTCGCCACTTGTGGCCGTGCTGTTCGAGCAGCTTGAAAGACGCCTCCGGCCCCCAGGAGCCGGCCTCGTAGTTGGGGAAGTCCGCCGTCTCTCTGTGCGCGCCCCACTCTTCGAGGATGGGCATGACCAGTTCCCAGCCGCGCTCGGTCATGTCCTTGCGCGCGTAGAGCGTCGAGTCGCCGAGGATGCAGTCGAGTATCAAACGCTCGTACGCCTCGGCGAGTTGGACGCCGAACGAAGCGCCGTATCTAAAATCCATGTTCACGTCGCGGATGCGCGTGACCTGGCCCGGCACCTTCGCCGCGACGCGCAACGTGATGCCTTCGTCGGGCTGGATGCGGATGACGAGTTGGTTCGGGGCCAGGTCGGCCATCGCCTTCCCGAAGAGCGCGTGCGGCGCGGCGCGGAACTGGATGGCGATCTCGGTCACGCGCTTCGCCAGGCGCTTGCCCGAGCGGATGTAGAAGGGCACGCCCGACCAGCGCCAGTTGTCGAACCACATCGTCACCATCGCGTAGGTCTCGGTCACGGAGTCCGGCGCGACGCCCTTCTCCTCGCGGTAGCCGGGCACGGCCGCGCCGCCGATGGAGCCGGGGCCGTACTGCCCGCGCACGCACTCCGTCCGAACCCGCTCCGGCGTGAAGGCGCGCGCCGAGTGCATCGCCTTAATCTTCTCGTCGCGCACGTCCTCGGCCGAGAGCGAGGAGGGCGGCTCCATCGCGACGAGCGACAAGACCTGGAAGACGTGGTTCTGAATCATGTCGCGCACCACGCCCGACTTCTCGTAGTAGCCGCCGCGCCCTTCGACGCCGACCGTCTCGGCGTTCGTGATCTGGACGTGGTCGACGTACTGCCGGTTCCACAAGGGTTCGAAGATGCCGTTAGCGAAGCGGAAGACGAGGAGGTTCTGGACGGTCTCCTTGCCGAGGTAGTGGTCGATGCGGTAGACCTGACGTTCTTCGAGGTGGCGCAGAATCTGCTCGTTCAACTCCCGCGCGCTCTCGAGGCTCGTCCCGAAAGGCTTCTCGATGATGACCCGCGCCCAGCCTTTATCCTGTTTGAGGAGTCCGGCCTCGCCGAGTTGTTTGACGGCCTCGGCGTAGAACTCGGGCGCGACCGAGAGGTAGAAAAGACGGTTGCCCTGCGTGCCGCGCTCGCGCCCGACCTCTTCGAGCCGTTGCCCGAGTTCCTTATAACTGTCGGGGTTGTCGATGTTCGAAGTAAGGTAGTGAAGCCCCGAGGCGAAAGAGCGCCAGACCTCCTCGTCAACCTGCTTCGACTCGGAGAACTCGGCGACGGCCGCCTTCATCTTGTCGCGGTACTCCTCGTCCGACATCGGCGTCCGGCCCAAACCGACGACGGCGAACTCGGCCGGCAGCAGTCTCTCCTGCACCAGCCGGTAGAGCGCCGGAATCAGCTTACGTTTCGCGAGGTCGCCGGACGCGCCGAAGATGACGACGGCGCACGGCTCGGCCGCGCGCCCCAGCCGCATCCCGACGCGCAGGGGGTTTTCGACGACGGTAGCTGTGGTCATAGGAACCTCAGTAGGCAGTAGGCAGTAGGCAGTAGGCAGTTGAGAGCCCCATTTCTTGAAACCGGGACGTGGGTGAGAAACAATTGAACCACAGAGACACAGAGACACAGCTAAAACAAAAACCTGCTTTTAGCTGTGTCTCTGTGTCTCTGTGGTTCAATTGTTTCTCACCCACGCTCAACTGCCGTCCTGTCTTAACTGCCTACTGCCATCTGCCTACTGCCTACTTTCCTTGCTTCTCCAACAGCTCCTCCCACTCCGTGTGGACGAAGCCGGCGTCGGGGCGGTCGGTGCGCTGGTAGGTGTGCGAGCCGAAGAAGTCGCGCTGCGCCTGCGTGAGGTTGAGCGGGAGGTCTGCCGTGCGGTACGCGTCGAAGTAGCCGAGCGAGGCCGAGAAAGCAGGGATGGGGATGCCGGCCTGCGCGGCCGTGGCGACCACGCGCCGCCAGTTGGCCTGCGCGCCCTGGATGTACGAGCTGAAGTTGGGGTCGAGGAGGAGGTTCGGCAGGTCGTGCTGCCGGTCGTAAGCCTCCTTGATCTTGCCGAGGAAGCGCGCGCGGATGATGCAGCCGCCCTTCCAGATGCGCGCCGTCTCGCCGAGGTTGATGTCCCACTTCCAGTTCTCGGAGCCGGCGCGGATGAGGTTCATGCCCTGCGCGTAAGAGCAAATCTTCGACGCGTAG
>JAFAZX010000062.1 GCA_019239425.1 Acidobacteriota bacterium
GAGCGGGCGCGAAAACCCGCGGAAGGGGTCGGAGGCAGGGAGGCCCTTGCAGGGCTTTTATCCCCCACCCTTGGAGCTTACAGATGACAGAAGCAGCGATCCCTCTCTGGCAGATCGGCACGACGAGCGAGGCCGGCTCGGCCGCGAGGCAGGCCACGGATTTTGAGCTGACGCAGGCGGCGTCGGGGGGCGACATGGCCGCGTTCGAGGAGTTGTACTCGCGCCACTCGCGCCGGGTCTACTCGCTGTGCCTGCGGATGACGGCGAACACGGCCGAGGCCGAGGACCTCGCGCAGGAGGTCTTCATCCAGCTCTACCGCAAGGCCGGGTCTTTCCGCGGCGAGTCCGCCTTCACGACGTGGCTGCACCGGCTGACGGTGAATCAGGTGCTGATGCACTTCCGGCGGAGGGGGGTGAAGGTCGAGCAGGTGACGGAGGACGGCGAGAGTCCGCAGCAGGTGGTTCAGGGGACGGAGAACCCGGCGAGCATGCCGGTGGTGGACCGGATCGCGCTGGACAAGGCGGTGAGCCAACTCCCGCCGGGCTACCGGGCGGTCTTCGTGCTGCACGACGTGGAGGGGCACGAGCACGAGGAGGTGGCGAGGCTGCTGGGCTGCTCGGTCGGCACCAGTAAGTCCCAGCTCCACAAGGCTCGGATGAAACTCCGACAGCTTCTCAGGCAACAGAACGAGCCGCAATAGGCTTCCAAAGGTGTTCGCGCGGGCTTCACCGAAATCCCTCAGCCCCGCCCGGCGCGAAAGTTTTAAAAGTCTTCCCGAGACTGACCCGTGAGCCAAGATGTACTGCGAGAGGTTTAGAGAGATGAACTGCGAGAAGTGCCAGGAACTGCTCAGCGAGTTCCTCGACGGCACGCTCGGCCATTCGGAGCACACTGCGGTCGGGGCGCACCTGGCGGCCTGCGCGTCCTGTGACGCCGCGCGCCAGGACTTCCACGCCATCATCGCCGTCGCGCGCGACGTGCGCGGGCAGGTCTTCCTCCCGGCGGACGAGCGCGCCCTCTGGCTGCGCGTGCAAGCAGAGGTCGAGACCGAGAGTCGTCCCGTGCGCGCGGCGGCGACGTCAGCGGCCGGCGGCGGATTCTGGTCGCGCCTGTTCGGCCGGCGCTTCGAGCTTTCGCTGCCGCAAATGGCGGCCGGGGCCGCCGCCCTCGTCGTCGCCGCCGCGAGCGTGACCGCGGTCGGCCTGCGCTTCGCCTCGACGGACGCGCGCCCCGAGCGCGCCGCCGCCGTGCGCCGCGTCGTCTCGGACGACTCCTACCCGCGGACTTATCTTGAGCCGCACGAGGCTTCCATGCGCTACTGGGAGCAGCGCGTCGAGGCGCGCCGGGCGAGCTGGAACCCGCGCATGCGAGCCTCATTCGACCGCAGCGTCCTCGTCCTCGACCAGTCGGTCAAGGACTCGCTCGACGACCTGCAGAAGAACCCGCACGACGAGGTGGCCGAGGAGATGCTCAACGCCGCGCTGCACGACAAGGTCGAGCTGATGCGCGAGTTCAGCGAGCAGTAACGCACGGAAGGCGAGGCCCTTCGAAGGCAGGGGGGAAGTTTTCCGAGTCCTTTTGCGGCGCCCGCGCCTCCGCACAACTCTGGAGCGCGGGCGCTTCGAGCGTGAGACGGCCGGAGTCCCTGAAGTCCGTATTTAGATGAAGCAACCGACCGCCCACAACCCCCACCCCGGCCGCGCCGCGGCGACGCGCCCGCCGGCGCGCCTGCTCCTGGCCGCGCTCGCGCTTCTTTGCGCCCTCGCGCCGCAGGCCGCCGCGCAGAAGCGCTTCTCGAAGGACTACCCGGCGCAGCCGAACATCCGCCTCAACATCCTCAACCGCTCGGGCCGCATCGAGGTGCTCGCCTGGGAGAAGAACACCGTCCGCATCACCGCCACGATGGAGTCGCGCTCGGCGAAGATGGAGCCGGAGGTGGACGGCGACGGCGTGCGCATCGACGTGCGGCGCGACAACCGCGAGGACGTGGGCGACGTCAACTTCACCATCCGCGTCCCCTACAACTCCACGGTGGACATCAGCACGATGACCGGCGGCATCGTCATCCGCAACGTCCGCGGCGAGATGGTGCGCGCGCACGTCACGAGCGAGGGCGACATCGAGCTGACCGGCATCCGCGCGCGCACGGTGATGGCCGAGAACACGGTCGGCAACATCCTCTTCGACGCGGAGCTTCTGCGCGGCGGCACTTATGTTTTGAACTCGACGCAGGGCGACATCCAGCTCCGCATCACGGCCGAGTCGGGCTTCCGCCTGATGGCCGTCGCGCCGCGCACGCGCAACATCGACCTCAACGGCTTCGCGCAGATGGGCGAGTTCGAGTTCTTCAACGAGAAGCGCAAGGTCGTCGGCAAGGTCGGCGACGGCGGCGCGAGCTTGAGCACCACCAACGGCCGCGGCTCCATCGTCTTCATGCCTCGGTAAAGAGCGTGGCAGAAGCCCGACCGTGAGGGAGAGGGCGTCAAGGATAACGACAAGGGAAGGATGAGAGACACGCCGCCTCTCATCCTTTTGTTTTGCCTTTCTAATTTCACCCTCGATGTTGTAGCCTGCGACTGATGACAAGCACGCCGTCAAAAATCCACACTTCATTTCTCCTCTTAGCTCTCTTCGTCTTTCAACTCCACGCCGCCGCGCAGAGCGGGAGGCAGCCGAAGGAGGAGAGGCGGCCGGAGAAGCCCGCGCAGGCGCAGGCCCCTTCGCTCCTGAAGCGGACGACGACGCGGCGCGAGTTGAAGCGTCTGGGGTACGGCGGGTCTGTGACCTTGTACGGCGCGCCGGACGGCTCGGTGACCGTCGAGGCCTGGAACCGGAGCGAGGTCGAGGTCACGGCCGAGATCGAGCAGAGCGCCGACACCGAAGAGAACCTCACGCGCCTCGCCTCGCTCAACACCTTCGCCGTGGACGAGGACGTGAACCACGTGCGCGTGATGACCGTCGGCCTCTACGACCGCAAGTACGCGAAGCGCGCGGCGCGCGGCCTGCCGAAGCAGCTCCTCTCGATGCCCTGGCGCATCGACTACCGCCTGAAGGTGCCGGCCGCCTGCGACGTGGAGATCAACGCGGGGCGCGGCCGGTTGGTCGTCACGGGCGTCGAGGGCGCCCTGCGCATCAACGCGGGCGGCGGCCCCGACTCTCTGCTCGCGCTCGCGGGCGGCGACGTGGAGGCGACGGTCGCCAGCGGCCCCGTCACCGTGCGGCAGGCGGGGCGGAGCTGGCGCGGCCGCGGCCTGCGCCTGCGCGTGGCCGCGGGCGACGTGGAGGTCGAGCTGCCCGCCGCCTTCAACGGCGACGTGGACGCCGAAGTCCTGCGCGCGGGCCGCGTCGAGAACACACACCCCGCGCTCGCCCCGCGCGAACGCACGACCCCCGACGAGCGCACCCTCCAGGCGCGCGCCGGCCAGGGCGGCGCCACCCTCTCCTTCACCGTCGGCGACGGCACCATACGGATAAGGCAAGCTGGTAGGCAGTGAAGAGGGTGCTGGGTGTTAGGTGTTAGGTGTTGGGTAGGACAGGCTGCTCTGACCCAGCACCCTCTTCACTGCCTGCTTGCCTTCGCGTTACGCGAGGGCTATGCTGCGGCCACCGTTCTGAAGAAAACTCTGACCGGACACGGAAGCGATGACAGTCAAATCAGACCGCTGGATTCGGCGCATGGCCGAGGAGCAACAGCTCATCCGGCCTTTCGACGCCGCCCTCGTGCGCGAGTCGGCGGGGCGTCGCATCATCTCGGCGGGCGCCTCCTCCTACGGCTACGACATGCGGCTCGCCGACGACGGCTTCCGCGTCTTCTCGCCCATCCACGGCCGCGAGATCGACCCGAAGAACTTCGACGAGAGCTCTCTGGTCGAGCCGCCGCTGCAAGCGGCCGAAGACGGCTCGAACTACTACCTCCTGCCGCCGCACTCCTACGCCCTCGGCATCTCGGTCGAGACCTTCCGCCTGCCCCGCAACGTCACGGGCATCTGCATGTGCAAGTCGACCTACGCGCGCGCGGGCCTCATGCTCAACACGACGCCGCTCGAAGCCGGTTGGACGGGGCGGCTCGTCATCGAACTCGGCAACCTCGCAGACCTGCCCCTGCGCGTCTACGTCGGCGAGGGCATCGGCCAAGTCATCTTCTTCGAGTCCGACGAGGACTGCGACGTCTCCTACCAAGACCGCGGCGGCAAATACCAGGGCCAGACCGGCCTCACCTACTCGCGCCTGTGAGCGTCGGTGACAGGTGAGCATTGACATCCCGTTCTGTGTTGCAGTATAGGGTTAGGCCTAACGTTCGGCGGCAGTCGGGTTGTTGATTTCAAGGTGCTCTCTGCAAGGCCTGCCGGCCTCGCCCCTCAGTTCATAAACGGGTAGGCCGCCGCACATTTAAGCTAACACCTGTCCTTCATCTAACGAGCATCTGTGTCTGCGGGGCGCACCGACCGAGTCGCCCTCCGCCGTGACGTTGGCGTGGCCGAGTCACCCGCCCGCGGCCGAGGGCGGTTCCACGAACGAAAGGCCGGCGCGTTGAGTGGGCCGTGAGACACGAGCGCGAGTCGCCCCGTCGTCTACGTCAGCGAGGAGGCCACGATGAGCCAGCGCAGAGATGTCATATACGGGAACGGGGTCTTGGCGGGGAGCGGCCGCCCCTCCCTGGAGATCAGCGCCGACGACCTGTACGCCGCCATCCAGGCGGAGTTCGACGGGCGAAGCGCGGAGGAGAAGTCGCGGGCCGACAGTCTGGCCCAGGCGGGGTTGAGGACGCACCTCGGCCCGCCGCCGCGGTTCGAGGCCGACGACCTGACGCAGGTGCGCTGGGGCGTTATCTGGCCGCCGGAGCCGCTCACGGCGGAAGAGGAGGCGCACCGCGCCGCGCTCGCGCCCCTGCTCGCACACCGCAAGGCGCAGATGCGCGGCCGTAAGCCACTCGAATTCCATTACCAGAAGGGCTGGGCGTATGACGAGTTCCTCTGGGAGACGGGGCAGGTCGAGACCGGCGAGATGCGCCCGGAGAGCGTGCCTTACTACCTCTGCATCGTCGGCCCGCCGTCGCGCATCCCCTGGGAGTTCCAGCAGTACCTGGACGGCGAGTACGCGGTCGGCCGCCTCTGGTTCGACGACCCGGCGGACTGTCAGAGCTACGTCGAGCACCTGATTCAACACGAGGAGGCCGACGAGGCCCCGCCGCTGGCGCGCGAGGCTCTCCTGTTCGGGACGCGCCACGAGAACGACCCGGCCACACAGAGCAGCTCCTCGAACCTCGTGCAGCCACTCTTCGACTGGCTGACGGAGGAACGCGCCAAGTATAAGTTCAAGCCGTCCCTGCTGCTCGGCGACGACGCGAAGGGCGGGGCCTACAAGGCGAAGATGTTGGAGCGGCTGACGGGGGGGGCGCGGCGCAAGCGGCCGGCGCTGCTCTTCACCGCCGGGCACGGGATGGAGTACGAGAAAGTCTCCGGCGAACAGGCCGCCACGCAGGGCGCGCTCATCTCGCAGGAGTGGCCCGGCCTGGGCACCCCCCCGCAACCCGAGCACTACCTTTCCGGAGACGACCTGCCGGGCGACATCGAGCTGGAGGGCATGGTCGCCGTCTCCTTCGCCTGCTTCAGCGCGGGCACGCCGCTCAGAGACGACTGGGTCTACCCCTCCTCCTGGCAGCGGAGCCAGCAGATCGCGGAGGCGCCTTTCGTCGCGCGCCTCCCACAGAAGATGCTGGCGCGGGGGCTGATGGCCTTCGTCGGACACGTCTCGAGGGCCTGGGAGTTTTCGTTCCTCAACGCCGGCGGCGACCCGCAGATCGAAACCTTCAGGGCCATCCTCGGCGAGCTGTTGAGCGGGGAGCGCGCGGGGCACGCCACCGACTACCTGAACGACCGCTGGCAGCGTCAGACCGTGCAACTGGAAAAGTGGTTGAGCGACAAGAAGCGTCAGCGCGAGCAGGACGCCGTCATCGCCCTCTGGCAGGCGCGCAACGACGGCCGTGGTTACGTCGTCCTGGGCGACCCGGCGGCGAAGATGAGAGTCGACCTCCTTCATTAGCACGCACCTCACCAGGGCCAAGACCTGGCCGGTGGTCTTCTTCGTCGGCATCCCGGCGATTGCCGTCGGAACCTGCCCGTTCAAGACGACTGCCTTGAAGGCTTTTTCGTCCGACGCGACTGGCGATGAATGAATTCCCGCTCGCGCCATTCCTGTTCACGCTGGCGGCGGACGGCATCCGCGTCACCCTCAAAGACTATGACCGGATCGGCCTCGCCCTGCGCGCGGGCGGCCCCTGGAGCGTCGGGCGTCTGCGCGGCGTGCTCGTCGCGCTGCTGGTCAAGAGCGCCGAGCAGGAGCAGGCGTTCGTCAGACGGTTCGACGAGTTCTTCGACCCTGGCCTTGAGGTCGAAGAACTCTCCGCCGCCGAACTCGAACAGCTCTGGGCGCAACTGCGCGGCCTGGTGGGGGAGAAGCAGCTCTCGTCTCACACGCCTCCGCCAGTAGCCTTGCGAGCGCCGGCCGGACAGAGCGCCCCCGCTCAGGCGCAGGAGCCGCCCGCCCGCCTCCGACTTCCGAAGTACAGGTTTCGGCCCCGGCATCTGCTGGTGCCGCTGGCGCTCCTGGCACTGGGCGCTCTCCTCTGGCTCAAGTACGCGCGACCTCCCGCGAGCAGCGGCCCGCCCCCGAACGCACCCGGCCCGGTCGCGCCCCCGCCCCCGCCGGCGCCCGACCCCGCGGCCGTCCAGACGACAACGACGACGGGCGTCTCGGTCGCCGTCAAAGAGATTGTGCCGCCGGTTCGTCTCCCCGACGAGCACGACTGGCGCGACCGGGCCGGCGTCGGCGCCTTGTGTCTCCTGCTCGCGCTCGCCTACGCGATTCTGCTGTGGCTCCTCAGCCGGCTCCCCACCAGACACAAGTTCGCCTGGGACCCGAGCGGGAAGCGCCATTTCCCGCTCGGGCAGATCGGGGGCAGGGCCGCCCCTCATCTGGATTCCGGCACGCTGGATCAACTGGCCGACTCGCTCGGCTATTTCCAGAGCGAGGCCGCGGGCACGAGGCTCAACGTCCGCGCCTCGGTCGAGGCGATGGCGCGGCGGAGCGGCCTGCCGCTCCTGGTCTTCCACAAGCGCAGGCAGCTCCGCACCGTCTACATCCTGGAGGACGCCTACGCACAGCCGCTGTCATGGAATCCGGTTCCGCGCGAGTTGGCCGAAGGTCTCGGCCGGCGGGGCATCCAGATCAAGTACGGGAGGTTCTACGGCTCCCCGGCCCGCTTCCAGATCGAGGGCGCGCTCGCATGGCTCGAAGACCTTGAGGCCCAGCGCCAACACCACCTGCTCTTATTCTTCAGCGACGGCAAGGGCCTCCACTATCACCGCGACGCTTTCTTTCTGGAGACGCTGGCGCGCTGGCCCTTCCTGGCCTGGATGGAGTTGCGCGAGCCGCGCCACTGGGACGAGAGCACGGCGCTGGTGCGGCGTTACGGCCTGCCCGTCTTCCAGGCCACCGGCGCGGGACTGTTGCGCGCCATGCGGAGTTTTCTGACCGAGCGGAGCGAGGGCGAAGATTCTTCCGACGGCGCGTTCGAGTGGAAAGGCGTCCCGGCGAGTGTCGGCAGCGACCTGTCCATCTACGTCGAAGGACTCCTGGGGGACGCGCTGCCCTGGGGCCAGGCGTGCGCCATGATTCAGCCCGTGACGGCGGGGATGGCAGACGCCCTGCGCCGCGAATTTCAGCCGCACCTCCCGCCGGACAGAATCGAGCGCCTGTTCGCACTGCCGGGCACGGTCGTGAGCGCGTCTGGAATCAGGTTCTCCGTCCCCGTGCTGGCCGTCCTGCGCGCGGGGTTTATGGTGCGCTGGGAGCAGCCGAGGCAGGAGGAGATTCTCCGTTTCCTTTTGGAGAAGATCGCCGAGACCGAGCCGGGGCAGAAGGACTCGCTCGCGCACCTGGCCTGGCGCTGGAGCATGGAGCGCGTGCGCCTGGAGCTGGAGCCCGACGGCGCTCTGGAACAGATCGCGCGGCTGGGAGAGACGCCGCTCAAGGGGGCCATCCAGACGGAACTCGCAAACGTCGTGCTGCCGGGGGCGGCTCTGCGCGAACCCGGCTCGACGGAGATCACGAGGGTGCCCCTGCGCCGCAAGCCGCGGACGCGCGAGGCGTTTTCGTACCTGGCCCGCGTCGCCACCAACGTCGTCAAAGACCCGGACTACAAACCCTCTCTGGCGGAACGCGTCCAGGTCTACCTGCAACAACTGGCCCGCCTCTGCGAGCGCCTGTGGGCCGGGCTGGGCGCCGTCATCTCGGTCACGGCCGGGGCGCTGCGCGAAGGCGTCGCGTGGCTGAGCGGTAAAGAGCCCGCGCCGCCCGACGCCTTCGACGCCGAACTCGAAATCGTGCCCCGCCCGCGCCGCCTGAACTTCAAACACGTCAGGAGGAACCGGACTTACTCAAGGCGGCTCAACATCAGGACGGCCTCAGGCAACTGGCTGCTCGGCCAGGCCTCCGCCGACGTGAAGTGGGTTCGGGTGGAGCCCGGGATTTTCGATTCGGAGAAGAGCGAGCGGTTCCTCGAAGTCACGGTCGACACGAGCGACCTTGAGCCGGGCCGGCACGAGGCGAACGTCGTCCTCCTCACGGCCGGGCGGGAGACTTTGGTTCCGTTGACGCTGGCGGTCGTCGAGTCGTCCGCGGAGAGGGCCGCCGCCTGGTGGAGGCAGCACAAGTCCGCGATGCGACTTCGGGCGCCGCTCGCGCTGGCCGTGCTCGCGGCGGCCGTGGTCTTTGTCCCCCGGGCGCTGCCCGCCAACTGGGTCAACCGCCTCTACAACCGGCCGCCCGTCCTGAAAGGGTTGAAGGAGGCGGAGCCACTCGGCGGGCCGGGCGCGGGTCTGAAGTTCAGGGCGGAGGCGGAAGACCCCGACCGCGACGAAGTCGTCCGGTACGAGTGGGCGGCCGAAGGGGGAGAGATAGAGAGTGACAAGGACTCGGCCGTCATCAAGACCGCCGGACTCGCCCCGGCGGAGGCCGGCGCCGTCTCCGAAGTGACCTTGAAGTTAAAGCTGCGGGACGCGCGCGGCGGGCAGTCCGCGTACATCGCGAAGGTCAAACTGGAGTCGAGGGCTAGTGAGACGGAGGTGTCTGTGTCCGAGGGCGACTCCCCGGCCGTCGCCTCCAACAACCCGCCGAACCCCGGCCCGGCCGGCGACCCCCGCCCCCCGAGGCGGAACGACCCCAGCCCCACTCGGCCCGCGCGGGCCACGAGAAAACTAACCTTCGTGGCCGATTTTACAACCACGTCTATTGAGATTCGAGACTTGAACAATAACCCGGTAGTGACGCTGGGTCTCAGCCACATTCATGCTTTTGGGAAAGATGTCTTCGTGTCGGAGGCCGTTTCACTCAAAGACGTTCCGCCCGGAAATTACATCATTCGTTTCTACAGCAGCATTACCGTCAACGAGGCCAACGTGTATATCGGGAGTTCGGATCAGAATATCTATCTCACGTTCGATCCGCCCAGCATTCTTTACCGTTTTAATAGTTACGTGGATGACATCCAACTCTCAATCGACGGTAAGTCGCCCGTAGCGATACAGCGAACGGGCGTCGCTTCTCTCACTAGAGGTCAGCATAAACTGGTCGTCACTAAGCCCGGGTACAAGCAGTGGGAGCAGATCATCGACACCGACAAATCGCCGGGCAGAACTATAAACATAGAGATGCAGGTGACCCGCGAGAGTAGGGACGAGGCGACAGAACATTTGGAAAAGGGGCGCCGGTATTCCAGTATCGGGCTTTTCCCGCAAGCTTTGTCTGAATTCGAGGAGGCTCTAAAGATAGACCGAACGAGAGCCGATGCATGGGTGGAAATGGCTTTAATCGCAGAGCGGTTCAACAGGAGTGAGGAGGTGGTAGCATTCTGTATGGAGGCTATTCAATTACAACCTAATCTGACTTACGCCTACGTCGTACGAGGAAATGCGTACCTGAAAGTCAGTAACTATCTCCTTGCGATTTCAGATGCCAACACTGCCATCGGATTAAGACCTGACCGGGTGGATGCCTACGTCCTCCGGGGAACTGCTTACCTGCGGATGCAGCGTTTTGAGAATGCAACCGAAGATGCCTACAAAGCTCTCGCGCTTGACCCCGACAACGCGGAGGCCAAGGCACTGATGGCTCGAATCCAGAAGGAGAAGCAGTAGTCGGGCGGACAAAACCGTGCGCCTTTTTGTGGAGATTAAAAACTCGGGCGGCGGCTATCGCGGGAGTGTCTATCAGGACGACCGGGTGCCACTCTACGACCTGCCCGCGCCAGCGCTCGGGCCGGACGAGCCGCTGACGTTGAACGGCGAGACGCGCCGGCTGGGCGAAATCCTCCGCGCCCTTCTGCAAGGCCCCTCGCCGGAGCTGACGGCCGCCTTCGACGAGCGCGGCCAGTTGGAGTTCGGGCAGTTCCTCTACCGGCAAGTCTTCGGCCCTCTGGACGCGGCGACGCGGGAGCGCCTGCGCCAGGAGAAGGTCGAGGTGCGCATCGTCTCGGATGACGAGCACGTCGCCCGGCTGCCCTGGGTACTGCTGGCCGCCGAAGGGGTCTTCCTCTCGGCCACAGGCTCGACCGGCTGGTCGGTCGCGCTCGGCGGCGGCGGCGCGCTGCCGGACTGTGAGCTGCCGCCCTCGCCGCGCATCCTGTTGGTCATGCCGGAGCCGGCGGGGCTGCCCAGGGTAGACTCCGAGCAGCACCTGGAAGAGCTGGAGGACGTTCTCTCCACCGCCAACTACCTGCACACGGCCGGGCGTCATCTCGTCGTGGTCAAGGATTGGGAGGGGTTCAAGCGGGCCGCGAAGGAGTTCAAGCCACACGTCGTCTACTACTACGGGCACGGCACGAGCGACGGCCGGACTTCGTCTTTAATCTTCGCCGAAGGGGAGAAGGCGCGGCGCGCCGAGAAGCCCGTGGCCGACTTCGCCAACTGCCTGCGGCTGGAGGACGGCGACGGGCCGTCGCTGGCTTACGTCAACTGCTGCCTCGGCGACGCGGGCGGCTGGCTCGGGGTCGGGCGGCAACTGGGGAGCTTCATCCCCGCCGTCATCACCAACTGCCTGAGCGCCTACTCCGGCGCGGCGCAGAGGCAGGGGCTGACGCTGCTGCGGAGTCTGATCGTGAAGGGCGAGCCGCCGCACGTCGCCGTCGCCAACATGCGCGGCAACCTGGCCGACCTCAACTTCAGCTTCCGGGACATGCGCTGGATGACGCCCGTCCTGCACTGCCATTACGGGAGCTGGAAGGCGCACCCGCCGCGCCCCCCCAGCCCCCTGGAGCGCGACCCGCACTGGCGTTTTAAGCTCGACCGCGTGCGGCAGTTCGGCCAGGTCTTCTACCAGACCAAGACGATGCTCTCGCAGCGGAAGCCCCGCTCGCTGGCCTACATCTGGTACGGGAAGGAGGGGCAGGGGGTGGAGCTGTTCCACCAGCGCCTGAAGGTGGAGCTGCAGGAAGACCTCACGGACACGCACCTCTACGAAGTGCTCCCCGCCTGGCCGCAGGAGTTCTACAACTTCCACCGCTCGATGACCGACATGCTCCTGGAGGCGTTCGACGTGCAGTCGCTGCAGGAGATTCCCGACCGCATCCGCACCGAGACGCGCGCCGTGACGGGCCGGCAAGTCCTGCTCTACGTGCGCCACGAGCCGGTGCGGCCGGGGATGCTGCTCACGCCCGACCTGCTGCACAAGTATCTGGAGTGGTGGGACGCCAACGTCGCCGTCCTGCTGGAAGACCAGTCCTTCGGCCTGCTGGGCATCTCCTTCGTCGTCAGGAAGCCGAGCGTGTTCCGCAGCGTGCTGCTGGAGAAGAAGCAGCTCAACGCGATCAGGCTGGGCCGCACCCGCGTCAGGCTGCTCGACGAGATGGAGCGTTTGCAGAAGGAGGACCTGATCGACTTCATCGAGACGCACAACCTCCCGCTCCCGGAAAAATTCCGCGACCGCGTGCTCGACGAGATCATGGACGAGTGCAACGGCGAGTACGATAAGATTCTGGAGCGGCTCAAGAACATCGAAGAGTTGATCTGGAACCGGGACGGCGGCCAGGCCCGCGCGGCGGGGCCGGCCACGGACGACGAGGATTACAACTAGAGGCCAGTGATGAAGAGCAACGGGTACCCCTTCCGCATCATCCGCGCCGACAGCGAGGCCCCGCTGACGGCCGAGGAGCAGGCCCTCCTGCTCGAACGGCCCTTCACGCGGCTCGGCAACACCTTCGCCGAAGACGCGCGGCGCTTCATCCCGGGGCCGCAGTTGGAGACGGCCATCAACGCCGCGGTCGCGGTCGGCGAGCCGCTGCTGATTACGGGCGAGCCGGGCACCGGCAAGACCCAGGCCGCGTACTACACGGCCTACAAACTCGGCCTGGAGCTGCTGCACTTCCAGGTGAAGTCCGACAGCAGCGCGACGGACTTGCTCTACCATTTCGACACGGTCAGGTATTTTCGGGACGCCAGCCTCGGCGTCCGGGACGGCGGCGCCGCGGCGCGGGCGCAGGCGGGCGAGCCTCACGCCGAACGGGCGCTGAATAAAGAGGCCTACCTGGAACCGAGGCCGCTGTGGATCGCTTTCGAGTCTCCCTTGCCGATGGTGCTGTTGATCGACGAGATTGATAAGGCCCCGCGCGACTTCCCCAACGACCTGCTGCACGAGCTGGACAAGATGGAGTTCACCGTGTCCGAGACGGGGAAGGTAATCAAGGCCGACGAGAAGGTGCGGCCGATTGTCTTCATCACCTCCAACAGCGAGCGCCGCCTGCCGGAGCCTTTCCTGCGCCGCTGCGTCTACCATCACATCCGTTTCGACGAGAGGCTGATCGCCGAGGCCGTGCACCGCCGCAGCGACGAGTACCGCCACCTGGACAGGACATTCCTGGACATGGCGATCCAAAGGTTTCTGGCCCTGCGGCAGCGCAACCTGCGCAAGCGGCCGTCCACCGGCGAGTTGTTGGTCTGGCTGCGCGTGATGTCCACGGCCCTCGGCACCGTGCCCGAGGTGCTGGACTCGAACCTGTCCAAACTGCCTTTCCTCGGCACGCTGTTAAAGGATCATCAGGACATAGAGGAGTTGGGCACACAGCCCTAGAGGCGAATTTCTAACCCGGCCCTCGCGCCTGACGCGCGGGCCTGCGAGGAGGAGTTAAGGGCATGATGCCGCCGATACCGGCAGGGTGGCGCGGGCAGGTCGGGGGGGAGCCGAAGAAGGACTACTTCCGGCGGCTGGCGGAGTTTGTCGAGGGGGAGCGCGACCGGTTCGAAGTCTACCCGGCCGCAGACGAGACGTTCCAGGCGCTGGAGCTGACACCATTCCGCAAGGTGAGCGTGGTGCTCTTAGGGCAAGACCCTTACCCGGGGCCGAACCAGGCGCACGGCCTCTGCTTCTCCGTGAAGCCGGGCGTGGCCTTGCCCGCGTCGCTCCGGAACATCTTCAAGGAGTTGAAGAGCGACGTGGACGGCTTCCGCATCCCGAACAACGGCTACCTCGCGAGCTGGGCGCGGCAGGGCGTCCTGATGCTCAACACGGTGCTGACGGTGCGGGCCGGAGCCATCGGCTCGCACCGCGGCAAGGGCTGGGAGACCTTCACCGACGCGGTCATCGAAAAGGTCAACGCGAAGAAGGACACGGTCGTCTTCCTGCTCTGGGGGCGCGACGCGCAGTCGAAGGCCGGCATGATTGACGAGGGGCGCCACCCGATCCTCCGCGCCGCGCACCCCTCGCCGCTCTCCGCCCGGCACGGCTTCTTCGGCACGCGCCCCTTCTCCAACGCCAACCAAGCCCTCCGCGCCGCGGGCAAGCCCGAGATCGACTGGCAAATACCCGACCTATGAATTTGAAATTTCAAATTTGAAATTTCGTTGATTATCTACTTGATAGAGGTTTTACCTGTTTCGCGCTACGTTGCTCCGGCTCATCCCCTCCGAGAACCGAGAATACAAGGAACTGACGAAAGAAGAGGCCGCTTAAGGCTTCTTAACACAAGTTATTGAGTGCCCAGTTCCATCACCGCCGAATATCGCTATTTGAAACTGATACTCACAGCTATCATCATGATGCCCGTTAGATGTTAAGACAACATCTACCACTAATCTCCTCTGTGCAATTTCAACCTGATTGTTGACTCTTACAAAGGGGTTTGTAGGCCCGGCGATTTTTACTTCCTTTTCTACCGCGCGGTGTAAGTCCCGCGAATACTCAAAAACTCTGAACTCGTTTACCATTGGTTCCGTCCTATCAACGTGCCACCCGCCCAGCATTAGGTATCTCGGCGTTCTGAGCGGAAAGCTTACATCCGGTATAGGTTGGTCAATCCAGCAACCAGACCCAACGCGGGCGAGTTCTGCATTCATAAAATCGAAATCACGATACGTTATGTGTGCCCATACATCATTAACCTCCGCAGTCTTACCTTTTCCTGTTGGGAGATTTTCAAATTCTACAAGGATTGGGAATAACATGCCGGCCTCATCCGGCTTTGCCATACGAAGGAGATTCACATCCATCCGAACTAATCCGGGCCTGCTAGTAACAGGAACAGTAACCTTAAAAGCAGGTCTAGGCGCCGACGTGGGTTGAACCTCTTGTGCCTGCGGCTGAGAACTTGACACATTGACAATTAAGGTTGGGTTAAATTCATTGTGTGGCTTGAACTCGTTATGCGGGGCAAACTCATTGCGAGTCTCGTTGACCATACTGCTCTGATTGAGTTGCTGTGCGGGCGCGGCCTGCGACTCTTGCTCCTTTTTTGGTTTGAGTAAAAGGCTCAACGCGACGAAAACAAGCAGCCCGATTGACCAAGAGAGAACGACGGCAACCTTCGGTGTTAGCCCGTACCGCTGTGCTAGGTAATCAGTAAGCCAACCAGCCACTATCGCACCTCCGAGGAAGAGAATAGCGGCAATAATGTTATCGCTAATGGACAGCGCGCGTGCTTTAAGGAAGGCAGAGATTGACATGCGCGGGAGCATATAGGCGCACTACTCCCCGCATCAAGTAGATAATTCCCGAAATTTCAAATCAAAGCCTCATCTGCGCCGCAGCTGCTTCAACAACTCGGCCGCCTCGTAGTGCTTCGGCTCCAGCTCCAGGGCCTTCTCAAGACTCTTCACGGCCTGCTCCCTGTTGCCGAGCAGGGAGTGCGCGTAGCCGAGGGCGAAGTGCGCGCGCGGCGACTGCGGCCTCTCGGCGGCGGCCTGTTCGAAGAGGCGGAGCGCCTGCTCGTTCTTCTTCTCGTTGAGCATCCGCTGGCCGGCGGCGAGGAGCGGCCCCTCCGTCTCGGCGTACTTGTTCGAAGGGTCGACCTTGAACTCGCGCAGCCTCTTCAGGGCCAGCTCGGCGCCGCCTTCGGTCAGGGCTTCGTCGAGCACCTGCGCGAGCGGCCTGCGCGGGGCGTCGGAGAGCGCGGCCCTGAGCGCCGGGTCTAACCCCGCGCGGTAGTCTCCGGACGAAAGCTCCGCGGTGACGTGCGGCGCCGTCCACGGCCGCGTGTCCCACGGCTCCCACTCCTGCCAGTAGTAGACCGAGACGCGCACCGTGACGCCGCTGTTCGGGAGCGTGACGCGGCGCGAGTCGCCGTAGGTCGTGCCCTTCGACCCCGAAGGCTCGCCGACGAAGGTCACTTCCGTGTACTGCTCCAGACGGTCGAGGAGGAACTGCGCGGCCGACCACGTGCTCCGCCCCATGAGCACGAAGAGGCGGCCGGGCCGGTTGACCTTCGACTTGATAAGCCCGACGACCAGCGGGCGCAGAAGCCCCCCGTTGCCGCCGCGGTTGAGCCGCAGGTCGAGCACGAGTTTGTCGACCTCGTTCGCCTCGACGTAGTCGAGCAGCCGCTTCGAAAAGTCCGCGAGCGACTCGCCCTGCCTGTCGTTCACCTGGTTCATCTGCGCGTAGACGACCCTGCTGTTCGGCAGCTGCTCGAACCAGAAGTTGCTCTTCGGGTCTTTCAGCCACAGGGGCGTCGGCGCGCCGTCGCGCATGTCCGCCCAACCCTCCTTCGGCAGCCAGCTCAAGTCCGTGTCGGCCGGGAGCAGCTCGAACGGCCCCGAAGGCTTGAGCGTCACGGACTCCCGCCGCCCCGCCTTCTCTAAGGTGAAGCTCGCGGCCTCGGCGCTCTCCGAGAGTCCGAGCGCGTGGAGCACCTCGGGCATGGCGAGCAGGAGCGGCGCGTAGAACTTCACGTCCATCTCGTTGTCGCGCCCGACGATTTCACGCGCGCGCGAAACGGCCTCTTCGACGCTGACGTCGCCGATCTTCACGACGCGCGCGCCCAGCAACTCCGCGTGGCCGCGCTCGGCGGCGCGGACGAACATGCCGTCGCCGAAGAGGTAGAGTTTGAGGGGCAGCGTGCGGAAGCCGATCTTCGGGTCGCGCGTCGGCGCGACGTTGGTGTGGCCGTCGCCGGCCATGGCCGCGATGCGCATCAGCTCGACGATGATCTGGTGGCGCGCGAGCGTCGGGACGCGCTCGTCCAGTCGCTTGAACGCGGCGTCGAACTGCCCGCGCGACGTCGCGTGGAAGAGGTTCTTGTGCCGCGCCTCCATCTCCCGCGCCGCGTAGCGCAAGTCCTCGCGCCACCTCTCGGCCTCGGCGTTCGTGACCGCCTGCGCGAAGGAGGGCGCGCCGCACAGGAGCACGCAGAGCAAGACCCCCAGCGAGGGGAGGGGAAATCTGAGCATGTGGATGAACCTCTGCCTTGTCGGAATTTTCAGGGCGGAGAGTCGACGGCCGCCCCAGCCAAGAGAACACCGCCCGCGCGGGTTTCGTGGCAGGAGTATTTCAATTCTCCGAGGGAAGTCGTAAGATGCCCGCGCTCTTCGCCCGGAGACGACACAAGGAGACTCACATGGCCCAACACTCGGCCGCCGTCTACGTCACCAACAACACCGGCGGCCACGCCACGATCTACCTCTTTCACGAGAACACGGACACGGGCACGCAGAGCGGCCGCTGGGAGGCCGCGCCCGGCCAAACGGTCGGGCCGCTGGACGTTCTCTTCAAGACCGGCCTCGACTCGTTCGGCACCTACGACTACTGGTCTGTGCTCGTCCACGTCAAGGACGGCCCCGCCCCCGGCTTCTACGTCAACAGCGGCGACGACCTCTACTCGTACTGGTACAACTACGACCTCGACCACGACGACGACGAGCAGACGCTCACCTTCGCGGTCACGACGACCGAGTTCGACATCGTTCTCGCCGGCGGCTCGGCCCGGAACGCGATGCAGCAGCTCGCGCCGCCCGCCCCCGTCACGCACGTCTTCGTGTTGATGCTGGAGAACCACTCCTTCGACTGCATGTTCGCGATGTCGGGCATCGAGGGCATCGAGGCCGCCCGGCCCACCGACTGCAACTCTTATCAGGGCGTGGAGTACTTCGTGCAGAAGGGCGCGCCGCTCAGCCTGCCGACCGACCCCGGCCACGAGTTTCACGACACCGTCGAGCAGCTCTGCGGCGAGGGGAAGCAGAAGGACTGGAAGCCCGGCGGTTTCTCACTGCCGATTAACAACTCGGGCTTCGTCGCCAACTACGCCACGACCGAGGATGAGCTGACGGGGCTGCCGCCCGCGTCGGCCTGGGGCGACGTGATGTGCTGCTTCGCCACGCCGACCCAACTGCCCGTGCTCTACCAGCTCGCCACAGAGTTCGCGGTGTGCGACCGCTGGCACTCCTCTCTGCCCGGGCTGACGTGGCCCAACCGCTTCTTCGTCCACGGCGCCTCGTCCTCGGGGATGGACAAGAACCCTTCGACCGACCAGATACTGGACTGGGAGGTTCCGGGTCAGGGCTTCCAGTACCAGAACGGCTCGGTCTACGACGCGCTGAAGCGGGCGGGCGTGCCGTACCGCTTCTACGGCGACGACAACGGGGACGGCCTGAGCCTCTACAGCGACGACCCGCAGAACGGCTCGGTCTTCGGCGCGGTGCCGCAGGTCACGTCGTTGAGCGGCGTGACCATCGTGGACGTCAACTCGCTCCAGAGCTTCGCCAAAGACCTCCAGACCTCGTACCCCTACCCCTACACCTTCATCGAGCCGCACTACGGCGAGGTCAGGAGCAATACCTACGCCGGCGGCTCTTCGCAACACCCGATGGACGACGTCTACGGCGGCGAGCACCTCCTCGCGGCCGTCTACGAGGCCGTCCGCAACTCGCCCTACTGGGAGACGAGCCTCCTCGTCGTTACCTACGACGAGCACGGCGGCCTCTACGACTGCGTCGCGCCGCCCAAGGCCGTGCCGCCCGGCGACGACGACCCGCCCGTCAACTACAATCAGAACGGCTTCGAGTTCGACCTCTACGGCGTGCGCGTCCCGGCGGTCGTCGTCTCGCCGCTCGTCCCGAAGGGCGCGGTCGATCACACGCTCTACGACCACTCCTCCGTCCCGAAGACGCTCGAAGATCTGTTTCAGATGGAGCCCTTGACGAAGAGGGACGCGGCGGCCAACAACGTCCTCCACCTGCTCTCGCTCCCCGAGCCGAGGACGGACTGCCCTTCGAAGCTCGACAGCCCCGCCCCCGTGCTCAGGGCGGCGAGGCCCGGCCTGACCGCGGAGCAGCTCACGCAGGTGGACATGACGCCCGTGCCGGAGTCCGGCAACCTCGCGGGCGCGCTGGCGAATCTGGTGAAGGCGGAGATCGAGCTCTCGGGCGGCACCCCGGCGGAGGTCGCCGCCATCCGGGCGAGGTTCGAGGCGATTAAGACGAGGGGCCAGGCACACGCCTACGCCGTCGAGGTGATGGGGAAGGTGCAGGCCGCGCGGCGCGCGCGCAAGCTCGCCAGGTTGCGCGGGCCGGACACGCCCGACAGTCCCTACGTCCCGACAGCATGACCTTCATGCTCGCCGGGCGGCGGCGCACTTTGAATTGAAGAGTGATACGCGGCCGTGTGTAAGCTCGACGGTGGCGGCGCTGACGAAGAGCGCCGCCACTTTGATTTTACGAGCGCGCGGACGAGGCGGTCTGGTGAAGGGCGCTTCTGCTTACTTGTAGCGGTAGGTGATGCGGCCGCGGGTGAGGTCGTAGGGCGAGAGCTCGACGCTGACGCGGTCGCCGACGAGGATGCGGATGCGGTTCTTGCGCATCTTCCCCGAAATCTGCGCGAGCACGACGTGTTCGCTGTTGTCGATCTGAACCATGAAGAAGGCGTTGGGCTGCTTGTCAACCACCACGCCGGAAGCCGGGACAAGGTCTTCTTTAGCCAATCGTTAAATCTCCTTACTCTGTGTGTCTGGTTTGGGGGTGGGGCCGCGCGAGCTTCTGAGAGAGCCGCGCGGCCGTTAGCTTAAAGTCTATCTTACCTGCCCGCGCGCCGCGGGCGGAAACTGCGGCGCCCGCCCGCGCCCGAGCCGCGCATGGCGCGGAAGGGTTTCGCCCCGACCGCCGCCGCCGCGCGCTGCGTGATGGCGGGCGCGCCGCCGAAGGAGGGGAGCACCACGCGCTCGACCGCCTGGCCCGTCAGACGCTCGATGGCGCGCATCGAGATTTCGTCGACCGGCGTCACCAGCGTGATCGCGCGGCCGCGCTTGCCGGCGCGCCCCGTCCGCCCGATGCGGTGGACGTAGTCCTCGGGCTGCTCGGGCACGTCGTAGTTGATGACGTGCGAGACCGACTCCACGTCGAGCCCGCGCGCGGCGATGTCGGTCGCGACGAGCACGCGCGTCTGCCCCTCCTTGAAGCCGCGCAGCGCCGCCTCTCTCTGCGGCTGCGTGCGGTCGGCGTGGATGCGGTTCACCTTGTGGTCGCGCGCGAGCAGGATGTGCGAGAGGCGCTCGGCCCCCCTGCGCGTCCGCGTGAAGACGAGCACGCGCTCGAAGTTCTCGCTTTCGCGCTCGCGCTCCAGCAGGTCTATGAGCAGCGCCGTCTTCGACTCCAGGGCGCAGGGGTAGGCCATCTGCTCGACGGTCGCGGCCGCGCTCCCGCGCGGGCTGACCTCGACCAGCTTCGGCTCCTTCATCGTCGAGCGCGCGAGCGACTCGATCTCCGGCGACATCGTCGCCGAGAAGAGGAGCGTCTGGCGCTTCTCGGGCAGCTCCGAGAGGATGCGGCGGATGGCCGGCAGGAAGCCCATGTCGAGCATCCGGTCGGCCTCGTCGAGCACGAGGACTTCGACGTAAGAGAGGTCAATCGTCCTGCGCTCGACGTGGTCGAGCAGGCGGCCCGGCGTGGCGACGACCACGCCCGCGCCGCGGCGCAGGGCGTTCGTCTGTTCCGACATCGAGGCGCCGCCGATGACGGCCGCGCACCTGGGGCTGCCCTTCGGGGCGAGCTGCTTGTAGCTCTCGTTAATCTGCGAGACGAGCTCGCGCGTCGGCGCGAGCACGAGGACGCGGACGCCGGGGCGTTTGGTCTCGCCCGTCCTCTGCATCACCGGGAGGAGGAAGGCCGCGGTCTTGCCCGTGCCGGTCTCGGCGCAGCCGATGAGGTCTGCGCCGGTCAGCACGACGGGAATCGCTCCTTCCTGAATCGGGGTCGGCTCTTCGTAGCCGAGGGACTCGCAGCGGCGCAGGTACGCGGGCTTGAGTCCGAGTTCAGCGAATTTCATTCAGTTCCTTAACAGCCGCCCGAGCGGTCGCGGGCGGTCTTACTTGAAAATTGGGAAAGCGCCCCCGGCCACTTTCTCTGCCGGGGGCGCTTTCGCGTGTCTGTCGCCGGCCTGTGCAGCCCGGCTTACCAGCGGGGCTCGCGGTTGCCGCCGCCGCCGTAGCCGCCGCCGCGGTTGCCGCCGCCGCCGCCGCCGTAGCCGCCACGACCGCCGCCACCGCCGCGGTTGCCGCCGCCGCCGAAGCCGCCGCGGCCGCCGCCGCCGCCGCGGTCTTCACGGGGCCTGGCCTCGTTGACGGTCAGGTTGCGCCCGCCGTACTCCTTGCCGTTGAACTGCGCGATGGCGGCCTCGCCCTCCTCGCGCGTGCTCATCTCGACGAAGCCGAAGCCGCGCGAGCGCCCCGTGTCGCGATCCTCGACGACCGAGGCCGACTCGACGTTGCCGGCCGCAGAGAAGTATTCGCGGAGGTCTTCGCTGGTCGTGTTGAACGACAGGTTGCCGACGTAAAGTTTGATGCTCATTCAGGTGTACCTCTCCCCCGAAGGGAGTATCTAAGAGAAGCTTCCCATTGAAGTCTACTTCGGCGGGACGGTGGCAACGAAGGCTCTCGGTCTGGGGTGCTCAACTGCGGAGCGGCTTCCGGTCTGTTAACAACTGCCTCACTCTCGAACTCATCCAGAACGCCGCCGCCATTCACGAGGCGCGGGGCGCATCACCGTCGATGCGCGAGAGAAGGGATGGACGGCACCTATGATGCACCACAACGGTACGCAGTTGCAACACCCAAAATGCCCCCGGCCGCGTTTCGGGTATATTTTTCCTGTGTCGGTCGGGGCGCGATTCGGGCCGGACGCGAGCCGATTCTCAGCCCCATCAGCCTCAGTTCTTAATGAGGAAGGGGTGCGAGACGACGTTGCGCGTGGCGCGCAGGTTCACGTCGGTGACCGAGACTTCGAGCGTATAGCGGCCGGGCGGCCGGGCGGCATCATAACAGGAAACCTCCCGCTAGTCCTTCAACAACTCGACGGCCTTGAGCACGCGCGCGACGCCGCGGCTGAAGTGCGCGCCGAGGGCGAGGATGCCGAGGATGACGACCGTGTAGCCGCCGACCGTGGCGACGAGGATGAGGACGTGCGTGCGGTTCGAGAGGTCGGCCGCGAGCAGAAGGGCGACGAGGAAGAGCGCCTCGAAGGCGATGCCGCCGAAGAAGGCGAGCTTGAAGTTGCGCTCGCCGCGCTCGACGCGCGCGAGCGCCTCGGCGCGGACGGCGTCGAGGTTGACGCGTTCTGACATGAAGCACCTCCGTCTCTTCGACGCGCGCCGCAAGGTCAGCGCGCGAGCTTGTAGTAGACCAGCAGGGCGATGGCGAAGAACTCGACGACCGCGTAGACGATGACCGCGACGCGGAAGCTTCGGTCTGTAGCCCCCGTCTCCTCTTCCGTCGTAACCCGCTGCCCCTCGTCCTTCGTCATCACGTTTAAGGTCGAATCAGACGTCCCTTTTCAACTGCCTGCGCAGGGCCGCGAGCCCGTACGCGAGGCGTGACTTGACCGTGCCGAGCGGCACGCCGAGCACGGCGGCCGTCTCTTCCAGCGACATCTCGTGCAGGTAGTAGAGGAGGACGACGGCGCGGCTGGCCGGCGAGAGCGCCGCGACCGTCTCGCGCAGAAGCGCCGAAAGCTCCGGCGCGAACTCCTCGCGCGGCGGCGGCGCGGGCAGTTCTCTGAGCGCGTCATCGTCGCGCAACTGCTCGGCCCAGCGGCGCTCGCGCTTCAACAGCCGGAACGCCTCGCGCGTCGCGATGCGGTAGGCCCACGGGCGGAACAGCTCCGGCTCGCGCAGCCATCCGAGCTTGCGGTAGACGCGCACGAACGTCTCCTGCAGGACGTCCTCGGCGAGATGCCGCTCCCTGACCAAACTCAGGAGGTAGCGGTAGAGCGGCTCCTGCACCGACGCGAGCAGCTCGTCCAGGGCCGCGCGGTCGCCCGACTGCGCGCGCAGCACGAGGAATGCTTCCCTCTGGGCCGAGTCCTTCATGCGCCTACACGCCCCGCCCCGACTTTCGCTCGCGCAGGTAGAGCAGGAGCGGCAGCCCGAGCGACACGCCCACCGCCGCGACCGCCAGCGCGACGGGCCAGAACGCGCGCCGCCCCTCGCGCCACGCGAAGACCAGCAGCGCCGCCGCCGAGACGAACACGTCCACCCCGAAGAAGGCGCCGACGCGGCTTTCGAAGAGCTGCCGGAAGAGGAGCGGCAGGTCGAGGCCGTGCTCCCAGAGCCACGGCGCGAACTGCCAGTACGGCAGCAGCACCCCGAGCGCGCACAGAATCAGGTAAACGGTCTTCAGCCTCATCGCCTTCAACCCCCGCCTGACGTTATGACCCGGCCGACGCCGAAACGGTTCGGAAGTTATAAAAAATAAGTGCGGACGCCATAGCGGTCAGTACCGCCCGCTACCGCGGACGGTACTGATACCGACTTGCGAAATAGAATAAGGCGACTTGTCGCCGGGAGCGCGGGCATCCCTGCCCGCCAGCGTGCGAAAGCACGCTGACCGTCTCCCTCTTTATCTCAACCTTGAGGCAGGAAGTCTGACAGCATTCGCGCCGGCGGCGCTCAGGCGGGCAGGGATGCCCGCGCTCCCAGCTTTGACCGGCCTTATTCTATTTCGCAAGCGGTATGACCTGATTGCCGTTGTGGATTTAGAGGCGGCGGAGGTATTCGGTCGGGACGCTTTCGACCAGCCAGACGCCGTTGGCCGAGACGTGGAAGACGTGGCCGTCCGCGTGCATGCGCGCGGCCTCCACCTCGAAGACGACGGGGCGGCCGTGGCGCGTGCCCACGCGCCGCGCCGTCTCCGCGTCCGCCGAGAGGTGGACGTGGTGCCTGCTCATCCGGTGCAGGCCCCCGGCCAGAATCGCCCCGACCGAGCGCTCGCCCGTCCCGTGGTAGAGGACTGCGGGCGGCGCGGCGGGCGCGAGCTGAAGGTCGACCTCGACGCTGTGCCCCTGGTTCGCGCGGACACGCGCGCCCGTCTCGTCGAAGGAGAAGCGGCGCTTGTCGTTGCGCGCCACGACCTCTTCCAGCTCCGCGCGCGAGACGTCGAAGCCCTTGCGCGCGCAGGCTTCGAGCAGCTCGTCCACGCCGACCCAGCCGCCGGGCGCGAGCCCGAGCCCGAGCCGCCCGGGCTCGTGGCGCAGGTGCAGGCTCAGGAACTTGCTGACCTTGACGAGTCGCTTGTCGTCCATCTCAGAAGACCTTCGGGATGAGGCGCTTCGTCGCGCGCGCGTAAGACTCGTACTCGTCGCCGAACGCCGCGAGCAGTGCGCGCTCCTCGACGCGGATGCGGTAGGCGGCCGCGAGGGCGTACGGCACGACGCCGAAGGCGAGACTGTACCAGTTCGTGAAGGAGAGGCCCAGCCCGAGGTGCGCGACGAGCGCGCCCGTGTAGGCCGGGTGCCGGACGTGTCTGTAAATCCCCCCACGCATGAGGCGGTGGTCTTCGCGGATGAGGACGACGCCGGTGAAGAATTTTCCCAGCGCGTAGATCGCGCTCCACCTGACGGCGACGCCCAACACGAGCAGCGCGACCCCGGCCCAGCCGACGTACTCGCCCGCGCCCCGCATCCGCCCGACGCCGACGAACCCCAGAACCATCCCGAACGGCTCCAGCGCGTTCGCCACATCCCACAGCAGCGCCGAACGCCTGTCCCAGTCCCGCGCAGGCTTCACGCGATGCCGGCGCAGGTAAGGGAGCTCGACGGCCAGCCACAAGACTCTGAGCGCGGTGGCGACGAAGGGGGGGAGCATGGGTTCTGGGTTCTGGGTTCTGGGTTCTGGGTTAAAACCTGTGCTCGAAAGAACATTACTCTCTTTAAGACGCAACTAACCAGCACCTAGCACCCAACACCCAGCACCCTCTCAGTCCACCCAGCGGACGCGGACGCCCGCGGCGAGGAGCGTCTCCTGGAGCTGCTTGTTGGGCGCGACGCGCGCGAACTGCGCGGTGCGCGCCCGCACCGTGAGGTTCTCGTCGGCGAGGTGCAGGTCTATGAAGACCTCGCAGTCGCCGGGGTGCGCCAACAGCGCGTCGGCGACCGCGTCCCCGACGCGCAGAACGTCGTCGCAGGTCTGGAACTCGATGACGAGCGCGTTGGCGCGCAGGCGCCCCGCGTAGGTCGGCCTGCCGTTCGTCATCGGCACGCGCGCCTTGTCGAGTAAGGTCACCTCGTCGCAGACGATGGTCAGGCCGCCCTCGCCCTCGCAGCGCCCCGTGGCGACGAGCATCGCGTCGTCGGCCGCGTCCCCGCCCTTCGTCTTGAAGGCCTCGGGCCAGAGCACGCACTTCACGCCCACGCCCGAGATGTCTTCGAGGCGGAAGTAGGCGTAGCGGTCGCCCTTCTTCGTGTTGCGCACGGTGAAGTCCGAGACGACGCCGACGACCTTCACACGCGAGTTCGGCTCGGCGTTCGCGAGTTCGGAGATGGGGAGGCAGTTGAGCTGCTCGATCTTCTCGACGAACTCTTCGAGCGGGTGGCCCGAGACGTAGAAGCCGACCGCCGCCTTCTCGCGCGTGAGCAGCTCCTTGTGCGACCAGGGCGCGACGCCCGTCACGGGCAGCGGCGGCTCCTCGGCCTCCGTCTCGCCGCCGCCCGTCACCAGCCCGAACATGTCCACCTGCTTGCTGTCGCGGTCGCGGCGCGCCTTCGCCCCGCGCTCCAAGGCCCTGTCCACGCAGGCGTCCAGCCGCGCGCGCCAGGAGTGTATGTCCTCGCCCTCGGGCCGCAGCGAGTCGAAGGCCCCGGCGCAGACCAGGCTTTCGAGCACGCGCTTGCCCGACCCCTTCTCGCCGACGCGCTCGGCGAAGTCGAAGATGGAGCGGAAGGGCTTCTCCCGGCGCGCCTCGATGATGGCGTCCACGGCCGTCTGCCCGATGCCCTTGATGGCGCACAGTCCGTAGCGCACCGCGCGCTCGACCGGCGTGAAGCCCGGCCCCGACTGGTTCACGTCGGGCGGCAGCATCTTGATCCCCTGCGCCCGCAGCTCCGACGCGTACTTGAAGATCTTCGCCGCGTCGTCGGTCACGTTCGTCATGACCGCCGCGTAGAAGTGCTCCGGGTAATGCGCCTTCAGGTACGCCGTCTGGTAAGCGACGTGCGCGTAGGCTACGGAGTGGCTGTTGGCCGACAGCAGCCCGTTGACAAAATAGTTGTGGTGCGGCGCCCGCATCTCCATGTTGTAGGTCTTCTCGACCCCGCCGGGCGTCACCCGCACGATCTTTGTCTTCTTCACGTTCATAGACATTCACCGAGCAGTTCGTACTTCCTCGACAGGCGCGGCCCGCCGCCTTCGTAAAGGTAGCGCGCGATGCGCCGCACGTCCGAGCGATGCGACCACTGGACGTAGCGTATCGTGCCGTTCTCGTGGACGCGATTGTCCGAGATGTCGAGGCGGCAGATGAGCCACATCCGCACCTCCGCCACCAGCCGCTCGCTCCCGCAGAAGCCGACGAGCAACTGTCCGTCGGCGCGGCGGCTCGCCGTCCCGTCGCCGTCGAACAGGCCGCGGATGAGGTGCGGCATCAGGTCTTCCGCGAGGAGCGGCAGGAAGGTGCCGTGGCTCTTACGCGGGACGCCGCCGAAGCGCGCGAGGTCGTTCGCCATGCGGCGTGAGTGGCAGACCGCGCGGTACATCGGCTGATGTCGCTCCCCCTTCGGCTCGATGCGCAGCACCGGGTGTTGCAGTCCGAGAAAGTTTCGGAACCCTTCGGCCGCCTCGCGGTCAATCATCTGCAATCCGACGACCGGCGACCCGACGCCCTCCGTCGCTTCGACTACATAGCCGTCCGTGATGAGAAGCCCGAGCCAGTAAGCCTTCTCGGCCGTGTCGCTGACGGCGAAGGCCGCCTCGTCGAAACTCTTCTTGTAGTCGGCGGGGCCGCCACGACGCCGGACGCCGTGACGTTCGAGCACGTCGTAGACGGTCTTCTTCGTCTTGAAGGGGATGCCCTTCAGGATTTCGCCCGCGCTCAGACCGCCGCGGTACTGCTCGACGATGAGGCCCTCGACTTCCGGCGTGAGCCTTTTATTCCACGCAGGATGCGGCATACTCCGCGACCTCCGGCGAGAAGCTGAGTTCCAGCCCCCGTTCGATAATCTCCCCCAGGGGCAAGTACCCTTCGTCCGTGTGGAACTTGTGGTCGAGCGTGCAGCGGATGGTCAGGCCGTCCTCGGTCTCGATTTCGACGACCTCCTTCTCGCCCGTCTCGAACGCTTCGACGATCTCATTCACGAAGACCTGCTCGCCGTCGAAGCTGTAGGTGCGCGAGATGTCGGAGCGCCCCGCGGCGATGTCACGGATGGCTACCATCTCGCCCGTGTCGGCGTCTACGACTTCGGCGTCGCCCGTCAGGCAGCGGTTGAAACCGTAGTCCGCGAACTGGGCCATGAGGCGGAAGATTTCGCGGGCGGTCTTCTTGGGGATTTTGTTCCTGGAGCAGCCGGAGATGAACTTGTCCTCGTGGACGGCCATCTCCTCGCGCTTCTTCTTGCCCATCGCGCGGCGCATGAGGTCGGCCTCGCCCAGGGAGTAGCCGCCGAGCTTCTGGGCGAGCTGCATGATCTGCTCCTGGTAGACGAGGATGCCGTAGGTGTTCTTGAGGATGTCCTCCATCTCGGGCGTGAGGTACTCGACCGGCTTCTTGCCGTGGTAGCGGTCGATGAAGTCGTCCACCATCCCGCCGTCGAGCGGGCCCGGGCGGTACAAGGCGTTCAGGGCCGAGAGGTCTTCGATGGACTTCGGCCCGAGCTTGCGGCAGATTTCGGCCATGCCTTGCGACTCGAACTGGAAGACCGCGTCCGTGTGGCCCTTGGCGAAGAGGTCGTAGGTCTTGGGGTCGTCCTGCGGAACCTCCGCCCAGTCGATGCGGCGGCCGTGCATCTCCTTAATCGTCCGGCAGCACTGGTCGATGATGGTCAGCGTGGTGAGGCCGAGGAAGTCCATCTTGAGCATGCCCGTCTTCTCAAGGTCGGACATCTCGAACTGCGTGGTGAACTCCTGCTTGTTGTTGACGGCGACGGGGATCAACTCTTCCAAGGGCTTCGGGCTGATGACGACGCCGGCCGCGTGCACCGAGGAGTGGCGCGCGCAGCCTTCGAGCCGCTTGGCGATGTCGATGACCTTCTTGACCTGCGGGTCGGACTCCACCGCCTGCTTGAGTTCGGCGACGGTTTCGAGCGCCTGGTCGATGGAGACGTTGCGGCCGCGGATGGGCGGCGGGATGAGCTTGGCGATCTTCTCGACGTCCGCGTAGGGCATGTCGAGCGCGCGCCCCACGTCCTTAATCGCGGCCTTCGAGGCCATCGTCCCGAAGGTGATGATCTGGCAGACCGAGTCGCGGCCGTAGAGCTGCGTCACGTGGTTGATGACCTCGGCGCGGCCGTTGACGCAGAAGTCGATGTCGATGTCCGGCATCGAGACGCGCTCGGGGTTGAGGAAGCGCTCGAAGAGGAGGTCGTACTGCAAGGGGTCTACGTCGGTAATCTCCAGGCAGTAGGCGATGAGGCTCCCGGCGGCGGAGCCGCGCCCCGGGCCGACGGGGATGTTTCGGTCTTTGGCGAACTTGATGAAGTCCCAGACGATGAGGAAGTAGCTGGGGAAGCCCATCTGCTTGATGGTCGCGATCTCGGTCGAGATGCGCTTTTGATATTCGTCGTAGCTGTGCTTGAGCGTCCCGTCCGCGAGCATCCTGTCCCAGAGGGTCTCGCGCCGCTTCTCGTAACCGTCGCGCACGACCTTCTCGAAGTACTCGTCCACGCCCATGTCGCCGAACTCGCGCGGGACGGGGTAGACGGGGAGCTGGTTCTCGCCCAAGGGGAGTTTGAGGTCGCACATCTCGGCGACCTCGACGGTGCGCGTGACGGCGTCGGGGATGTGCGCGAAGATTCGGGCCATCTCCTCGGGCGAGCGCACGTACCACTCGGGGCCGCCGAAGCGCATGCGGTTCGGGTCGCCCACGGTCTTGCCCGTGCCGATGCAGAGCATCACGTCGTGCGCCTCGAAGTCCTCTTTGAAGAGGTAGTGCGCGTCGTTCGTCGCGACGAGGGGGATGCCCGTCTTCTTCGAGAGCTGGATGAGGCTCTCGTTGATTCTGATCTGGTCTTCGAGTCGGTGGTCTTGGATTTCGAGGAAGTAGTTCCCCTTGCCGAGTATGTCCTCGAACTCGCCCGCGGCGCGCGCCGCCTCTTCGAGCCGGCCCTCCTTCAGGTGCTCCTGCGGCACGCCCGAGAGGCAGGCCGAGAGGCCGATGAGTCCGCCCGAGAACTGAGCGAGCAGCTCGCGGTCGATGCGCGGCTTGCGGTAGAAGCCCTCGCGGAACGCCTTGGACGTGAGGCGGACGAGGTTGTGATAACCCTCCCGGTCTTTGGCGAGGAGGATCATGTGGTTGTAAGGCTTCCCGCCCTTCCGCACCTCGGACTTGTCCGAGCGGTGCCCCGGCGCGAGGTAGACTTCGCAGCCGATGACGGGCCGAATGTCGTGCGCCTTCATCTCCTTGTAGAAGGAGACCGCGCCGTACATGTTCCCGTGGTCGGTCATCGCGCACGCCTTCATCCCGAGTTCCTTGACGCGCTCGGCGAGCGGCTTGATCTGGATGGCGCCGTCTAAGAGTGAATAGTCCGTATGAAGGTGCAGGTGCGCGTAGTCTATATTCGACATGTCTGACGATGACTCTTACGGGATGGAAGTTTTGACCCCTTGACTCGTCGGCGCGGGGGGCGCTCCGACGCATCGAGCGTGGTTTACGGTGCGAGAGGATAGCACAAAGCATGTGGATGAAAAGTCGCGGGCGGGAATTTATTTTTTCCACAGGCGGCGTTTCTGTGGAAAACTTTTCGGTGAGGTAAAATGGGTGCCGGGTGCCGGGAAGAGAAAACCGGCACCCGGCACCCAGCGCCCAAACCCTGCATTTTGGAGGTCGGATGCTCGCGCTCCTCAACATCTCGAACTTCGCGCTCATCAGCGAGCTGCGGGTCGAGTTCGGCCGCGGACTGAACCTTTTGACCGGCGAGACCGGCTCGGGCAAGTCGATCATCGTGGACGCGCTCGGCGTCCTCATCGGCGACCGCTTCCCGTCGGAGCTCGTGCGCGCGGGCGCGAGCCACGCCTCGGTCGAGGGGCTTTTCACGCTCGGCGCGCACCCGCAGGTCGAGGCGATTCTCGAAGAGGCGGGGGTGGGGAGCCGCACGGGCTCGGGCGACGTGGAGCTGGTCGTGCGGCGCGAGCTTTCGGCCGAAGGGCGCGGCCGCGTCTTCGTCAACAACCGCCTGGCGACGCTCTCCCTGCTCAAAAACTTAAGGCCGATGCTCGTGGACATCCACGGGCAGGGGACGCAGCAGACGCTCTTCGACCCGGAGACGCACCTCGAACTGCTCGACGCCTTCGCGGACATCGCCGAAAGGCGCGAGCAGGTCGCCAACGCCTACCGGCGCTGGTCTGCGCTCAACCGCGAGCTTGAGGCGCTCCGCCGCGACGAGGCGGAGAAGTTTCACCTGACGGACGCGCTCCGTTTTCAGGTGAGCGAGCTTGAGGCGGCGCGCCTGTCCGCGGGCGAGGACGAGCAGCTGGAGGCCGAGCGGCGCCGGCTCGCGAACCTCGAGAAGCTGACGGAGCTGTGCTCGGACGCATACAACACGACGTACGAGGAGAGCGACTCGACGGTCGCGCGGCTGAAGCGCCTCGAGCGGCAGGCGGACGAGCTGTCGCAGTACGAGGCGTCTTTCAAGGGCTACACGGAGGGCATCGGCACGGCGCGGGTGGTCTTGGAAGACTTGAGCGCCTCTCTGCGCGACTTCCTCGACGGCCTGACCTTCTCGCCGGAGCGCCTGGCGGAGATCGAGAGCCGCCTGGCCGAGATCACGCGCCTCAAGCGCAAGTACGGCGGGACGATTGAGAGCGCGCTCGAACACTTCGAACGCTCGCGCGAGCGCCTGCGGCAGTTGGAGCACACGGACGAGCGCGCCGAGGAGGTGACGCGCGAGCTGGCCGCGGCGCGCACGGCGTACGTGGAGGTGGCGGCGCGTCTGCACAAGGCGCGCGTGAAGTCGGCCGGCGAGTTCCGGCGCGCCGTCGAGTCCTCTCTGAAAGAGGTCGCGATGGAGCACGCGCGTTTCGAGGCGCGCGTGGCCGCGCCGGAAGATGTCAGTTCCGAAGAGGCGGCGCGGCAGTTCACGGCCGCGGGCTTCGACCGCGTCGAGTTCTACTTCTCGGCGAACGCGGGCGAGCCCCTGCGCCCTCTGGCGAAGGTCGCTTCGGGCGGCGAGGCTTCGCGCATGATGCTCGTCCTGAAGACGAGCGCGAGTCCGGCGCGCTTCCCCCGCACCATCGTCTTCGACGAAGTCGATGCGGGGATCGGCGGTCGCGTCTCGGAGGCGGTGGGCCTGAAGCTGAAGGCGCTCTCGGGCACGAACCAGGTGCTCTGCGTGACGCACCAGGCGCAGATCGCGCGCTTCGCGGACACGCACATCCTCGTCGACAAGCACGAGCGCGCGGGCCGCACGGAGGTCGGCGTCCGGCCCTTAGACCGCCGCCGCCAGGTCGAAGAGATCGCGCGCATGCTCACCGGCGCGGAGATCACCGAGGCCGCCCGCCGCCACGCGCGCGAGATGCTGAAGACGGCTTGAAGAATTTGGAAGTTCGGCGGGCCGCTGCCCCGTTCGGAATCCGAAGGCGTAACTCCCGAATCCGGTAACCGCCACGGGGCCGCAGAGGCATTGCGAAAGCTTGCCTGGCATTCGGACAGGGCGTCTTGACAAGTGAATCTGACGGGAATATTTTTGCCCGTCCTAGAAGTTACACCGACCGAGAAGCGTTATTTTCAGCGACCTCATTCAAGCTGTCCGCACGGGAGTGTCCTAAATGATCACGGAATATATTTTTAAAAAGCTGTTGGACGCCGCCTTGGATAAGGGGAAGAAGACTTTAGCCAACTCGGAGAGGTCGTTGGTCACCGTCAGGAAAGACATGGAAGAGGCCATCAGCCGTCACCTAATCTCAGTCAAGAATTGGGCGTCTGAAATCTCTTTTGCCGACCTGCACAAAGCTAAGGACACAAAAAAGGTATTCATCCAGTTGGACCTGTTCGTATACCCGCGGCGGAAGAAGTTCAGCGTCACCGCTCCCATAAAAAGCATCCCCTTAAAGTCAATCTTCAAGTCCAAAAAACGACACTTCATCATTCTCGGCCCTCCCGGGGCGGGCAAGACGACGTCGATGAAGTTCATCTGCCACAAGGTAATATTTGACGGCAGGTTCTACTCCAAGAGAATCTCCTTCCCCATCTTAATTAAGTTCAGGGACCTGAACAGCGTTGCCGAGAACTCGCCCTCCTCACTCGTCATTGACCGGATCTATAACATACTAGGCTTGGTCATCGATTTCCCGCCGGAACTGAGTCTGGCTGAGACGGTCGAGGGGAGAGAGTACCTGAAGAAGATGGTCGTTCTTAATGTGCTGGACGAGTTGAAGGTCCTGCTGGTCCTGGAGGGGTTGGATGAGTTGGGAAGCGCCGAAAGGCGAGAGGACGTGTTGGAGGAGATCAGAGACCTAGCTCTTAACCTGGAGCAGGCGACTATAGTGCTGACGTCGAGGACCGGCGACTTCGTCTATTCGATTGACAACACCGCCGAGTTCGAAATCAGCCCCCTCACGCCGCAGCAGATATCGAAATTCTCGAACAAGTGGTTGGCGAACAAGCAGGTGGCGTCGGAGTTCCTCACCCAAGTGAACAGCTCGCCCTTTTACGACACCACCATCAGGCCGCTTATTCTCGCTCACCTGTGTGCCATATTCGAGCGAGAAGGCAGAATCCCCGCCAAGCCAAAAACCGTCTATCGTAAAATTGTTAACTTGCAGTTAGAAGAGTGGGACCTCCAGAGGTCTGTCAGCCGCGTCTCTAAATACGCCAAGTTTGAGCCGGATCGCAAGTTTGAGTTCCTGTCCGACCTCGCATACAAATTGACCATATCGAAAGGGGGAGCGATCTTCTCCAGGGACGACCTGCTGAGGGTGTACAAAGAGATTTATGACGACTACGGGCTGAAATATAATGAAGCCAAGCAGGTCGCCACCGAGATAGAAACTCATAACGGGTTACTGCTTCAAACCAGTTACACCGAGTTCGAGTTTGCGCATAAATCGCTCCAGGAATATCTCGCTGCGGAATACCTCGTGCGACTGCCTAGCATCCCCTCCGAGCCGTCCGAACTCTTTAAACTGCCCAACGAACTAGCCATCGCAGTCAGTATTTCGTCGAAGCCGAGTGTTTATTTTACGGAGTTGGTCTTGCAGAGGTTGTTACACAATGATCTTAACTCAGCCTTCCTCCACACCTTTCTGAATAGGTTGATTTCTGAGAAGCCGGATTTCAGTAAGAGCGTAAGATTAGGCTTCGCGGTGCTCGCGCTGCACAGTGCCATTATGGCGGCGGGACAAGGCCTCAGGGGGCGCCTGGGACGGATGATGGAAAGGGGCTCGGCCGCGGAAACGGTCTCGGACTATGACGCGGACGAACTCTTTGGAATGTCTTATTCTATGAGTTCGACGTTCAAAGTCTTATACCAGCTCATCCCACTTGAGGAGACTCTCGAAACGATAGGGACGTGCTACAAGTATGACGGGCAGACGAGCCTGCTAATCGGCGGGTGGGTTGACATGTTCCTCAAGCAGAAGGACATCGAACAACTGGACCTGTTCAACCTCCCCGAATCTCTCTTGATATTACCGGACCTCGTCAGCCCCCCTCGACGCGCTTAAACGGCGGCGGCCAGCGACGGCGGCGGTGCCGCCGCGCGTGGGAACCCTGACGGGGTTGGGTGTGAGGATGTGACATGTGATCCCGGAGCAGGGCGCCGGGGCGAACCTCGGACCCGGAAAGGTGTCGGTCGGGTGGCTTCTCGCCGTATGGCTGTTCGTTTTCGGATAGATAATCCTGGCGATTGAATTAAGGAAAACGATGGAGAGACTGTTCTATCTGATCGGAGCGTTGTCGGCCTTCGTCGGCGTGGCGGCGGGGGCGTTCGGGGCGCACGGGCTGAAGGAGCGCCTGAGTGCGGAGATGCTCGCCGTCTTCGAGACGGGCGTGCGATATCAGATGTACCACGCCTTCGCGCTCTTCGCCGCGGCGTGGGCGGCCTCGCGCTGGCCGGGCGGTTTGACGACGGCCTCGGGCTGGCTCTTCGTCGCCGGCACCGTCATCTTCTCCGGCAGCCTGTACGTCCTTTCGCTCACCGGCCTGCGCTGGCTCGGCGCCGTCACGCCCCTCGGCGGCCTCGCCTTCCTCGCCGGCTGGCTCTGCCTGGCGGCCGCGTGTTGGAAAAGCTAGTAGGCAGTAGGCAGATGGCAGTAGGCAGTTAAGGCAAAATGCTTTTACTGCCTACTGCCATCTGCCTACTGCCTACTGCTCATACTGCGTCGTTCCCGTTGCTCCACAGAAAGTAGACGGGGACGCCGGTGGCGAGGATGGCGAGGCCGAGGGCGCTGTTGAAGGTGTCGTGGTAAAAAGTGGCGGCGACGATGAGGGCGCAGGCCGCGGCGAAGAAGGCGGTGGTGAAGGGGTGGCCGGGGACGCGGAACGTCGCGCCCCCTCCGTCTCTGCGGCGGAAGACGAAGAGCGAGAGGGCCGTCAGCCCGAACCAGATGAAGTCCACCGAGACGACGTAGTTGAGTATCCGCTCGTAGCTGCCCGAGGCGGCGATGACCGCCGCGAAGAAGCCCTGCAGGGCGATGGCCGCGACCGGCGCGCGCGTCTTCGCGCTGACGCGCGCGACGCCGCGGAAGAAGAGGCCGTCCTCCGCCATCGCGAAGTAGACGCGCGGCGCCGTCAACATGCTCTGACTCAAGAAGCCGAGCGTCGAGACGGCGATGCCGGCCGCGATGAGCAGCGCGCCGCGCTCGCCGAGCACGAGGCGCATGACGGAGGTCGCCGGCGTCTTCGTCGCCGCCAGACCTTCCGCGCCGAGCGCGCTCAGGCACGCCGCGTTGACCAGCACGTAGAGCAGTATCACGCCGCACACGCCGAGCAGCAGCCCGCGCGGCAGGTCGCGCCGCGGGTCGCGCATTTCGCCCGAGACGAAGCTCGCCGTCTGCCAGCCGCCGTACGCGAACATCACCGGCGTCAGCGCCGCGCCGATGCTCGCCAGCAGTCCCAGAGAGGCGGGACGGTCGAGCAGCGGCCCTCCCGTCAACGCGCGCGGCTCCGCGACCCCGAACAGGCCGCACGCGACGAGCGCCGCTATCGCCAGAATCTTCAAGACCATCAGGACGCTCTGCACGTTGCTGCCCGCGCGCACGCCGAGGCAGTTGACGACCGTCAGCAGCAGGAGCGTGAGCGCGGCCGTCACCCAGTCGGGTAAGCCAGCGCCGGTCAGCTCCGCGAAGTAGCGCGCGAAGGTGACGGCGACCGCGGCCATCCCGCCCGTCTGCACGACGAGCAGCAAGGCCCAGCCGTAGAGGAACGCGACGCCCGGGTGGAACGCCTCGCGCAGGTACGCGTACTGCCCGCCGACCTCCGGGCGGCGCGCGGCCAGCTCGGCGTAGACGAACGCGCCGGCCAACGCCACCGCGCCGCCCGCGAGCCAAGCGCCGAGGATGAGCGGCGGCGTGTGCACCTGCTGCGCGACGACGTAGGGGTTGATGAAGATGCCCGAGCCGATGATGCCGCCCATCACGATCATCGTCGCGTCGAACAGGTTCAGCCTGCGCGCCAGCCCGTGACTGCCTGCGTCTTTGTTAGTCATCGGGCGAGGTTATACATGAGACTCGCGTCCCGAGTGAAGGGAATTTAACCACAGAGACACAGAGACGCAGCTTGGGGCCAATAGCTCAACCAGCTGTGCCTCTGTGTCTCTGTGGTTAAATTATCCTTCCGCAACCTCACCTGTTTCGGAAGGGCGCGGTCGGTTTAAGGATTCCAGTTGTCGGGGATGAACTCGACGGCGAGGGCCTCGCCGTCGAAGGGCTGTTTGTCGTCGCGGCGGGAGCGGTAGGTGACGAGGACGTGGTCGGCGCGCTCGCGCGGGCCGCACGAGACGGTGCCGGTCTTGACCTCGGTGGTGTACGTGACGAAGCGGACGCGGCGCATGTCCTCCGCGCGCAGGCGTAAGGTCATGCCGTCCGGAGTCTCGACGCGGAAGACGACGCCCGGGTTGGCGCACTCGATCTCGGCCAGCCGGCCGCAGACCTGCGCGCCCTCGAAGCGGAGCCGCTTCCACTGCGGCGCGCCGCGCATCGGCAGGTCGCACGGCTGCGTGGGGGCGTTCGCGCCGGCCGGCAGCTCGTTGGCCTCGCGGGTCGCGGCCGCGGCCTGCTCGCGCCGCGTCTCGATGCGCCGGACGAGGGCGGCGGCCTGCGCGCGCAGGCGCTCGTCCTGCCCGGACGCGGCGTAAGGCTCGGCCAGCTTCCGCGCCTCTTCGAAGCGTGCGGCGAGCATCAGCGCCTGCGCGTGCATCAGCGCGAGGTCTGCGCGGCGCGGCGCGAGCGCCCGCGCGCCCGCGAGCAGCGTGGCCGCCTCTTCGTACCGGTCGCCGCGCTCAATCTCAATCGAGGCGAGCAGCTTGTACGTCTCGACGAAGCGCGGCGCCAGCTCCAGGGCGCGGCGCAGCTCCGCGCGGAGGAGTTCGGTGCGCTCCTCGAACTGCTTGGGCGTGACGCCTTCGAGGTTGTCCGCGCCCTCGCGGTTGAGCGCGTCGGCGAGGAGGTAGTGCGCGAGGTAGTTGGACGCGTCCGACTCGACGGCGACCTTCAGGTGCTCGCACGCCTCGGCCGCGCGCCCCTGCCGCAGCCGCAGGGCGCCGAGCGCGACGCGCGCCAGCGCGAGCTTCGGGTCGAGTCCGACCGCGCGCGTCAGGTAGGCGTCCGATTCCTCCTCGTGGTCGGTGTGGAGCAGAAGGTCTCCGAGCCGGGCCGCGACCTCCGCCTCCGAGAGCGCGCGCGCTCTCGCCTGCGCGTCGAAGTCGAGCGGGCGCGCGAACTCCTCGACGCCCGCCTTGTAACGCGCGCGGCGCACGTAGGCTGCGAGTCCGGCCTCGACCTCCGCGACGCCCGCGCCGAACGCCTCGCGCATCGCGTCGTCGACCTGCTTACCTTCGGCGAGCAGGTCTGTGAAGCGCGCGAGCGCGGCGCCGCGCCCGCCGCGCGCTTCGGAGAGGTAGTGGACGAGCGCCCACGACTGCGCGTAGAAGAGCGCGCGCTGCTCGGGCTCGGAATAGGCGGGCGAGTTCTGGTCGAGCGCGAGGAGCGTCTGGAGGGGCATCAGCTCGCGCCTGCGCAACTCGCGCGGGCGGCGCTCGGGCGCCCCGCCAATCGTCAGCCTGCGGCCGTCCGGAGAGAGGCGCGCCGTGCTGTAGAACTCGGCCATGCCCTCCTTGAACCAGAGCGGCGCGACGCGGAAGCGGTTGTTGACGAGCAGGTGCGTGTACTCGTGCAGCAGCGTCGAAGGGTCTTGCGAGAGGTCACCGGCGCGCGCGAGCGTGATGTAGTTGACGTCGGTGCCCGGCTGGAAGTAGCCGGCGACGCCGCGCGCGACGTGCCCGCCGAAGCGCGGCTTGAAGGGCGTGTAAGCGGCGTCGTCGGGGAAGACGATGACCGCGGTCGGCACGTTCGCGTCGAAGTACTCGCCGGGGAACAGTCTTGAGAAGGCCGCGCGGTACGCTTCGAGGTTCGCGGCCAAGCGCCGCAGCTCGTCCTCCGCAGCGCCCCCCTCGACGAGAAAGTTCCGCGTGCGCACACTCACCCACGCGGTCGCCTGGCTCTGGCGCGCGGCCCCCGCGGGGCGGTTCGAAAGGACGAGCGGCGCCGCGAGCGCCAGCAGCAGGAGGAGTCGGGGGGAAAGCCTTTTCATGTCTCGCAAAGTACGGGAGACTGTGCGGGTTTGTTCCGGAGCAGTAGGCAGTAGGCAGATGGCAGTAGGCAGCCGCTCCGCGTGACGGACGTTCAAGGATTACATCGGAAGTCTCGGCCGCAGGTCTTCAACTGCCTACTGCCTACTGCCTACTGCTTTAAAGCAGCGACTTCAAGAGGTAGACGACGCCGACGACGGCCGCGACGGCGGCGAGCACGACGAGCGCGATGCAGCCGTAGAAGGTGAGCCGGAGCTTCTTCGCGGTCTTCTCGTCGCCCGGGGAGAGCGGGTTCTGCGGGAAGTACGGCGGCGGGGTATCGGTCGGCACGTCCTCGTCGGGCTCCTCTTCGGCGCGGGCGATTGTACCACAGGCGCTAGCTTGCCCGGCCCGCGGGGCGCGTGCTACCGTTTTCGCTTTCGAAGGAGGGGAGTTTGGTTCCCACCGTCAAGCCGTCATGATTCGACCGTTCCGCGGCACACACCCGCAGATTCACCCGACCGCGTTCATCGAGGAGAGCGCGCAAGTCATCGGCGACGTGCACGTCGGCGAACAGTCTTCCGTCTGGTTCGGCGCGGTCGTGCGCGGCGACGTGTTCCACATCAGGATCGGGAATCGCACCAACGTGCAGGACGGCACCGTCATCCACGTCTCGAACGGCACGCACGCCACCATCCTCGAAGACGAGGTGACCATCGGGCACAACGTCACGCTGCACGGCTGCTACGTCGAGCGCGGGTGTCTGATAGGCATCGGCGCCATCGTGATGGACGCGTGCCGCGTCGGCCGCCACTCGCTGGTCGCGGCCGGCGCGCTGCTGTCGCCGGGGACAATCGTCCCGCCGCGCTCGCTCGTGATGGGCGTGCCGGCGCGCGTCAAGCGGCAGTTGAGCGACGCGGAGGTCGCAGACCTCGACGTGTTCTGGCGGAACTACGTCGAATACACGCGGGCCTACCGCGAGGAGTACGGAATCGAGGGCTGAAGCCATGCGTCGAATGTTGAGCCGCGCCGCGTTCGTCCTCGCACTTCTATTCTCCGTCTGCGCCGGCGCGTCCGCGCAGGAGGTGGCGGGACTCGCAGAACCCGAAGAGACTTCGGGCGCGCACCAGCGCGGCGTCTACGGGATGGAGCGCGCGGCCAACGAGTACGGCGTGTGGGGCGGCGGCTCTTTCAGCAGTCCGACGCTCATCGGCTCGACCGAGCGCGTGCGATTCGGCCTCTTCGCCTTCCGCTACGCGCGCGTGCTGGCGCGCGGCGACAACCTCGCGCTGAAGTACACGATTGACGCCGTGCCCGTCGCGTCGATGTCGTTCCCTTCGTTCGAGGCGGCGGCGGGCGGCGGCTTCCGCGAGGTGCGGAAGACGATCACGGGCGCGGGGCTTTCGCCCGTCGGCTTCCAGGTCAACTTCCGCCGGCGCGAGCGCGTGCAGCCGTTCGCGCAGGCTTCGGGCGGCTTCCTCTACTTCGGCGAGCGCGTGCCCGACGCGCGCGGCGCGCAGTTCAACTTCACGGGCGACTTCGGCGGCGGCGTCCAGTGGAAAGTCAGCCCGCGCCGCGCGTGGACGGTCGGGTATCGCTACCACCACGTCTCGAACGGCTACCGCGCCGACGTGAACCCGGGGTTTGATTCTAACCTGTTCTACGTAGGCTTCTCTATATTTAGGTAAGAGTGGTCGGGTTTAGAGTTTGTTGAGAGTGTAGTGAAAGGTGGTTCACCACAGAGACACAGAGACACAGCTTGGGGCAGATAATTCAACAAGCTGTGTCTCTGTGGTGAAAGAAACCGTCGCAACGAGCAACTCTGATTTAAGAAAGATGGCAGCAAAAACGCAACCGGCGCGCGGGATGCGCGACTTCCTCCCCTCGGAATTGCGCAAGCGCGAGTACGTGATCCGCGTCATCAAGGAGGTGTACGAGCGCTACGGCTTCGAGCCCTTAGAGACGCCCGCGGTCGAGAACATCGAGACCTTGATGGGGAAGTACGGCGAGGAGGGCAACCGGCTCATCTTCAAAATCCTCAAGCGCGGCGAGCACGAGAAGACGGGCGAGGCCGACTTGGCACTTCGATATGATTTGACGGTGCCGCTCGCACGCGTCGTCGCCGAGTACGGCGACAAGCTCCCGAAGTTTTTCAAGCGCTACCAGATTCAACCCGTCTGGCGCGCCGACCGCCCCGCGCGCGGCCGCTACCGCGAGTTCTACCAGTGCGACGTTGACTGCACGGGGACGCGCTCGCCCGTCGCCGAGGCCGAAATCATCGCCGCGGCGAGCGAGGTGCTCCGCACGCTCGGCTTCGACAACTTCACGATTCGTTTGAATCACCGGCAGGTGCTGGCGGGCGTGCTCGAAGCGGCGGGGATAGCGGCGGACAAGCAGGGCGATGCGTTGGTTGCCATCGACAAGCTCGACAAGATCGGGCGTGAGGGCGTGGCGCGCGAGTTCGAGGCGCGCGGCATCGGCGCGGACGGCGGCGGCAAGCTGCTCGACTTCTTCGAGAAGTTGCCCGAGCTGGAACACGCCGCCGAGTTCGTCGCGGAAGGTGAAGGCGAGGTGTCGCAGGCCGTGGCCTACAACCGCGCCGCGCTCGGCCGCCTCGTCGAGTTCGTCGGCGGACACGACGCGGGCGCGCTCGGCATCGAGAACCTGCGCCAGATAGTTGAGTACGCCGAAGCGTACGGCGTGGCCGACAGGATAAAGATAGACCCGAGCATCGCGCGCGGGCTTTCGTACTACACGGGCGCGATTATGGAGATCGGCGTGCCCGACCTCGCCGGCTCGCTCGGCGGCGGCGGGCGCTATGACAACCTCGTCGGGATGTTCTCCGGTAAAGAGATCACGGCGTGCGGCTTCTCTCTGGGGCTCGAGCGCATCGTCCTCATAATGTCCGAGCGCGGGATGTTCCCTGAGAATCTGGGCCGAGCGTCGGCCGACGTTCTGGTGACGGTGTGGAATGAGGAGTCGGTCAAAGACTCGCTCGCCTTCGCCGCGGAGTTGAGACGAAGTGCGCCGGGCCTGCGCGTTGACGTGTACCCGGACGCGGACAAGCTCGGGAAGCAGTTGAAGTACGCCTCCGCGCTCGGCGTCCCCTTCGTCGTCGTCATCGGCGACGACGAGCGCGCGCGCGGCGAGGTCGCGGTGAAAGACATGAAGACCGGCGAGCAGCGGACGTTGAAACGTGAAGAAGTCGCCGCCGCCTTGGCTGAAGCCCGACCGTGAGGGAGGGCGTATAGCATTCATCATGCGTATGGAGTAGGACAGGACGCCCTCCCTTACGGTCGGGCTTCCGCCTCGGGATATTATGCCAATCAATCTTGACCACTTAGGTGAGTTGGAGCGCACGCACTCGTGCGGCGAGTTGCGCGCTGAGGATGCGGGTAAGGAAGTCGTGCTGATGGGCTGGGTCGCGGTGCGCCGCGACTTCGGGCCTCTGACGTTCGTGGATTTGCGCGACCGCGACGGCCTCACGCAGATCGTCTTCGACGCGGAGGACGCGCCCGAGGCGCACGCGCGCGCGAAAGAGGTGCGCGGCGAGTACGTCATCGCCGTCCGCGGCCAAGTAGAGGTGCGTGACGAGTCTGTGCGCAACCCGAAGCTCCCGACCGGCGACATCGAAGTCCGCGCGCTGGAAGTCCTCGTCCTCAACGAAGCGCGCACGCCGCCCTTCCAGCTCGACGCCGCGCCCGAAAAGCTCGCGGCCGAGGAGACGCGCCTCAAGTACCGCTACCTCGACCTGCGCCGCCCGTACCTCCAGCGCAACATACGGCTGCGCCACCAGACGGTCGCGGAGATTCGGAACTACATGAACGGGCAGTCGTTCACCGAGATCGAGACGCCCATCCTCATCAAGTCCACGCCCGAGGGGGCGCGCGACTACGTCGTGCCGTCGCGCCTGCACCACGGCAAGTTCTACGCGCTGCCGCAGTCGCCGCAGATTTTCAAACAGCTCTGCATGATCGCGGGACTCGACAAGTACTACCAGATCGCGCGCTGCTTCCGCGACGAAGACCTGCGAGCCGACCGCCAGCCCGAGTTCACGCAGCTCGACATCGAGTTCAGCTTCGCCACGCGCGAGCAGGTCTACCGCCTGATCGAAGGGCTGTACGTGCGCGTCTTCCGCCTCGTCGGTGCGGAGCTGCCGCAGCCCTTCCCGCGCCTCTCGTACGGCGAGGCGATGCGGCGCTACGGCGTGGACAAGCCCGACCTGCGCTTCGGGATGGAGCTGCAAGACCTGCGCGGTTCGGTCGAGGGGACGACTTTCGCGCCGTTCGCGTCGGCGCTTGAGAGTCGGGGCGAGGTCAAGGGCCTCGTCGTCAAGGGCGGCGCGCACCTTTCGCGCAAACAGCTCGACGAGTTGCAGGAGGTCGCGAAGCGCTACGGCGCGGGTGCGCTCGCGTGGGTGAAGCTGGGCGACGAGCTTTCGTCTTCGCTCCTGAAGGCTCTGGGCGAGGAGGCGGTGACGCGCATCGCTTCGCAGGCGGGCGCTGAGAAGAACGATGCGGTGCTTGTCGTCGCCGGCAAGGCTTCGGTGGTCGCGGCTTCTTTGGGCGCTCTGCGCAACGAGGTGGCGCGGCGCGAGAAGCTGCTCAAGCCGAACACGTTCGCGCCGCTGTGGGTGACCGAGTTCCCGATGTTCGAGTACCACGAGGAGGACGACCGCTACTACGCGATGCACCACCCCTTCACTTCGCCCGTGGACGAAGACCTCGAAAAGTTCCAGCGCGCCGTCGAGGGCGGCGAGCCGCACCTCTTCGGCGAGATTCGCGCGAAGGCTTACGACACCGTCATCAACGGCATCGAGGTCGCGGGCGGCTCGATCCGTATCCACCGGCGCGACGTGCAGCGGCTCGTCTTCAAGGCGCTGGGCCTGACGGAAGAGAAGGCGCGCGAGCGCTTCGGCTTCTTCTTAGACGCGCTGGAGTACGGCACGCCGCCGCACGGCGGCATCGCGGCCGGCATCGAGCGCACGCTGATGGCGCTGACGGGCATCGAGAACATACGCGACCTGATGGCCTTCCCCAAGACGGCCTCGGCCTACGACCTGATGATCGACGCCCCCGGCGCCATCGACAACCACCAGCTCGACGAGCTGTACATCCGCATCGTCGAGGAGTGAAGGCGAAAGATGAGCGACGACAGAGACCGCTCCCTGCGCGAGCACCTGCTCTCCCTCCTGCGCGGCGGCGGCGCGCACATCAAGTTCGGAGAGGCGTTAGACGGCTTCCCCGCCGAGTTCTTCAACGCGCGGGCCGGGGGCGTGCCCTACACGCCCTGGCAACTGCTCGAACACATGCGCATCGCGCAGTGGGACATCCTTGAGTTCAGCCGCTCGGCCGCGCACGTCTCGCCCAAGTGGCCCGAAGGCTACTGGCCGGAGGAGGGCTTGGCGGCTGACGAAGAGGACTGGCAACGCAGCGTCGAGAGCTTCCGCTCAGACCTGCGCGCGGTGGAGGCGCTGGTCGAAGACGAGTCGAACGACCTCCACGCCAGGATTCCGCACGGCACGGGTCAGACCCTCCTGCGCGAGGCCCTGCTCGTCGCAGACCACAACGCCTATCACCTCGGCGCGCTCGTCACCCTGCGCCGCGCCCTCGAAGCCGCGCGCACCGCGGGCGCTTGAGTCACTCGGAACGTGGGGCCGGCAGTCTTCAAGCTTCCTCAGGCAATCGTCGAAGAGATGTTGGCGCACGCGCGTGCCCGCGCGCCGGAGGAGTGCTGCGGACTTCTGGGCGGTGAAGGGAACCGTGCCGTAAGTGTCTACCGCCTGCGCAACGCCGCGCCCCGACCCGAGGTCGCCTACGAGGCCGCGCCCGAGGAGCTGTTCGGGGCGCAGCGAGAGATGCGCGCGCGCGGCGAGAGACTCGTCGGCATCTACCACTCGCACCCGCGCTCGACGGAACCCGAGCCGTCGCGGGCGGACGTGCGACTCGCCTTTTACCCCGAAGCTTTCTACTTCATAATCGGCTTCGACGAAGGGGGCGAGGGCGTCCTGCGCGCCTTCCGCATCTCGGAGCGCGAAGGGTTTTGGGAATCCGCGCCGTTCGAGACGGAAGGCTGAAGGGAGAGAACCCGCGCCGCGCGCGTTACGTAAGAAGCAGGCATGACGGAGAAGAGGAGCAAGTACGACACAGACCCGCTCGACCCGGAGTTCGTGCGCCGCACGGAGGAGAACCTCTGGGGCGCGAGCCGTGCGCCGCGGCCCGAACAGTCCGACCCCAGCGGGCGGCCCTCGGTCACGGAAGAGCCGACGCGCCGCCTCGACGAGCAGGGGCCTGACTCGTACCCTTCGGTCTTCGTCCCGCCGGCCTACCAGCCGCCGCGCCCGCAGCCGCAGCCGTTCGCGAACTTCGGCACAGAGCCGCACCAGCCGCCCGCGACGACCGCGCCGCCGCCGCCCGGCCCCTCTTCGCCCTATAACCCCTACCAAGCTTACACGGGGCCGACGCACCGCCGCGTCGCGCGGCTCGGGCTGCCGGAGAAGTGGGCCGTCATCCTGCCCTACTTCCCCGCGTACATCGGGCTGGTCGCGTCCATCATCGAGCTGGCGTTGGCGCCGCGCGAGGAGACGCGCACGCGCTTCCATGCCGCTCAGGGGCTCGCGCTGCACCTGGCCATCCTCGCCGTCTCGTTCCTCTTCAAGTTCGTCACCCTCGCCTCGGGCAGCGGCTTCGGCGCGGGACTCTTCGGCGCGGCCGCCTTCGTCTTCCTCATCGTCTCCATCATTCGCGTCTGGCAGGGCAAGCCCCACCACATCGCCGCCCTCGACGAGCCCGCCAACTGGCTCCGCGAAAAGATCGCGCCCACACAGTAGGCAGTAGGCAGACGGCAGTAGCCAGTAGAAAAACGCAGGCGGCGCGTTCGGTCAACGACCGACACGCCGCCTTTCCTCTACTGGCTACTGACTACTGATACCGACTTGCACATTGAAATAAGGCCGGCTCTTCGCCGGGAGCGCGGGCATCCCTGCCCGCTAGCGTGCGTCAGCACGCTGACCGTCTTTCTCTTTACTTCGACGTTGAGATTTAAAGCTTCTCAGCTTTCGCGCTGCGCGCTCAGGCGGGCTGTAGGGTGTCCCGCGCTCCCGGCGTGAAGGGGCCTTATTTCAATGTGCAAGTCGGTATGACTACTGTTTTTAACTGCCTGCTGCCGTCTGCCTACTGCCTACTTTCCTTTTATGCTAATCTTGCTCCCGCTCTTCGTCTCCCTTTCGCGGGCGTTCGTGATTCTTCGCCCGCGCTCTTCCGAGGGTGTTCCGCTTCATGAGAAGGAAGCTCTTCGCGTCTCTCTGCGCGCTCGTCGTCTGCGCGTCCGTCTGCCCGTGCGGTGAAGTGTCTGCGCAGCGCCGCCGCCGCCCTCCGGGCGCCGCCGCGCGTGCGTCCGCCGCGAATCGCGTGTACGACGCGCGCGTCACGCAGATAGGCGACGCGTACCTGCGCGGCTACTACGCCTTCAACCCTTCGGAGGGGACGGCCGCCGGGCTCCACGAGAACGATTCGAAGCTCGAAGAGCGCGACGCCATGGCGGTCGCGGCCGAGGCGCGGCGCCTGCGCGGCGTGCTCGCCGAACTAGCGCGCGTCCCCGAGTGGCGCCTGTCGCCCGAGGCGCGCTACGACTACCTCGTCCTCCAGTCGCACGCGCGCGCGCAACTGCTCGAACTCGAAGAGGTGCGGATGTGGCGGCGCGACCCGAACGTCTACAACCGCCTCGTCTCCTCCTCCATCGACAACATCCTCAAGCGCGCCTACGCGCCCGTCGGGCAGCGCCTGCCCGCGGTGCTCGCGCGCGAGCGGCAGATACCGCGCCTGCTCGCCGAGGCGCGCATGAACCTCGACAACCCGCCGCGCATCTACACCGAGACGGCCGTCGCGCAGGTCGCCGGCAGCGTCGCCTTCTTCGAGCGCGTCGTGCCGCAGATGTTCGAGCGCGCCGGGGGCTCGCAGCTCGACGCCGCGCGCCGCGCGGAGTTCCACGAGGCGAACGCGCAGGCCGCGGCCGCGCTCCGCAGTTTCGGCGAGTGGCTGGCGCGCGACCTCCTGCCGCGCTCGAACGGGGACTTCGCGCTCGGCGCCGAGAACTTCAGGAAGAAGCTGCTCTACGAGGAGATGGTCGAGACGCCCCTGCCCGCCCTCCTCCGCGAAGGCGAGCGGCAGCTGCGCGAGACGCAAGACCAGATGCGCGCCGTGGCCGAAGAGATCGCGCCCGGCCGCGGCGTGCAGGCCGCGCTCCAACTGCTCGCGCGCGAGCACCCCACCTCCGACGGGCTCGTCGGCGAGGCGCGCGCCGACCTCGACCGCATCCGCGCCTTCGTCCGCACGGAGGAGATTCTGACGCCGCCGGCGCGCGAGAACCTGCGCGTGGCCGAGACGCCCGAGTACGCGCGCTCGCTCTCCTTCGCCTCGCTCGACGCGCCCGGGGCCTTCGAGCGCGCGGCCGACGAGAGCTACTACTACGTCACGCCCGCAGACCCTGCTTGGACGCCGCAGCAGAGCGAGGAGCACCTCGGCCACTACAACCGCTACGGCCTGACCATCACCTCCATCCACGAGGCCTACCCCGGCCACTACTACCAGATGCTCAAGGCGCGGCAGTCGCCCTCGCGCGTGCGCGCGGCCCTCGCCTCGGCCAGCTTCGTCGAGGGCTGGGCGCACTACTGCGAGCAGATGATGCTGGACGAGGGCTTCGGCGGCAACAACCCGAAGCTCAGGCTCGCGCAGTTGGACGCCGCGCTGCTCCGCCTGTGCCGCTACGTCGTCGGACTCCGCCTGCACACGGCCGGGATGACTTACGAAGAGGCCGTCGAGTTCTTCATGCGCGAAGGCTACCAGGCGCGCACCAACGCCGAGCGCGAGGCGCGGCGCGGGACTCTCGACCCGACGTATCTCGTCTACGCGCTCGGCAAGAACGAGATACTCAAACTGCGCGACGAGTGGCGGCGTCAGCTCGGCGACTCTTTCCGCCTCGGCGACTTCCACGACCGCCTGCTCAGCTACGGCATGCCGCCCGTCAAGATTCTGCGGATGGCGATGCTCGGGAACGATGCGTCGAACGCCTCCGAGTCGGGCGCGCAAGGCCCGGCCGAAGAGGCGAAGCCCGTCGAGTTCTCCCTGCTCGCCACGGGCACGACGAGCGCGCGCGAGGGCGGGCGCGCCGTCGAGCTGATTACGGATCAGGCCGCCTGGCACCGCGCCTGGGAGGTCGTCGGCGCGGGCCGGCCTCTGCCCGACGTCAGCTTCGATACGCGCGCCGTAGTCGTCGCGTACCAGGGGCAGCAGCCGACCGGCGGCTACAGCATCGAAATCACCGACATCAAGCGCATTGGCACTGTGCTTGCAGTCACCGTGAGCGAGAGACGGCCTGCGTCCGGAAGCTTTACAACGCAGGTCATCACGTCGCCCTTCGTTGCAGTCTCCGTCCCGCGCCCGCCGAGCGGCGCGACGGTGCGCTTCGCGGGCGAGGGCGGCCCGAACGCAGGGCCGCAACAGGAACGTAACAGAAACGTACGACCGCGCCCGCGCGGTACGCGTCGGCGTAGGGGGAGAGGCTAAACCCGCGGGCCACGGCCGGCCCGGGCGGTTCATCTAAAGCGAGTCCGCCGCAGTCCTGAAAAGGTTCAGGCGCGGACGAAAAGGTTGAAATTTCTCTCCCTCGCTCTCCTCGCGCCGTGTGAGGCTTTTGACAGCGAGTTGTTCAGGGGGACGGAAAATGTCGTACGAGCGGCAGGCCCTCTGACATAAAGTAAGAGGACGTGCCGCTCGTCGTTTTTGCGTCGAGACTTTCGGCCGCGTGACACAGGCGGCCGCGGGGGAGATTAAGATGATGACTATCGGAAGGAATCGTTCGAAGGGCCTGTCGGCGCTGCTGCTGGCCTTCGCCATGTTCGTCATGCCGCTCGCGGCTCTCGGGCAGACGCGCATCGAGATGCCGAGGAATAAGTACACCGTCGCGCAGGACGTGCAGCTCGGGCGCGAGGCCGCGCAGCAGGTCTATCAGCAGATGCCCATCCTACGCGACAGCACCGTGGACAGCTACGTCGAGTCGGTCGGCCAGCGCCTCGCCGCGGCCATCCCGCCGGAGTACCAGCACCCCGAGTTCCGCTACTCGTTCGACGTGGTGGACGCGCGCGACATCAACGCCTTCGCCCTGCCGGGCGGGCCGATGTTCGTCAACCGCGGCATGATCGAGGCGGCCGACGTCGAGGGCGAGATGGCCGGCGTGATGGCGCACGAGATGAGCCACGTCGCGCTCCGCCACGCCACGGCGCAGCAGACGAAGGTCAGCAGCCCGAAGAACACCATCATCGGCCTCGGCGCCATCCTCGGCGGCGCCATCCTCGGCGGGCAGGCCGGGGCGCAGGCCGGGCAGATTTTCGCCCAGGGGTACTTCACGCGCTACAGCCGCGAGTACGAGAAGCAGGCCGACATCCTCGGCGCGCAGATCATGGCGCGCGCCGGCTACGACCCGCGCAACCTCGCGGAGATGTTCCGCAAGATCGAGCAGCAGAGCGGCGGCGGCTCGGGCGGCCCCGAGTGGCTATCGAGCCACCCGAACCCCGGCAACCGCTACCAGTACATCATGCAGGAGGCCGCCATGCTGCGCGTCGAGCCGGGCACGGGCAACGAGTCGGCGCAGTTCCGGCAGATACAGTCGCGCCTGCGCGGCTACCCGCGCGCGCGCACGATGGAAGAGATCGCGCGCGCGGGCCAGCGCTACCCGAACCAGGGCGGCCAGAACCCGAACGACAACAACTATCCGAATGACAACGGCGGCGTCTACGCGCGCGGCGAGCGCGTGGCCTATCCTTCGACGCGCTACGCGACGCAGCAGAACAACCTCTTCAGCGTCGCCATCCCCGCGAACTGGCGCGCGCTCGGCGGCGACCAGACTTCGGTCTCCTACGCGCCCGAGGGCGCCTACGGCTCGCAGGGCATCACGCACGGCGTGATGTTTAGCGTCGCGCAGTCGAACTACAGCGACCTCCAGCGCGCTTCGCAGGAGGTGGTGCAGGGCTTGACGCAGTCGAACAATTACCTGCGCCAGGCGGGCGGCTTCCAGCGCGCGACCGTGGACGGCCGCGCCGCGCTCGCCACGACGCTCGCGGGCCGCTCGCCCATCACCGGGCAGAACGAGCGCGTGACCATCGTGACGACGACGCTCGGCAACGGACAGGTCTTCTACATGGCCGCCGTCTCGCCGCAGAACGAGTACAGCACGTACCAGCGCGCGTTCAACGACATCCTGCGCTCGCTGCAGCTCAACAGCCGCTACTAAGGGCGCACGCCTCTTAGACGGCTTCGGACACGGCGGGCGGCCTGCACTCGAAAGAATGAGGCCGCCCTTTAACCTTTGAAAGGGGGTGCCGGCGTGGCGCGCGGTTGGGAGAGCAAGTCGGTCGAGTCTCAGCAGGAGGAGAGCGTACGCGAGTCCGAGCAGCGCGACTTTCAACAGCTCTCGCCAGAGGAGCGCGCCCGCCGCGAACGCCTCGCCTCGCTCGAACTCTCCCGCGCGCGCACGCTCGACCAGCTCGAACGGGCCACCGGCCACGCCCATCGCGCCATGCTCAAGCGCACGCTCCTCGCCTTAGAGCGCGACATCGCCGAACTAGACATCCAATAAGAATTAACCACAGAGACACAGAGGCACAGCTTGTTGAGCTATTGCTTCAAGCTGTGCCTCTCTGTCTCTGTGGTTAAAAATTACTGACGCTAAGTGTCGCCTTGTTGCTCGCCACGCCGCGCAAGGTGAGGCTCAGTTGGAAGTCGCCGCCCGCGGCGAGGCCGTCGGCCAAGCGGACGGTGATCTGCGTGAGCGACGGGAAGCCGGGGACGCGGCCGACCTGCTCGACCGGCAGGACGTAAGTCTCACCCGCCTGCCTTTCCGCGCGCACGACGAGCGACTGCGCGTCCTCGCCCGGCGCGAACTCGACGTTGCGCGCGAGGAGCGTGACGCGCCGGCGCCCGTCCGGGCTGAAGTTGTTCGAGGTCGAAAGCGTGAACGGGCCGCGCTCGAACGTGACCGAGTCGAGCGCGAGCGCCGCCGCCGAGCCCGGCTCCGTGAGCAGCACGGGCGGCGCGGTCGGCGTGAGCAGGAAGCCGCGCTCCTGACCGTTCAGCGTGCCGCGGCCGACGATCTGGCCGCCGCCGTTGATGTCGGTCGCCTCTTTCAAGAACCAGCCCGAGCCGGCGGGGATGAGCGCATTCAGGTCGAGCATCACGCCGCCCTCGTAGAGGAAGGCGCGCTCGTCGCCATGTGTGAAGAAGTCCGTGCTGGAGACGCCCACGATCTGCCCGGCGTTGTTGAGCGACCTGGCCCGGCTGTAGCGGTGTGCGGGCATGAGCGTGCCGAGGTCTTTGACCACGCCGCCCGCGAGCAGGTAGGCGCGCCCCGACCCGTCGTCGTTGCCGCTCAGCCCGCCGACGATCTGCCCGAGGTCGTTGAGGCGGTCGGCAAACCCCGTGATGGGGAAGAGCGAGAACGTGCCGTCGCGCGTGTCGTAGATGAAGACGCCGGCGCGATTGTTGATCGAGTGGTTGCCGGCGATCTGGCCGACCGAGTTGACGGCGGTCGCCGAGCTGTCCTTCACGCCCATCTTCGCGCCGATGTTTTCGAGCGGCCCGCCGCCCGAGGTGAAGGCTTGCGCGTCGCCGCTCGTCATGTTCGTGGAGGAGGAACCGGTGATGAGCCCCGCGTCGTTGATGTCGCCGCCGACGCTGTTGCTCCCCCCGAGCGTGCCGAGGATTGTGAACGCGCCCTGCCGATAGACGAAGGCCCGATACCGCGCGTTCTGGCAGGTGCCGTCCGGGGGGATGTCGCAGAACAGCGCCATGCCGGTGACCTGCCCGTGGCCGTTAACGGCACGCGCCTCGGAGGAGGATGCCCCCGGCGGGAGGATGGTCTTGAACGCGCCGTCGTAGAAGGCCGCGAAGCCGCGCCCGTTGATGACGGCGTAGCCCGCGACCTGACCCATCTCGTTGACGCCGTAGGGCGTGAACGGGCCGAGGTCTGTGATGGTGTAGCGCGGCGGCGGCGTCTGCGCGAAGGCGCCGGGCGCGGCGAGGCAGACGGCGCAGACCGCTGCGAGCAGAAGTTTGACGGCGGTGGCGTGGCAGGCGCGGCGTACGAACATCGAGGGCACCTCACTTTCGCCTGAGACTTCGGGGAGCCGGCGGAGGGCGCGGATTGTATCACAGAACGGGACGGCCGTCGCACAAGTCGTTCTTGACAAGGCCGTGCGTTCTGTGCGAAAAAGGCGCCCTCGCGTTTGAAAAATTAGACCGTGGCGATTTAAGGCGACTTGCTCCACGTAAAAAACTGCTAAAGAGCCGCTGTGGTCTTCCGGTCATCATAAAGGAAACCCCGCGCACTCTTGGGCGCGGGGTTTTTCTTTTGCCCCGAGCCCGCCGACCAGTACACACGCCGCCTTATCGCCACTCAGACTTCGGAAGGAGACTGCGGTGGCACAAGAGACCAGACAGCAAAGATTCGACACGCTCTCGCTGCACGCGGGCGCGGGGCCAGACCCCGTCACCGGCGCGCTGCTCACGCCCATCTACCAGACGACCACCTACGTGCAGGAGGCCGTCGGCCGGCACAAGGGCTACACCTACAGCCGCGCCGGCAACCCGACGGTGGCCGCGCTCGAACGCCGGCTGGCCGCGCTCGAAGGCGCGGAGTTCGCCACCTGTTACGCGACCGGCCTGGCGGCCACGACCGCGCTCTGCCTCGCGCTCCTGCGCGCGGGCGAGCGGGTCGTCGCCTCGCAGGCCGTCTACGGCGGCACGGTGCGCCTGCTGCGCGAGGTGCTCGCGCCCTTCGGCGTCCGCGCGGAGTTCGTGGACACGTCCGACACGAACGCGTTGGCAGAGGCTCTACGGCGCGAGCCGGCGCGGCTCGTCTTCGTCGAGACGCCGGCCAACCCGACGCTGCAGCTCACGGACATCAAAGAGGCGGCGCGGCTCGCGCACGCGGCGGGCGCGCTCCTCGTCGTGGACAACACGCTCCTGACGCCCGCGCTCCAGCGCCCGCTCGAACTCGGCGCGGACGTCGTCCTTCACTCCACGACCAAGTTCATCGAAGGGCACAACGCGACCGTGGGCGGCGCGCTCGTCACCGGAGACGCCGCGCTCAACGAGCGGTTCGACTACATACGCAAGTCCACCGGCACCATCCAGGCGCCCTTCGACGCGTGGCTCACGCTGCAGGGAGTCAAGACGCTCGGCGTGCGCATGGCGCACCATTCGGAGAACGCCCTGCGCGTCGCGCGCTTCCTCGCGGAACACCCGCAGGTCGCAAGACTCTCCTACCCCGGCCTCGAATCCTTCCCGCAGTTCGGGCTCGCGCGACGGCAGCAGGCGTCGGGCGGCGCGCTCATCGCCTTCGAGGTCGAGGGCGGAACGGAGGCGGGCGTCCGCCTGATGAACTCCGTGCGGCTCTGTTCGCTCGCGGAGAACCTGGGCGCGGCCGAGACGCTCATCACGCACCCGGCCTCGATGACGCACGGCTCCGTCCCGACTGAGCAGCGCGAGGCCGCGGGGATAACCGAAGGGCTCGTTCGACTCTCGGTCGGACTCGAAGACCCGGAAGACATCATCGCCGACCTCGAACAGGCGCTGCGCGCGTCCGGAGAGTCGGAGAAAGTCCTGAGCGCGACGAACAGGGAGGGTTAAGTCAAAATGTCTATCATCAAGGTTCTAAAATTCGGAAGCTCCGTCCTGCGCACTGAAGAAGACCTCCCGCTGGCGGCGCACGAAATCTACCGGGAATGGCGTCTGGGCGCGCGCGTGCTCGCGGTCGTCTCGGCCTTCGGCGACACGACCGACAGACTCTTGGCCCGCGCCCAATCTCTTTGTCCCGAGCCGGAGCCGGCCGGACTCGCCGCGCTGCTCGCCACGGGCGAGGCCACCTCCGCGGCGCTCCTCGGCCTCGCGCTCGCGCGCGCAGGGATACCCGTGAAAGTTCTCGACCCGGCGCAGGCGGGACTGCGAACGACCGGCGGCCGTCTCGACGCGGAACTTGTCTCCGCAGACGTTGAGCGCCTTCGTGAAGAGCTGCAAAGCCGAGTCGTCGTGCTGCCCGGCTTCGTCGGACGCGACGCGGAGGGAAGCGCGACTTTGCTCGGGCGCGGCGGCTCTGACTTGACGGCGCTCTTTCTCGCCGAGCGTTTGGGCGGGCGCTGCGTGCTCGTCAAGGACGTGGACGGGCTCTACACGGCCGACCCCGCGCGCCCGGCGCTCGCGCGCCCGCGCCGCTTCCAGCGCGTCGGTTGGGGCACGGCCGCAGCCGTGGGCGGCAAGGTCGTCCAGCCGAAGGCCGTCCGCTTCGCGGAGTCGCGGGGCCTGAGTTTTGAAATCACCGCGCCGGGGGCGGCCGTATCGACGGAAGTCTGCGCCGGCCCCGACGTGACGTGCGCGCCTTCCGTCTCGACGCCCCCTTTGCGCATCGCGCTGCTGGGCTGCGGCACCGTGGGCGGCGGAGTCTACGAGCGTCTGGCCGCGCTGCCCGAGTTCTTCGAGGTGACGGGCGTGGCGACGCGCACGCCCTTGCGCGCGCACGCGGCGGGCGTGCCCGCGCACCTCAACGCCTTTGGGCCGGAGGAGCTGATTGAGGGGGACTGCGACGTTGTGGTCGAACTCGTCGGCGGCGTCGAGCAGGCCGGCGAGTTCGTGAGTCGAGCGCTGCGGCTCGGTCGGCACGTCGTCACGGCGAACAAGGCGCTCGTGTCATCGAAGTGGGAACTGCTTGAGCGTTGCGCGGCAGAGTCTCGCGTGACGCTGCGTTACGGCGCGGCGGTCGGCGGAGTCGTCCCAGCGCTTGAGACCGTCGCGCGTTTGCGCGAGCAGGGGCGGATTAAAAGTTTCGCGGGCGTCGTCAATGGCACGACCAATTTCATCCTCGACCGGCTCGCGTCCGGGGAAGAGTTCGACTCGGCCGTGCGCGCCGCGCAGGCGGCCGGCTACGCCGAGGCAGACCCGACGCTCGACCTCGACGGGACGGACGCGGCGCAGAAGCTCGTCCTCCTCGCCCGCGAAGCCTTCGGCGTCCGTCTCAACGTCGACGAAGTGCGCCGGGTCGGACTCGAACAGGCTGAACCCGCGCGCGTGCGTGCGGCCCGCGATGAAGGTCTCGCGGTGAGACTCGTCGCGTCGTGTCGTCTCACGGAGAAGGGCGTCGAGGCTTCAGTCGTTCCGACCGAACTCCCGCTCGCGCATCCGCTGGCGACGACCGAGGGGGCGGAGAATCGTCTGCTCGTCGAGACGGAGGCGGGCAAGCTCCATCTCGTCAAAGGGCGCGGCGCGGGCCGCTGGCCGACGACCGAGGCGGTGCTGGCCGACCTCTTCGACCTGCGGCGCGAGTTGTGCGGCGTCGCGTTCGAGGATACGGCCGAAGCCTTCACGGCAGATGTATACGAGGAGGCGTGCGTCGCATGAAAACCTCAACGCTCTGCGTGCGTCATCCGCACGGCTCCGACCCGCACGGCGCGGTCGCGCCGCCCATCTACCAGACGGCCACGTTCCGCCAGCCGACGGCGACCGAGTTCGGCGAGTACGACTACACGCGCACGGCGAACCCGACGCGCACGCTGCTCGAACAGCAGCTCGCCGCGCTCGAATCGGGTCGCTTCGCCGCGGCCTACGCCTCGGGCTTAGCGGCGCTCACGGCGTTAACCAGGCTCGTGAATCAGGGCGAGGAGATAGTCGCGGGCGACGACCTCTACGGCGGAACGGTGCGCCTGCTCGAACAGGTGCTCCCGCGCTACGGCGTCGCGGTGCGCTACGCGGACGCGGCCGACCCGGACTCTGTGAGGAGGGAACTCACGCCGCGCACGCGCCTGATTCTGGTCGAGACGCCGACGAACCCTCTGCTCCGCGTCGCGGACGTGCGCGCGCTCTCGGAACTGGCGCGCGGGGCCGGCGCGCTGCTCGCCGTGGACAACTCGATGCTTTCGCCCTGCCTGCAGAAGCCTTTGAAGCTGGGCGCGGATGTCGTTCTCCACTCGGCCACGAAGTTCCTCGGCGGCCACAGCGACGTGACGGCCGGGGCGCTCGTCACGGACGACGAAGAACTACACCGGCGCCTCTGCTTTCAGCAGAACGCCGAAGGGTCGGGGCTAAGCCCCTTCGAGTCCTGGCTGCTGCTGCGCGGCATCAAGACGCTCTCGCTGAGGGTCGAGCGCCAGTGCTCGACGGCCCTGCGCGTGGCCGAGTTCCTTTCGGGGCGGCCGGAGGTAAAGCGGGTCTTCTACCCGGGGCTTCAAGGACACCCCGGCCGAGACGTGCACCGCGGGCAGGCGCGGGGCGACGGCGCCGTCCTCAGCTTCGCGACCGGCGACGCGGAGCTTTCGCGGCGCGTGGTGGAGTCGGTGCGGCTCTTCGACATCGCCGTCAGCTTCGGCTCGGTGCACTCTTCGATCAGCCTGCCGTGTCGCATGTCGCACGCGAGCATCCCGCCGAGCGCGCGCGAGCGCCTCGCGCCCCCGCCCGACCTCGTGCGCGTCTCGGTCGGCATCGAGGACGCCGAAGACCTTCTGGCCGATCTTGAGCAGGCGTTCAACGTCGCCCGTCCGCGTGAGAGGAAGACAGAAGCCGTCGCTTACGTCGGTGCTTGAGAGATTGAGTGAAAGGAATTAACCACAGAGACACGGAGGCACAGCTTGAAGACAGATTGCTTCAAGCTGTGCCTCCGTGTCTCTGTGGTTAAATTAACTTGTGACGGACATCTTCCCGCCGCACTCGGGGCAGAACTTGGGCGAGCCTTCGGGCTGGTGGCCGCAGCCGGTGCAGGTCAGTTTCGGGGGCGCGGTCGGCGTGCCGCACTCGGGGCAGAACTTGGCCTTGCCGACCTCGACGCCGCAGGCCGAACACTTCGAACCCGCGGCGGCCGCCGCCGGCTGCTGCTGCGGCGCGGGCGCGGGCGCCTTCACGGTCGAGCCGGCGCTCATGTCGATGCCGGAGACGTAGTCGGTGGCTTGCGCCTTCTCGTAGAGCTGCGTGCGCGTGGCCTCGGCCTTGGCGTGCGCGTGCGCGGAGGCCAGCTCCTCCTGGTAGTCGGGCGCGCACTCCTCGCACTGCCCGGCCGAGGCGTTCCAGCAGACCTCGGGGCAGACCCAGCGGCCGCAGCGCGAGCACTGGTGGAAGTGCGTCTTGCCCTCCTCGACCGCCTTCTGCAAGGCCTCGTCGTGCGCCTTCCCGCCGACGGCGCGCTGTATCTCGTAGGCCGAGTTGCCGGCCGACGAGAGCCACCCGCCGAACAGGTCGCCCGCCGCGCGCAGAAGCGACCCGCCCGTCCCCGTCAAAGAAGCCTGGTAGCGCGACATGTACCCGTTCCCGCACTTGTCGCAGTAAAACTTGAACTGGTAGCCCTTGTCCGTCGAAAGGTCGTCGTAGTTATTGACGAACTGAATCATCCCCATTGGCCTGAACCTCCGAAAGCAGTGGCGAGTGAAAAGTGACGAGTGGCGAGTCCGGAAGGTTGCGGAACCGCGCCGCAAGACCCGCGCAGGAAAAGATAGCAGCCAAACTTTTACTTGTCACTCGTCACCGTTCCTGTTCTTCGCCTCCCGCCAGAGTTCTTCCATCTCTTCAATCGTGGACTGGCCGAGTTCGCGGCCGCGCGCGCGCAGGCCGCGTTCGATGTGGCGGAAGCGCCGGCGGAATTTGCGGTTGGTGAGTTTGAGGGCGGCCTCGGGTTCCGCGTCGAGGTGGCGCGCGATGTTGGCGGCGGCGAAGAGGAGGTCGCCGACCTCTTCGCGGACGCGCTGCTGGGCCGACTCGGAATCGGGGCCGGCCTCGCCCTTCTCGCGGATGGCCTCGCGCAGCTCGTCCATCTCTTCGTGGAGCTTGTCGAAAATCTCGTCCACGTTGCGCCAGTCGAAGCCGACGCGCGCGGCCTTCGTCGCGAGCTGGTGCGCCTCCATCAGGGCGGGCGCCTTCGCGGAGACGCCGTCCAGAATAGACGCGTCCTCGTCTTCATGAACCTTGCCGGCCGCGCGCTTCTCCTCGGCCTTCAACGCCTCCCAGTTGCGGAGCAGCTCTTCGTTGTCGCGCACCACGACGTCGCCGAAGACGTGCGGGTGGCGGCGCACCATCTTCGCGTGTATCTGCCCGGCCACGTCGTCGATTGTGAACTCGCCGCGCTCCGAGGCGACCTGCGCGTAGAAGACGATCTGGAAGAGGAGGTCGCCCAGCTCTTCGCAGAGGTTCGCGGGTCTCCCCGCGCGCGCCTCTTCGACCGCCTCGAAAGCCTCGTAGGCCTCTTCGAGCAGCATCGGCGCGAGCGTGGCGTAGGTCTGCTCGCGATCCCAGGGGCAGCCCTCGGGCGAGCGCAGCCGCGCCATCAGCGCGACGAGGTCTTGGAAGTTTGCAGCCATCGGTCGTCCTTGAACTTTGAAAGTTGAAAAAGGATTATGACAGAGGTCGGGTGATTTATTCATTGATTCATTGATTGATTTGTTCATTCCCGATCTTCCTTCAATGATTCAATGAACCGATGAGTCGATGAACCAATCCCTCAATCCTTCCTACCGCGGTCGGCTCGCGCCTTCGCCGACGGGCCACCTGCACCTCGGGCACGCGCGGACGTTCTGGGCGGCGTACGAGCGCGCGCGGGCGGCGGGCGGCGTGTTGGTTTTGCGCGACGAAGACCTGGACGCGGCGCGCTCGCGCCCGGAGTTCGCCGCCGCGATGTTGGAGGACTTGAAGTGGCTCGGCATCGAGTGGCGGGAGGGGCCGGACGTGGGCGGCCCGTTCGCGCCTTACAGGCAGAGCGAGCGGCGCGGCCTCTACCTCGAAGCGTGGGCGCGGCTGGTCGAAGGCGGGCACGTCTACCCCTGCGTCTGCTCGCGCAAAGACATCGCGCGCGCGGCCTCCGCGCCGCACGAAGGTCAGGCGCGTCCGGCGCAGGACGACGAGCCGCACTACCCCGGCACTTGCCGTCCGGCCGTCGAGGCTAAGCTTCAAGTGCCGGACACGCCCGCCGGTCTCAACTGGCGCTTCCGCGTGCCCGACGGCGAGGAGGTTGTCTTCGAAGATTTGCGGCAGGGCCGACGGAGCTTCGTCGCCGGGCGTGACTTCGGCGACTTCGTCGTCTGGCGCCGCGACGACGTGCCCGCGTACCAGCTCGCCGTCGTCGTGGACGACGCCGCGATGCGCATCACAGAGGTCGTGCGCGGCGCAGACCTCTTGAAGTCCGCCGCGCGGCAGATGCTCCTCCAGCGCGCGCTCGACTTCCCGACGCCCGCATACTTCCACTGCGACCTCGTCACGGACGAGCGCGGCGAGCGCCTCGCCAAGCGCCACGAGTCGCTCTCGCTCCGCGCCTTGCGCGCCGCCGGCCTCGCGCCCGCGGAGGTGCGCGCCCGCTTCTAAGAAGTAGGCAGCAGGCAGCAGGCAGTAGGCAGTTAAGGCAAAATGCTTTTACTGCCTGCTGCCTGCTGCCTACTCGTTGTTTGCGGCCTCGCGGGCGCGGGTGCTAACATCCGGTTTTCAGCACAACGCACAAATTCGAACCTTACGCGCCCGCTGCGCACAGGCGTCGCGCGCGCCCTGAGCGAGAGAGATGAGCGAAGAGAAGCCCACGTTCAAAGTCACAGACCGCAGACTCTTCAACCCGGACGGCACGCCCCGCGACATTCCGCGCGAGGAGGAGCCGCCGGCGCCGGCCCCCGCGCCCGAACCGGAGACGCAGCAACCGACTCCCGCCGCCGCGGCCGAGACGCCGCCCGCCACGCCCGCGGAGGCCGCCGCGCCGCGCGAGCCGGCGGACGAGGCCAGCCCCGAGGCCCCGGGCGACGAGGGTTTTTTGATGCTCGTCGAGTTCCTCGCCTCGTTCGCGGCCGACGCGCTCGGCATGGTCAACCACCCGGGCGGGGGCGGCGTCAACCTGCCGCTCGCCAAGCAGTGCATCGACATGCTCGGCGTGCTCCACCGCAAGACGCGCGGCAACCTCGTCGGCGAGGAGCAGCAGTTCCTCGACATGATCCTCTCGCAGCTCCGCATGCAGTACGTCTCCCTGACCAGCGCGCCCCGCCCGCCGCAGGGCGGCGGCCCCCGCGGCTTCTCCGGCAGCGACATCACGGGGGGAAGATGAGGGGTGGTAAATGGTGAATGGTGAATGGTGAATAGATAAGACCAGCTTTTACCATTCACCATTTACCCTTCACCATTTACTAGCAATGAAGTTTACTCTCCTCGGCACGGGCACCTCGACGGGCGTGCCTTCCATCGGCTGCGAGTGCGAGACGTGCACGTCGGACGACCCGCGCGACAAGCGCCTGCGCGTGTCGGTGCTGGTCGAGCACGAAGGGCAGACGGTCTTAATCGACACCTCGTCGGACTTCAGGCAGCAGGCCCTCCGCGCCGGACTCAAGCACCTCGACGCGGTGCTCGTCACGCACTGCCACGCCGACCACATCTTCGGGCTCGACGACATACGACCTTTGAACTTCCGCCACGGCGCGCTCGGCGTCTACGCCAACGCGCGCGCCTGGGTGGACATCCGCCGCATCTTCAAATACATCTTCGAGCAGTCCTACATCGGCGGCGGGCTGCCGCAGGTCGTCGCGCACACCGTCGAGCACGGCGCGCCCTTCTGCCTCGGCCGGGGGCTGGAGGTCACGCCCGTCGAGGTCATCCACGGGCGCCTGCCCGTCACGGCCTACCGCTTCAACGACTTCGCCTACGCGACCGACCTGAGCGAGATTCCGCCCCGCTCGATGGAACTGCTGCGGGGCTTAGACGTGCTCGTGCTCGACTGCCTGCGCGTCACGCCGCCGCACCCGACGCACCTCTGGCTGGAGCCGGCGCTTCGGTACATCGAAGAGCTAAGCCCGCGCCGCGCCTACCTCACGCACGTCGCCCACGACGTGAAGCACGCGCGCGACTCCGCGCTCCTACCCGCGGGCGTCGAGTGGGCGTACGACGGTTTGGTGATAAGTGACGAGTGATAAGTGATGAGAAAAGACAAGGCCCGTTTTCTTATCACCTCTTATCACTCATCACTCATCACTTATCACTTATGAAGCTTTTCCACGGATACGAGAACGCGGAGATCGCGCGGCCGGCGGTGTTGACGCTGGGCGTGTTCGACGGGCTGCACCTGGGGCACCAGCTCATCATCAGCCGCGTCGTCGAGCGCGCGCGGGCCCTGGGCGCCGTGCCCACGGTCGTCACCTTCGACCCGCACCCGCGCGCCGTGCTGCACCCGGAGTCCGCGCCGCCGCTCCTGCAGACCTTCGACCAGAAGGTCGAGGCGTTCGGCGTGCTCGGCGTCGAGCAGGCCATCGTCGTCCGCTTCACGCCCGAGTTCGCGCGCGTGTCGGCCGAGGAGTTCTTGAAGGACGTCGTGTACGAACGTCTGCAGGCGCGCGAGGTGTACCTGGGCCGCGGCTTCGCGTTCGGGCGCGGGCGCGAGGGGAACATCGAGCTGTTGAGGAGGGTGAGCCGGGAGCTCGGCTTCTTCGCGGACGAGGTGCCGGAGGTGCGCCTGCGCGGGCAGCGCATCAGCTCAAGCCGCATCCGCGAGCTGCTGGCCGCGGGCCGCGTCAACCTCGCGCGGAGGATGCTGGGCCGCCCGTACGGCGTCGAGGGGCGCGTCGTGCGCGGCTTCGAGCGGGGCCGTAACCTCGGCTTCCCGACGGCGAACCTGCGCCCGGCCAACCGCGTCATCCCGCGCCGCGGCGTCTACGCCACGGCGACCCTCATCGAAGGCGCATGGCGGCGTAGCGTGACGAACATCGGCGTCCGGCCGACCTTCGAGAACGACGCCGAACCTTCCGTCGAGACGTTCGTAATGGACTGGGGCGGCGATCTGTACGGCGACGTGGTGCGCGTGCGCTTCCTGCACCGCCTGCGCGACGAGCGGAGGTTCGAGGGGGTCGAAGAGTTGAAACGACAGATCGACCGCGACGCCGCCCGCGCGCGAAAATATTTCGAGAGGGCCGGCGTCCGCCGTTCGCTCTCGGTCATCTAAATTTGAACGGTAAGTCCCAGGTTCGACACAAGTTTTTCATACGATTTCAAAGGCATGGCAGCTATCGAACGCGAAGAGATGGAGCGCGCGGGCGCGCAAGGGTCGGAAGACGCAAAGGCCAAGACGCGCCTCGCGCTGGTGAAGCCGGGCGCGTCCGCCGTCGGGCAGGCCGGGGAGGCCGAAGACTTCGAGGCGCGTGCGCGGAGCTGGCGCGGCCTCTGGCGCATGCTCCAGATCGTGCGCGTGCTCGGCACGATGTCGCTCTACCTCTACCTGAACGACTACGACATCCGCGCGGCCTTCAACGCGCGCGTCGCCGCGAAGCGCCTGGCGGAGGCGAAGGCGCGCGGGCGTTCCGAACACTTCAAGGCGCGTGTGCGCGACCTCTTCCTGCGTCGCGCGCTCGACAAGCTGGTCAGGGCCGTTCGTTACTTCGTCTACCGCGGCGCCGAGGGGAGTGATTCGAAGGAGCGGCAGCTCGAACGGCAGGGCGTGTGGCTGAAGGAGAACCTCATCGGCCTCGGCCCCACCTTCATCAAGATCGGGCAGGCGCTCGGCACGCGCGCAGACCTCCTCCCGCTCGCGTACATCAAGGAGCTGGCGCTCCTGCAAGACCAGGTGCCGCCCTTCCCGAACGAGGAGGCCTTCGCGCGCATCGAGGCTGAGCTGGGCCGCCCCGTCTCGGAAGCCTTCGCCGAGTTCGACTCGGAGCCCATCGCCTCGGCCTCTCTGGGTCAGGTCTACCGCGCGCTGATGCACACGGGCGAGGAGGTCGCGGTCAAAGTCCAGCGCCCCCGTTTGCGCGAGACGGTCGGCTTCGACATCGCGGTGCTGGCGCGCATCACGCGGAGGCTCTCGCGCTACCCTTCGTTCACGGAGAACGCCGACTGGGACGGGATGCTGCGCGAGTTCCGCGAGACCATCTCGGAGGAGATGGACTACGCGCGCGAGGGTAAGAACGCCGAGCGCTTCCGCCAGAACTTCCGCGAGTGGCGACCCGTCCGGGTGCCGCGCATCCACTGGACGCACACCACCGCGCGCGTCATCACGATGGAGTTCATCCGCGGCACGAAGGTGATCGACCTGGACGGTTTGAGGGCGCGGCGCATCTCGCCGGTCAAGGTCAACCGCCTGCTGGTGCGCGCTTACCTGAAGCAGCTTTTAGAAGACGGCTTCTTCCACGCCGACCCGCACCCGGGGAACCTCCTCGTGATGGACACGGGCCACCTCGCCTTCTTCGACTTCGGCATGGTCGGCCGCATCACGCCCGAGCTGCAGTCGAAGATGATCGACGCCTTCTTCCACGTCGTCGGCCGCGACACCGAGGGCCTGGCGCAAGACCTCATCAACCTCGACTTCCTCAAGCCCGGCGTCGACCCCGAGCGCATCCGCCCCGTGGTCGAAGGCCTCTTCCGCCACTACCTGAATCTCAAGCTCGGCGACGTGAACTTCAAGGAGCTGACCTACGACCTGGCGGAGGTGATGTACGAGTACCCGTTCCGCCTGCCCTCGAACTTCACCTACATCATCCGCGCCCTGATGACGCTCGAAGGCATCGGGCTGGTCACAGACCCCGGCTTCAGCTTCTTCGAGACGGCCCGCCCCTACGCCAAGGAGTTCATGCTCAAGCGCGAGGGCAAGCAGTTCCGCCGCCTCCTCCTCGACAAGATTACGGGCCGCGACGAGGGCCGCATCAACTGGTCGAAGATGTGGAAGCTCGCCAAGCTCGCCGCGAAGACTTACCTGGAGGACGGCAAGAGGAAGTGATGAGTGATAAGTGATAAGAGAAGGCGATGCCCGCCCGTAATTTCTTATCACTTATCGCCCGTCGCTTCTTACCCATCACTTCTTCCTGCTTTTCCCCTTCCTGACGCCTATCGCCTCGTGCATCCACTCGTCGCCGAGGTCGGGGGTGCCGGTGTCGTCCTCGCCGCGCATTGCTTTCTTACGCGCCTCGCCAGCCAGCCCCTCGTAAACGTCGCGTATCCGGTCGAGCTGCTTGTCGTCCAACTCCTCCAAATCCAGCAGCACAAGGTGCGCGCCCTTCGTCACGCGGATCAGCTCGTCGAGCTTTACCTGCACAGCCTCCGTGTCCCGGTTCTGCGTGCTCTGGATGAGGAAGACCATCAGGAAAGTGATGATGGTCGTACCCGTGTTGATGACGAGCTGCCACGTGTCCGAGAATTTGAAGAACGGCCCCGTGACGGCCCAGACGACAATGATGGCGACCGCCAGTACGAAAGTGACGCGGTTTCCCGTAACGCGAGACGTCCACTTGGTAAAACGGGTGAAGAGAGAAGTCGGTTTTGTCGGTCTCACGAGGTTGCCTCCTAAGCGGTTGGAAGTCGGAGGGGTCGCCGCGGCCGTGGGCGTCGGCCGCGTTTTCCCCTGACATGAAAAGCTTCGGTTGAGTATACTCGAAGAAGTGAAACGATAGAGGAGGGAAGTTGGGGCGGTGATTACGACGACGTGTCTCGACAGCGCGGCGAAGAAGTTCACGACGGACTTCCCGGCCGAGGAGTTGAGCGAATACTGCGGGAGCGAGCGCAACGTCGTGTGGGCCGACGTGTCCGACCCGACGAGCAAGGACTTCGACGAGCTGGCCGAGGAGTTCGGCTTCCACCCGCTCTCCATCGAGGACTGCCGCAACGCGCACCAGCGGCCGAAGGTCGAGGAGTACCCGGGCTACTACTTCATCGTGCTCTACGAGGCCGAGCTGGTCGGCCCCGGGGACGACCTCGAGCTGCGCGAGCTGAACATCTTCCTCGGGAAGAACTACCTCGTCACCGTCCACAGCCGCCCCATCCGCGCCATCGAGACGGCGCGCCGCCTCTGGGGCGAGTGGACGGACAGGTCGGAGCAGGGCGCGGGTCTTTTGGCCTACCTCCTGACCGACGCCATCGTGGACGACTACATGCCGCTCCTCGACGTGCTCTCCGACCGCATGGACGACCTCGAAGACAAAATCTTCGGCGACTTCCAGCCCGAGTCGATTCAGGAAATCTTCCGCATCAAGAAGCAGCTCCTCTTCCTGCGCCGCACCGTCGCCCCCCTGCGCGACGTCTTCAACACGATGCTCCGGCGCGAGCAGCCCATCTTCCCGCGCGAGACGCAGGTCTACTTCCAGGACGTGTTCGACCACATCATCCGCGTCGCCGACACCATCGACACCCTGCGCGACATGCTCGGCTCGACGATGGACGCCTACCTCTCGATTCAGGGGAACCGGATGAACATGATCATGAAGCGGCTCACGTCGGTCGCCACCGTGCTCATGTCGGTGACGCTCGTCGCGGGCATCTACGGGATGAACTTCGAGTACATGCCCGAGCTGCACTGGCGCTTCGGCTACGTCTTCGCGCTGGCGGCGATGCTCCTGATCGGGCTGGTGCTCTACTTCTATCTGCGGAAGGTGAAGTGGCTGTGAGCAGGAAGAAGAAGCGGAAGGGCTGGAAGACGGGGCGGCTCCACTGGCCGGGGAGCTCTCACCGCGGGCACGACCACGGCGAAGAGGCCGCGCGCCTCACCCCGCTCGAAGAGACCGAGGCGTTCAAGGACTCGCCGCAGAGCGACGGCAAGCGCGACGCCGACACCATCCGCGTGGACAGCTCGAACGTCCCCATGCCCGAGAGCTTCCTCGACGACGACGAGCGCGAGGGCGCCTCGATTTTTAAACTCGAACCCGTCGTCGTCTTCATCCTCGTCGTCATGCTCGCCTTCATCGCCTTCGTCGCCTGGCAGATCACGCTCATGCCGGAGAAGTAGGAAAAGAATTTCACCACAGAGACACAGAAGCACAGCTTGTTGAGCTATCCGCTTCAAGCTGTGCCTCTGTGTCTCTGTGGTGAATAGTCCCGGCTACACGCCCCCGCTCAGAACATCCCGAGTCCGGCGCCGGTGAGGATGAGGGGCACGACGGCTTCGAGGGCGGCGTGCGTGTTGCCGTCCGTGGTCTTGGGCGGGGCGGGCGTCAGGCGCACCCAGCGGAGGCGGCGGCGCTCGACGCGCTCGACGCGGAAGACGGCGCCCTCGTGCTCGACCGTCTCGCCGGGCTTGAGCAGGCGGCCGGCGCGCGCGAGCAGGAAGCCCGCGACGGTCGTGTAGTGCCCCTCCTCGGGGATGTCGAGCGGGAAGCGGCGGTTGGCGTCGCGCACGGCCAGCATCCCGTCGAGCAGGAACGTCCCGTCCGGCTGCGCCACGATCTGCGACTTCGACTCCTCGTCGTACTCGTCGTTAATCTCGCCCACGATCTCCTCGAGCAAATCTTCCAGCGTGACGATGCCCTCCAGCCCGCCGTGCTCGTCGATGACGAAGGCGAGGTGCGTGCGCGCGTCGCGCATCTGCTTCAGGGCCGCGCCGAGCTTGGCCGTCGGGGGCATGAAGAGCGGCGGGTGCGCCAGGCGGCCTGCGTCGAACTCCGAGGCGGGCCGCGTCCCGTCCACGAACTCTTCGAGGTCGCGGCGGAAGAGCACGCCGACCACGTCGTCGAAGCGCTCGCGGTAGACCGGCAGGCGCGTGTAGCCCTGCTCCCTGAAGGCGGCCTTCACCTCGGCGAGCGTGGCCGCGGCGGGGACGGCCACGACCGCCGTGCGCGGCACCAACGCCTCGCGCACCTCCGCGTCGGCGAACTCGAAGACGCCGTGGATGAGCTGCCGCTCCGCCTCCTCCAGGTGGCCGCTCTTGCGCGAGATGTCCACGAGCCGGCGCAGCTCCTCCTCGGTGTAGACCGACGCGTGCTCGCCCGAAGGGTGGAGGCCGAACAGCCGCACCGTGCGCGTGCCCGCCCAGTCGAGCAGGCGGATGGGCCAGCTGAACAGCTTGTAGAAGACGAGCAGCGGCCACGAGACGGCGAGCGCGACCTTCTCGGTCAGCTCCAGCGCGAGCGTCTTCGGCGCCAGCTCGCCCAGCACGATGTGGAGGAAGGTGATGACGGTGAAGGCGACGGCGAACGAGATGGTGTGGAGCGCCGTCGCCGAAACGCGCCCCTTGAGCGGCTCTTCGAGCAGGTGCGCGAAGACCGGCTCGCCGACCCAGCCCAGCGCGAGCGAGGCCATCGTGATGCCGAGCTGCGTGGCCGAGATGTAGGCGTTGAGGTTGTCGAGCAGGCCGAGCAGGCGCGCCGCGCGGCCGTCGCCCCCCTCGGCGAGCGTCTCGACGCGCGAGCGCCGGACGCCGACGAGCGCGAACTCCGCCGCGACGAAGAAGCCGTTGGCCAAGACCAGCAGGAGCACGGTCAGCAAGTACAGGACTGTCAGCATGCCCCGTATTTTACAACGGCGAACGCGGGTCGGCACGGGGGCGCGGCGGCCCGGCCCCGTCAACCTTCGGCCTTCCGCCCCGCCCACTCTTTTGGTAGAATCCGCGGCCTCACAGGAAAGGGTCGTTTGCCTCAAGAACGCATCCCAACTCCGGACTCCTTACGCGGGCTCGCCGCGGCGGCGGTCGCCTGGTTTCACTTCACCAACGGCAACCCCGCGCTCCTGCCGGACGACAGCCTGCTCAGGCTGTCGGGGCGCTACGGCTGGCTCGGGGTCGAGGTCTTCTTCGTGATATCGGGCTTCGTCGTCCCCTTCGCGCTCGCCCGCGCCGGGTACGCGGTGCCGGGCTTCGGGCGCTTCCTGCTCAAGCGGTTCGCGAGACTCGACCCGCCCTACCTGGCCTCCATCGCGTTCGTCCTGCTCGCGATATACATCACGGCGCTGTTCCCCGACTTCCAAGGGCAGCGTTTCGAGTTCTCCTGGGCCACGCTCCTGCCGCACCTCGGCTACGCCAACGCCTACTTCGGCCGCCCCTGGCTCAACCCCGTCTACTGGACGCTCGCCGTCGAGTCGCAGTACTACCTCATCATCGGCCTCGTCTTCCCGCTGGTCTCGGGGGGGCGCCGGGCCTTCTACGCCGTGCTGGCGGCGGGGGGGCTGGCCGCCTTCCTCGTCAGGAACCCGGCGTTCGTCTTCGAGTACCTGCCGCTCTTCGCCCTCGGCGCACTCACTTTCCGGCTGAGGGTCTGCGGCGAGTCGCCGCGCGTCTTCCTGTGTACGGCGGCGGCGCTCGCGGTTGCCACGTCGCTCTCGCTGGGCTGGCCCGAGGCCGCCGCGGGGCTGGGGGCCGCCCTCGCCATCGCCTTCGTCAGGCTCGACAGCCGCCCGGCCCGGTTCTTCGGGGCCATCTCGTACTCGCTGTACCTGCTGCACGTTCCCGTCGGGAGCAGGGTCGTCAACCTTTTCGCGACGTTCGCGCCGGGGCTCCCGCTGCGGTGCGCGGCGCCCTTCGCGGCCCTGGCCGCCTCCGTCTGCGCGGCCTACGTCTTCAACCGGCTGGTCGAGAGGCCGGCGCAGCGCTGGTCCTCGTCTATGAAGTACCCCGGGCCGGCGCGCGCGCAGCAGCCGCCGCCGGCCTTCGTGGAGACGCGGAGGGCTTAGACCTTCTCGGAGGGGGCGGAACGGGCGGCGATCAGCTTTTCGAGCTGGGTGAAACGGCGGAGCATCTCTTCGTGGATGTGGTCGGCCTTATCGTGGAGGTGCGCGACCTCCATCTCGGCCTTGATGTTGACCTCGTACTCGATGTCTGCGCGCACCTTGTCCTTCTCGACCTGCCGGTTCTGGCTAATCAGCACGAAGGTCGAGAGGAAGATGGCTTCGAGCGAGACGATCATCGTCAGCAGTCCGAAGGGGAAGGGGTCGAAGCCGGAGAGGCCGGGGATTTGGACGAGCCCCGTGTTGAGGACGATCCAGATGCCGAACCAGAGCGCGTGCAGGAAGAGGAAGAGGATGCTGCCCGAGAACCAGGCGAGCCAGTCGGCGACGCGCTGGACGACGGTCGCGCGCTCCTCGACCTCCTCGTTGACGTTGCGCGAGACGCGCTGGCGCAGCAGCGCGTCGGCCTTGCGCGTCATGCGCCCCATCGCCGCCAGCATGTGCAGCGCCGCGTCGGGCTGCTGGCCGAAGAGCAGGAGCAGGTCGCCGCGGTCGAGCTCGATCAGCTCGGTCTCGGAGAGCGCGACGGCCGTCGCCGTGCGCGACTCTTCGTCCAGGAGCGCGATCTCGCCGAAGAAGTCGCCCTGGCGCGACGTGTCGAGCGTAATCTTCTGCCCGACGTTGTCCGTGATGTAGAGCTCGACCTCGCCCGTCCGCACAAGGTAAAGACTCTCCCCGGGGTCGCCCGCCCGGAAGAGAGTCTCGCCCTCAACCAACTTGACCAGGTCTACGACTTCGGCCAGCGCGCGGCGCTCGTCGCCGCCGAGCAGCTCGAAGAACTCGATGCCTTCGAGCAAAGCAGGGTCAACGCTCATTCAGGGTCTCCTGTTGGTGGAGGCGGGCGTCGTGGTTGACTTGTTGCCGGGCTGCGCGGGGCGGGGCGGCGCGGCCGGCGTCGGCTTGGCCGTGTAGCCGGAGCGCGTGACGGCGATGCGCTTCTCGCCGCCGCGGCCGTCGGCGACGGCGACGCGGACGGGCCGGAACTCGCCGGGCCGCCCCGTCGTCGCCGGGCGGTAGCTGATGACGTACTGCGTCCGCAGGTCTTTCGTGATCTCCTGGGCGATGCCCGGCAGCTCCGAGAGCGAGGTCGGGTAGAAGGTGCGCCCGCCCGTCTCCTTCGCCATCCGGTCGAGCAGAGAGACGGCCTTCTGCCGCTTCGACTGCGTGATGAAGCCCCGCTCCTTCTCCAGCTCGTTGACGAAGCCGATGACGTAAATCTGCACGTCCTCTTCCTTGAGGGACTCGAAGAGCTGCTCGGTCTTGTAGAAGCTGTCGCGGTCTTCGCCGTCGGTGACGAGGATGAGGGCACGGCGGCGCTTCTCCTCGGCCGGGTCGTTCGACTTCACGCGCCGCTCGGCGGCGTGCTCGGCGGCGAGGTAGACGGCGTCGACTACGGCCGTCTGCCCGCCCTCGATGAACATGTCGTCGAGGGCGTCGCCGAGCGCCTGCTTGTCGGCGGTGAAGTCCTGCATGATCTTGATCTCGTCGGAGGCGATGAAGCGGACGACGAAGGTCTCGTCGCCGGGCTTGTTGCTCTCGATGATGGTCTTGGCGGCCTCGACGACCTGCCCGATCTGGTTGCGCAGGGAGCCGGAGTTGTCCACGACGAGGCCGTAGGTGATGGGCACCTCCTCGCGCTCGACGTGGAAGATCTGCTGCGCCACGCCGTTCTCCGTGACGCGGAAGTCGGCGTCGGGCACGTCGTTGATGGGGCGGTTGTTGCGGTCGACGACGCGGACGTGGAGGTTGACGAGGCTCGCGTCGATGGTGACGACCTCGTCGTCGCCGACCTCCTGCCCCTTCTCGTCCTTCGCGGGCGCGTCCGGCTCGGCCGTGGGCTGCGTGCGGAGCTTGGGCGGCGCCGGCGCGGGCGGCGGCGCGTCCTGCGTGACGACCGAGGGGCCGGCCGGCGTCGTCGGTTTGGGCGTCGGGGTCGGCGTCTGGCGCTGCTGCGGGGTCGCCCTGGTCTGCGCGGGCGCGGCGTTGTTGGTCGTCTTGGCGCCGACGCGGCGCGGGCGGCCTTCGTTCTGGCGCGCCTGCGAGGCGGGCAGCAGAGAACCTGTCAGCGCCAGGAGGAGGAGGGGCGCGGCGAAGCGCGCGCGGCGCGGCCGGGTAGGGAACTCACTTCGTCTCATCTTCTTCCCTCAAAAGTTCGCCCCGCGAGTCCCGCCCTTATGAGGCGGGGCGCGGGGCTTCCAACCTTCCGGGCCTTATCTCAGGCTCCGCGTGGCCGGGGCAAAGAGCAAAACTGCCTGGGTCGGCGTTCGGCGTACGGGCCGCGCGCCGGCCCTGCGCGACGACTTTAGAGATGCCCCGGCCGGGACGTTAGTTGCCGGGAAAGGGGTGCTGGGTGTTGGGTTCTGGGTGCTGGTTTTAAGCTTTTACCCAGAACCCAGAACCCAACACCCAGCACCCCTACTTCGGCGTCGCGCTGGCGAAGTAGCCTTCGCGGCCGCGGACGAAGAGGCGCGGGAAGCCGCGCGGGGGCTGCACCTTGATCTTGAGCTTGTGCCACTTGCCGTCGTTGGCGAAGGCCGAGGGGCGGTAGCTGATGCTGTACTGCGTGCGCAGCTCCAGCGCGATGCGCTCGAAGGTGTCGTTCATCTCGGCGCCGGTCGAGGGGAAGAATGCCTTCCCGCCCGAGACGCCGGCCAGCTCTTCGAGGATGGCGCGGCCGCCGTAGCCGAGCGCCGAGTCGTCGTTCGGGCTGACGATGCCGATGGCGTAGATGATGACGTCCGACTCCTTGAGCATCCGCTTCAGCTCGTTGAAGGTGTAGCGCGAGCTGTTGTCCTGCCCGTCGGAGATAAGCAGGACGGCGCGCTTCTTGTGCGCGCCGCGCGTCACACGCTCGACCCCGAGGTAGGTCGCGTCGTAGAGCGCCGTCTGGCCGTGCGTCTGGACGAAGGTCAGCTTCTGCAACAGCGCGTCGCTGTCGCGCGTGTGGTTGAGGAGGAGCTGCGCGCGCGTGTTGAAGCCGATGAGGAAGTACTCGTCGCGGGCGTGGCTCGTGTCGACGAACTTCGAGAGCGCCTCGCGCGCGCGCATGATCTTGTCGCCGCCCATCGAGCCCGACACGTCGAAGACGATCCCTAAGCTGACGGGCGCGTCCTCGTCCGAGAAGAAGGCGATCTCCTGCTCGTTCTTGTCGTCGAAGATGGAGAAGGCGTTCTTGTTGAGCCCGGTCACGAAGCGGCCGTAGGTGTCGGTGACGGTGACGGTGAGCGTGACGAGGTCGGAGTGGATGATGTTCGGCTTGTCGTCGTCGACGAATGGCTGGACGATGGGGCCGTCCAGCATCGAGTTCGAAGTGCTGCTGGCGCGCCCGTTGGCGGCCGGCACCGAGGGCTTCTGCGCGGCGGGCCGCGCCTGCTGCTCGGGCGTTACGGCGGCGGCCGGCTTGTCGCCCGTCGCCGTCGTGCTGGTGGTGGTCGTCGTCGTCGTGGTCGTCGTCGTCGCGGCGCCGTCGGGGGCGGGCGCCGGCCCGGTCTTCTGCGCGGCCTTCACCTGCTCGGGCTGTTGGGCGGGCTGCGCCCCGGCACGGGGCGCGGCCAGTGCGATGGCGAAGAGGAGTGAGACGAGCGCGACTCTGGAAAAACTCTCGGAGCGCCGGGCCCTCATGTTAAGCCTCCTGCGGAAGTGTCTTACGCCGTTTGGAAAAGGGGAACCGCCGACCCGGGGCCGTCTTTCGGCGCCCGCGGGCTCCGGCTCGGGGCTTTGTAAAGCGTGCTTGCCTGCTTGGACGGCGGCACGCGCCCCTTCGGTTGTACGCGGTAGCGTGCTGGGAAGACGGGGAGACTTCCTCTTTCCTTCGCGCCGGTATTGTAGGACAGCACCCGCCCCCGCGCAACAAACATCTCAGTTTCGACTTCTTCACGATTCTATTTCCGTGCAACTTCGCACGGGCGCGCGCGTGTAAGGGGCGCGGGCGGTGGGAGGCGGGCGCGGCGTCGTGTTACAATCGAACGCCTTAGTTTGGGCGCAGGCTCTCCCGCCGGGCCGTGCCGGAAAAGGCAGAAGCCCGACCGTGAGGGAGGGCGCCTCAACCTTGATAGGACATTACGACGGGAGACGTACGCCCTCCCTCACGGTCGGGCTTCTGCCTCCTTTATTTAAAACATGGCCGAGTTCATCTGTCGTTTGGGGACGCCCGCGGGCGAGGTCGTGACGCGCACGGTCGAGGCCGTGGGCGTGCAGGAGGCGCGCGTGCGCCTCGAAGCCGAGGGCTTTCGCGTCTTCTCGGTCGCGCCGCCGAAGGTGGCGGGCCTCGGGGGCCTGACGCGCGGCGGCAAGGGCGGCACCGCGCCCCGCGTCAAGCCGGGCGACTTCCTCCTCTTCAACCAGCAACTCTCGGCCATCCTCCGCGCCGGCATCCCGATCCTGCAGGCCGTCGCGATGCTGCGGCGCCGCGCCTCCTCCTCGCGCCTCCGGCTCGTGCTCGAAGACGTGGAGGAGAAGATACGCTCGGGGATGGCGCTCTCGTCGGCCTTCGCGGCGCAGGGGCCGATCTTCCCGCGCATCTACACGGCCTCGATCCTGGCGGGCGAGCGCTCGGGCGCGCTCGACGACGTGCTGGCGCGCTACGTCGCCTACATGCGGCGCGGCGTCGAGATTCGCCGGAAGATTCGCGGCGCGCTCGCCTACCCGCTCTTCCTGCTCGCGGCGTCGATGGGCATGGTGATGTTCCTGACCGTCTACGTCGTGCCGAAGATGTCCTCGCTCTTCGAGGGCTTCAACCGCGAGCTGCCGGCCGTGACGAAGACCGTCATCGGCATCTCGCACTTCGCCTCGGAGAACTTCTACTGGCTGGTGCCGGCCGTCCTCGTCGGCGCCGTCGCGCTCTACCTCTGGACGCGCACGCCGACGGGCGCGCTCAACCTCGACCGCTTTTTACTGAAGCTCCCCATCGTCAGCCAGCTCATCAGGCAGCTCGCCGTCGCGCAGATGACGCGCTCTTTGGCGACGCTGCTCGCGGGCGGCATCACGCTGGTCGAGTCCTGGGAGATCGCGGCCGAGTCGATTACGAACAAGGAGCTGCGGGCGCGGAGTTCGGCGACGCTCCCGATGATTCGCGAGGGGCGCTCGTTCACCGAGAGCCTCGAATCCGCGGGGTGGATTCCCCCGCTGGCGCTCGACATGATCGGCGTGGGCGAGCGCTCGGGCTCCCTGCGCGAGATGCTCGAAGAGGTCGCCGACTTCCACGACCGCGAGTCGGAAGTCCGGCTCGAACAGCTGACCACCGTGCTTGAGCCCGCCATCCTGCTGGTGATGGGCGGGGTCGTCGTGACGATCCTGCTCTCCATCTACCTCCCCATCATCCAGTCCATCTCGAATTTGAGCTTCCGGGGTTGAGCCGGCAGGCAATCCCCCGCCCGCCCGAGGCATCTGAAAAGCGATGAGTCAAACGGAGAACCAGGCCGACACGCCGACTATCGTCAACCCGGCGCCCCCGGCCGCCGTCCTGAACGACGACGACGGGCACACCCCGCCCGAGGTGCGCGCGGCCCTCTCGCTCGCGCGGCGCTACCGGCTCCCGTACGTCGACCTGCTCCCGCCGGTCGGCGAGTCGCCGATTGACTACGCGCTCCTCGGCGAGATTCCCGTCGACCTGATGCTGCGCCACCTCTTCGTGCCCCTGCGGCGCGAGGGCCGCCGGCTGCACATCGCGATGGCCGACCCGACCGACCTCGAGCGCCTGGACGAGATCGCCTCGGCCCTGCACGCGCGCGTCGTCCCGCACGTCGCGACCGCGGGCGCGATTGAGGTCGTCTTGCGGAAGGGCGACGCCACGCAGCGCGTCCTGCAGGAGGCCGCTTCGGGCTTCCGCATCTCGCTCGTCAAGGAGACCGAGCAGGGCGAGGAGGTCTTGGACTTAGACCGGCTGGCGACGGACAGCGACATGTCGCCCATCATCAAGCTGGTCGACACCATCATCTACAACGCGATGGAGTCGCGCTCCTCCGACATCCACATCGAGACGAGGGACACGGCCGTCCACGTCAAGTACCGCATCGACGGCGCGCTCTACGAGAAGGTCGAGCCCATCGACATCTCCTACCACCAGACTCTGATTTCGCGCATCAAGGTCATGTCGGAGCTCGACATCGCCGAGCGCCGCATCCCGCAGGACGGCCGCTTCCGGGTTCGTTATAAGGGCCGGAACGTGGACTTCCGCGTCTCCATCATGCCGACCGTCCACGGCGAAGACTGCGTCGTCCGTATTCTCGACAAGGAGCAGATCAACGAGCAGTTCCGCAACCTGACGCTCGACGTGGTCGGCTTCCTCCCGCGCGACCTGAAGGACTTCCGCCGCTACATCGCGGAGCCGTACGGCATGGTCTTGGTGACGGGGCCGACCGGCTCGGGCAAGACGACCACGCTCTACGCCGGGCTGAACGAGATTCGGAACGAGGAAGACAAGATTATCACCATCGAAGACCCGGTCGAGTACCAGCTCCACGGCGTCACGCAGATTCCCGTCAACGAGAAGAAGGGCCTGACGTTCGCGCGCGGCCTGCGCTCCATTCTGCGCCACGACCCGGACAAGATCATGGTCGGCGAAATCCGCGACAACGAGACGGCGCAGATCGCCATCCAGTCGGCGCTGACGGGCCACCTCGTCTTCACGACCGTCCACGCCAACAACGTCATCGACGTCATCGGCCGCTTCCTCAACATGGGCGTCGAGCCTTACAACTTCGTCTCGTCCCTGAACTGCGTGCTGGCGCAGCGGCTGACCCGCATGCTCTGCTCGGTCTGCAAGCGGCCGTACCACCCCTCGGACGAGGAGCTGATGGAGTCGGGCCTGCGGCCCTCGGAGCACGGCGGCCGGACGTTCTACATGAGCGTCGGCTGCGACGCCTGCAACCACACGGGCTACCGCGGCCGGACGGCCATCCACGAGCTGCTGAACATGTCGGACAACATCCGCGAGATGATTATCGCGCGGCGCCCCGGCTCCGAAGTCCGCCGCGCGGCCGAGGCGGAGGGCCTGCGCTCCCTGCGCGAGTCGGCGCTTGAGAAGGTCTTCGCCGGCGTCTCGACCCTGCACGAGATCAACCGCGTCACCTTCGTCGAAGAGGTGAAGATGAACGGCGACGAGATCGTCGCCAGCAGGCAGTAGGCAGACGGCAGTAAGAGGGTTTTGGGTGCTGGGTTCCAGGTGCTGGTTAAAACCCGATGCCTTACCCAACACCTGGAACCCAGCACCCAAAACCCTTTTCGCTGCCGACTGCCAACTTGTCCGGCAGTCTTTAAGGAACTATTATCTACGCCCCGGCGTGTAAAGTCTGAAATTCTACCGGGGCTGCCACGCCCCGAACAGGCCATTGCAGAAGGCGCGCGGCCTCCGCGGCCGACTTAAAACCCTGAAAAGGAATCAACGCAAGTGAGATTCGAGATGAAGTCAAAGCTCCAGGCACGTCCCTTCGCGGCGCTCCTCATGGCGGCCGTGCTGCTCGCCGCGCCGGTCAGCGTGCTCGCGAAGAAGGGCGAGAAGAACTACAACCGCGGCCTGGAGTACGAGAAGGCGCAGCAGTGGGAGAAGGCGGCGCAGGAGTTCGCGCTCGCCGTCGCCGCCGCGCCGAACGAGACCGAGTACCAGCTCCACTACCGCCGCTCCGTCTTCAACGCCTCGCAGAACTACATGACGAAGGGGCGGGCGCTGGCCGACCAGGGCGACTACATCGGGGCCTACAACGCCTACCGGCAGGCCTACGGGCTCGACCCCGTCAACGACCTCGCCGCGCAGGAGATGGATCGGATGCTCCGGCTCCAGCGCGAGAAGGAGGGCACGGCCGCCCCGCGCAACACGCCGACGAGCTACCGCGGGCCGGCGGGCACCGTGCCCGTCCCCTCCTCGCCCGACGGCGAGGCCGACGGCGTCCCCACGCGCTCCGAGAAGTTGCAGCTCGTCCAGTACAACGGCGACCTCGAAGGGTTGATCCGGAGGCTGGCCGACGACATGAGCCTCAACGTCGTCTTCGACCAGGCGTTCACCCAGGTCAAGCGGCAGATCAAGGTCGACTGGAAGGATATCACGCCCGCGCGCGCACTCGACTACGTCTTCCTCGCCAACGGCCTCTTCTTCCAGAAGCTCGACCGCCGCACCATCCTCGTCGCCGACCAGTCGAAGCGGCCGATGTACCAGCAGCTCGTCCTGCGCACCTTCTACCTCTACAACATCAAGCCGAGTGAGGCGCGCACGCTTCTCACCGGCGCGCTCCCCGCCAACGCCGGCCGCCAGCCGCAGTTCATCGAGAACGCGACGACCAACTCGATCACCGTGCGCGACACGCCCGAGAACATGCGCACCATCGAGAAGCTCTTGCAGAGCGTGGACAAGGATCGCGCCGAGGTTGTGATGGAGGTCGCCATCTACGAAATCTCGCGCAACGACCTCCTCCAGATCGGCAACCAGGTGGGCAACTCCACCTCGCTCGGCAACCTCGGCGGCGTCGCGGCCGGCTCGCTCCTCTACCGCGGCACGCCGGCGCTCGCCATCGGCAAGGATACGGTGGGCCTCGGTTCGGGCCTCGGCCTGCTCATCCCGAACTCGACGATCTCGCTCTTCCAGAGCAAGACCAACACGCGCCTGCTCTTCTCGACGCAGGTGCACGCCTTCGACGACGAGAAGTCCTCGACGCGCGTCGGCTCGAAGGTGCCGGTGCAGACCGCCTCGGTCTACAACGGGCTCGTCAACACGGGCAACAATAACAACAACAATAACAACAACGGCGGCATCGGCAACGCGCTCGGCAACGGCTACCCCGTCATCCAGTACGAGGACGTGGGCCTCAACCTCGACTTCAAGCCGAAGGTCTACCCGAACCAGGACGTGCAGGTCTCGATGACCATCGAGTCGAAAGACCAGCAGGCCGGCCCCGACCCGCTGACGCCCATCTTCACGCAGCGCAAGATCGAGGGCGTGGCGCGCATCCCGAACGGGAAGACGATGCTCATCGCCTCCATCGCGCAGGATCGCGAGCGGAACGGGCGCGCCGGCCTCCCGCTCGTCGGGCTCATCCCCATCCTCGGCCGCCTCTTCACGACGCCGACGAAGGACAATCAGAACAGCGACATCGTCATCACGATGACGCCGAGGGTGCTGCGCGCGCCCGAAATCACGCCGCAGGACTTGGAGCCCAAGGACACGGGCACGATGCAGACGCCGCAGTCGCCCTCGCTCGAAGCGCTGCTGCGCGACGCCGAGCGCGAGGAGCACTTCGCGCGCATGCGCGCTCTTCCGACCAACGTCAACGCGACGATTCAGACGCAGGCCGCCGCGGCGACCCCGGCCCCCGCGAACACGGCCGCGGCCGCCGCCCCCGAGGAGGTGACCTTCGTGCCCGCGCCGAAGGCGCTCGCGCAGGCGGAGCCCTCGGCGCAGGTCGCGACGAACAACTCCGGCCCGCAGGTCGTTAACGTCGCCCTCGGCGAGCCGCCCGCGCCGGCGCCGGCCGTGGCTAACAACGCGGCGCCCGCGAACGCCACGACTCCGGCCGTCGGCGCGCCCGCGGAGAGCGCGGCCGAGCTGACGCTGATGACCGACAACCAGGAGTTGAAGGTCGGCGAGCGCAGGCGCGTGATGGTCTTCATGAAGACGGACGCGCCGCTCGGGCTGGCGACGGCCACGCTGCGCTTCGACCCGAAGGCCCTGGCCGTCCGCTCGGTCACGCAGGGCGGGCTGTCGGGCGCGCCCGTGCTCACGCAGTCGGTCGACCCTTCGGGCGTGCTGGTCGTCTCGGTCGTGCCCGCGGCCGGTGCCCCGGCGCTGACGGGCGAGGGGCTGCTGCTGGTCGTCGAGGTCGAGGGACTGGCGGCGGGCGAGACCGGCCTCCAGTTCGACGCGGACAAGGTGCACCTCGTCGCCACCGACGGCCGCACCGTGCGTCTGCGCACGACCCCCGGCCGCTTCAAGGTCACTCAGTAAGGCGCGGAGGGCGCAGTGATGAGAACGACGGGGGAAGGGGTAAAGGTTAAAGGGGGAGGGAAGACGCCCTCGACCCTTCCCCTTAAGTCTTCCCGCGGGTGGACGCTCATCGAGCTGGTCATCACGATGACGGTGATGGCCGTCTTGACGATGGCCGTCATCCCCATCGTCCGCACCTCCATCAAGCGGCAGCGCGAGACGCGCCTGCGCGAAGCGCTGCGCGAGATACGCGGCGCCATCGACGAGTTCCACCGCGACACCGTCAACATGCAGTGCGGCCCCACGGGCGCGCCGGTCACGAGCCCCGTCCCCGTCCCCAACGGCGGCAACCCGAACACGCCGCAGGGGCTCTGGGTCGACCCGCGCAGCCGCGTCCGCATCGCCGACTGCACCATCTTCGGCGTGGACAACCCCGACCGCTACCCGACCAGCCTGGAGATGCTCGTCGAGGGCGTGGACGTGCTGCCGCGCACCGCGACGGCCGCGCAGCAGTTCGGCAGCCTCCAGGGGAACATGACCGAGACCAACGCGGCGCCCGTCCCGAAGAAGAAGATCTACCTGAGGGAGATTCCCGTCGACCCGATGACGGGCAAGCCCGACTGGTGCCTGCTCTCGAACTACGACGACGCCGACGGCGGCTGCTCGGGAAGCCCCGTCAACGTCTTCGACGTGCACTCCAAGTCCGAGGGCACGGCGCTCAACGGGGAGAAGTACAGTGAGTGGTAAGGAACAGATGGCAGCAGGCGGTAGGCAGACGGCAGTAGAGGCGGAACGGCGCGGCTCGCGTCTGTTCCCCACTGCCCGCCGCCCACTGCCTACCGCCTACTCGCGCAAAGCGCGTGGCTTCACCCTGCTGGAGCTGATGATCGTCATCTCGATCCTGGTCATCCTGGCCCTGATTGCGATGGCGCAGTACAACAAGACTGTGCAGGCGGCGAGGGAGGCGACGCTCCGCGAAGACCTCTTCACGATGCGGAAGATGATCGACCAGTACGCCGCCGACAAGGGGAAGCTGCCGCAGTCGCTCGACGACCTCGTGAGCGCCGGCTACATCCACGAGAAGCCGATTGACCCGATGACCGACGAGGCCAACTGGGAGGAGGTGCCGGGCGAAGACCCCGGCTCGACCTCCGGGGAGAGCGGCGTCGTCAACGTCCGCTCGACCTCCACCGAACTCTCCTCCGACGGCTCGTCGCACTACAACGAATGGTGAAGGAGCAGTAGGGGGTAGGCATCTCAGGGCCGCTGTCGAGTAGTCCGGATTAACTTTCAATCTCCTGAACGCGGAGCCTACTGCCATCTGCCTACTGCCTACTTGCTTATGAATCCTTTCCAGAGACTCATCTCGCCCCGCTTGCCGCAGGCGGCCGTGGGGCTTTCGGGCGAGGCCGCGAGCGTCGTGCAGTTGGAGCGGCGCGGGGGCGGGCTCGCGGTGAGGAGCGCGGGGCTTCTGCCGCTGCCGGCGGGACTCCTGCGGCCGAGCTTCGACGAGCAGAACGTCGCGGACGGCGCGGAGCTGGCCGGCGCGCTCACCGAGCTTCTAACGAGTGCGGGACTCGCGCGCCGCAAGCGCTGGTCGGTCGCCCTGCCCGAGGCCTCGACGCGCACTTCGATTCTGACGATGGAGACCGCGCCGGCCTCGCGCAACGAGAGCGAGGAGATGCTGCGCTGGAAGATCGAGCGCGCCCTGGGCGCGCCGCTCGACGAGCTGCGCGTCTCGCGCGAGCGCCTGCGGCCGGACGCGCAGGGGCGTCAGCGTTACCTCGTCACGGGCGTCCGCCTCGCGGTGCTCGCGGAGTATGAACAGGTCTTCGCGGCGCTGGACTGGCAGGCGGGTTTGATCTTGCCGCGCCACATGGGCGAGGCCTGGTGGCTGATGCGCGACGGCGGGGCGCAGGCCGCGGCGGGCGCGGACTCCCTGCTCGTCAGCTCGCACGCCGAAGGCTTCACGGCCGTCGTGCTGCGCGCGGGCTCTCCGCTCTACGTGCGCGGCGTCATCTGCGAGACCGAAGACCGCGCCGACGAGCTCTACCGCTTCCTGCTCTTCTACCGCGACCGCACCACGCCGCAGGCGGCCGAGGGCGAGGCCCCGCCGGCCCCGCTCTACGGCGAGAGCATCGGTCGCCTGCTCGTCGCGGGCACGGGGCTCGCGGAGGTGGAGGCGCGCGCCATCGTCGAAGAGACCTTGAGCGCCGCGCCGCGCGCCGTCGGGCCTTCCGACCTGCGGCTCGCGTTCCCCGCGGCCGGCATCGACTTCCGACAGATCGCCGCGCCCGCCGGCCTCGCCGCCCTCGCCTGGGCTTAGACAGAAGCCCGACCGTGAGGGAGGGCGTACGTGTTTCATTGTCGCGCACGACGTGAGACAATACGCCCTCCCTCACGGTCGGGCTTCCGCCGTTGAATTACGATGAAGAAAGTTCTCTTCTTAACGTCACTCCTGCTCTGCCTGACGCCGCACGCGCCGGCGCAGACGGCAGCGACCGTCGAGGCGGCGAAGTTTCTGCCCGAGGAAGTCTTGGGGCGTGAGCTGCGCGACCTCTCGGGGCACACCTTCCGTCTGTCGGACTTTCGCGGGCGCGTCTACGTCGTCAACCTTTGGGCGTCGTGGTGCGGGCCGTGTCGCGTCGAGATTCCGGGCTTCATCAAAATCTACGACGACTACCGCGGGCGCGGCGTCGAGTTCGTCGGGCTGACGGCCGAAGACCCGGAGGAGCGTGCCGAGGAGGTGCGCGCGTTCGTCGGCGAGGCGGGGATGAGCTACCGCGTCGGCTGGATCGACAAGCCGACCGTTCTCACGCTGGCGAACTGGAACACGACCGCGCCGCGCCCCGGCGGCTTCGCCATCCCGCAGACCTTCGTCGTGGGGGCGGACGGCCACGTCGTCCTGCGCGTCCGCGGCTACAACCCGCGCGTCCACGAGATGATTCGCGCGGGCATCCGCAAGGCGCTCGAACTCGCGCCCCCGTCGGCCCCGGCCGCGCCGTCGGCGGCGCCCGCGACGGGCCGCCCTTGAGGGTCTGAATTCGAGAATCCCGCCCCTGAAACTTCCCGGCCGCCCGGCGCGTAAAAGTTTGGCGTCATGATCGCACACGCAGTCGCCCCCAACCCCACGGCCCCGGCCGACACGGAGCTGGTCGTGCGCGCCCTCGCGGGCCGCGAGGACGGCTTCGAGGAACTCGTGCGCCGCTACCAGCGCCCCATCGTGGCCTACGTCTACCGCATGGTCGGAGACTACGACGCGGCGCTCGACCTGGCGCAGGAGGTCTTCATCAAGGTCTACAACTCGCTCGGGCGCTACCGCCCCGAGTTCAAGTTCTCGACCTGGATCTACCGCATCGCGCACAACGCCGCCATCGACCACCTGCGCCGCCTCGGCGCCGCGCGCACCGAGGAGATGGAGGTCGAGGGGCAGGAGGGCACGACCTTCGAGAAGCCCCTCGCGAGCAAGTCGCCCACGCCAGAGCAGGAGACCGAGCGCGGCGAGCGGCGCGCGGAGATCGAAGAGGTCGTCACGCAGCTCCAGCCCGCCTACCGCGAGCTGATCGTGCTCCGGCACTCGCACGACCTGAGCTACGACGAGATCGCGGAGGTGACGGGTCTCCCCCTGGGCACGGTCAAGAACAGAATCTTCCGCGCGCGCGAGGCGATGCGAGAGCTGCTCGTCGCGCGCGGCATCACGGGGATGTAAGGGGCATGGGCGTGGTCGCACGCGAGAGGGCCGAGTGCCCGCGGACGAGCCTGACGGCCGCCTACCTTGACGGCGAGCTCGACCCCGCCGCGTGCGAAGAGTTCGAGAGCCACACGCCCGCGTGCCCGGACTGCTCGGCCGCCCTGCTCGAACAGCGGCGACTCCTCTGCCTGCTCGACACGGCCTTCGACGAGACCTTTGAAAAGAAGATCGAGCTGCCCAAAGGCTTCACGCGCGAGCTGACGGCGCGCGCGCAGAACGATCTGCGCGGCGTGCGCGACGCGCGCGAGCGGAAGCGCGCCCTGAAGATTTGCGCGGCCCTGAGCGCGGCGGCCTTCGCGCTCCTCGGCTTCGCGGCGCTCGACGTGGTGGTGCGGCCGGCGCTGCGCGCGCTGGGCGCGGCCACGGGCGCGTTGGGCGTGGCCGGGCGCGCTTCGGCCGATGCGGGTTCGGGGGCGGCCGTCGTGCTGCGCGCGGTCGCGGGCCGGCTCTTGCCGGAGGCGGAGTCGGCGGCGCTCTTCTGGGGTCTGCTGCTCGTCGGCGGCGTCCTGCTGCTCCTGCGTCTGGTGAGCGGCTACCACCGGGCGTCCGCGCGCGACTGAGAAAATTTTTTGAGAGACCGAGCGGCGGCCAGCCCTCGTCACTCGCGGGAGGGGCGGGCGCTGGCCGCTCGCCGCATCGGGGGCTGGCAGCGCTTTCGCTCTATGCCTTGAGCTTATGCGAACAGTGAGTTCACCACAGAGACACAGAGACACAGCTTTGAGGCCCCAAGCTGTGTCTCTGTGTCTCTGTGGTGAACTCGTCTTGCGCGACCCTCAAGCTGCGTTCTCAAAAAGTGCCGCGCTCAATTTCACGAAGGGCCTTCTGGCCCTGCTCCTCCTTCTGCTCGCGGCTATCGTCGTCAACGCTCAGGACGCCGCGCGGGGCGAGGAGTTGGTGATCGAGGGGCGGCAGGCGGGCGACGTGTTCGGGGTGGGGCGGAGCGTGCGCGTGCGCGGCGACGTGCGCGGCGTCATCGCGTTCGGCGGCGACGTGATCGTGGAGGGCAAGGTCGAGGGCGACGCGGCGGCCGTGGGCGGCTCGGTCATACAGCTCAACAACTCGCACGTCGGCGGCGACGTGATCGTCTTCGGCGGCGAGTACCGCAACGAGGGAGGCAACCGCGGCCCCGCCGGCAAGACGCTGATGTACGCGGGCTACGAGCAGGAGCTGCGCGGGATGGCGCGCAACCCCGCGTCGCTCCTGACGCCCGAGTTCTCGCTCGCCTTCGTCGGCTGGCGCCTCATGGCCGTGCTCTTCTGGTTCATCGTCTCCATCGCGTTGACGGCCGTGACGCCCGGCGCGGTCGGGCGCGCGGCGGCGCGCCTGCAACTGACTCTGCCGCGCGTGGCCCTCATCGGTCTGGTCGGCGCGCTGGTGCTGGGGCCGGGCGTGACGACGGCGCTGCGGTTCCTGCCGCCTGCGCTCGCGGCGCTGGTCGGCGTCACCGCGCTGCTGCTCCTGCTGCTCTCGTATCTGTTCGGCCGCGTCGTCATCCACGCCGCGACGGGGCGCTGGCTCCAGCGCGTGCTGCTCCCCGAAGACCGCCGCTCCGAGTCCGTGGCCCTGCTCCTCGGCGCGGCCTTCTGGGCAATCGTCCTCGCGCTCCCCTACCTCTGGCCCTTCGTCGTCTTCGCCCTCGTCGTCCTCAGCCTCGGCCTCTCCCTCACCGCGCGCTACCGGGTGTTCAGTAGGCAGTAGGCGGTAAGAAGGTTTTGGGTGCTGGGTGCTGGGGAGGACAAGCCGCTCTTCCCCAGCACCCAACATCCAGCACCCTCGTCACCGCCTACTGCCTACTTCCTTTCCGGCCGAGGCGCGTGTTAGCATCGGCGCGTTTCGTCTCTCGGGAGGCTTTCGACTCAAACTCTTGCGCGCTTACGTCCCTGAACACAGGCGAGGCCCTGCGCTGACGCTGCTGCTCGTGCTCGTCGGCGCGCTCGTCTCTTTGGCCGCGCCCGCGCGCGCGCAGCAGCAGACCAACCCCGTCGACCGCAAGGTCGAGAACCCCGTCACCGACACGCCGAACGTCAACCCGCTCTCGCAGGACAGGCCCGTCGTCCGCCCGCGCCCGCGCACCCGCCCCGACGGCGCGCAGGGCGCGCAGCCGACCGACGAACTCGAAGTGCGCGCCGACAAGCAGACCTCCACCGGCGAGGAGGGGAGCCGCGTCACCGTCGCCGAGGGGAACGTGGACACGCGCATCGGCATCTACCGCCTCCAGGCCGACAAGGTGACGGTCTACGAGGCGAAGACCCGCGTCGTCGCCGAGGGGAACGTCGTCTTCGACCAGGGCGAGTTTCAGCGCATCACGGGGTCGCGCGCCGAGTGGGACTACACCCGGAAGACCGGCTTCTTCGAGAACACGACCGGCTTCACCAACCAGACGCAGGACGGCACCATCATGTACTTCACCGCCGACCGCGTCGAGAAGGTCTCGGGCGACACCATCGTCATCATCAACGGCGAGGTCACCGCCTGCGGCGACGACGAGGTGCCGAAGTGGAGCTTCAAGACGGCGCGCGCCACCATCAAGATGGCCGACAAGGTGAAGCTCTCGAAGCCGCGCCTGCTCGTCAAGAACGTGCCCGTCTTCTGGCTCCCCTACGCCTCCATCTCCATCAAGCAGCGCGACCGCGCCTCCGGGTTCCTGACGCCGACCTTCTCCGGCTCGGGCGAGAAGGGCATGCGCTTCTCGAACGCCTACTACCAGACTCTGGGGCGCTCGGCCGACATCACGTTCCGCAACGACATCTACACGAAGCGCGGCCTGGGCTTCGGCGCTGACCTGCGCACGCGCGCCAACTCGCGCTCGTTCCTCAACCTCGGCTTCTACACGGTCAAGGATCGCGTGCTCGGGCCGAAGCGGGACGCGGCGCACCCCGACCAGGGCGGCTCGTCATTCTACGTCGACGGCGTGCACTACTTCCCGAACGGCTTCCTCGCGGCGGCCGACATCAACATCACCTCGAACCTCGCCTTCCGGCAGGTCTTCTCCGACTCGATCCAGTTGGCCATCTCGCCCGAGGAGCGCTCGCAGGTCTTCGTCAACAAGAACTCGGGCGCCTACTCCTTCAACTTCATCGCGCGCACGCAGGTCACCAGCATCCCGACCATCCGCGTCCGCACGCGCTCCTTGCCGGGCATCTCTTTCGAGAAGAGGCCGGGACTCATCTCGTGGCTGAAGGATAAGGTGCCCGCCTACTTCTCCTACGAGAGCAGCATCGAAGGCGTGAGCCGCAAGGAGACGGTCGAAGACCTCGGAACCTTCCTCGCCGAAGGGAATCAGAATCCCATCATCACGCCGTCCATCGTGCAGCGTCTGGACTTCCGCCCGGGCGTGACGCTGCCGCTCGACGTGCAGGGGTGGGGCCTGACCTTCACGGGGCACGTGCGCGCGACCTACTACTCGAACTCGATAGACCCTCTGACGCGCCTCGTGCTCTCGAAGGACGTGACGCGCGGCTACGGCGAGTTCGAGTTCGACCTCCGCCCGCCCGCGCTCGCGCGCAACTTCCAGCGCGACGGCTCCTTCTGGTTCCGCCACGTCGTCGAGCCTTACCTCACGTACCGGAAGATCGGCGGCATCTCGAACTTCGACAAGCTCATCCGCTTCGACGAGACCGAGGCCGTCGCCGACACGAACGAGTTCGAGTACGGCGTCACGAACCGCTTCTTCCTCCGCCGCTCGGCCGAGTCGGTCGGCCGCCGCGCGGGGCGGACGGGGCGCGTGCGGCCCGAGGACGCGGGGCCGCGCACCGCGGGCGAGCGCACCGAGCGCGAGCGGCGCGAAGAGCGCGAGGCCGAGGCGAAGGAGAAGGAGGAGCAGGAGAAGGAGGAGGGGCGCGACCCGCGCGTGCCGAAGAACACGAGCGTCAGCGGCCAGCTCACCGCGCTCAAGGCGAGCCAGTCGCCCCTGACCCGACAGCCTTACGAGTTCCTCTCGGTCACGGTCAGGCAGAAATACTTCTTCGACCCGACCTTCGGCGGCGCGCTCGTCCCCGGCCGAAGGAACCAGTTCTACCCCATCAACAACTTCTCCGGCTTCACCTACGGCGGCGTGCCGCGCCGCTTCTCGCCCCTCAACGTCGAGGCGCGGCTGCGCACGCCGACGCGCGCCGACTCGGAGCTGTTCACGGACGTGCGCACGGACATCGACACGCTCGGAGAGGGCGGCGGCCTGCGCGACCTCGCCGTCTCTTTCGGGCTGCGCCGGCGTCTCGCCGTGCTGCGCGCGATAGAGGCCTTCCAGACCTTCTACTACACGCGCGCCATCACGCTCGCGCCTTCGCTGAGGAAGTTCAGTAACAAGGCGGGCAACGAGCCGGGCACCTTGCAGGGGTCGCAGTGGAGCCCTTCGGTCTTCGTCGGCGACCGCAACCGCGGGACGTTCGGCGGCGCCTCCTTCTTCTTCGACTTCCAGAACCGCCCGGGCAAGGGCAGCTCCTCGCTCATCAGCTCGACCGTCACGGTCGGCCACGCCTGGGACTGCTGCGCCGTCGTCGCCCAGTACTTCACCTTCAACGTCGGCCTGCGCAACGAGAACCGCGTCGTCTTCAGCTTCCGCCTCAACGGCATCGGCACCTTCGGCACCGAGCAGATCGGGCAGCGCTTCAGGTAAGTAGTCGGTGAAAGGGTGCTGGGTAGAACCGGATTCCGACCCAGCACCTAACACCCAGCACCCTCCTGACTTCTCCCCGCTCGCGGTTGTGTACGGTATGTGTTAATATCCCGCGTCCGTCACACCAGAGCGTTAACCCGCCTCTGAAGTCCAAGATTAATAGTTCGAGACTCCCCGTTGAGGTCTTAAGGAATGAATCGTAGGAAGTATCCCCGCGCCGTGTTGTCGGCGCTCGTCCTCTCCCTGTTCGCCTCCGCCGTGATGCTCGTCTCCCCCGCCGCCTCGGGCCAGAAAGGCGACCGCGTCACCCAGGAACTCAGTCAGGTGCTCACCAGCTTCGAGACCGTCACGCTCGACCCGGCCGACGTCCTCCGCAGCGTGCGCGAGGAGGGCGCGGTCACGCTCCAGACCGCGCGCGGCCCCTTCGACCTCGTCGTCGAGCCCTTCGACGTGCGCTCGGACGACTACCGCGCCGTGGCCGCCTCCGGTAACGGCGTGATGACCGAACTCCCGCGCACGCCCTCGAACTCCTGGCGCGGCCACGTCCGCGGCCAGGACGACACGTTCGTCCGCCTCTACCTCGACGGCCAGAAGGTGCAGGGCCTCATCATCACCCCCGAGGGGACGTTCTTCGTCGAGCCCGCGCGCGACCTCTCGGCCGCGGCCGGCGGGAAGGACTTCGTCTTCTACTCCTCGTCGGACGTGAAGCCGACCGACGCCAGTTGTGAGGAGGTCACGCTCGGCGGGAAGGTCGCCAAGGAGGCCGCCCGCGCCGCCGTGGTCGCCCCCACGCCCGAGGAGTTGTTCGCGCCCAAGCTCACCACCCGCATCGCCACCGAGGCCGACTTCGAGTTCTACCAGCTGAACGGCAGCAACGAGGCGGCGACGAACAACGACATCCTCAACATCATGACGCAGGTGGACGGCATCTACGACGCGCAGTTCGGCGTCCGCATCAACGTCGTCTTCCAGCGCACCTGGACGACCAACACCGACCCCTACACGCTGACGAACGCCTCGAACGCGCTCGAACAGTTGGCCGACAACTACGACGCGACGTTCGGCACGGGCACGCCGCCCGCCCGCGACCTGACGCACATGTTCACGGGCAAAGACCTCGACGGCACGACCATCGGCATCGCCTACACCGGCGCCCTCTGCGACTTCCCCGACGCCGCCTACGGCATCTCGGAGAGCAGGCACACGGGTCTGACCGCCACGCAGCGCGTCACGCTGACGGCGCACGAGATCGGCCACAACTTCGGCGCCAGCCACACCGGCCCCGGCGGCCCCAACGACCCGCCCACGCAGATACCGGGCTGCGACACGGCCAGCGGCGCGTCGATCATGCAGCCGGCCGTCACCAGCTCGACGGCCTTCTGCCAGTTCTCGCGCGACGAGATCAACAGTCACCTCACCGGCAACACGTGTCTTGCGCGCATAACGCAGGCGGGCTGCCCCGTCAGCTCCTTCTCCATTACGCCGACCTCGAAGTTCTTCACGCAGGTCGGCGGGACGGGGACGGTCAACCTCACGGCCACCGCGGGCTGCAACTGGGGCGTGGCCGAGGGCGCGCCCTGGCTCACCTTCAGCGCGGAGGCGGGCGCGGGTTCGGCCAACCTCTCCTACACCGTCGCGGCCAACAACGGGACTGACGGCCCGCGCCGCGCCTTCGTAGACATCGCCGGCAAACAGCTCGCCATCTCGCAGCAGGCGTCGCCCGCCTGCGCGGCCACCGCGACGCAGATCGCCTTCGGCCAGACGGTCAACGGCACGCTCGCCACGACCGACTGCACCACGGGGCAGCCCGGCCGCCTGACCGCCTTCGAAGACATCTACACCTTCACGGCGCGCGCCGGCCAGAACGTCCGCATCAGCCTCTCCACCGCGGGGACGCCGGGCATCGACACGTACCTCTACCTCTTCGGCCCCGACGGCACGCTCGTCGCCGAGAACGACGACATCGTGCTGGGGACGAACACCAACTCGCGCATCCCCGTCAACGGCTTCCTGTCGCTGCCGCAGACGGGCATCTACACCATCGCCGCCACCACCTTCGACAACAACACCACGGGCAGCTACACGCTCCAGCTCACGGACAACTCCGCGAACACGAGCGTCGCCTTCTCCACCTCGGCCTACACGGTGAGCGAGGGCACGGGCGCGGGCGGCCTCGGCGTGGACGGCACCGGCTTCCGCGTCGTCACCGTCACGCGCTCGGGCGACACGACGGGCACGGCGACCGTGGACTACGCGACCGCGGATGGCACCGCCACACGACTGAAGGACTACCAGCAGACGCTCGGCACGCTCGTCTTCGGGCCGGGCCAGACGACCAAGACGTTCACCGTCTTCGTCCCCGACGACGCCTTCTCCGAGGGGGCCGAGACCGTCTCGCTCGCGCTCTCGAACCCGGTGGGGGCGGTGCTCGGCGCCATCCCGACGGCGACGCTCACCATCAACTCGAACGACGGCGCGTCGGGGCCGAGCCCCGTCCGCGCCGCGAGCTTCGACAACGCCTTCTTCGTCCGCCAGCAGTACCTCGACTTCCTGAACCGCGAGCCGGACACCTCGGGCTTCGGGTTCTGGCAGGGCAACATCACGGAGTGCGGCGCGGACGAGGGGTGCAAGGAGGTGAAGCGCATCAACGTCTCGGCCGCGTTCTTCCTCTCCATCGAGTTCCAGAACACAGGCTACCTCGTCGAGCGCACCTACAAGGCGGCGTACGGCGACGCGACCTCGCCGAACGTCGCGGGCACGGTGCCCGTCATCCGCCTCAACGAGTTCCTGCCCGACACGCAGCGCATCGGGCAGGGCGTCATCGTCGGCGCGACGGGATGGGAGCAGGCGCTCGAAGCCAACAAGCAGGCGTACGCGGTCGAGTTCGTCCTGCGCCAGCGCTTCCTGTCGGCCTTCCCGCTGACGATGACCGCGGCGCAGTTCGTGGACAAGCTCGTCCAGAACGCGGGCATCACGCTGACGACGGCCGAGCGTGACGCGTTCATCGCGCAGCTCAACTCGACGCCGGACGCGGCGGCCGGGCGCGCCGCGGTGCTCCGCGCGGTGGCCGAGAATCAGCAGCTCGTGGATAACGAGAAGCGCCGGGCCTTCGTGCTGATGCAGTATTACGGCTACCTGCGGCGCAACCCGGACGACGCGCCGGAGCCCACGCTGAACTTCGCCGGCTGGAAGTTCTGGCTCGACAAGCTCAACCAGTTCAACGGCGACCCCATCGCCGCCGAGATGGTCAAGGCCTTCCTCTCCTCGGACGAGTACATCCAGCGCTTCGGCAACTAGCCGACGGCATTCTCTCAAACCAAGGCCGCGCCCCGGCTCTCTTATCTGAGAAACGGGGCGCGGCTTTTCTTCGGCGCACGGAGGCGTGTGCAACTGGCGGGCGGGGTGAGACGTCTAAAAGCGGGAGTCGCGTTCAGAGTCAAAAACTCCCGCGGGGAACCCGCAACCCGCGCCGTTCCGCAATCCTTTAAGGCCAGTCAAAACCTTTTCCACGAGTCCGCCAGCCGCTCGTGTGTCTTAGGGCAGGGGAACCTTTCATCATGAAGAAGTCGAAGAGAGTCTCTCAGGGGCGGCCCGCCGTGAGGCGCGGGCGCGCCTTCCGCGCCGGTCTGTTCGCGTGCGCCCTGCTCGTCGCGGGGATCGCGACGGCCGCCGCCACCTACGCTTCGCGCGGCGCGCAGCCCCGCCCGGCGGCGACCGCGGCGCAGGACGAGGCGCAGCGCCTCGCAGACCAGCTCGAAGGCAACAAGGCGACCGAAGGTCTCGTGCAGCAGAAGCACGGCGACGGCACGGTCGAAGTCGACCTGCAGGGCCGCTTTCAGAACGTGACGATGGCGAAGAGGAACGACGACGGGACGGTCTCGGCGGCGTGCGTGGACACGCCCGAGGCGGCCGGCGACTTCCTCCGCGGGCGGGCGCAGACCGAGACGGTCGTGGGCGCGGGCGTTAAAGGAAAGGCGGCGTCGAGGCAGTGATGAAGCGAAATTTTATCTCGAAGCTCATAATCTTCGCCTTTGCCTTCGCCGTGGCGGTCGCGGCCGCACGTGACGCGCGCGCCGCGGCGACCATCGTCATCCAGAACAACGACGCGGCCGGCGTGGGCTTCAACGACCCGACGCCCGCGGCCCCCGTGGGCGGCAACAACGGCACCACGGTCGGCGAGCAACGCCGCAACGCCTTCCAGTTCGCCGCCAACCTCTGGGGCGCGACCATCAGGAGCGACGTGCCCATCACCATCGCCGCGAGCTGGGCCTCGCTCCCCTGCACCTCGACGACCGCCACGCTCGGCTCGGCCGGCTCGCAGGGCATCTTCCGAGACTTCACGGGCGCGCCCGTCGCCGGCACTTGGTACTCGGCGGCGCTCGCCAACGCCCTGGCCGGCCGAGACCTTAATCCCAGCCAGCCCGAGATCACCGCGCAGTTCAACTCGAACCTCGGCAACCCGGGCTGCCTCGACGGTACGCACTTCTACCTCGGGCTCGACAACAGGCACGGCTCCGACACCGACCTCGTCACCGTGCTGCTGCACGAGTTCGCGCACGGCCTCGGCTTCCAGAGCTTCACCAACGGGAGCACGGGCGCGCAGAGCAGCGGCTTCCCCTCGATCTACGACCGCTTCCTCTTCGACAACACTACGGGCAAGCTCTGGCCGCAGATGACGAACGGCGAGCGCGCGGCCTCGGCCGTCAACGACGGCCACCTCGTCTGGAACGGCGCGGCCGTGACGGGCGACGGGCGCGGCGTGCTCGGCTCGGCGCGCGTGCGCGTCAACTCGCCCGCGGGGATCGCGGGCAGCTACGTCGCCAACACGGCCGACTTCGGCCCTCCGCTCTCGGCCGGGGGCACGACCGCCGCGGTCGTCCAGGCGCTCGACCCTTCGGACGCGAACGGGGCCGCGACGACCGACGGCTGCACGGCGCTGACGAACCCTTCGGCCGTCTCGGGTAAGATCGCCATCATCGACCGCGGCACGTGCACCTTCGTCACGAAGGTCAAGAACGCGCAGAACGCGGGCGCCGTCGGCGTCATCATCGCCAACAGCTCGTCCGGCGTCTTCGGCGGCCTCGGCGGGAGCGACGCGACGATCAACATCCCTGCGGTGATGGTCACCTTCGACAACGGCAACACGATCAAGGGGCAGCTCGGCGCGGGCGTGAACGCCACGCTGCTCTTCGACAACTCGGTGCCCTCGGGCGTGGACGCGCAGGGGCGCCCGCAGTTGTACGCGCCCGCGACCTTCTCCTCCGGCTCCTCGGTCTCGCACTTCGACACGGTGCTCTTCCCGAACCAGTTGATGGAGCCGAACATCAGCGGCGACCTCATCCACAGCGTCGCCGTCCCGGCCGACCTGACCGGCTCTGAGCTGCGCGACGTGGGCTGGGCCTTCAACCCCGTCGGCGACGCGAACTTCTTCGTGCGCCAGCACTACCTCGACTTCCTCAACCGCGAGCCCGACTCTGCGGGCCTCGGCTTCTGGCGCGACGACGTGCTCGGCTGCGGGACGGACAAGGCCTGCGTGGACGTGAAGCGCGTCAACGTCTCGGCCGCGTTCTTCCTCTCCATCGAGTTCCAGCAGACGGGGAACCTCGTCTACAAGATGTACAAGGCGGGCTTCGGCAACCTCGCGGGCAAGCCCGTGGCGGTGCAGCGCGCCGCGTTCCTCGCCGACACGCGCCAGATACAGAGTTCGCCCGCGCAGCTCATCGTCGGGCAGGGGAACTGGCAGGCGCAGCTCGAAGCGAACAAGCAGGCGTTCGCGCTCGCCTTCGTCCAGCGCCCGGCCTTCCAGGCGGCGCACGCCGGGCAGGGGGCCGCCTCCTACGTCGACTCGCTCTTCGCCAACACGGGCGTGACGTTCTCCGCCGCCGAGCGGCAGGCGGCCATCAACGCCTTCGGGGCGGGCGGCGCGGCGGGGCAGGCCGCGGCGCTGCGCTCCGTGGCCGAGAGCAACTCCGTCTCGACGAAGACCTCTAACGAGGCTTTCGTCCTCATGCAGTACTTCGGCTACCTGCAGCGCGACCCCGACTCCGGCCCGGACGCGGACTTCACGGGCTACAACTTCTGGCTCTCGAAGCTCAACCAGTTCAACGGCGACTACATCGCCGCCGAGATGGTCAAGGCCTTCATCACCTCGACCGAGTACAGCGACCGCTTCGGCAGCCGCCTCTAAAGCGCCGCCGAGACGCTTCACCACAGAGACACGGAGGCACAGCTTTGGGCCAATAACTCAACAGGCTGTGCCTCCGTGTCTCTGTGGTGAAATCTGTTCGGGAAAGCAACTGGGGGCGGGCGTTTGGCGTCTAATTGCGGGCAATTTTGAGCGCGAAAGAGTGGCTTGAGTCTATAATTGCTCGGGGAGCGCCGTCCGTCTGCGCGCCCCGCGACCCTTAATTCCTTTTGCAGAACGTGACCCGGCACCCGACGGTTACGCGTCCTCCCCCGGACGCGCCTCTCTGACTGTGGAGTTATAAAGTGAAGTCTAGAAACTCAATTCTATCTTGCCTGCTGGCCTGTCTCATGGTGCTCTCCGGCACCGCCCAGTTCGTCGCGCGCGCGCAGTCTGAGCAGGGCGGCGTGGAAGCCCCCGCCGCGAAGGGTTACCCCTCGCTCCCGCCCGAGGAGGGCGACGCCTTCATCATCAAATCGGTGAACGGCGCGGTCTCCTGCCGCGTCGCGACGCCCTCCGAGCGCCTGCAGATTCTCCGGCGCGACCCGTCGGTGACGACGCGCCCCGTGCGCCGCGCGAACGCTTCCCAGACCTTCGACCCGCAGTCCAAGACGGCGGCGTCCGAGGCCGGCGACACAAGCTCGAACCTGACGGCCGGGCACCTCGACATCGTCCTGCGCCCGACCGCGCAGCTCCAGGCCAACCCGGAGGCGCTCGCCGCCTTCGAGCGCGCGGCGGCCACCTGGGAGAACCTCATCACGACGGAGATCACGGTCGTCGTCGACGTTGACTTCGGCACGACGCGCTTCGGCACGGCCTACGGCAGCGGCGTCATCGGCGCGACCTCGGGCGGCATCGTCTACATCCCGCCCTACACGGACGTGCGCGCCCGCCTGGTCTCGCACGCCACGGCCGGGGAGGAGTCCGCACTCGACAACATCCTGCCGACGGGCTCCGTCATCCCGACCGACTCCGGCTCGCCGACGACGATGCGCGTGTCGAGTCCGCAGGCGCGCGCTCTCGGCGCCATCGCTCCCAACGCCGACCCGAACGACACGGCCAACAACGACAAGCTCGGCAGCGCCCCCTCCATCGGCTTCAACTCGGCCTTCACTTTCGACTTCGACCCGTCGGACGGCATCGCGTCTGGCAAAATCGACTTCGACTCGGTCGTCACGCATGAACTCGGCCACGCGCTCGGCTTCGTCTCCGACGTGGGCATCCTCGAAGTCTCGCCGAGTACCACGCAGCGCCCGACCATCTGGGACCTGTTCCGCTTCCGCCCCGGCACGACCTTCTCGACCTTCCAGACCGCGCCGCGCATCGCGACCACGGGCGGCGAGCAGCGCTACTACGACGGCGGCGTCGAACTCGCGCTCTCGACCGGCAACCCCGCGGGCGATAACGGCGACGGCGAGCAGGCGAGCCACTGGAAGGACGACCGGCAGAGCGGCTTCTACATCGGCATCATGGACCCGACCATCGGCTCGGGCGTCCGCCGGGCGATGACCGATAACGACCGCCGGGCCATCGACTTTCTAGGCTACAGCCTCGCGCCGCTGCCGCCCGGCCCGGCCAACGACAACTTCGCCAACGCCGTCAACCTTCAGGGCGCGTCCGGCTCCGTGAACGGCACCAACGTCAACGCGCGCAAGGAGGCGGGCGAGCCCGCCGCCATCATCAACGTGACGAACGGCGGGCGCTCGGTCTGGTACTCCTGGACGGCGCCGGCCACGGGCACGGCCACGTTCGACACCGTCGGCAGCGGCTTCGACACCACGCTCTCGGTCTTCGTCGGCTCGGTGGTGAACGGGCTGGTGCGCGTGATCGACAACGACGACATCAACACGCAGGCCGGCAACACCGCCAGCCGCGTCACCTTCAACGTCAACGCCGGCCAGGTCTACCGCATCATGGTGGACGGCTTCGACGGCGACTCCGGCAGCTTCGTGCTCAACTGGACTTCGGGCGTGCCCCTCAGCTACAGCGTGACGGGGCGCGTGCAGGACTCCGCGGGCAACGGCATCCAGGGCGTGCGCGTCGCCATCGACGGCCCGAACATGGTCAACACCTTCCCGGCGCTGCCGGCCACGACCGACGCGGGCGGCAACTTCCAGTTCTCGCTGCTGACGCCGGGCGGCAACTACACCGTCCGCTCCGACGACTCGCGCTACGCCTTCACGCCCGCGACCGCGGTCTTCAACAACATCTCCGCGAACCAGACGGTGACCTTCACGACCTCGCCGCTCGTCGTCCCGGTCACGGGCCGCGTCCTCGAGGGCGCGCAGGGTCTGGCGGGCGTCTACGTCGGGCTCTACGACAACAACGGCGGCTTCCTCCAGCAGACGACGACAGCCGCCGACGGCCGCTGGACGTTCTCGAACGTCGGGACGAATCGCGGCTACTCGCTCCAGTTCGTCAAGGCCGGCTACACGCTCTCGCCGTTCGGGTTCCCGGTCACGGTCGGCTCGTCCGCCTTCGACGCAGGCGTCGTCAACGCCGTCAAGGCGAACCAGGTCGAGGAGACCACCTTCTTCGTCACGCAGCACTACCGGGACTTCCTCGGGCGCGAGCCCGACCAGTCGGGCCTCAACTTCTGGGTCGGCGAGGTCGAGAACTGCGGCGTCAACCGCGTCTGCCGCGAGGTGAAGCGCGTCAACGTCTCGGCCGCCTTCTTCCAGTCCATCGAGTTCCAGAACACGGGCTACCTCGTCGAGCGCATGTACAAGGTCGCCTACGGCGACCGCACCGAGACCTCGACGAACCTGGTCGTGCCCGCGGTCACGCGCCAGGAGTTCGTGCAGGACACGCCGCTCATCAGCACGAACCTCGTCGTCGGCCAGCCCGGCTGGGAGCTGACGCTCGAAAACAACAAGGTCGCCTACCTGCAGGCCTTCGTCCAAAGGCAGCGCTTCACGGACGTCTACGGCGCGTTCGGCCCTGCGCAGTTCGTCGACCGGCTCAACCAGAACGCGGGCCTCGTGCTGACGGCCGCCGAGCGCTCGGCCCTCATCGACGAGCTGACGGCGAATAACACCGTGGCGGGCCGCGCCTCGGTGCTGCGGAAGGTGGCCGAGAACGCCGAACTCGACCGGCGTGAGAAGAACCGCGCCTTCGTGCTGATGGAGTACTTCGGCTACCTGCGCCGCAACCCGAGCGACGCGCCAGAGGTGGGCCTGAACTACGCCGGGTGGAACTTCTGGCTCGGCAAGCTCAACGACTTCGGCGGCGACTACGTCCGGGCCGAGATGGTCAAGGCCTTCCTCGACTCGACCGAGTACCGCGCGCGCTTCGCGAATCAGTAGGCAGTAGGCGGATGGCAGTAGGCAGTAAAAAACAGGGCGGCACCCGCTGAAAAGCGGGCGGCAGTGGGGAGTAAACTTTTGCCCCCACTGCCTACTGCTATCCGCCTACTGCCTACTGCTCTCCGGTTGCGCCGGTGCGCGGCTTCCGCGTAAAATGCGTTTTCTTTACTCCAGCGGCGCGCCACACTCGAAGGGGTTCGGCCCGCCGGGGCCGCACGGCCGGCGTCGCCCGCTAGAGTCCGCGCCCAGACCGTCTCCCTTGGGTTTTATAAGTCAGCGATTTCATATGCTCCTGTCCGGAGGTTCTTTCGTGAAGCACGCTTTCCGTCTGTCGCGCGCACGCGCGGCGCTCTTCGCGCTGGTCGCCGCCGCCGCCCTCCTGCCCGCGGCCGCGCGGGCGCAGACGCTCACGGCCACGCCCGACACCGCCATCTTCCAGGTCACGACCACGTCCATCCCCGGCACCCCGACGCCGACGCCGAGTCCGACGCCGACCCCCGGCGCGACCCCGACGCCGACGCCCGCGCCGCTCCCGCGCGACTCCTTCGCCGGCGACATCAGCGCCAACGGGCGCTTCGTCGTCATCGAGTCGAACGGAGACATCGCCACCAACCGGACGAACGACGTCCTGGACTCGAGCGGGAACGTCGTCGTCAAGGGGCGCAACAACGCGGACGGCAACCAGGAGATTTTCCTCTTCGACTACGCGCAGCGCCGCGTCTACCAGATCACCGACACGAAGAGTGCGCTCAAGGACACGGCCAAGTCGCCCGTCGACCCGACGAACATCGACGTGCAGATCGTCAACCTCCAGCCCGTCATCAGCCGCGACGGCAAGTTCATCGTCTTCATCTCGAACGCGTACATCGAAGGCACCTCGGCCTCGCCGCTGAGCTTCGACGGGCAGGCCAACGTCGCCGCGCTCAAGCAGGTGGTCGCCCCCGCGACCACCCCGAACAACAGCAACACCGAGATCTTCATCTACGCGCTGCCCGCGTTCCCCGCGGTCTCAGACCTCTCGGCGGGGACGGAGATGCCCGAGGTCGACCTCTCGAAGGGCACGATGACGCGCGTCACGACGACGCCGGCCACGGCCGCGCCGCGGGCCGCCGTCGGCACTAACGTCGCGGCCTTCTTCGCGCGCGACAACGACAACCCTGCCGTCAGCGACGACGGCTCGCTCATCGCCTTCGTCTCGAAGGCGAGGTCGGGCAACATCGGGACGGGGAACGCCGACGGCAACAAGGAGATTTTCGTCGCCAAGCTCGACATCAGCGCCGCCCCCGTGACCGTGACCGGCATCACGCAGGTGACGGCGACGACCGACGTCATCCCGTCGGGGAGCATCATCCCGACGCGCTTCGTCTTCAACGAGGCGCCCACGCTCTCCGCCTGCAACGTCGTGCTCCCGTGCCGCGTCGCCTACATCTCGAACGCCGACGTGGGCACGACCGAGACGTCCGCCAACCAGGGCAACGGCGAAATCTTCTTCGCCACGCTCAACCCGGCTACGGGCGCCGTCCAGAGTACGCGGCAGGTGACCGCGACGCCGCCCGAGACGCGCATCGGCTTCGAGGGCGCCCCCGTCAACCTCTTGAGCCCCGGCCGCCGCATCACTCGCGACGGCAGCCGCATCGTCTTCGAGACCGCGGCCGTCTTCAACGCCGACGGCACCGCGAGCAGCACGCTCGCCGACAACTTCGGCATCTACATCGCCAACGTCTCGGGCGCCTCGAACACCTTCGAGCTGGTGGGGTCGCGCCCGCCCTCCGGCCAGATCGATTTGCCCGTCCGCTGGCCGACCTTCACGGGAGACAGCACGCGCGTCGTCTGGGCTTCGAACCTGAACTACAACGCCGACGGCACGGTCTCGACGACGACGGGCACGGGGCTCAACCAGTCGAGACTCCCGCAGCTCTTCTCCGCGCCGGTCACGGCGCTGACGACCGTCTCGCGGGTCACCAACCTCGCGAGCATCAACTCCGTCGCCAGCCTCAACTCCTTCGACGCGATCCAGCCCTTCCCGGCCGACGACATCCGCCGGATGGCGTTCTCGCTGCGCAGCGAGCAGGGCGGCGGCAACCTCGACGCTTCGAGCGAGGTCTTCTACCAGTTCATCCCGCTCGCGACGAGCGAGACGCCGTCGCCGAGTCCGACGCCCGCGACCAGCCCCGCGCCCGTCTCGTTCTTCACGGGCGCGAGCGACCGCGCGGTGGTCGCGCCGACCCCGACGCCGACGCCGCCCGACGTGACGGGCCTCGCGCCGGGCATGCTCGGCAGCGCGCGCTCGACGCTCGCGCTGGCGCCGACGACCGTTCAGGTGAGCACCACCGCCGCGCACGAGTTCCTGCGGCGCCCGCCGCTCCCCGTCGAGCTTTCGGGCGTGACGGTGACGGTCTCGGGCGCGGCCGCGGGCCTCTACTTCGTCTCGCCGGGGCGCATCAACTTCGTGGTGCCGCCCGGCCTCGGCGGCTCGACGACGGCCCAGCCGGTCGTCATCTTCAACAACGGCGCGCTCATCCGCACCTCGCTGGTGCTGAACTTCTCGCAGCCCGACATCTTCACCACGTCGAACGGGCCGGGCGGGCGCGCGGCAGCGGTCAACGCCACGAACCCGTGCGTGATGGGGACGGGCGAGCCGTTCAGCATCATGACTGCGAACGTTTGCAGCGCGACGCCCGCGACGCTGCCGACGAAGATCGCGTTCATGGTGACGGGCGTCCGCGGCGTCTCCTCGCCGAGCCAGATCACGGTGCGCATCGGCACGACCGACATCGCGGGCACGGCCGACGCGTCGACGAGTCCCATCGCCGTCGGGCCGACGAACACGCCCGGCTTCGACCAGATCACGGTGACGCTGCCGGCCTCGCTGGCGGGCGCGGGCGACGTGCCCGTCATCGTCACCGTCACGAACAGCGCCGGCACGTTCACCAGCCGCCCGGCCGAAACCGCGCCGAGAATTACAATTCAGTAGGCAGTAGGCAGATGGCAGTAGGCAGTTAAGAACCGGAGGCCGCGAGGTGACAACCTTCGCGGCCTCCGACATTTTGAATAACTTGCCTACTGCCCACTGCCCACTGCCCACTACCCACTGCCCTATGCTCATCGGTCTCGACGCCATCCCGTTGACGGAGCCGCGTGCGGGCGTGGGCCATTACACGCACGAGCTGGCGCGGGCTTTGGCCGAGGCCGCGCCGGGCGACGAGTTCGAGCTGGCCTACCCGTCCTCATATCCCGCAATCAACTTAAGAGAGGTGGAGACGCTGCCTCCGAATTTGAAGGAGGCGCGGGTGCGCGTCGGGCCGGTCGGGCGGCGCTGGTGGTCTGCGGGGCTGCCGCGTTACGCGGCGCGGCGCGGCTACGGGCTCTTCCACGGGACGAACTACGAGGTGCCCCTGTGGGGCGGGACGACGCGCGTGTTGACCGTGCACGACCTCTCGCTCTTCACACACCCCGAGACGCACGAGCCGCGTCGCGTGTGGCGCGCGCGGCGGCGCATGCCCCTGATGACCCGCGCGGCCTCGGCCGTCATCACGCCGACCGAGGCCGTCCGGCGCGAACTCTGCGAGTGGCTGCGCGTGCCGCCCGCGAAGGTCTTCGCCGTGCGCGAGGCGGCGCGCGAATGCTTCAAGCCTTTAGGGCGGCGCGACGCCGAGGGCGTGCTGCGCGGTCTGGGTGTCAGCGGAGAGTTCCTGCTCGCGGTCGGCACCATCGAGCCGCGCAAGAACCTCTCGGCTCTCGTCCGTGCGTTCGAGGAGGTCTTGCGCGAGCGCCCTTCGTCGGGACTGCGCCTGGTCATCGCGGGCGGGCGCGGGTGGCTGACGGGGCCTCTGTTCGATGCGCTGGAGAGGTCGCCTTTCCGGGAGCGCTTCGTGCTGGCCGGCTACGTCACGGACGAGCAGTTGCGCGCGCTCTACTCGGCGTGCGCCCTCTTCGTCTACCCTTCGCTCTACGAGGGCTTCGGCCTGCCGCCGCTCGAAGCGATGAGCTGCGGCGCGGCCGTGGTCGCGGGCCGCGCCCCCGCGGTCGAGGAGGTCACGGCCGGCGCCGCGCGCCTCTTCGACCCGCAAGACCACGCGCAGCTCACGCGCGCCCTCCTCGAACTCCTCGACGACGAAGCCGCCCGCCGCGCCCTCTCCGAGGCGGGACTGCGCCGCGCCGCAGACTTCTCCTGGCAACGCACCGCCCGCGCGACCCTCGACGTGTACGAGGAAGCGTTGAAGAGGAGTAAGAAGTAGGCGGTAGGCAGAGGGCAGTAGGCAGTTGAAGAGGTCTTGCCTTAACTGCCTACTGCCCTCTGCCTACCGCCTACTCGACCCTCACCGTCACGCGCAGCGTCCTGGAGCCTTTCAGCGCGAACCAGGAGACGCCTTCCTGGAGCATGTCTATTTCCAGGATGTAGTCGCCGGGGTGGCGGGGGGCGTTGACGGCGAAGTCGATTTCGGCCTCGTCGCCGGGGCGCAGGTCGCGCGGGAGCGCGCCGCGGCCGTCGTCGTTGACGACGACGTCGCCGGAGGCGTCGAGCCAGTGGTTGGCCGCGCTCAACTGGTGCGGCGAGAGGCCGCGCTCGCGCGCGAGCCAGACGGCGCCGCCCGCGTTCCTGACCGCGACGCGGACTTGCACGCGCGACTTCGGAGCGACGCGTGCCGGGACTTCGATTGCGCGCAGCTCGGCGCGGAGGTCTGCGTCGGCGAGCGGCCCCGTCTCGCGCGGCCGGCCCTCGGTCGCGCAGACCGCGTACGGCTCGCTCTCGGCAAGCACGCGGCAGCGCGGCCTGATGTCTTCGGTCGTGATGACGACGGCGCCGGCCGGCGCGGGTTCGTCCTGGCGCAGCCGCACGAACGTCTCGGGCGGGAGGCCCTGCGCCGCGCCGTGCCAGAGCGCCTGGACGTAGCCGGGCACGGAGGTCGAATCGGCCAGGTGTATCTCGCGCGGCGAGGCCGCGAGCGCCGCCGGCAGAATCTTCGACGCGTAGTCCGCGTCGAAGACGTGCCGGCGCCAGGGCGAGTCGGCGTAGCGCTCGAACTGGAAGCGGAAGACCAAGCCCTGCGCGAGCGTGAGCGCGATGAAGAGGAAGAAGAGGGCCGCTCTCTCCTTATCAATCAGGTACGCGAGCGCGGGCGCGGCGAGCGCGATGACGAAGACCGGCAGCGCCGCGAGGCGGAGCAGGTGGAAGTAGTCGTTCGTGAGCGACGCGGGCACGACCGACGCGACGAGGCCGTAGAAGAAGAGCCGCCACCACGCGTCGCGCCGCGCGGACTTCAGCGCGAGCCACGCGCCGCAGAGTGCGAGCAGGAAAGTCGCGAAGAGCACCGGCGCCGCGCCGGGCACGCTCGCGATCTGGTACGTGTTCACGTCGCCCGTGACGAGCAGCCGCCAGGGGTTGAGGTTGCCGGCGAAGTGCTTGACGAACTCCCAAACGTCCTCCGCGTATCGGCTGTCGGGCGTGACGTAGGTCAGATAGTTGAAGCGCTTGGTCAGCGCCTCGGGGTTGCGCCGGTGGTAGACGTAGAGCGGCGCGAGCGCGAGTCCGTACAGCGCCCACGTCGTCAACAAAGGCACGACGCGCCGCCGGTTCGTTAAGAGCAACGCGAGCCCGAGCGCCAGCAGCGGCCCCGTCAGGCGTCCCGTCGAGTAAGTGTACGTGACGAGCGCGAGCGCCGCGGCGACGAGCGCGGAGTCCGCGACGCCCCACGCCTCTTTACTCGCCGCGCGCCGCGTCGCCAGCAGGAAGAGCGCGACCGCTAGCGGGAAGGCGGCGACCTCGACCACCACGCGGCTCAACTCGAACAGCCACGGCGTCAGGAGCGCGGTCAGAAAAGTGAAAAGCCCTGCCGCGTTACTCTTCGTCAGTCGGACGCCCAACAACCCCAACACGAGCGCCGCCAGCACGCCGAGCATGGCGCTTAAATAACGCGCCGCGGCGACGCTCGGCCCCGTCACGCGGAAGACGGCGGCCAGCAGGTAGACGTACGTCGGGTTCTTGTAATCGCCGAACGCCTTGAAGTAGAGCGGCCACGCCTCGCCGTGCTCGTCCTTCCCCGACTCGGCAATCGTGTGCGCGTTGTAGGCGACGGAGGACTCGTCGATGAAGAAGCCGGGCGGGTTCGTCGGCGCGCCCCACGCGTAGAAGGCGAGGCCGGCGGCGGCGAGCAGGAGCCAGAGCCCGGCGGCGGCGAGCATGACCCAGAGCGGGACTTTCGATTTGAGATTTGAGATTTGAGATTTCAAATCCCCGTCAGTCCTCGCGGAAGAGGTAGATGGAGCCGCCGAAGATTCTCTCGGGCGTGCGGCGGCGGTACTCGTCGAAGTAGTTGACGCGCTCCGCGTCGCTCGCGGGCTTCCACTCGCCCGCGTTGTCCGGCACGGTCGAGCCGTTGAGGAAGCTCGCGCCGACGGCCGTGTAGCGCGGCGGCGGCCCCTTCGGCACGGCGAGCGCGTCGAGGTAGTCCACGCCGTAATGGTGCAGCGTCAGGAAGCCGCCGAGGGTCATCGCGCGCACCTTCGTCTCGCCCTTCGACTTCAGATATTCCGCCAGCTCGCGCACATCGTCGCCCCACTCGACGTTCGAGTCCGACAAATACCACCAGTGCGGCTGCCTGTAGGCGAGCTGGTTCATGTAAGTCATGTGGTCGGGGTACGCGCGCGCCGCCTCGACGCAGACCCACGCGAGCAGCGCCGCGGCGAGGATGGCGCCGGCCGGGCGTGAACTCCTCGCCCTCCACATCCTCTCCAACAGCGCGCCGCCCGCGATGAAGAGGAACATGTATGCCGGCAGGAAGTAGCGCACGCCGAGGTTGAGCGCGCCCGCCATCGAGGCCGCGGCGTAGAAGGCGAAGGGCACGAGCAGGAAGAGGAATCGTCGGTCGCGCCCGCGGACGACTCTTGCAAACGCCCAGCCGAGCGCGGCGAGCGAGAGCAGGAGGAAGGGCAGCGTCGTCTTCAGAGCGAACGCGACGGGGAAGTAGTACCACCAGCCCGTGCGGCTGTACATGCCGAGCAGCCCGGCGTTGTGCCCCGCGCCGTTGTGCCAGACCTGCCAGAGCGCGCCGAGCACGAAGTCTGTCGGCAGGACGTACGTGACGACGTTGACGAAGTTGACGACGGCGTCGGGGTGGTTGGGCGCGCCCTCGTGCAGCCACTTCACGCCCTCGAAGCCGAGCGGGCGGTGGTCGAAGAAGTACGCGGCGTTGATGACGAAGAGCGCCGCGAGCGTCGTCAACGCCGCGTGCAGGGCCAGAGACTTCGCCGAACCCTTCGACTTTCGTCCGCGCCACCAGAGGACGAGCAAGACGACGCCGATGGCGGGCGCGACCATCAGCATCGAGAACTTCGTCAGGCACGCCGCGCCGCCCGCCGCGCCGAGCAGCAGCGCGCGCTTCGGCGTCGGCGCGCGCAGGTACTTGTAGAGCGCGTACGTCGTCAGGAGGAACCCGAACGCGGCCGGCACGTCCGTCTGCACGACGCGGCCGTGCGCGAGCACGGTCGGCTCAAGCGCGTAGAGCGCGACGGCGAGCACGGCCGCCGCGTCGCCGAACAGGTCGCGCGCGAAGGCGAAGACGAGGAGGCCCGTCAAGACCGTCAGGAGAATCATCGGCACGCGCGCCCAGAAGGAGATCGACTCGAACAGACGCGGGTTGTCCTCCCAGAACCTTTCCTCGTAAGTCCACTTGCCGATGGGCGAGTCGGGAGCCTGATCCCACTTGCGCGGGTCGGTCTCGCCGGGTTGCAGGAAGAGGAGCGGGACGCCGGCCAGCAGCTTCGAGAGCGGCGGGTGTTCGTGGACGAGTTGGCAGTTGCCCGCGGCGAGGTGGTAGTATGCCGCCGGTATCATCACAACCTCGTCCACGGTTATGCTCTTCCGCCAGACCACCGCCAACATCTGTAGAGACATCAGGGCGAGCAGCGCCGCGCACGCGAGCCCGGCCGCGCGGCCGCGCGCCCACGCACGCGCCGCCGCGAGCGCGCGCCGCGGCTCGAAGACGGCGAAGCCTTCCGCCGCGGCGGCGGCCCCGCCGAACTCTTCCGCCGCCTCCGCCTGATTCAATGACTCGTCCATCAAACCCTCGCCCGCGAGACCGACGCGAGCTGCCGGCCGCGCTGGCCGTCACGCTCGCGCCCGTTCTTTATTTCCTGCCCGCCCTGCTGTCCGGCTCCGTGCTCTGCCCCGACGACGGGACGATCTTCAACACGCCGCTGCGCGCGGCGGCCGCGAACATCACTCTCTCGGGGAGCCTCCCGCTCTGGAACCCGTACATCTTCGGCGGCATGCCTCTTCTGGCCTCGGCGCAGGGCGGGCTGCTCTTCCCGCCGAACTGGTTCTACCTGCTCTTCTCGCCGCAGGCGGCGACGAACCTGTTGGTCGTCACGTCTTACATGCTCGCCGCGCTCGGCGCGTATCTCTACTCGCGGCGCGCGGGCGCGACCGTGGCCGGCTCGGTCGTGACGAGCCTCGCATGGCAGTGGGGCGGCTTCCTCGTCGGGCAGATAGGGCACATCGGCATCGTGCAGACCGGCGCGTGCCTGCCGTGGGTCTTGTGGGCGCTCGACGGATACGGCATGAAGGGGGAGCGGAAGTGGGGAGTCCTGCTCGCCCTCTTCGTCGCGCTCCAGACCTTCGCCGGCCACCAGCAGACGCTCGTCTATTCGCTCCTGCTCGTCGGGACTTACGCCGCCGCCAACGCGTACACTTTGCGCGCGAGCCGCGCGCGCTACCTCTGGTCTCTGGCTTTTCTCGCGGCCGGTGTGCTGCTCGCCGCCGTGCAAATCCTACCGACCTTCGAGTTGCTGCGCAACAGCCTGCGCGCCGACTCCTCTTACGACTTCTTCACCTCGTTCTCGCTGACGCCGCGGATGCTCGAGACGTTCCTCGCGCCGTACGTCGCGGGCGGGGGCGACGGCCGACTGTTCCGCGCGCCGTACGTCGGCCCGCCCTACTACGGCGAGATGGCGGGCTACGTCGGCTCCCTGGGCTTGATGCTCGCCGCGTGCGCGGTCGTCTTTCGGAGGGACTCGAAGACGAAGTTCTGGACTGTCGTGGCGCTCGTCTGCCTGGCGCTCGCGCTCGGACGCTACGCGCCTCTGAGGTTCTATAAACTGATCTACCACGTGCCCGTCCTCAACCTCTTCCGCGTGCCCGCGCGCCACTTGATGGAGGCCGAGTTCGCGCTGGCGGTGCTGGCCGGGAGGGGGTTGACGACTCTGGCCGCGTTGCGGGGCGAGGGGCGCGCGTGGCGACGAGCCACGGTGGTCGGCGCGTGCACGGTGCTTTTGACGTTTGTGGTCGTGACGTTGGGCCGCCCCGCCGATTTCAAACTCGCACGCCAGGCCCCGGTTACGCTCATGCGCGCGCCCGAGCTTTTTCTCCCGGTGCTCGTCGCGGCTTTGAGCGCGTACGCTCTGTGGGCGTTCGCGCGCGGGCGGCGCGGCGCGACCGTTCTGCTCGTCGCGGTGCTCGCGTGTGACCTCGCGCTGTGGGGGCAGTCGAGCGGCTGGCGTCTTTCGAGTCCGACGCTCGACGGAGACCTCTGGCGCGAGCCGGAGACGGTTCAGCTCATCCGCCAGAAGGGCGGGACGGACGCGGCCCCTTACAGAGTCCTGACCGCGCCGCACCCTTTCGACCCGGCGACCGCGCCCGTCCCGCCTTCGGTCTCGCACGCGACGGAGTGGACGCTGTGGACGCAGCCCGACATCTACATGATGCACGGCGTCCAGAACGCGGCCGGCTACGACGGCTTCGGGTTGGCGCGCTACAGCCGCCTCGCGGGCGACATGAAGGTCTGGGGCGAGCTGACCGACCCGGAGTCTTCGCTGCGCGGCGCGGGGCGCGAGATAGATTTGCTCAACGTCCGCTACCTCATCTCGATGCGCGCGAAGGGCGCGGGCGCGACGACTGAAGTTAATAACAACAGTCCCGCTAACAACGCCGCGCCCGCCCCGACGCCCGCGCAGAACTTTCCGGAGGCGACGCAGAAGTACGGGGACTTCATGTTCGCGGGCAACGACCTCGGCCTGCCGAACGTCGGCGCGGGCAAGTCCCTGCGCTTCGCGGTCGCGCCCGTCGAGTCCGACCGCGTCGCCCTCGTCACTAATCTGTCGTGGTCTGAGGACGTGCCCGACGGCGCGACGGTCGGGCGCGTCCGCCTGAGCACGCAGGACGGGCGCACGTTCGAGTTCCCTCTGCGCGCGGGCGCGGACACGTCCGAGTGGGCGCACGACCGCGCGGACATACGCGCGCGCGTGCGGCACAAACGCGCGGCCGTCGCTTCGAGCTACGCGGTCGCGGACGACAAGGGCAAGTACGAGGGGCACACGTACGTCACCTCCTTCGCGCTGCCCGAGCGCGCCACGGTCGTGGGCGGCGAGGTCGTCGCCGAGGTCACGCCGAAGTGGCCCGACCTCCTGCTCTCGGTCTTCCGCGTCTCGCTCCTGGACGCGGCCACGGGCAAGGCCTACCCGCTGCGCCGCGAGTGGTTCACGGTCGAGCGGCGGGCGGTCGCGGCGGCGGCAGCGGCCGCCGCCGGGGCGAAGTCGCAGCCCGGCTCTGCGAAGGCGCCGGGCTCGACCGTTGACGTGAGGGATATCGGCCGGGTCGCCGACGAAAGCGACGCCGTCGGAACTTCGGGCGCGCCGCGCTGGAAGCTGCTCGGGCGGACGGCGCGTGAGGAGGTCTACGAGAACGCGCGTGCCCTGCCGCGCGCTTGGCTCGTGACGGATGTGCGGGCGCTCGACGAAGAGGCGGCGCTCAAAGTTATACGCACGGGGCTTATGCCCGACGGCTCAATGTGGGAGCCCGAACGAACGGCACTCGTCGAACCGGGGTCGGGAACCAAACTCTACGAGACGGCCGCGCCGGGCGGGGGCGCGGAGTTCACGCGCTACGAGCCGAACCGGGTGGACTTGAGGACGAAGGCCGGCGCGCCCTCGATTCTTGTTCTGAGCGAGAACCATTACCCGGGCTGGCGCGCGTACCTCGACGGGCGGCCGGCCGGCGTGCTGCGCGTCAACTACAATCAGCGCGGCGTCCTTGTGCCGGCGGGCGAGCACGAGGTGAGCTTCGTCTACCGGCCGAAGTCGGTCATCATCGGCGCGGTCATCTCGCTGCTCACGGCCGTGCTCCTGATCGTTTGGTGGCGTGGGCCGTGGAGGGGTAAAGAACAGGTCGAGGGGGTGAGCGTTTGAGTCAGACAGTCGAGTTCGCGAAGCCGCGGCACGTCGAGAGTCCCGAGGGGTGCTTCTTCTACCACACGATGGAGCTGCCCTTGTTCGGCGTCGTGCACGGGCAGTGGGACTTGCGCGGCAAGTTCGAGGAGTATGTGGGCGGCGTCGAAGTCGAGGGCAAGAGCGTGCTCGACGTGGGGACGGCGACCGGGTTTCTCAGTTTCGAGGCGGAGCGGCGCGGGGCCGCGCGCGTCGTCTCGCACGACATGAGCGACGTGCGGCAGCAGACGCTCCTGCCCTTCAAGGAGAAGCTCTACTACCGGGATCGGGAGAAGTGGGCCGAAGTTTACGGCGCGGAGATGGAGCGCTGGAAGGACGCGTACTGGCTCTGCCACAGGCTGCTCGGCTCGCGGGCCGAAGTCTTCTACGGGAGCGTCTACGAGCTGCCGCCGGCGCTCGGGCGTTTCGACGTGGTGGTGGTCGGGTCGGTGCTCGAACACCTGAGCGACCAGGTGTCGGCGCTCGCGTCAATCGCGCGCCTGGCGGGGGAGACTCTGGTCGTCGTGACGCCGCTCCTGGAGACGGAGGAGCGCGTCGCGCGCTTCGAGCCGCTGGCGTCGAACCCGGACTACGACTACACGTGGTGGACTTACTCGGTGGGCGTCTACCGGGAGGTCTTGCGGATGCTCGGCTTCCGCCTGGAGCGCGTCACGAAGGGGAGTTATTACTACGACTACGCCGGCCGCTGGGAGGAGCGCTCGACCGTCGTCGCCGTGCGCGAGGGCGACTGAGCAGGCCAAGGAAGAAGGCGCAAAAAGAGGAGGGGCGCTCTGGATAAGAGCGCCCCTCCTCTTCTTTTGAACGTCGCGCCGCTCAGAAGCGCGTGCGGTACTCGGACGAGGAGATGAAGGCCTTGACCATCTCGGCACCGACGAAGTCGCCGTTGAACTGGTTGAGCTTGCCGAGCCAGAAGCTGTAACCGGCGAAGTTCGCGTCGGGCAGGTCGTCCGGGTTGCGCTTGAGGTAGCCGAAGTACTGCGACAGCACGAACGCCTTGTTCAACTCGGCGTTGTGGAGCGTCTGACTCTCGGCCACGCTGCGCAGGGCCGCCGCGCGGCTCGTGCCGAAGGCGTTGATGGCCGCGGTGCGCTCGCCCGCCGTGGGCGTCACGCCCGCGTTCGCGAAGAGCTTGTCGACGAACTGCGCGGCCGTCATCGTCGAGGGGAAGGCCGCCTGGAAGTCCGCGCGCTGGACGAACGCCTGCTCGTAGGCGTCGATGTTGGCGTTGAACTTGGCCTCCCAGCCCGGGTCGGTGCCGACGACGATGCCGTTCAGGATCGTGCGCGTGTCGGGCATCAGGTTCTCGCGGCGGACGGGGACGGGCTTGCCGGGCAGGTCGCCGAAGGCGGCCTTGTAGGTCTTGTAGACGAGGTAGCTGGAGCGCTGGTACTCGATGGAGAGGAAGAACGCGGCCGAGACGTTGATGCGGTGCACCTCGCGGCACTGCGCGTTCGCGCCGCACTGCTCGATGTCGCCCTGCCAGAAGGTGAAGCCCGACTGGTCTGGGAAGCGCGAGAGGAAATCGACGTAGTGCTGCTGGACGAAGAAGTCCGAGTCGTCGATGGTGATGGGGATGTTCGTGCCGGGGCGGAGGCGCAGCGGCTTGACCTTCGTGTTGCCGTACATCAGCTCGGAGGGGAGGCGGTTGCCGTCCTCCGAGACGATGCGCAGCGTCGGCGCCTGCTGGCTCTGCGCGAGCGCGGCGGAAGCCGTGAAGGCCACGGCGAAGACTGCGGCGATAAACTTACGCATCTGCTTGCTCCAAAATTACGGGAAAGCTGCGGTGAGTTCGTGACAGGGGGCGGCGGAGCGCCCATGTCGCCTAACTCTCGTCCGAGAGCGGGGCTGCTCCCGTCACGACCAGGGGAAGTTTAGACACCCCCCGAGACCTTTGTCAACTTAAACAAACGTGAAGATTTAACGCCCTTCCGGGGCCACGAACGTACGCTGTTTTTGACGCTCCGGGCGGGCGAAAAGTTGACCGGAATTATAAAGGTCAGAACCACCCGCGGTAGCGGGTGGCGCTTAGCAGAACGGATGAACCGTCTCACAAAGGGCCATCCGCTACCGCGGGTGGTTCTGACCTGTTTATTCGACCGTCAGTTCGTGCCTGACGACTTCAGAACCTAAGTCCTCGAACCAGGCGAGGTGTTCGGAGACCATGTCGAACTCCAGCCGGTAGCGGCCCGGCTCGGCGGGCGCGCGCATGGCAATCTCGACCGTGGCCGACTCGCCGGGCGCGATGTCGCCGGGCAGGTAGGCGCCCGCGTGATACCAGAAGAGAGGCTCCTCGCCCCCGGCCGCGAAGACGTGCGCGACGAGGTGCACCGCGCCCTCCTGCACGCCCGTGTCGTCGCCGCGCAGCCAGCGCGCGAGGCCCGTGTTCTCGGCGCGGACGCGGAAGGTCAAGACCTCTTCCGGGCGGCAGCGCGCGGGGCCGTCCTCGATTTGGATGGAGGCCGCGAGGTACGAGATCGAGCGGCTGTCGGGGTACGGCTCGCGCTTGCGACAGGCGAAGATGGCGCGGTCGGACTGCGTCGCGGGGAAGACCTCGACCTCGTCGAAGCCGACGTTCCTGAGCAGCGCCGTCAGAGCCTCGACGCCCGGCAGGAACCAGTTGTAGATGGCCTCCTTCGCCTCGCCCGGGTTCTCGACGTACGCGAGCGGGTGGAGCAGGGGCCGCAGGCCGCCGACCTCGTACGTGAACGAGCCGGGCGAACGCTCCGGCGGGTAGATGGCCGTCTCCAGAACCAGCAGCTCGCGCGTGACGGCGAAGAGGCGTTCGAGCGCGAGCACGAGGTGCTTGCAGTGGTAGACGAGTCCGAGCGCGAGCGTCACGTCGAACTGCCCCAGCTCGCGCGGGTCGAGGTCGTAGACCGACATGCGCCGGTACTCTATTTCCAGCCCGAGCACGTCGCGCACGAAGATGGCCTGCCGGACGAGGTTGCGCTGCGAGTCGACGCCCAGGACGCGACCCGCCCCGCGCCGCTTCAGCTCCACCGCGTAGAAGCCCGCGTTGCAGCCCACGTCGAGCAGGCTCTTGCCGTCGAACTCTTCGGGCAGGCAGGCCTTGACCTTCTCCCACGTCGGCCGCGGGTGCTCGACCGGCTCGCCGATGGCGCTCTGCGTCTTGGTCGAAAGGCCGCCGCCCAAATCGATGCAGTGGAACCAGGGGCCCAGCCGCTCCACGCGCTTCCTTATCTCGTCCGGCGTCATCATCTCTTTATCTAAGCAACCCGAAATTGAACCTTGAGCGGGATGGAGCCGCGCTCCTCGAACCAGCAGACGTGCTGCGCGACCATGTCCAGCTTGAGCGTGTAGAGGCCGGGCGCGTGCGGAGCCCTTAGCTCGAATTTCAGAGTCGCGGACTCGCCGGGCGCCAGCGCGCGCGGCAAAGGCGGCGTGCCGTGGCGCTCCAGGACGAGCACCCCCGCCTCGTCGCAGACGCGCACGCCGAGCATGCACGAGCCCGCGCGCTCCGCCGGCCCCGTGAGCCAGAGCGTGTCGCCCGCGTTCTCGACCCGGAGCCGCGCCGAAATCTTCGCGCCGGGCGCGACCTCTTCGGGCCAGCCTTCGGGAAAACTCATGCGCGCCGAAGGGGCCGAAGGCTTGCGCGTGTCCGGGACGGACGAGGCGCGGCGTTCGGGCGCGTCCGCGACCTTCTTGCAGAGAAGGTAGTTGACCGGCGGCGGCTCGACGCGCAGGCGCCCGCCTTCGAGCGAGTCGCGCTCAAACAGCCCGTTGACCGAGACGTAGTCGCCGACGACGGCGAAGCCGCACGCGTCCAGGAGCGCGCGCAGGTAGTCGCGGCTGAAGGGCGACTCGAGCGTGCCGAAGTCGCGCATCACTTCGAGCAGCTCCTCCTCGTTCTCAGAGCCTTCGTCGGGGCGGTCGCCTTCGAGGATGAAGAGCGCGCCGCCGTACTTCGTCATCGCCGCGAGGTTCCTGATGACGGCGCGCTCGTCCTCGAAGTGGTGGAGCGAGTCGTAGCAGACGACGGCGTCGAACTGCTCCTCCAAAGGAGCGCCCTCGACGTCGTGGACGAGGAAGCGGCAGCGCAGGGGCGTCTCGTGATCCGCGCCGTAAGGGACGCGCTCGACGCGCTCGCGCGCGACTTCAATCAGGTCGGGGCTGATGTCTAGCCCTGTCACGTCGTAGCCGAGGCGCGCGAAGTATTCGCTGAGCCAGCCGGAGCCGCAGCCCACGTCGAGGACGCTGCGGTCGGGCGGGAGCGCGAGCGCCTGCACCAGGTTGGCGAAGTCGCAGAAGTGCCGGAAGGTGTCGGCGTCGATGCCTTCGCCCGCGTAGCGCTCGGGCTTGTTCGCGAGGTTGTAGAAGGGCTTCGTGCGCAGGTGGTGCAGACGCTCGGGCGTGATGCGGCGCGGGTAATCGACGGCGCCGCGCTTGTAGTCCACGCCCTCCAGCTTGCGGCCCCGGCCGTTGCCGTTCGAGGCGTGCGCGTCTTCGGACTGCGCGAAGGGGAAGGTCGCGTCCGGCTGCATCCAGGAGCCGCGCGGCTCGGGGGGCTGGGGCGCGAAGAGGTTCTCGGGCGCGAGCGCGGCGAACTCCGAGGCCACGCCGCGCACGAGCGCTTCGTCCGCGTCGGGCGCGACGCCGAGCGCGGACAGCTCCGCCGAGAGCCCCGCGAGCAGCCTGCGGCGCGGGCGCGCGGCGGCGACCTCGCGGACGAATTCAAGGTAGCCTTCGGCGCTCTTGCGGATGTCGTGGAAGGCTGTGACGTGGCGGCGCGCGTTCGCGCCGAGGCGCGCGCGCAGAGGCTCGTCCTCGACGAGGCGCGCGAGGTAGGCGCGCAGAAGCTCGTCCGCGTGCTCGCCGGGCTCGACCTTGACGACGCAGTCGTCGGGCAGCTCGCCGAACCAGCCCACGGCGGAGACGACTGCGCAGACGCCCGCGGCCATGATGCGGCAGAGGCTCCCCGAAGTCTCGCCCACCGTCCGCTCGCGGAGGTTGAGCGCGATGTCCGTCTCGGCAATCCGACTTTCGAACTCTTCGAGCGTGACGTGGCCGGTTATCTCTACGCGGTCTGCCAGACCGCAGTCGCGCACGAGCGCGCGCACGTCGAAGTATGCGTTCGGGTCGCCGACGAGCGTGTAGCGGAAGTCGTAAGTGTCGCGCAGCGCGGCCAGCGCGCGCAGCGCGCGCTCGATGCCCTTGTCGGGCGTGATGAGTCCGAACGAGGCGATGCGGACTGTGTCGCGCGCCGTGCGGTGCCCGCGCGGCAGAGACTCGGCGGCCGAGGGCGTGATGTGGTGCCGGACGCGGCGGACGGGGACGCCGGGCGCGACCGTTTCGAAGCGCGCGCGGCTCCAGTCGGAGTGGACGATGATGCCTTCCGAGCCGCGCGCGAGCCGGCAGTTGAGGGGGAAGTCCAGCGGGCGCGCGAAGGCCGCGGGCGCGGCGCCGCGCGCGAGCGCCTCCTCGGCCTCGCGCCGCGCCTCCTCGCCGTGGCACGCGCCGACCTCTTCCAGGTAGACGCGCATGTCGCCGCGCTCGCGCGCGAGTCCGAGGAAGAAGTCCTGCAGCGCGAAGTCGTGGAAGACGACGACGCCCGGGTGCACGCGCATCGCGTCGAAGACGCCCGCGTGGTAGCGGTGGTCGTTGCCCATGTGGTAAACGACCGCGTCGAACTCGCCCAGGGAATCTAAGGCTTCCGGGTCGCGCCGGTAGTCGCGCACCTCGAAGCGCCCGGCCGCGCCCCACTCCGAGGGGCGGAGGCCGTCCACGAAGAGCGTCAACTCGGCGCCGGCCGCCGCCAGGTGCGGCAGCAGCTCCTCGCTGTAATCCGCGATCCCCGAGCGCTGGGGGCTGAGCGGGCTGAAGTAGGCGAGACGCATAAATCAGTAGGCAGTAGGCAGATGGCAGTAGGCAGTACGCTCCGCGTTACGCACGTCGAAAGGTTAAATCACAATTTCCGGCAGCAGCGTTTTCAACTGCCTACTGCCATCTGCCTACTGCCTACTTCTTCATCTTACCACCGTTATTTTCGCCCTCGCGGTGGGCGAGCCCTTGTCGCTGAACCAGGCGACCTGCTCCTGGACGAGGTCGACTTCGAGGATGTAGTCGCCGGGCTCCTTCGGGGCGGTGACGAGCAGCGGGACTTCGGTCTCCTCGCCGGGCTTGAGGTCTTTCGAGATGCCGTAGCGGCCGTCCATGTCGGTGACGAGCGAGCCGTCGGGCTTGAGCCAGCGGTTGCCGGCGGCGATGTAGAACCAGTTGTCGGTGCGCTCGTTGAGCTCGCCGCCGCGCGACCACCAGAAGACATCGCTCGCGTTCTTGATGTGCACCTGCACGGTCTCCTTCTGCCCCGCGCGGAGCTTGGCCGGCGCGTCGGGCAGCGTGAGCTGCGCCTTGAAGGCGGCGTCCGGCAGAGGCCCCGGCGTCCTGGCCGGCGCGGGCGTCGCCGCCGAGTTCGTCCCGGCCGTGTTGCCCGCAGGCCCCCGGCTACACCCGACAGCTAAGAGTGCACACACGCCCGCGACGGCGAAAAGTTTCCCGACTCTCATCTTCAATCTTTCCTCTCCAATAAAGTTCTAAAGCTGGGAGCGCGGGCATCCCTGCCCGCTAGCGTGCGTGAGCACGCTGACCGTCTGCCTCTTTCTCTCAACGTCGGACATTGTAGTCTCACTGCCTTCGCGCTGGCGCGCTCATGCGGGCTGTAGGGTGCCCGCGCCCCCAGCTTTACGGCTCGACCCTTACATTCACGCGTAGCGTCTTCGAACCCTTCTCGAAGAAGAAGGTGACGCCCTCGTGAATCATGTCTACCTCGAGCACGTAGTCGCCCGGCTGCTTGGGCGCCGTGACGGGGAGCGTCAGCTCGGTCTCGCCGCCGGGCTGCAAGTCCGCGGCGAGCGCCGTGCGGCCGTCGAGGTCGTTGACGACGCGCCCCGTCGAAGGGTCGAGCCAGCGGTCGCCCGCGTTGACTTGGTACATGCCGCGCTCGCCGTGCGCGGGCCACGCGACGGGGCCGAGGTTGCGCACGCGCAAGTGTAGCTCGGCGCGCTCGCCGGGCCGCAGGCGCGTCGGCGCTCCCGGCGCTTGAATCAGCGCGCGGTAGTCCTGGTCGCGGAAGGCCGCCGCCTTCCAGAAACGCTCCAACGTCGCGCGCCCCTCTTCGCCTTCGGGGAGTGTGGCTTCGACCAACATCATACCCAGCGGGCGGCGCTGCGAAAAGAAGGGGACACTAACGGGCCGCGCGCCGACGAAGGTCAGCCCGCGGCTCTTGATGTACTCGCGCGCTTGCGTCAGGTCTTCGGGCATGCAGAGCGAGAGCATGCTTTGCGGCCCCGACTCGACCGTGCGGACGAAGTGCTGGCGCGCGTCGCGCGTGGCGAAGTATTCGGGGTGGCTGGCAGTGACGATGGGGAGCGCCGGGTCGATCAAAGCCTCAACGCCGTTCGACTTCGGCCCGCTCTCGACCCAAGCCTGCAAGCCTTCGAAGAGGGCGCGCGTCTCGGCGTTCATGAAGTCCTTCAGACGCCGGTCGCGGAAGACGTAGCGCGCCTCGTGCCGGTACGCGCGCCAGTCCGAGAGCAGCGTCGGCCTCATGCTCCACTCGTACTTGAGCGCGTAACGAAGGGCGAGCGCCCCCTGCGCGCAGAGTGCGAGGAGGAGAAGCGCAGGGACGGCCGCCCTCCACGAAGGTTTGAAGTCCGACCACATCACTCTCAACGACGAAGCGGCGACCGCGACCACGCAGACGCCCGCGAGCACTTCGAGGTAGAGGCCGTAGCGGCTGTAGCCCATCCCGCCCGCGCTCCAGGCGAAGCACCCGACGACGAACAGCAGGCAGACGGCGCGCACGCGCCGGTCGCGCCAACTCAGCGCGAGTCCTAAAAGCGCGACGAAGAGGCCGAGGGTGATGCGCCCCGAATAGACGCCCAGCTCCGAATGGCGCGCCGGCTCGAAGGACGCGAGCACGGGCCACGCCAGAATCTCCCAGAGGCCCTTCGGCCCCCAGCGCGCGTCCCAGCCGCCGTCGGTCGGCCAGTAGGCGGAAAGGAAGAATCTGTTGGCGAGCGGGAAGACGGGGTTCGACGTCAGACGCCAGAGGTAGACCGCGAACGGCAGAAGCGGCGCGACGAACGCGACGAAGGTCAACGCGACTGTCGTCGGCAACTCCCTCGACTTCAGGCGCGACGGCCCCGCGAGCGCCTTGTAAGCGCAGAGCAGGACGACCGGCAGGATGGCCGCCGCGTTCGTCAGCTTGAGCGCCGCGCTCAATCCCAGAAGCAGTGCGACGCGGACGAAGGCTGGGCGTCTCTGCTCCGCCTCTTCGACGCGCAGCGCGAGCCACGTCGCTTCGAGCAGCAGAGGGAGCGACAGCAGGTCAACCATGTACTCGTTGACCTGATACAGAAGATGCTCGGCTAAAAGGACGAGGAGCACGGCTGCGGCTCGCGGCCACGCGCGCGCGACGAACGGGCGGACGAGCTTCAACGTCACGCGCGCCGTCCAGACGAGCGCGAGCAGGTTGACGACCGTGCCGAGCCGGTAGCCGAGCGCGTGGCGGAAGATGCCCGTGACGGTGTCGGGCGCGGGGTTGTACGGCGCGGGCGTCGGGAAGTAGTCGCCCGGCATGAAGAGCGTGCCGCGCAGAGAGCGCTCGGCGTGCAGCAGGCGGTAGTTGAGCACGTCCCACGAGATGTCCGGGAAGGGAAGCCGCAGCAGGTAGAGGATGACGAGCGGCGGCAGCACCAGGAGCCAGAACTCGCGCCCGGCGCGCTCGGCCGGGAAGGGTTTCGTGACGACGTAGAAGTACCACGCGACGAAGGCCGCCGGGACGGACAAAGCCCACGCCAGCGCGTTCGAGTCGAGCGGCCAGAGGTACTGGCGGATGAAGACGAGCAGGTAGAGCAGGGCGAGCGCGTCGCCGAACTCCGCGCGCTCGCGCAGACGTGCGAGCAGGCCGAAACGCTCGGCCGCGGCGCGGGCGTCGGACGGCGCTTCGGGCTGGACGGCGGCGCTCGTCATCCTTACTTCAAAGCCCCGCGCCGCCCGAGCTCTTCGTTCGCGTGCGCGCGGCCGGCGCGCAGCTCGTCCGTCAGGACGCGTACGTGGTACTCGAACTCCTGCGAGCGGCGCGCGATGGAGTGGAGGATGAGGCCGGCCGTCAGAGAGAGAAGGCCGCACGTGAAGAGTCCCGCGGCCGCGACCAGAAGAAGGGTGCCGGGCACGACGCCGAGTCCCAGGAAGCCGGCGGCGCCGGCCGCGCACGCGAGCAGCAGGAGCAGAAGCCCGACCGCGCCGAAGAAGGTCAGGGGCTTGTAGTCGCGGAAGAGCGCGAGCGTCGTGTTGAGGATGAGGAAGCCGTCGCGCAGGAACTGTATCTTCGAATGGCTCCCCTCGGGCCGGTGCGTCAAATCGACGGGGACTTCGACGAGGCGGTAGCCGCGCTCGACGGCCTTGATGGTCAGCTCGGTCTCGATCTCGAAGCCGCCGCCGAAGAGCGGCAGCCCCTTGACGAACTCGCGGCTGAAGGCGCGGTAGCCCGAGAGGATGTCGGTCAGCTCGACGCGGAAGATGAAGTTCAAGGTCGAGCGCACGAGGCGGTTCGCCATCCGGTTGCGCCGCTTGAACTGGCTCTGCGAACGCTCGTGCAGGCGCGAGCCGACGCTCATGTCCGCGTGGCCTCCGACGACGGGCGCGAGCAGCGCGTGGACGGCCTCGGCCGGGTAGGTGTCGTCGCCATCCACCATCACGTAGAAGTCGGCGTCCACCTGCCGGAACATCGACTGGACGACGTAGCCCTTCCCCTGCCGGCGCTCGTTGAAGACCTCGGCGCCCGCGCGCCGCGCCTCCTCGGCCGTGCGGTCGGTCGAGTTATTGTCGAAGACGTAGACGCGCGCTTCGGGCAGCTCCTCGCGGAAGCGCGCGACGACGCGCGCCACGGTCGGCTCCTCGTTGTAACACGGCACGAGGACGGCGACCCCGCGCCCACCGGCCCCGGTTTCGCGGTGAGTCACAACCTCCCTGGCGTGCGTTCTTGACATCGGGTCGAAGGAAAGTGATAAGTGATGAGTGATAGGTGATAAGAGGAAGCGGGAAGGCGGGGCCTTCTTATCACTTATCACTCATCACTTATCACCATAAAGAATGGGCCAAGCTAACACTTCGCGTCGGGAAATGCCAAACGTGGTCGCGGCCGTGTGGCGCGTGCGGCCTTTGCGGGAGCTGCTGGTGGTGCTCGCGTTCTGCCTCTTCACGGCGCTGCTGACGTGGCCGTACGTGACGCGGATGCGCGACGCGGTCGTTGACCCGGGCGACCCCTACCTCGTGACGTGGATCATGTGGTGGGACTACCACCAGACCTTCCGAGACCCCCTGCACCTCTTCCACGCGAACACCTTCTACCCGCTCAAGTACACCCTGGCCTTCAGCGAGCACTGCTACGGGCTGGCGCTGCCGTTCTTCCCGCTCTACGCGCTGGGCCTGAAGCCGCTGACGGTGCACGCCGTGGCGCTCTTCCTCGGCTTCGCGCTGTCGGGCTACGGCGCGTTCCGCCTGGCGCGCACGCTGACGGGTTCGGAAGCCGTGGCGTGGGTCGCTGGGATAGCGTTCGCGTTCGTGCCGTTCCGCTTCCACCTGATGTCGCAGCTCGTCTACCTGTTCTCGGTGTGGCTGCCGCTGCTGTTCGAGGCTCTGGTGTTGTTCGCGCGGGCGCGGACGTGGAGGCGTGCGGCGTGGCTCGGGTTCGCGTTCTTCATGACGGGGCTGACGAGCGTCTCGTTCTTCGCCTTCGCGCTCGTGCCGCTGGCCCTGTGCGCGGCGGTGCTTCTGACGCGCTACGGACTCTGGCGCGAGCGGGAGTTCTGGCGCAGGAGCGCCGTGGCCCTGGGTCTCGCCTCGCTCGGCCTCCTGCCGTTCATGCTGCCCTACTACATCGTCTCGAAGCTCTACGGCTTCAAGCGCGGCGTCGAGGAGGTGAAGGCCAACTCGGCGTGGCCGCGCCACTGGCTGTCGGTCGAGAACCGCAACAAGCTCTGGTTCGGGATGGGCGAGACGATGGAGGGCGGCGCGCGCTTCAAGCTCTTTCCGGGACTGCTCACCCTCCTCTTCACGTTCGCGGAGCTGCTGCTCGTGAAGCCACAGCCCGCGCGTGTCGCCGCGCCGGACGACGGACGACGGAACTGGCTCCCGCGTCTCGACGCCTTCATCCTCTTCGCCTTCGCGATCTCGATGCTCGCCGTCGGCTTCGACCGGACGAGCTACTTCGGCGGCGTCTTCAACTACGTCACCTCTGAGGTCGCGCTCGCCGTTTTGACCGCGGCCGTGGGCGTCCGCCTGTGCGCGGCGTACCCGGCCGTGCTGCGTCCCGTCAACAGAAACTTCGTCGAGACGCTCACGTCAACGCGCCGCTGCGACGCCTTCTGGCTCGGGCTCGTCCTCGCCGCGGTCGGCTTTCTCTACTCGCTCGGCTGGAACTTCTTCTTCTACCGAATCTGCTACGACCTCCTGCCCGTCTTCCGCAGCATGCGCGTGCCCACGCGCGGCGCGATGTTCGCTTACCTCGGCCTCGCCCTGCTCGCCGGCCTCGGCGTGCGCCGCCTCGCGGAAGTGATGACAGCGCGCCGTCCGAGCTTAAACCGGCGGACAGTCTACGCCGTCGCCTGCGTGCTCCTGCTTTTAGAGCTGAACGCCGCGCCGCTTCAGTTCATGCGCGGCGAGGTCTACGCGGACGCCGTCACGCTCAGACTTAAAGAGACGGAGATGCGCGGCGGCGTCGTCGTGCTGCCGGCCGGGCCGGACTTCAACCACCGCTACATGCTGCGCTCGGCCGACCACGCCCGGCCGCTCATCGTCGGCACCTCCGGCTTCAACTCGCCGCAGGAGGATCAGATCGAGCACTGGACGGCCGGCGGCACCATCCCGCTCGGCCTCCTCAGCATGCTCGAAGAGATTCCGACCTCCTACGTCGTCGTCAAGAACGAACTCATCGCGCCCGAGCGGCGCACGAACTACGCGACCTTCCTCTCGCGCGCCGTCGCCGCGGGGCGCCTGCGCTTCGTCAACCGCTTCGACGACCGCGACGACCTCTACGCCGTCGTCAAGACCGAGCCGGACGCGCGCGCAGAGGCCTCGCCGCCCGCCGAGCTTGAGCTGCGCGACTGGGCCTCGATGCTCGAAGAGGACACGCTCAACCTCCTCGGCCAGTACGCGGACTGGAGCCGCGCTCTCTACCGCCTGCGCTTCGTCGCGCGCGGGCGGATGCCGCGCTACGGCGAGTTCATGCCGGACGCGCGCGCGCTCGGCCGCGGCCTCATCCCGGGCACCGAGGAGGCGCAGCGCGACTTCGAAGGCCGGCTCGCCGCGCTCGCGCGCGGGTGGGAGCGGAGTCCGGAGTTCCGAGAGTTGTTCGGCGAAGCGGACGACGCGCGCTTCGTCGCGCGGCTCTACGAGAACGCGGGGCTGGAGGCGGACGCCGCGGAGCGCGAGGCGCTCGCCGCCTCGCTCGCCTCACACGCGGAGACGCGCGCGGGCGCGCTGCTCAAGGTGGCTTCGGACGCGCGGCTCGAAGAGCGCAGCCGGTACCGCTCGCTCCTCCTGCTCCACTACTTCGCCTTCCTCCGACGCAGCCCCGACGACCCGCCCGACCGAGACCTCGAAGGCTTCAACTTCTGGCTCTCGAACCTCGAACGCACCAGAGACCTCGACAAACTCGCCCTCGCCTTCCGGGACTCGATTGAGTACAAGGCGATGAAAGGGGGAGGCTAGGTGCTGGGTGCTGGGTGCTGGGTGCTGGGTAAAACCAAAACCCAGCACCTAAAACCCAGCACCCAGCACCCTTCTTCCACATGCTGGCGGCACTGTTTCTCATCGGGTCGGCGTTGTGCGGCGCGTGTGTGGCGCGGCGGGTTTGGCGCGGCGTGGCTCGGGCGTGGGAGCAGGTGTTGTGGGGTTTGGTGGCGGGTTGGATGTTGGGCGCGTTGGCGGCGTACGGGTTTGCGCGCTGGCAGGGGCGTCTGACTTGGGGCGCGGTGGCTTGGGCGACTTCGTCCGTGTGGGCGGCGGCCGCGCTGTTGTCGGCCCGTCGGTTGGTAGGGTTGAGGCGCGGCCGGTTGGAGGTGTTCGGGTTTGCCGGTTCCTTCGGGCGTGAGCACGTGGGACTCGCGGCGGTGCTGGTTCTGTTCGCGCCGGTCTTGTGGGCGCTGTTCTCGACGCACACGTTCGCCGAAGGGCCGGGCGGCATCTACTCGGGCGGGAGCGCCTGGTACGACCTGAGCTTTCACGCGGCGCTCGCCTCTTCGTTCGCGTACGGCGAGAACTTCCCGCCCGCGTACACGCCTCTGGCGGGCGAGGCTTTGCGCTACCCGTTCCTGCCGGACTTCCACGCGGCGGCGTTGATGGCGGCGGGGCTTTCGATGCGCGCGGCGTTCCTCTGGACGGCGGTGCCTTTGGCGCTCGCGCTCGTCGGAATCTTCTACGGCCTCGCGCTGCGGCTGGCGGACTCGGCGCGCGCGGCGGCGCTGGCGACGTGCCTGTTCCTTCTGAACGGCGGCCTCGGGTTCCTCAACCTCTTGGAAGACTGGCGGCACAGCGGCCTCGCCTTTCTCGACTTCTGGAACGCGCTCCCCTTCAACTACGCGAACGACTGGGCGCGCGGGATACACTGGACGAACCTCGTCACCGACACGCTCCTCCCGCAGCGCGCCGCCCTCTACGGCCTGCCCGCGGGGTTGATAGTGCTCGCGCTCTTCGCCGTCGTGTGGCAGCAATGGAAGGATGAAGGCGGAAGGATGAAGGATGAAGCTGATGCCGCTCGGCCTTTCCTTCATCCCTCATCCTTCCGCCTTCATCCTTTATTTGCGGCGGGCGTGCTGGCGGGGCTGCTGCCGCTCTTTCACACGCACAGTTACGTCGCGGTCGGGTTCGTCAGCGTCGTGCTCTTCTTGATGAAGCCGCGGCGGGAGTGGCTGTGGTTCTGGGTGCCGGCGCTGGCGTTGGCCGCGCCGCAGTTGTTCGAGCTGGCAAGGCACGCCGGCTTCGGGCAGATCGTGCGTTGGCAGCCGGGCTGGATGGGTTCGGACGCGCCTTCGTTCGCGGGCTACGCGGTGCGCAACTTCGGCGTCCCGCTGCTGCTCGCCGTGCCCGCCTGGCTCGCTGCGCCGCGCGCGTGGAAGAGCTTCTACGTCGCGGCGCTCCTGCTGCTCGTCTTCGCGCTGACGGTCGTCGTCTCGCCGAACGTCTTCGACAACGGCAAGCTCACGTACTACTGGCACGCCGTCAACAGCGCCCTCGTCGCGCGCTGGCTCGTTGCGCTCGCGCGCGCGCGACGTTTGAGGGCGTTGCGGTCGACGCTCGCGCTGCTGCTCGCGCTGCTCTCTCTGGCGACCGGCGTCGCCGCGCTGCGTGCGGAGGGCAGGGCGTCCGCGCTCCTCTTCTCGCAGACAGACCTCGCGGCCGTGCGCTTCGTGCGCGAAGCGACGCCGCCGCGCGCGCGCTTCCTGGCCGCGCCCGCGTTCAACCATCCCGTGCTCGCGCTGGCCGGGCGCGCGTCGGTGCGCGGGCCGACCGACTGGCTCTGGGCGCACGGCTACGAGTTCCGCGCGCGCGAACGGGACGTGCGCCGCATCTACGCGGGGGCGCCGGATGCGCTCGACCTGTTGAGCTACTACGGCGTCGCTTACGTCTACCTGGGCGAGGCGGAGCGGCGCGACCTGCACGCGGACGAGTCCTTCTTCGAAGCGAACCTGCCCGCCGTCTACCGCGCGGGCGGCATCACCGTCTACAAGGTGAGTTCGACTAACGATGTCTCGAAGCCCGCGCCGCGCGAGCTGGCGGCGCGCGTCCGAACCGACCCTTACGCTTTCATCGAAGAGTTCCCGCGCGTCGGCCTCTTCGTCCATCGAATACTAAAAGCAGAGCGCGGGCGCGCCCCGGCGCGCGAAGAGTTCGTGCAGGCTTTGGGGGAGCTCGGGCGCGGCCTCTACGTCGGCGCGCGGGGTTGGGAGTCCCGGCTGGCGGAGAACCGGCGCGCGCTCGCGGCGCGACTGGCGGGCGGCGACGCGGCGCGCGCCGAGAAGCTTCTGGCCGCCGCGTCCGACGAGAACTTCGACGCGCGCGAATACGACGAGGCGTACGTGCGCGCGCACTTCTTCGGCTACCTCGGCCGCGACCCCGACGCCGAAGGCTTCGACTTCTGGCTCGGCGTCCTCTCGCGCAACAAAGACTACCGCAGCCTGAGCCGCGCCTTCATGGAGTCGGAGGAATACAAACGAAGGGTGCTGGGTGCCGGGTTCTAGGTGCTGGGGAAGAACAGGCTTTCACCCAGCACCTAGAACCCAGCACCCGGCACCCTTCGTTCATCCTGCGGCCGAGATGATCTTCTCGACGACGTTCTCCCAGGAGAGGTTCAACGCGAGGAGTTTCTCGCGCCCGCGTTCGCCCATGCGGCGGGCGCGCTCGCGGTCGGCGTAGAGCTGGTCGAGGCATTCGGCCAGCGCCTGCGGGGTTGGGTCGGAGATGAAGCCCTCGGAGCCGTGCTCGACGAACTCCGTCGCGCCGCCGCCGTCGCTCGGCACGACGACCGGCTTCGAAGAGAGCATGCCTTCCAGCGTCACGTACCCGTAGTCCTCGTCGAACGGCAGGTAGCAGACGGCGAGCGCGTTCGCGTAGAGCGCCAGCAGCTCGTCCTCGGCCACGAAGCCGCGCAACTCGACGCGGTCGCCGACGTCGTACTCCTTGACGAGAGACTCGTAGTGCCCCACGTCCTGCGCCGAGCCGGCGAGCACGACGCGGACGGGCGTGCGCGTGTAGTACAGGGCTTCAATCAGAAGCTCCTGCCGCTTCTGCTTTTCGAGCCGGCTCGGGTAGAAGACGTAGTCGCCCTGCTCGCCCGCGCGTAAGTGCGCGGCGCGCGGCGGCGGGTGGTAGAGCGGCTCCGACTCGATGCGGTTGTAGCGCAGCATGCGCTCGGCCACCGTGCGCGAGTTGGCGAAGACCTTGCGCGCCTCGGGGATGAAGCGCTCGTCGCAATGGTGGACGAGGTCGCGCACGCGCGCGCCTTCGGGGTAGGTCGAGAGGTCGTCGAAGGGCGTGCCCCAGAGGTTGTAGGCCGAGCGGTACTGGTGAATCACCCACAGGACTTTCCGCGGGTGCGCGACCGTGTAGGCCGGGAACTTCATCCCGACGACGAGGTCGACGGGCTTGCCGTTGGACTCGGTCACGTCGAGCATCCGCCACGCGAGCGCGCCGCGCACGATCTCCGCAGGCGGGTACCACTTGAAGGGGACGGCCGCCACCTCCGCGTTGTACCCCGCCTTGACGAGCGCCTCTCTCAAACCCTCGACGTGCGACTCCGCGCCGCCGGTCGTGAACGGAACCTGTGTCGTGCAGATGAGTACGTTGCGAATGGGCATTTGGGGACAGTAAAGAAGTAGGTAGTAGGCAGATGGCAGTAGGCAGTTAAGAACCTTAGTTCGAGCCGTCGAAATAGAACTTCAACGTCCGTCGCGCGGAGCGACTGCCTACTGCCATCTGCCTACTACCTACTTCTTTACTGTATCATGCGGACGGGGGCGTTGGTGAACATGGCGGACAGGCAGGAGTTGTTGAAGGCCGGGGACGAGGGCGCGCAGCAGCACGTCCTCCTCACGTACGCGGTGTTGACGGGACTGACGCCGCTCATCCCCGTGCCGCTCGTGGACGACCTCGTCAAGAACTACTTCCGCAAGCGGCTGGTGCGGAGCCTCGCGGCGTCGGCGGGCCGCGCGCTGAGCGCCGAGGAGCTGGACGCGCTCGCGTCGGAGCGCGAGGGCGGGTGCCTGCGCGGGTGCGCCGTGGCGGTGCTCGTCTACCCTTTGAAGGCGGTCTTCCGCAAAATCTTCTATTTCCTCGAATGGAAGCGCGCGGTCGATTTGACGAGCCGCACCTACCACTTCGGCTACCTCGTCGGCCACGCCGTACGCCGCCGCGAAGGCGCCCCGGCCCTGCTCGACACGCACGGCGCGCGCGCCGTCAACGAGGCCATCGAAGCCGTCTGCCGCGAGGCGCCCATCAAGCCTCTGGAGTCGGCCGTCGGCGGCACCTTCCGCAAGTCGAAGAACGTCCTGCGCGCCGCGGCCGCGCTCCTCTCCCGCAGCCTGCGCCGCCAGCCCCCGCGGCCCGAGGGCGTCGCCGCGGCCATCGAAAGCGTCGAGCCCGAAGAGGAGCGCGAACTCCAACCCGTCGTCACGCGCCTCCAAAGCTCCCTCGCCTCCGTCCCCGAAGAGCACTTCCGCGCCCTGCGCGAAAGCCTCGAAGCACGCCTCGGCCGTTCGCCTACGGGTTGAGCCCCAGTTGGAAGCGCAGGGCTTCGAGCACCTCTTCGCGCAGTGCGTCGTCGTTGAGTATCCCGAACATCTTCGTGAGTCGCCGCTTGTCGAGAGTCCTGATCTGGTAGCAGAGGACGATTGATTCTGCCGCCAGCCCGGCCGTCCCCGCGGGAAGCAGCGCCTCGTTAGGATAGATTCGTCGGTTCTGTTTGCGTGAAGTAATGGGGAGTACGTTAACGACCGGCAGCACGTCGTTGAGCGCGGTCTCGCTGAGAACGAGCACGGGGCGCGTCCGCCCCTGCTCGGAGCCGACCACGGGGTCTAAACCCGCGAGCCAAACGCTCCAGCGCGGGACACTCATGCGACGTGCTCGTCCTCGTCGGCATGCCTGAAGTCTTCGGCCACCGCGTTCAGGTCGGCGAGGAACATCTCGTCGCTCATGGCCTCGCGCATCGCGCGCAGCTTCTCGGCGGCCGCGGAACGTTTGAAGAGGACAATGACTTCGGCCTCCTCATGCGGCGCCGCCTCTTCGGGCAGTTGAATGCGCAGCTCTCTTGAGGCGGGGACGGTGACAATCTGTCTGACGGCTCGCATCTGGCTAACCTCCGGTGAAATCAATTCTACGGACTTCATCCTGATTCGACAATTGGATTCCTGTTCGGCCCACCCCACTAGCTACTGACCGCGCCCGACGAGTATTGGAGGTTGAGCTTGAGGAGGCGCGCGAGGATTTCTTCTTCGAGGAAGTCCGCCGGGAGGCGTAGACGGTCTCATCGAAGCTAGACGTTGCCTTTTGCCAATGCTATAAACACACAAAGAGGGTGACGCCGCGAGGCGCTATCTTCTGAATCGGATGGTGGCGGCGACTATCCGATTCGAACGGATGGGGGCGCGTGTTAGCTTGGAGGCGTCACGTCCCCGCCGGGTTCTCGGCCCGGTGCTTTAAGCCACTCAGCCAAGTCGCCGCACTCGCAGATGGCCCGGTGTTCACGAGACACCGGGCTTTCTACTTTCAGAGTAGCGGAAAATCAGCGAAGCGGATTTCGCTTAGTTATTAGGCGGAATTTATTGGCAGATAGGCTGGAAAATTCGGCGGAATATCTTGGCATATATACAGAAAAATTCGACCCAATTTATTCCGCCCAACAGAACTGATTCCCAATCACCAAAACACCCTCAGACTGTTTCGTTAGGGAACGCCATTCATATGAGGTTCGGTTTAGGCTACATGCTCACGCGCGGTTCTGTCAGAGCTTCGAGGTTGCAGACGGCGATGGAGAGTTGGCGGTCGTCGCGGTTGTGCGGGTCGTGGGGGCGGGGTTGCCAGGTGCGGTCGGCGCGGATTTCGAGTTCGTAGGCGGCGGCGGCGGAGAGTTCAGAGGGGACGGGGACGTTGAGTTCGAGCCAGCCGTGGCGGAGGAGCGAGAGCGCGGCGAGGGTGTGGCCGTTCAGTGAAAGTTCGAGGCCGAGCGGGCGCGTGCGCAGGTCTGGGACGTGCGAGGTGAGGTCGAGGCGGAGCGCTTTGAGATTGTGGGCGTTGAAACGTACGCGCCCGCGTCGCTTCATCCAGCGCGCGACGGGCGGGAGCATGTTCGGCTCGTACCAGCCGTCGTCGAACTCCGCAACGCGGTCGAGGCAGGAGGCGCGTGACGCCTCGGCGGGCGCGACGTTCAGAAGGCCGGAGCGGTCACGGTGCTCGTTGTAGAAGGGGCCGAGCGGAGCGTCGGAGGCTTTGAGCAGGACGTAGAGGCCGCTCTTGGGGAGGCGGACGTGGAGGTCGGAGATTTTGTTGAAGACGTAGCCCATCGCCATGTCGAAGGCGCGGCGCTCGGAATGTGAGAGGCCGCGCAGGTACTCGACGAAGTCCGGCTCGAAGGGCAGGCCGTACTCCTCGCGCTGCTTGACGAACTCCTCGGCCGAGAGGCAGAGCGCGTAGCGCGGCTCCCACGCGACGTGCGGGAAGAAGCGCCCGAAGCGCGCCGCGTGCTCCTGCTCCTCTTCGAGGCCGACGTGGCCGTCCACGGCGACGAAGCGGCGCAGCTCCTCTTCGGACATCTCTTCGTAAGACTTCTGCGCGCGCCGGTCGGTGCACTCGATGCCGTGCATGGTGACCCCGCCGGGCCGGAGCACGCGCGCGACCTCCGCGAGCACCGCGTCCTTCTCCTCGAACTCGACGTGGCCGAGCACGTCGAGCGAGACGACGTAGTCGAAAGAGTCGTCGGGGAAGGGGAGGCTCGTGAGTTCGGCCGCGCAGGTCAGGTCGTAGCCGTTGCGGCGCGCGGCCAGCGCGCACTCCTGGGAGAGGTCGAGGCCGGCGAGCGTGACGCCCTTGCGCTTGAGGAGCGCGAGCATGCCGGCGCCGCAGCCGAGGTCGAGGACGGCGGAGCCCGCGCGCACGTTGTCGTAGACCCACATCGTCCGCGCGAAGCGCATGTCGAAGCGGTCGAGCGCGCGGAAGTAGCGCGCGTCGAGCACCTCGTCCGACACGAACTTCGTCCGGTAGAAATCCGCGAGGTCGGCGATTCCCGCGCGGCGATAGAGATCGTCAGTCATAAAACAGTAGGCAGTAGGCAGATGGCAGTAGGCAGTGGCTCCGCGTTAAGAAGGTTGAAAGATTAAATCAGAGTTCTACATTAGTCCTTCAACTGCCTACTGCCATCTGCCTACTGCCTACTACTTTTCCAGAGCGTCGAGTCGGGCCTCTAGTTGCCGGCGGGCGCGGTCGTGCGTGACGGCCAGCTCGCCCGTTTCGAGCGAGAGCTGTTTGAAGCAGACGCGTTGCTCTTCGAGCAGTTCGTCCACGCGCGCGCGCAGCTCCGCGTGGAGTTCGGCGGCGCGCGCGTTCGTCTCGGCGTGGAGGGCTTCGGCGCGTGTGCCCAGCTCACCGCTCAGTTCTGCGCGCAGCGCGGCCGTCGAGTCGGCGATGCGTTCGAGGCCGGCGGCGAACGCCTGGCGCAGTTGCGCGCCGCCCGACTCGAAGCGCGCCTGCGCCTCGGCGACCTGCGACTCCGCGCGCGCGAGGCGCGCCTGCAAGTCTGCGGCGCGGGCGCGGTCGGCCTCGGCCTCTGCGCGCAGCGCGCGTAACTCGCCGAGGAGTTCTTCGCGCAGGCGGGCGAGCGCCTGCTCCTGCGCGGCGAGCGCGGCGCGCGCGTCGCCGAGCGCGTGGTGGACGGCCGAGTTGAAGTTGACCTGCTCCCAGGTGAACCAGTGCAGCGCGCGCTTGACGAGCCGCTTGAGCCACAGCTCGAAGCGCGCCGCCGCCCCGCGCCGGTAGCTCACGAGCGGCGGCAGGCGCGACCACGCGCGCGCCGTCGTCGCGAGGTTCGCGTCCAGGCGCGCCAGGGCCTCGGGCGAAGACCCCGCGTGTCCGTTCGTCGCGGGCGGCCCCGCCCCGTTCGCCGCGGGCGCCGGCGCGGGCGCGCGCCGCTGCGCGTCCGCCAGCACGCGCTCGCGTATCTCGCGTAAGGTGTTCTCGACTTCTACGTCGGACATTGGAAGCCCCTCCGGGGTTATTAAAGTAGGCAGTAGGCAGATGGCAGTGGGCAGTCGCTCCGCGTGATGAAGGTTGAGGATTACAACTGCTCAAGTCAAGGCTCTGAACTGCCCACTGCCATCTGCCTACTGCCTACTGCTTCTCTACTCACGCCGACGCGGCGCGCGGTCGCGGTGGCGTTGAGGTTGGCGATGCCTTCGACGAGGACGGGGCTGGTGACGCGGAAGAAGAGCACGCCGTCGAGCCAGTCGTAGCTGACGCCGTCAAGGCTGTGGACGGCGAGCGAGACGGAGAACTGGTCGAGCCCGAGCCAGCAGTCGAAGGCGAAGCTGACCTCGACCAGCTCGCCGCGCCGCAAGACCCCCAACTCTACCTGCTGCTCCTTCGTGTTCGTCCCGTAGGCGTGGACGCCGCGGCTGTCGTTGACGAGGAAGCCGAAGACGGCGTCGTCCACGTCGCGGCCGAGGCGCACGCGCATGCGCACCGTCAGGGGCGAGCCGGTCTCGACGACGCCCGCGGGCCTGCGCGCGGCGTCGAGCAACTCGGCGCTCACGATCTCCGCGCTTCCGTCCCCGTGCCTGTACGTGTAGCGCGGCGGCGCGAAGCTCTCGGTCACTTCACGACCTTCTTCGTCGAGCGTCCCGTCGGCCGCGGCCTCCCGCTCCTCGTAAGCCTGCTCGCGCTCCATGACGGTCTTCTGGTAATGGTTCAGAACTTCAATCGGCGGCCCGTCCGAAAGCACCCGGCCGGCGCTCATCAGGATGGCGCGCGTGCAGAGCGCGCGCACCGCCGCCGCGTCGTGCGAGACGAAGAGGACGGTCGCGCCGCGCTCCTGAATCTCCTTGAGGCGGCGCAGGCAGCGGTGCTGGAAGACCGCGTCGCCGACCGCCAGCGCCTCGTCGATGACGAGGATGTCCGGCTCGACGTTGGCGGCGACGGCGAAGGCGAGGCGGACGAACATCCCCGAAGAGTAGGTCTTGACCGGCTGCCGGATGAAGTCGCCGATCTCGGCGAAGCGCTCTATCTCGGGGAAGAGCCTTTCGGTCTCGCGCCTTGAGAGGCCCAACAGCGCGGCGTTCATGTAGACGTTCTCGACGCCCGTCCCCTCGGGGTCGAAGCCCGCGCCGAGTTCGAGCAGGGCGGCCACGCGCCCCTCGCGCCAGACGCTCCCCGCGGTAGGTTCGAGCGTGCCCGCGATGATCTGCAGGAGCGTGGACTTCCCGCAGCCGTTCGGCCCGATGATGCCGGTCGTCGTCCCCCCCTCGACCTCGAAGCTCACGTTCTTCAAGGCCCAGAACTCGCGGTGTCGCTTCAGTCGCCCGCGCGTCAGAGTCTCCTTCAGACGGTCGCCCGGCCGCGCATAGATGCGGTACTGCTTCGACACGTTCTCGACGCGCAGCGCCAGAGTCATGCGCCGAAATTTAACAGAGGAGGGAAGGTGAGCGCCAGAAGCTGTGTTAAACCGCGCGTCCCGAATTGGTGTCGAATGTCTAACGCAATGTACGGTCAGAGCCGGTAATATTGCGCCGCGCGAAAGCGGTGTGATACGCTCAGGTCTCCCCTGAAAACGGAGCCTGAAGGCGGGGCCTAATCCTCGATGAAGAGTTGCCCGACATGCGGTAGAGAGTACGCCGAGACGACGACCTTGTGTCCGGCGGACGGAGCCGTCCTCAAACACAAGGGCAACGAAGACCGCCTCATCGGGCAGGTGCTCGCGGGCAAGTACCGCATCGACGACAAGATCGACGAGGGCGGCATGGGCTGCGTCTACCGCGCCACGCACGTCCTGATGGAGAAGGTCGTCGCCGTCAAGGTGCTGCACCCCGCGCTCGCCGCCGACGACAAGATCGTGGCCCGCTTCACGCGCGAGGCCAAGGCCGCCTCCCGCATCTCGCACCCGCACGCCATCAACGTCACGGACTTCGGCGAGTCGGAGAGCGGCATCGTCTACCTCGTCATGGAGTACCTGCCCGGCCGCACGCTCAAGGACATCGTGCGCTCGGGCGGGCCGATGACGCTCGAACGCACCGTCGGCATCGTCCGCCAGGTCTCGGGCGCGCTCGACGCGGCGCACAACGAGGGCGTCGTCCACCGCGACCTCAAGAGCGACAACATCATGCTCCAGGAGGCGACGGGCGGCGACTGGGCCAAGGTCCTGGACTTCGGCATCGCCAAGATTCAGCAGACCGAGCGCTCGGTTCACGAAACCGACCCGGGGCTGACCGCGCCTAACCTCATCATCGGCACGCCGCAGTACATGTCGCCCGAGCAGTGCTCGCAGGCCTCCGGCATCGACGCGCGCTCCGACATCTACAGCTTCGGCGTCATCATCTACGAGATGCTCGCCGGCCACGTCCCCTTCTCGGGCGACTCGCCGACGGGCATCATGATGAAGCACATACAGGAGCCGCCGCCATCCATCCTCGTGGAGCGGCCCGACCTGCCCGCCGCCGTCGGCGTCGTGGTCGCGCGCGCGCTCGCCAAGCGCCCCGAAGACCGTTTCCAGAGTGCGGGCGATCTGTCCGCGGCTCTGACCGAGGCCGCCGCGGAAGCTCCTGCCGCGGGCGTCGCCGCGCTCATCGACACCGAACGCATCGGCTCGCCGACTTCGCCCAACGAGCCCGTGCGCACGACCGTCGGGCGCGACGCCGCCGACGAGGACGAGGCGACGGTCGTCAGCGCCGGCCACGCCCCCGCGGTCGCGGTGGTCGCCGCCGCGGCGGCGACCACCGGCGAGGAACTGCCGCCGGCCGTCGCGCCGCTCCCGGCCGAGCCTGCCTTCAACCCGTGGCGACTCGCCATCCCGGCCGTCGCCGTCGTCGCGATCATCTTCGCGGTCTTCTTCGCCTTCCAGCGGCGCGGCGTCTCTTCGGGGCAAGCGCAGCCGGACGCGACCCCGCTCCAGGCCGACCCGAACGGGCAGGCCGTCCAGCCCATCTCGCCGCCTACGGGTCAGGCCGAGCGCAACATCTCGACCGTGTCCGGCACGCCGACGCCCGCAGCGGCGACCGGCGTCGCCGGCCCCGCCGGTACGTTGACGGCGACCCCGGCGGGGGGACAGCCGAACCCCTCGACCACGGCCACGCCGGAGCCGCGCAAGGTTGAAGAGGTGAAGGAAGGGCCGCCGGCCGAAGGTCAGGACGACGACAACGCCGCCGCGCCCACGCCGACGCCGACGCCGAAGCGCAACAAGCCGCTCAACATCAACGCCAACGTCGAGCCGCCGCCGCCCGCGCCGCCCAAGCCCAAAGAGGACAAGCCTAAAGAGGACAAGCCCAAGGAGGGCGAGGACAAGCCGCCCAAAGTCGACGACGCCCCGCCCGGCCCCGTCGTCAAACCCGACTAAGAATTAACCACAGAGACACAGAGGCACAGCTTGATGAGGGATGAGCCCCAAGCTGTGCCTCTGTGTCTCTGTGGTTAATTGTCTTACTTCGCCGACACGGCCGCGCGCAGGAGGCCGAGCAGACGCTCCTCGTCGTCGAACTCCAACCCCGCCTCGACCACGTAGCAGGGGAGCGCGAAGTCCAGCCCGCGCAGCTTCACCGCGTCCTTCGCCGTCGTCAAAAGCGCCCGCGCCCCACGCGCCGACGCCTCGCGCGACACGGCGTCCGCGTCCGCCTGCGCGTAAGCGTGGTGGTCTCTGAAGGCGCGCGTGTAACAGACCTCGAACCCGCCCCGCCGCAGGTGCTCGAAGAGAGCCGCAGGGTTGCCGACCGCGCAGAAGACCCCGACCGCCCCGGCCCTGACACTCTCAAGCTTCACGTCCGCTTCCGACAGAGACTTCAACCCCAGCGTCCGCACGCGCGACGCGAAGACCGCCGCGCGGCCTCCGCTCAAACGCGCGACCTCCGCCCGCAAGCCTTCGAGGTCTTCGGCCAACTCGGCGCGCGTGATGACGACGCACCCTGCGCGCGCGAGCCCCGACGCCGGCTCGCGCAGGCGGCCGCGCGGGAGCATGTGGCCGCCGCCCCACGGCGCCGTCGCGTCGACGGTCACGATGTCCAAGTCGCGCGCGATGCGCAGGTGCTGAAAGCCGTCGTCGAGGACGAAGACTTCCGTCCCCAACTCCTCGAGCGCCCAGCGCGCCGCCGCCACGCGGTCGCGGTCGCACACGACCGCGGCCACGCCCAGAAGCCTCTCCGCCAGAAGCCTCGGCTCGTCCCCGCACTCCTCGACCCCGGCCAGCACGCGCCCGCCGTCTGACGCCAAGACCCTGCGACTCTCGTCCGCGCGCCCGTAACCCCGCGTCAGCACGCACGTCTTCAAACCCTCGCGCCGGAGCGCACGCGCCACCCACTCGACCAGAGGCGTCTTCCCCGTCCCGCCCGCCGTCAGGTTCCCGACGCTCACGACGGGCACGCCGACCCGCTCGCTCTTCAGAAGGCCCGAGCGGTACAGGCGCAGGCGCGCCCGCGTCACAGCGCCGTAGAGCATCCCGAGCGGTGCCAGTGCGAGCGACATAAGGGCGAGACGTCAGGTGCTAGACGTTAGATGTCAGAGTCTTCTCTTCGGCCAACATCTGACCTCTGGCATCCGGTGTCTGTTTCAGGAGTGGGGCGAGCAGTTCGACCGTGCGCGCGGTGGCGCCGCGGTTCGCTTCGAGGACGGCGCTCGCTCGCTCGCCAGTGCGCCGTCGCTTCACGTCGTCTTCGAGCAGCTCGCGGAGCGCGCGCGCGAGTTCGCGCGCGGCGTCTCGTTGGTCTGCCGTGTGCGGCAGTTGAACGAGCGCGTCGCGTTCGAGGAGCGCGGCGACGATGGCCTTGAAGTTGGAGGTGTGCGGGCCGACGACGACGGCGCGCGCGTCGAGGGCCGGCTCAAGGACGTTGTGGCCGCCGACGGGCGCGACGCTCCCGCCGACGAAGACCACGTCGGCGAGCGGGTAGACCGCGCGCAGCTCGCCGATGCTGTCGAGCAGTATCACGTCGCAGTCTCTGTCCGACTCGCGCGGTTCGTCCGTGCGCCTGGCCCAACTCAGACCTGTTGCCTCAAGCAGCGACGCGACTTCGCCGAAGCGCTCCGGGTGGCGCGGCGCGACGAGCAGGCGCGGGCGCTTCACCTCGGAGGTCAGGAGGTCGAAGGCTTCGAGGACGACGCGCTCCTCGGGCGCGTGCGTGCTGGCGGCGACGACGAGCGGGCGGTCTCTGTCGAACCGGAAGCGCCGGCGCAGCTCTTCCGTGAGCGGGCGCGCGGCCGCCTCTTCGATGTCGAACTTGACGTTGCCCGTGACCCGGAGCCGCTCGGGCGCGACGCCGAGCGCGGAGAGCCGCTCGGCGTCCGCGTTGGTCTGCGCGGCCGCGAGCGAGAGGTCGGAGAGGACGCGGCGGATGAAGGGGCGGATGAGCTTGTAGCGCCCGAAAGACTTCTCGGAGATGCGGCCGTTGACGAGCGCGATGGGCACGCCGCGCCGCCTGCACTCGCGGAAGAAGCGCGGCCAGAGCTCCGTCTCCATCAGGAGCACGGCCGCGGGGTTCACCCGGCGCAGCGCGCGGCGCACGCTCCAGGCCCAGTCGAAAGGGAAGTAGAAGACGAGCGCGGCCTGACCCGCGAACGCTTCGCGCGCGACGCGCTGCCCCGTCAGCGTCGTCGTCGAGACGACGAGCGTGTGCCCCGTGTACTCCTCCAGCAGCGCGCGCGCCAGCGGCCGCGCCGCCTGCGCCTCGCCCACCGATACGCAGTGGAGCCACACGACGGGACGCCCGCCCGCGTCGAACTTCGGCAGAGACCCGGCGCGCTCAGCCAACCCCGCCGCATACTTCCCGTGCCGCGCCGCGTCCAAAAGAAACCTCGGCAGCAGCGCTAAGACGCCGATGCCGAGGAGGATGCTGTACAGGAAATACATGGGTGCTGGGTGCCGGGTGCTGGGTGCCGGGGAAGAACCGGGTTTTAACCCAGCACCCGGCACCCAGCACCTGATTTATTTCGCCCGCTCCATGTAGCGGCTTTCCGTCGGGTCTACGCGGATGCGGTCGCCCTCGTTGATGAAGGGCGGGACGGAGATGGTGACGCCGTTCTCAAGCTTGGCGGGCTTGTTGACGTTCGAGACGGTCGCGCCCTTGAGCGTCGGCTCGGTCTCGACGACGGTCAGCTCGATGGAGGCCGGGAGGTCGATGCCGATGGGCGAGCCCTCGTAGTACTCGGCCTGAATCCTCATGCCGGGCAGGAGCCACTGCGCCATGTCGCCGAGGTCTTCGTCGGAGAGCGCCGTCTGCTCGTAGTTCTCCGTGTTCATGAAGTGGTAGTGCGAGCCGTCAGCGTACATGAACTCCATCTCGTGCTGTTCCATCATGGCGCGCTCGACGGTGTCGGCGGAGCGGAAGCGGTGCTCGAAGCTGCTGCCCGTGCGCAGGTCGCGCAGCTTCGTCTGCATCATCGCGCGCAGGTTGCCGGGCGTGTGGTGGCGCGCGTCGAGGACTTTGCAGGGCTTGCCCTCGAAGACGATGACCATGCCCTTCCGGATTTGGGTCGCGGATATTGCCATAAAAAATTCTGACTCCGATAGCGTTTGAGATTTCGACGTGTCTGACCCGAAAGTGCCGCGCGGCCGCACAGAGGACTCCGCGACGCCTTTCGCAAACCCCGTAGTCTAGCGACGCCCGCGCCCCTTTGTCCAGCCGCGCGACACTCAGACGAGCGTGCCGCCGGAGTCGGCCGCGTCCTGCGCTTCGAGCCTGAAGAAGACGCGGAGCGTGACCTGGTATTCGAGCCTCCCGGCTTGCAGGCCGCCGCGCATCTCCTCGACGACGAACCACGAGAGCTCGCGCAACGTCTGGCGCGCGCGCGCGACCGCGACCTCGATGGCGTGGCTGAAGCTCTGGTCGGAGGTGCCGACGATCTCGACCCCTTTGAAAACCTTCTCGCTCATGCGCAGAGTCCTCCGGTGTGCGGAATAAGAGTTTGAGATTTCAAAGTTCAAATTTGAAATCCCGTTCGGGTTGTTTGGGAACAGGGCGGACGCTAACACGCGTGCATGTGCGAGTCAAGAAATCCGTGAGCCGGGATGCGGGTGGGAAAATTTGGACGGCCTAAAACCTTTGAGCGGGCGGGAGACATAAGAGACAACGGAGGGAGTGTTGTCGTCTTCTGTCGCCCGCCCGCTCTTCCGGAGGAGCCCACCTTCCTGAGCGTGTAAACGTCGGTCGGTCGGGAAAGTTCACTAAAAATTTTCAGGCCGCGCGGGCGCGCAAAGTCCTTCGGTCGCGCGCCACCTGGTCGAGCCAGCGCTGCGCCTCGTGGTAGTGCGGGAAGCGCTGCTCGTCCGTGCGGAAAGCCTTCGTGTGGTAGTAGCGCCGGCCGTTGATGAGGCGCGCCGGGTGCTTGATGTGGAGCATCTCGTGGTAGAGGATGAACTCGACGAACCACTCGGGCACGTCCTCGCTGTCGAGCGTCTTGCTGATGACGATGGTGTCGTGCACGTCGTCGTGGTGGCCGAGGATGGTGCGCGTGCGGCGCTGCGACCAGGTGAGCGTGGGCCGCTCCAACCTTCCGTCGAAGTAGCGCTGGTTCAAGCGCTGGAACATCCGTCCCAAATCATAAACGCGGCCCTGCGCCGAAGAGACCATCTTGCGCCCGCGCTGCCGGCGCGCGAGGTCGGAGGCGCGCAGGACTTCGGGCGAGAAGGCGTAGTCGCGGTAGACCCTCTCGTAGAGCGAGGGCGCACCCTTGCGGCGCAGGAGCTTCGAGACGAGGATGAAGGCGAGCGCGCGGTGGACGTTCAGGGGCGCCGACTTGAACACGTCGGAGAGCCGGACGTAGACGCGACCCGAGCGCAGGCGGATGGTGTGGTTCAGGCCCGCGTAAGGGTAGTAGCGCACGTCGACCTCGGGCACGGGGCGCTTGGGCGCGAGCGTGCGGAAGGCTTCGGCGAAGAGGGTGCTGAGCAGTGGTTGAGAGTCGGGCATAAGCTTTTAACCCTGCCGGGAGTCCGCCGCTTTTTACGACCGGGAAGCCGCCGGGAGACGGGTGGAAACTGTCGTCACGGTAACCGGCGTGTGTGCTCGATATTAAGAGTGTGCGGGAGGGGGCGTCAAACAGTCGTTTTCGGACATAAGCTAAGCCTTTTACTTCCCGATAAATGGCCGGCCGCGGCTCTCGGCCTACTAAAAGGGGGGCGAAACTGGCCGTGCTCAAGCTCTTTTCCTGCAACGCTTTAACCCGGACGGCGTGAGACTGTTGTCGAGACGGCGTTGTAAGTCGAGTCCGTAGAGGATTTAAGAGACGGCGGGGGAGGGGTTTGCGCGCGTTTTCGGCGATTCGTTATAATCGTGGGGCCGCTCCGGCGGCCGGCCGGCAGTCTCCTCCGGCGTGGCGGGGAATTTAATTCTTGACACCGTAGGGTGGGGGCTGTAAACAATTTAAGATGGGTGCCGGAGGCCACGTTCGCCCCGCTCGCCCGTACCCCTTGCAGCCCCGCTCGCCGTCCCTGTTTAAGTCAATGGCAATCCTGGCTCCGACAAAATCCACGCAGGCCGAATGGTCGCCCGACGCGCGCGGCCAGGCCGTGCTCGCGGCCGTCATCAAGGAGCACCTGCGGACGGGCGAGCCGGTGGCCTCGCGCTCCATCTCGGAGCGCTTCGCGGGCGGCGCGGGTTGGAGCTCGGCGACGATCAGAAACGTGCTCGCCGAGCTGGAAGAGCACGGCCTGGTCGAGCAGCCGCACACGTCGGCGGGCCGCGTGCCGACCGACAAGGGCTATCGTTTTTACGTCGACCATTTCATCGGCGACGCGCGGCTGTCGCGCGCGGACATCTCGGCCATAGACCGCGGGCTGGGGCTCCCGTCCGACGCCTTCGCGCAGCCTTCGAGGTTGATGGAGAAGGTCTCGCACGTGCTGTCGGAACTGTCCGAGAACGTCGGCATCGTCGTCTCGCCGCCGGTGGCCGACAGCCGCCTCGAACACATAGAGTTCCTGCCGCTCTCGGACGGGCGCATCCTCGTCGTGCTGGTGCTGGCGTCGAACGTCGTCCAGAACAAGATCATCCGCATCGACGAGCGCCTGACTCACGACGAGCTCGAGTCGGCCGCGCGCTACCTGAACGCGGAGTTCTCGGGCAAGACCTTGCAGGCCATCCGCGCGGAGGTCTTGGCGCTGATGGGCGAGGAGAAGGCGCTCTACGACCGACTGTTGAGAAACGCCGTGCTGCTGTTCGAGCGCAGCACCGAGGGCGGCGAGGGCGAGACCGGCGACGTGTACATTGACGGCGCCTCGAACATCCTCGCCAAGCCGGACTTCTCGGACGTCGAGCGTCTGCGGGAACTCTTCCGCACGTTCGAGGCCAAGTCGCGGCTCGTCAAAATTCTGAACGAGTGCATCGCGCGCGAGCCTGTCTTCGGCGACGTGCACGTCGTCATCGGGCGCGAGCACAGCGCGCCGCAGTTGCAGTCCTGCGCGCTCATCACCGCGCCTTACCGCGTCGCCGACGGCTTCGTCGGCGGCACCGTCGGCGTCGTCGGGCCGATGCGTCTGGAGTACGCGCGCACGATGGCCGCCGTCAACTACGTCGCGCGCCTCGTCGAGCGCGTGCTGCGCGAGGCGGCCCACTCTTAATTCATTCGAACTTCGTTTCGGCTTCGGGGAAGAGGGTTTCAAAAGGGATGACTCAATCGGACACAAACAAGGGCGGGCGGAAGCCGAATCGCATACCCGTGCGCTTCGTCGGCGACGAGGAGAACTCGAAGCCGGACGCGGGCACGCCGGTCGAGAACCTGACGCCGGACGAACTCGGGCGCCAGTCCTCTTACGACGACTCGACCGAGATGTCGCGGCGCATCGAGGACGGCCAGGCGGGCGAGACCGGCTCGGGCGAGACGGGCGTCCCCGGCAGCACAGACCCTTCGGAGCTGCCGCGCAGCCGCACAGACCAGGACACGACCGTCTCGCACTCCGACCCGGAAGGGAAGGGGGGCGGGGGCGCTTCGGGCACCGCCTCGGAGCCGACGCGCAACGCCGCGGGCGGCTCCGGCCCGCAGGTGGCCGAGCTGATCGCCACGCGCGCCGAGCTGAAGCGCGTCGAGGGCGAGCTGAAAAGACTGACGGACGAGCGGCAGGAGTGGCAGGACAAGCTGGCGCGCCGCACGGCCGACTTCGACAACTTCCGCAAGCGCACCGAGCGCGAGCGCACCGAGGCTTACCAGCGCGCTTCGGGCGAAGTCGTCCGCCGCCTCCTGCCCGTGCTCGACAACCTGCAGCGCGCGCTCGACGCCGAGCGCGTCGTCGAGATGAAGGAGTCGGAGGAGTTCAGACACTTCCTCCACGGCGTCGAGCTGATCAACCGCCAGCTCGGCGGCGTGCTCGAAGGCTTGGGGGTCGAGGTCGTCCCCACGGTCGGCGAGCGCTTCGACCCGCACGTCCACGAGGCCGTCGCCACCGAGGAGACGGACGCGTACGAGGCCGACACCGTCACGCAGGAGATGCAGCGCGGCTACCGCCTCGGCGACAAGCTGATTCGGCCCGCGATGGTCAAGGTCGCGACCAGGGGGTAGACCGTCAACCGCCAGCCGTGACGAGTCAAGCCCGACTCGTCACGGCCTAAACTCTCCCACCATCCCGCCTTTCTTGTCACCGTTCACCGTTCGCGAGAGAAAAAGTTATGGGTAAAGTAGTCGGAATAGATTTGGGAACGACCAACTGTTGCGTGGCCGTGCTCGAAGGCGGCGCGGTGCAGATCGTGCCGAACAAAGAGGGCGGGCGCACCACGCCGACCGTGGTCGGCTTCACCGACAAGGGCGAGCGCCTCGTCGGCCAGATCGCCAAGCGCCAGGCCGTGACCAACGCCGCCAACACCATCTACGCCGTCAAGCGCCTCATCGGCCGCAAGCACAAGGAGGACGAGGTGGTGCGCGCCCGCGAGACCTCGCCCTTCGAGATCGTCGAGGCGTCGAACGGCGACGCGCGAATCCAGGTGCAGGGGCGCGTCTACAGCCCGCAGGAGATTTCCGGCATCGTCCTCCAGCGCCTGAAGGCCGCGGCCGAAGACTTCCTCGGCGAGCCGGTGACCGAGGCCATCATCACCGTCCCCGCCTACTTCGACGACACGCAGCGGCAGGCGACCAAAGACGCCGGCAAGATCGCGGGCCTCCGCGTCGAGCGCATCATCAACGAGCCGACGGCCGCGGCGCTCGCTTATGGTTTGGGGAGAGGGGAGAGTGAGCGCATCGCCGTCTACGACCTCGGCGGCGGCACGTTCGACATCTCGATCCTCGAAATCAACGACGGCGTCTACGAGGTGTTGGCGACCTCGGGCAACACCTTCCTCGGCGGCGAGGACTTCGACGAGCGCATCATCGCCTGGATGGTCAAGCAGTTCAGCGAGGAGACCGGCATCGACCTGCGCGGCGACCGCCTCGCCCTGCAGCGCCTCAAGGAGGCGGCCGAGCGCGCCAAGTGCGACCTCTCCTCGCTCTCCGAGACGAACATCAACCTGCCCTTCATCGCCGCCGACTCCTCGGGGCCGAAGCACTTCAGCAAGACCCTCAGCCGCGAGACCTTCGAGGGGCTCATCTCCGACCTCGTCGAGCGCACGGTCGAGCCCTGCCAGAAGGCCCTGTGGGACGCGAAGCTCCAGCCGAAGGACATCGACAAGGTCTTGCTCGTCGGCGGCCAGACGCGCTCGCCCATCATCGCGCGCACCGTGCGCGAAATCTTCGGCAAAGACCCTTCGGCCGAGATCAACCCGGACGAGGTGGTGGCGATGGGCGCGGCCATCCAGGGCGGCGTGCTGACGGGCGACGTGAAGGACATCGTGCTCCTCGACGTGCTCCCGCTCTCGCTCGGCCTCGAGACGCGCGGCGGCCTCTTCCACAAGCTCATCGAGCGCAACTCGACCATCCCGCTCCACAACTCGCAGACGTTCACCACGGTCGTCGACAACCAGTCTTCGGTCGAGATTCACGTCCTGCAGGGCGAGCGCGAGATCGCGCAGCACAACCGCTCCTTAGGCAAGTTCGAGCTGGTCGGCATCCCGCCGGGGCCGCGCGGCGGCCCGCAGATCGAAGTGACGTTCGAGGTGGACGCGAACGGCATCCTCTCAGTCTCGGCCACCGACCGCACGAGCGGGCGGCAGCAGCAGATGAAGGTCACGCCCACCTCCGGGCTCTCGGGCGACGAGATCGACCGCATGATCGCCGAGGCGCAGAGTTCGGCCGAGGCCGACCGCCGCGCGAAGGAGCTGCTCGTCCAGCGCACCAAGCTCGAAGGCCTGCTGCGCAACGCGCAGCGCACCTTCAACGAGTTCGGCTCGTCGCTCTCGTCGGGCGAGCGCGCCATCACGCAGGACGCCTTCGCCGAGTGCGAGGAGCTGCTCAAGGGCGAGAACGTCGAGGCGATTTCTGAGGCCACGCAGAAGCTGGAGCGCATCTCGCAGCAGCTCGCGATGGCGATGCTCAACCCGGTCGTCGAGCACAACGGCCGCTGAGACGAAAGCAGTGCCGGGTGACAAGTGGCGGGTGACAAGTTAGAATTTCCCTTCTAACTTGTCACTCGTCACTTTACCTTTTATAGACACAGACAGATGGCTAATAAACGAGACTACTACGAAGTCCTCGGCGTGAGCCGGGGCGCGAACGAGGCGGAGATCAAGACGGCCTACCGCAAGCTCGCCGTCCGCTACCACCCGGACAAGAACCCGGGCGACGCGGCGGCCGAGGAGAAGTTCAAGGAGGCGGCCGAGGCCTACTCCGTCCTCTCCGTCGCCGAGCAGCGGGCGCGCTACGACCGCTTCGGCCACGCGGGCGTGGGCGCCGCCGGGGCGCAGGCCAACTGGGGCGCGCAGGGGTTCGGCGGCATCGAAGACATCCTCGGCGACCTCTTCGGCTTCGGCGACGTGTTCGGCGGCGGGCGCTCTCCGGGCAGGCGCGGCGCGGCGCAGCGCGGCGCAGACCTCCGCTACGACCTGGAGATGACGCTCGAAGAGGCGGCCGAGGGGATGACGGCGCAGCTGCGCGTGCCCCGGCTCGAAGCTTGCGACGCGTGCAAGGGCGCGGGCGCGGCGCCGGGCACGCAGCCCGAGTCGTGCCCCGGCTGCGCGGGGACGGGGCAGGTGCGCTACCAGCAGGGCTTCTTCTCCGTGTCGCGCACGTGCGGGCAGTGCCGCGGCGCGGGGCGCGTCATCCGCACGCCGTGCGAGCAGTGCAAGGGCGCGGGACGCGTCGAGCGCGAGAAGCAGATCGAGGTGAAGATTCCGGCGGGCGTCGAGACGGGGTCGCGGCTCAGGCTCGCGGGCGAGGGCGAGGCCGGCCCGCAGGGCGGCCCGGCGGGCGACCTCTACGTCGTCATCCACGTCAAGGAGCACGAGCTCTTCGAGCGGCAGGGGAACAACCTCTACGCCTCCGTCCCCGTCACCTTCGCGCAGGCGGCGCTCGGCTCGGAGGTCTCGGTGCAGACGCTCGAAGGGCAGGAGAGTCTGAAGGTGCCGGCCGGGACGCAGACCGGCACGGTCTTCCGCCTGAAGGGGCACGGCATGCCGGTCTTGGGCGGGCGCGGGCGCGGCGACCTCTTCGTCTCGGTCACGGTCGTCACGCCGACGACCCTCACGCGCGAGCAGCGCAAGCTCCTCGAACAGCTCGCGCAGATCGAAGAGAAAGACCTCTCCGACAAGGGCCTCATCGACAAGGTGCGCGACATCTTCGGCTGACGAAAGTAGGCAGTAGGCAGATGGCAGTAGGCAGTTGAAGGCGAGAAGCCTTTCACGTGTTCGGCCCAAAGAAAAAGCGGAGGCGACGAGGTCATTAACTCGCCGCCTCCGCTTTTTTTAAGTCGCTTTGTTAAAGCTCTCCCTGCCTTAACTGCCTACTGCCTACTGCCTACTGCCTACTGGTTCGCCCGAATCCAGTAGTCGCGCGGGTAGACGCGGAAGATGCGCACGTCCGGCCCTTCGACCGTCTTGAGGTACTCCTCGTAGGCGTTGAGCTGCTTGTCGGGGCCGATGACGTAGAAGACGCCGCCCTCGACGTCCGACACCTTCGCGCCGAGGCCGGGCAGGATGCGCGCGTAGACCACGTTCATCCGCTTGAACAGCTCGTCCGAGAGGTTCGGCGACTTGCGCAGCTCCAGGAGTCCCTGCCGGAATTTGCGCACCGCGTCGGGCGGGGCGTTGTCGGCGAGGTCGCTCGCCATCTGCTCGCCGCGCGCCTCGTAGCCAGAGGCCGAGCGGAACTGCGAGAAGGCGACGGCGATGGCGTACTCGACGAGGCCGGGGTCGGGCTTGGCCTTCTTCAGCTCCTCGATGACGAAGCGGAGCGTCTGCGGCAGCTCGGGCGTGCGCTCGGCGTAGTAGCTGATGCGCCCCTGCCCGGGCGAGCCGCCGAGGCCGTTCGAGTAGGCCAACCCCGCGCCCCACGTCTTGATGAAGATGCCGTGCGCGCCGCCGCCGCCGTAGAGGCGCGAGGCGAGGAATTCGAGGAGCGCCTCCTTGTTGTCCGCGTCGGCGTAGGTCGCGGCCGGCGCGGAGTTGAGGAAGACGCCGCCCTGCGTGTTCGGGTTGACCAGGCCGACGAAGACCGGCGCGCCCTTGCCCGCCGCGTGTTCGCGCACGCGCGACTCGATGAGCCGCGTGTTCGTGTACTTCGCGGGCGCGTGCGGCGCGGTCTGGAGGCCCGCGAGGATGTCCCGCACGCCCGGCTCCAGGCTCGCGCGCACGGGCGTCGAGCCGATCATGAACATCCGCGCGCCGCCCGTCTTCAGAAGACTCTGGCGGACGCCGTTCAATTCCGAGAGCGCCTGCGCGGGCGGGACGAGCAGGTCGCTCCGAATCTCCCTGACGAGGTAGTCCCAGTCGGAGCCGAGCGTCTCGTCGGGGACGTCGGCCAAAACCTGGTCGAGGTCTTTCGCGGCGTCCACGGCCAGCGCCTTCGCCCCCGCCGGAAGATTGCCGAAGGCGGACTTCAGGTCGTTGTAGTAACGATCCTTTAGCTCGCCCTTCTGCATGAAGAGCAGAAGGTTCTTCAGGTGTTCGCGCTCCGCGTTCTGCTTCGGCGCGGCGGCCAGCGCGTCGAGGAAGGCCGCGACCGCCTCGCGGTCGGCGCCCGCGTCCTTGAGGAGCCAGCGCAGGCGGTGGACGTTGTGCGCCTGCGTCATGAACGAGGAGGTCGAGAGGAGCAGGGGATTGTCCTGCCGCCAGTAGGCGTTCGCGGGGTCGTTGACCCAGGACTCCTCCGAGCCTTGCGTGCGGTTGCGCATCCCGCTCAAGACCTGGTCGACCACGTCGCGGATGCGCGCGAGGTTCTCGGGCCGCCAGTCGGGCGAGGTCAGGACGAGCTTCATCCACTGCAGCGCGCGCTGCGACTCGGCCGCGTCGTTGCCCGCGCCGCGCACGACCAGCTCGGCGCGGTCGGTGCGGAAGTTGGTACTGAAGTAGCTGTTGAGCGACAGAATCTCCTTGCGGAGCATCTCGCTCATCTGCTCATACGGAATCGGCTTCCCATCCTTGACGACGCCGACCTGCGTCAAGAGCGACGGCAGCGCCGAGAGGTAGAAGAGCTTCTCCTGCGGCACGCCGTCGAGCCGGAGCGCGAGGCCCGTCGTCGCGCTCGTCATGTTCTCGAAGTTCGACGCGACGAGCGGGACGCCGCCCGCGAGCCGCGTGACCTTGTAGTCGAGCTGGTCGTCGAGCGTGAGCGGCGGCTTCTCCAAAAACTTGAGCGAGGCCGACTGGCCCGCGAGCCTTTCGAGCTCGGCGGTCGCCGCGTCGTAGTCGGCCTTGAAGCGGCGCAGGGCCTCCTGCTCGACCTCCACGTCGTAACGCTTCATGACGCGCTCGGCCTCGGCGTGCGCGCGGGCGGCGCGCTCGGCTTCGTCCCGCGCGAGCATCTGCGGCGAGGGCTTCGCGGCCACGGCGTACGGCACCGACTCGGTCAGCTTCCAACGCGCGATCAGGTCGCGCCAGGCGTTCTTGTCCGAAGAGACGACCTGCTCGACCGCCGCCAGCTCCGGCTTCAGGGTGACAGACTTGCGGAAGCCCGGCGTGCGGTTGAGGTCGATGAGGTGCGTCATCCAGCCGGAGTCCGTGTTGCGGAAGCCGAAGTTCGGCGGCGAGTTGACGAGCTTCGAGAGCTGTCGGCGCGTCTGCACGACGCGGCTCTTCATCCGCTCGTTGAACTCCTTCAGCTCCGGCGAGCCGTCCGCGAACGCGGCGACCCGCTTCAGCTCGTCCATGATCTTCTGACGGATGTCCCGAATCTTCTCGTCCGTCATGTTCGCGGGCGCCACGTCCGACAGCCCGACGTAGACCGGATTGCCCTCGACCATCTCGTCGTCTAAGAATGCGAAGACGCCCTTCGCGCCCGTCTCCACCACGCGCGTCTTCGAATCGACGAACATCTTGTAGAGGTTCGTCGTCGGGTCGCCCGCGACGTTCGAGAGGAAGAGGCTGAGGAGCGTCTTCTCCTTCGTGTCGAGGTCGAGCTGCGCCGGGTAGGCGAACATGACCCAGCCCGGCTGCTGCTCGTTCTTGTGCGGGTACTCGACCAACTGGATGGTGCCGGCCGGCGCGGGGCTCGGCTTGGGGAGGTCTGACTCGGTCGTGAAGTGTCTGGTCTCCTGCTTCGGCTCAAGCCGGTTGAAGACGGCGTCGAGGCGCGCGAGCACTTCGCCGAGCGGCATCTCCTTCGGGAACGAGGCGACCATGCCCATGTTCCCGAGGCGGTAGTTGTCCGCGTGGAACTTGCGTATGTCCTCCGGCTTCATCTCGCGGATGGAGTCGGGCCAGCCGCCCGAGGACATCGCCAAAGGGTGCGTCGGGCCGTAGACCATCTGGTTCTCGGCGCGGAAGAGGCGGCTCACGGGGCGGTCGTAGGTCGTCCGCATCTCCTGGTAGACCGTGCCCTTCTCTTCGAGGGAGAGCTTCTTGTCGGCGGGGTTCTCGCTCACGCCCCAGTGGCTCACCTCGCGCCGTATCTCCTCGTCGGTGTAGTCGGGGTGGAGGAGCGCGTTGAGCTGGCTCTCGAAGAGCTGGTAGAAGACGTCGGGGCCGGCCGCGGTGTGGAAGTGGTAGCAGGTGCGCCACTGCTGCGTGAAGGCGTTGGAGCCGGCGAGCGACATGCTTTCGAGTCCGGCGTGCGCGCGCCCGACGTTGCCCTTGCCCAAAAGCAGGTGCTCCTGCGTGTGCGGCTCGCCGTGCTCGGAGGTGGGGAACGAGTTGACCCACATGAAGACCTGCGGCACCGACTGAATCTGCAGGTAGTCGAGCGTGAAGCCGGTACGCGAGTGGCGGAGGCGCGCGCCGAAGGGCTTGTCCGAGTCGTTGAGGTAGACGGCCTCCGCGCGGAAGCCGCCGACCGCTTTGCCCTCGGCGAGCGTGTCGAGCGAGACGGCCGGACTGTTCGACTGCGCCCTAGCCACGCGCGGCATGCCTCCCGTCAGCGTCGAGACGGAGAGCAGGAACAGCAAGAGCGCCGAGGGTCGTGTGCGTTTCATAAAGGACTCCTGTGGGAAGGTGGGGCGCGCCGTCACAGACACGTCTGCGGCCGCGCGTTCGAGGTCTTCTGCTTACGATTTTTCGGATGAAATCCAATCGCCTTATGCCGAACGGAAGAGCGGGAGCGCAGATGCTAGACCACCCCGCGCCGACAGTCAAACGCAACCCGCGCGAGTAAGGTTTCAACCCCCGGCGCACGCTTCCCGAAGGTGACAGACGAGGGCCGCGGTGGTTAGAATCCACCCGCTCCCTTCTTTCTATCGCGTATAAAATCCAGGAGCCTTATGGAGCACATTCGTTACTCTGTCGCGGCGTGTCAGACGGACATGCCGAACCCCGTGGAGCGGCGCGAGATGCGGCGCAACACGGAGCGCATGCTTTCAATGATCGACTCGGCGGTGGCGGGGGCGGCGCCGTTCCTGCCGGTGCGCCTCGTCGTCTTCCCGGAGTTCGCGCACGCCGCGCCGGTCTTCCCGACGGTGAAGGAGCTGCTTGAGAAGCTCGCGGTCGAAATCCCGAACGAGCACACCGAGGCCCTGGAGATGAAGGCGCGCGAGCACGGCGTCTACATCCAGTCGGGGACGATGCTGGAGCGCGACAACAAGTACCCGGGCGTCGTCTTCAACACGACCTGCCTCATCGGCCCCGCGGGCGTGCTCTACAAGTACCGGAAGGTGAACACGTGGATTCCCTACGAGGTGCACGCGAGCCCGCACGACGTCGAAGGGTACGAAGAGCCTCTCTTCCCCGTGGCCGACACGGAGATCGGGCGCATCGGCTGCGCCATCTGCTACGACTGGCTCTTCCCCGAAGCGATGCGGCAGCTCGCCGCCAACGGCGCGGAGGTGCTGGTGAGGGTCTCGGCCTACATGGACCCGTGGGGCGCGACGGCGCCGATGGACTGGTGGACGGTCGTCAACCGCTGCCGCGCGATTGAGAACACGGCCTACGTCGTCGCCGCCAACCAGGGCGCGAGCCTCAAGCACTACCCGCCCTACTCCTGGCCGGGCGGAAGCCAGGTCGTGGACTTCGAAGGGCGCGTGCTCGCGGAGGCGAGCCCCGGCCCCGGCGAGCGCATCGTCGTCGCGCCCGTGGACATCTCGGCGCTCCGCCACGAGCGCGCCGCGCGCCGCGGCCACCACATGCTCGCGCACCTGCGCACGGAAGCTTACCCGGTCTACCGCGAGCGCATCTACCCGCCGCGCCTCGAAGAAGCTGCGGACGCGCCACACTCCTACGAGCGCAATAACGAGTTGATTGATGAGTCGAAGAGGTCGCTCGGGAAGTCGCTTAAAGATTAGAGGCCGGCGCGCGGCGTAGAGAAATACGTTGACAGTCTTCCGAATCTGTATTAAAAGAGACTTCGTTCGGACAGGCAACAAACGGTCAAAACGGTCAAAGTTAAAAACTCTTTTCTCGCAAACGCTCTCAAACGTTTAGACGGCCTTACGCCAGAGGCCGTCGCACACCTGTCAGTTTTGGTGTGAGTCTGCGGCTTTCGGTTCTTGGCAGACGGGCGCCCCTTGTCCGTCCGTAATCGAGGTTTGTTATGACTACACTCCGCGAAGTCTCTCGTACATTCCTGCGCGCCGGCTGCGTCGCCCTCTTCGTCGTCGCCTGCGCCTTCGCCGCGACGGCCCAGTCGAACAAGGGCACCATCACGGGCACGGTCACCGACCCGAACGGCGCGGTCGTCAAGGGCGCCAAGGTCGTGGTGACGAACGTCGCCGACGGCCAGACGCGCGAGGCGACGACGAGCGACGACGGCACCTACGCCATCCCCGCGCTCGACCCGGGCGTCTACCGCGTCACCGTCGACGCCTCCGGCTTCAACCAGTCGGCCATCGACCAGGTCAAGCTCGACACGGCCGCGCGCCAGGCCGTGGACGTGGTCTTGACGACCGGCGCCGTGAGCGGCGGCACCGTCACCGTGACGGCCGAGGCGCCGCTCGCCGAGACGGAGACGAGCGTCCGCGGCGACCTCATCACGGGCAAGCAGGTCACAGACCTCCCCCTCACGCAGCGCAACTTCACGCAGCTCGCCGCGCTCTCGCCGGGCGTGACGCGCCCGAACCTCGGGCTGCTCGGCGGCGGCGGCAACTTCGTCGCGGGCGGCGGCGGGCAGAACAACACGGAGTCCACGCGCTTCCGCGAGTCGGGCGGCTCGGTGATGGTCGTCAACGGCGCGCGCGCCACCAACAACAACTTCACGCTCGACGGCGTGGACAACAACGAGGCGCAGTTCGGGCAGATCGCCATCTTCCCGAACCCGGACGCCATCGCCGAGTTCAAGATCGAGACGAGCGTCCCCTCGGCCGAGTCTGGGCGCGCGGGCGGCGGCATCGTGCAGACGACCTTCAAGTCGGGCGGCAACGAAGTCCACGGCACGGCCTACGAAATTTATCAGGGGCGCTTCCTCTCGGCCGCGGCCTCGCGGTACGACAACGGCGGCGTGAACAACAGCGTCCCCAACTACGTGACGCACAACTTCGGCGGGGTGGTCGGCGGCCCCATCTTCCTGCCGCGCTTCGGCGAGGGCACGCCCTACTTCTACGACGGGCGCAACCGCTCCTTCTTCTTCTTCTCGACCGAGGAGCGGCGCAACAAGACGCCCATCTTCGGCGCCGGCGAGGGACTCTCCGCCGTCCCCGTCCCGACCGCCAGGATGCGCGTCGGCGACTTCTCGGAGCTGCTCCGGCCCGGCACGTCGCGCGTCTACCAGTTGGCCAACGGCGGCACCGTGACCGCCCCGCAAGGGACGATCTTCGCGCCCAACGGGACGCCCGTCCCCGGCAACGACCTGCGCAACTGCCCTTCGTGCGGTGCCTTCTCGCCGTTCGCCCTCAATTACGTTAACGCCTTCCCGCTGCCGAACCTGCCCGGCGCCGGGCGCAACTACCAGGTGAACCGTAAGGAGGGCTACAACCTCGACAGCTACGACGTCAAGATCGACCACCGCGTCACGGACAGCAACTCCTTCTTCGCCCGCTACAGCCGCTCGAAGAGCGCGCGCCAGCGCGACAACTTCTTCCCGCTCGGCGCCTCGCCCAACGGCAACGACCTGCCGGCCGGCCCCTCGGCGGGCGACGAGTTCGGCAACTCGCGCGGCTTCACGATGGGCGACACGCAGACCTTCGGCTCGTCCATCGTCAACGACGCGCGCTTCGGCTTCACGCGCGTGGACATCGGCATCTTCAACACCGGCGTCAACGGCACGGGCGGCTTCGACCCGAACGTCTCGGCCAACCTCGGCGCGCGCAACATCAACCTCGGCCCCACGTCGAGCGGCATCATCCTCTTCGGCATCGTGGACGAGCTGACGGGCACCGACCGCGCCACCGAGTTTACGGGCGACGGCGGCCCCTTCTACTTCCTCTCGAACAACTTCAACTTCGCCGACGCCGTGACGGTCGTCAAGGGCAACCACACCTTCAAGGTCGGCGGCGACCTGCGCGTGCGCCAGAACTCGAACTACGACGGCGGCCGCAACGGCGGGACGAAGACCAACACGCAGTACGGCACGACGGGCAGCGGCTTCGTCTCGGGCAACTACAACGGCATCGGCCCGAACGACACCGGCTCCTCGCTCGCCAACTTCCTCCTGGGCTACCGACCCGGCTTCATCACCCGCGGCGACCCGGGCGGCCCCTACTTCCAGTCGAACAAGGAGATCGCCTTCTTCGTCCAGGACGACTGGAAGGCCACCCCGAACCTGACCCTGAACCTCGGCCTGCGCTATGACATCTTCACGGCGCCGACCGAGCGCTTCGACCAGCAGTCGAACTTCGACCCGGCGACGCGCACCATTATCACCGCGGGCGAGAACGCGCCGGGCGGGCGCGACCTCGCCAACACCGACAAGAACAACTTCGGGCCGCGCATCGGCTTCGCATACAGCGGCTTCAAGTCGGACCACACGCTGGTGCTGCGCGGCGGCTACGGCATCGTCTACTCGACCGACGTGAGCGGCCAGCAGCCCCTGACCTCGAACCCCGGCGGGGGCGCGTCGAGCTACAATTGCAACCCGATCACGAACCCCGGCGGCTGCAACCCCGCCCTCCTCGTCCGCAACCTCTTCGACGTGGGCGTCCCCGTGGCGACCGTCATCCCGGCGGCGCGGGGCACGCGCTTCGCCGCGCCGACCGACCGCAACCTCCTTTACAACGACCCGAACCGCACCGACGCCTTCTTCCACCAGTACAACCTGACGGGGCAGTGGGAGTTCAGGCCGAGCTGGCTGGCCGAGGTCGCCTACGTCGGCTCGGCGGGGCGCAACCTGCTCCTCGTCCAGAACATCGGCACCTCGCGCGACCAGGGCGGCCCCGGCTCGCGCGAGGTGGCCGGCATCGGCACCGTCATCGCCACGCGCTACGGCGGCAGCTCGCGCTACGACTCGTTGCAGACGAAGCTGGAGAAGCGCTACTCGCGCGGCCTCTCGATCATTTCGAGCTACACCTGGTCGCACGCCATCGACGACTCGCCGGGCGGCATCTGCGGCAACGGCGCGGGCCCGCGCGACTGCGGCCCGGACGACCCGCTCCGGCCCGAGCTTGAGCGCGGCAACTCCGACACGGACGTGCGCCACCGCTTCACCTTCGCCGACGTGTACGACCTGCCCCTGGGGCGCGGCCGCTCGTACGGCAAGGACCTGCCGAAGGCGGTGGATTTCTTCGTCGGCGGCTTCCAGTTCAACAACATCGTCACGTGGCAGAGCGGCCCGGTCTACACGGTCACGAGCGACGGCGGGCGCGTGGACCTCATCGGCGACCCGACGCCGACGGCGGCCGACCGCGCGGTGGGCCGCGAGTTGAACCCGCTGGCCTTCCGGCGGGCGCGGACGCTCGTCTTTGCCGGCGACGACCCCAACGATAACGGCTCTCCGAGGATCGGCTCGCTCGGCCGCAACGTCTTCCGCGGCCGGCAGCAGTTCTACTGGGACGCCTCGCTCTTCAAGAACTTCCCCATCCGCTGGATCAGCGAGGACTTCGCCGCGCAGTTCCGCTTCACGGCCTTCAACGTCCTGAACCGCGTCAACCGCTCGCACCCGAACGGCGACCTCGGCAACACGGGCGAGTTCGGCCGCGACGTGAGCGAGCAGCGGCGGCGGCAGATGGAGTTCTCCATCAAGCTGATCTTCTAACCCGCGGGGCCGGGACATTACAGGGGCGGCGGGCAGGCTCTACCGGCCCGCCGCCCCCTCTCTTTGGCGGCGGCGGCGCGGCTTGAGAAACCCGCGCGCGGCGACTTAAGCTGAACGGATGAGGGACATGAAGAAGAGACTGTCGCAGACGACGAAGCTGGCCGCCGTGCTCCTGCTCGCGCTCGCCGCGCCCGCGGCCGCGCGCGCGCAGACCTCGGCGCCCGACGAGCACGACCCGGAGATACTCGGCGTGCGCGTCGGCATGGACATCCCGACGGCGCTCCAGGCCGTCTTCGTCAACGCGAAGCGCAAGCCGGGCGAGGAGCGGCCCGACGCGAAGCGCAACGAAGGCAAGGACGTGCGCGTCCTCTACAGGAAGCTCCCGCAGGGCGAGTTGCAGATAGTCTTCGCCGAAGGGAAGTGGGTGAAGGAGGTCGTCCTCACCTACGCGGCGCCGCCGTCCTACGAAGACCTGCGCCTCGCCCCGACGGGCTCGATGGGGGGCGCCGGGACGAGCGACACCGCCGTCGGGCAACTCGTCATGGGCAAGGCTTACGACAGCCGCTACCAGATAGGCTACACGAGCGACCGTAAGCTCGAACGCTTCTGGTGGCGCGACGACGCCGGGGCCGGGGGCTACCGCGTCCGCGTCGGCTTCGTCTCGGAGCGTGTCGCGGGCAACGGCCAACTCGCCGCCAAGACCCTCGCCCGCAAGCTGGTCGAAGTCACGCCCGGCGACGAGGAGAAGTTCAAGCGCGCGATGGAAGCGCACTAAAGGCCCGCCTTTTTTTCGGATGACTTTTCGGGAAGGGAACTCTTCGGCGGGACTCGGCGCGCGGGCCGCGGCCCTCTGCGCGGCGGCCGCGTGCCTCTGCGCGACCGCCGCGGCGCAGAAGGCCGCGCGCCCCGCGCGGCAGCCGCCGCCGCGCCCCGCGAGCGTGAAGCCCGCCGCGGACAACGCCGCGGCGCTCGGCGAGGCCGCGGCGCTCTTGCAGGCGGGCAGGCTCGAAGAGGCCGAGGCCCGCGCGCGTCAGGTCGTCACCGCATCGCCGCGCGACGCGCAGGCGCGCACGCTGCTCGGCGTAATCCTCGACCAGCGCGGCCGGGCCGCGGAGGCCGAGCGCGAGTACCGCGAGGCCATCCGCCTCGACCCGAAGAGCGTCCCCGCGCAGGCCAACCTCGGCGTCCTGCTCGCGCGCACGGGCAGGCTCGACCAGGCCGTCGAGGCCTTCGAGACGGTGCTGCGCTTCGCGCCCGACCACTCGCAGTCGGTCTACAACCTCGGGGCCATCTACGCCGGGCGCGGCGACTACGACCGCGCCGTCCCGTTGCTCGAACGCGCCGCGGGCGTGCGCGCGGGCGAGCCGCCGGCCGACACGCGCGTAGACCCTTCGCTCCTGCTCATGCTCGCGCGCGCGTACCTCGGCGCGGGGCGCGCCGAAGAGGCCTCGAAGCTCATCGACGTGGTCGAGCGCGGCGCGGGCGAAGACCCGCGCGCACTCTTCACGCTCGGACTCGCGCTCGCGCAAGGCGGCGCGTACGAGCACGCGGCACGCCTCTTCGAGCGCACCGACGCGCTGCGGCCGAACACGTACGAGGTGCTCTATAACTTAGGCATCGCGCGCTACAACCTCGACCGCTACGACGCCGCCGCGCGCGCGCTCGAAGCCGCCGCCGCACTTCGCCCCGGCGAGGCGGAGCCGCTCTACCGCCTCGGCCTCGTCGCCTCGGCGCGCGGGCAGAGCGAGGCGGCGCTCGGTTACTGGCAGAAGGCGCTCGCAGTCCGCCCCGAGTACCCGGAGGCGAACTTCATGATCGGCGAGGAGCTTTCGAAGGTCGGGCGCGCGGCCGGCGCCGTCCCCTTCTACGAGCGCGCCGTCCAACAAGACCCTTCGAAGCTCGTCTACTACGTAAGGCTCGGCGCGGTGCACTTCCGCCGGCAGAGCTACGAGCAGGCGCGCGCCGTCTACGAGGAGGCCGCGCGCCGCTTCCCCGACGTGCCGCAGGTGCAGTTCCTCGTCGGCTACGCGGCGCGCGGGCAGGGGCGCTACGACGACGCCGAGGCCGCCTTCCGTCGCTCGCTCGCCCTGCAGCCCGACAGCGCGGACGTGTACGCCAACCTCGGCTACATCGCCATCCAGCGCGGCGCGGACGCCGAGGCGGAGCAGTTGCTCAAACGCGCCATCGCGCTCGACGCGAAGCTCTACCCGCCGCGCTACGACCTCGGCCGGCTGCTCGTGCGCGTGAAGCGCTACGAGGAGGCCGTGCCCGTCCTGCGCGACGCGGAGGCGCTCAACGCGAAAGACCCGGGCGTGCACTACCAGCTCTTCCTTGCGCTCTCGCGCCTGAAGAAGAGTTCGGAGGCGAAGGACGAGCTGGCCCTCTTCCAGCGTCTCGAAGGCGCGCGCAAGGCCGGGCAGGACGCGACCGCCGAGGGCGCGACGCCGCGCCCGCCCGAAGAGCAGCCGCTCCCAGAGCCTTCGGTCGCGCTGCCCGCGCAGGGCAACACGGCGAGGCCGCCGGCCCCCTGATTCGTCGAAACAGATTTAGGGAGTTTAAGATTCCTCGCATGAAGAGCATGAAAGTATTTATGTCTTTGGCGGTCGCCTGTTTGTTGGGCGCGACGGCGGCGGTCTCGGGCTACTCGGCGGCGGCCCAGAAGAAGGGCGGAGCGCAGTCGCAGGTCGCGCGCGGGCGCGAGGTCTACACGTCCAGCTGCGTCCGCTGCCACGGCGCGGACGGCGCGGGCCACACGCGCCTGGCCGAGATCGTCGAGCCGCCCGACATGACCGACCCGGCGTGGCAGCGCCAGCGCAGCACGGCGCGCATGATCGCCTCGGTCTCGAACGGCCGCGGCCAGATGCCGGCCTTCAAGAAGAAGCTCTCGCGGCAGGACATCGCCGCGGCGGTCGCCTACGTGCGCACGCTTAAACGTTAAGGCGAAACCGCTATCCCCGCGGACTTGAGTCTGATGAGAACGAAGGTGCAGAAGGCTCTCTCTCTCTCGCTCGCCGCGTTCGCGCTGCTGCTCACGGCGGCCGCGTTCGCGCGCGCGCAGGACGCCCCCTTCCGTGTGGACAAGGTGGAGCCCCCTTCGTGGTGGGCCGGCCACACCATCAACCCCGTGCGACTGCTCATCCGCGGGAACAACCTCAGGGGTGCGCAGGTGTCGCCGCCGCCCGGTGGGAAGTTCAGGGCCTCGGGCGAGCGCTCGAACGAGACGGGCACTTACCTCTTTGTCGATATCCACATCGACCCCGCCACGCGCCCCGGCGATTACACGTTCCGGGTGTCTGGCGGCATGAGCGCGGATGCCAACCACACGACCTTCAACTTCCGCGTCAACGCGCCGCTCGACCCCGCGACACACTTCAAAGGGATCACGAACGACGACTGTATCTACCTCATCATGCCCGACCGCTTCGCGGACGGAGACCCTTCGAACGACGCGCCCAAAGACTCGCCGCCCGAGGCCAACGACCGCGCTAACGCGCGCGCGTGGCACGGCGGCGACCTGCGCGGCGTCATCGACAGACTTCCTTATCTGAAAGAGCTGGGCGTGACGGCCGTCTGGATGACGCCGTGGTACGACAACTGGAATGGCGTCAACCGCTGCGACAAGCCCTGGTGCCCGAACACGTACTACCACGGCTACCACGCCGTCGATTACTACGCGGTCGAAGACCGCTTCGGCACAATGGAGACCTTGCGCGAGCTGGTCGAGAAGGCGCACGCGCTCGGCCTCAAGGTCATACAAGACCAGGTCGCCAACCACGTCGGCTCGCAGCACCCGTGGGTGAAAGACCCGCCGCTCCCCGACTGGTTCCACGGCACGCTCGACAAACACGTGCACAACCCCTTCCGCGGCGACATGCTGCTCTCGCCGCACGCGCCCGAGGCCGAGCGGCGCAAGACGCTCGACGGCTGGTTCTCGGACGACCTGCCCGACATGAACCAGGAGCAGCCAGAGGTCGCGCGCTACGAGATACAGAACTCGCTCTGGTGGGTCGGCGTGACCGGCATCGACGGCATCCGCCAGGACACGGCGCAGTACATGCCGCGCCCCTTCCTGCGCGACCTCAACGCCGCGCTCGACCGGCAGTACCCTTCGATGTGGATGGTCGGCGAGGTCTGGAGCGAAGACCCCGTCCACACCAGCTACTTCGTCGGCGGGCGGAAGGGTTGGGACGGGGTTGACACGAACCTCGACGCCGTCTTCGACTTCCCCGCGTGGGACGTTTCGCGGGGCGTCTTCACGGGCAAGCGGCCCGCCTCAGACCTTCGCAACGTCCTGCGCTCCGACTCGCTCTACCCGGACGCTTCGCGGCTCGTGACGATGGCGAACAACCACGACACGCCCCGCTTCATGTCCCTGCCCGGCGCGACGCTCGAAGGCGCGATGCTGCACCTCGCCTACACGCTGACCATCCGCGGCACGCCGCAAGTTTACGCGGGCGAGGAGATAGCTCTGGAGGGCGGCGACGACCCCGACAACCGACGCGACTTCCCCGGCGGCTTCCCCAATGATGCGCGCGACGCTTTCACCAGAGGGGCGCGCACGCCCACGGAGCAGCGCATGTACGAGTGGACGCGCGACCTCCTGCGCCTGCGCCGCGAGCACACGGCGCTGCGCCGCGGCGCGATGCTCGACCTGCACTTCGACGAAGACGCCTACGCCTACGCGCGCCGCGACGCGTCGGAGACGGTCGTCGTCGCCCTCAACCGCTCGGCCGCGCCGAAGGAGTTGAGCGTCCCGGCCGCTTACCTCGGCCTGCGCGACGGCGCGCGTCTCTCGCCGCTCCTCGGGGTTAAAGATAGCCCGGCAGTCACGGCGGGCGTTTTGAAGCTGAACGTGCCGGCGAAGTCGGCCGTCTTCTACAAACTCAACCAGGCGGAAGCCCGACCGTAAGGGAGGGCGTACGTCTTACTCGGCTTGTGCCTTGGCGGAAAACAGACGCCCTCCCTTACGGTCGGGCTTCCGCCTTTTTCCCGTTGCCGTCGCCGGGCATTTGTTGTAGCTTTCAGGTAACCCAAATACGCGCGAGGTAAAGGTGAGCTTCCCAAGAGCCTGCGGCATCCTTCTGCACCCGACCAGCCTTCCGGGCCGCCACGGCGTCGGCGACCTCGGGCACGAGGCCTACCGCTTCGTGGACTTCCTCGCTGCCTCCGGCCAGAGTCTCTGGCAAGTCCTGCCGCTCGGCCCGACGGGCTACGGCAACTCGCCGTACCAGTGCTTCTCCGCCTTCGCCGGCAACACGCTGCTCGTCAGCCCCGAGCTGCTCGTCGAACAGGGCCTGCTCGCGCCCGGCGCTCTCGAAGGTCTGCCCGCGCTGCCTGAAGACCGCGTCGAGTACGGCGAGGCGTTCCCGCACAAGGAGGCCCTGCTCAAGGAGGCCTTCGAGAACTTCAAGCGCACCGAGCCGGCCGTCACGGCCGCCGCCTTCGGGGAGTTCAAGCGGGCGGCCGCCAACTGGCTCGACGACTACGCCCTCTACCGCTCGCTCAAGCGCGAGCACGGCGAGGCTTCGTGGACGGACTGGGACGCGCCCCTCGTCCGCCGCGACCCGGCGGCTTTAGACGAAGCGCGCCGAGTGCTCGCCGCACAGATAGAGGAGGTGAAGTTCAAGCAGTTCCTCTTCTTCGACCAGTGGACGCGTCTGCGCGAATACTGCAAGGGCCAGAACATACAGATCGTCGGCGACATCCCCATCTTCGTCGCGCAGGACTCGGCCGACGTGTGGGCGCACCCAGACCTCTTCAAGCTCGGGGAGGACGGCAGGCCCTCGGTCGTCGCGGGCGTCCCGCCCGACTACTTCAGCAAGACGGGTCAGCTCTGGGGCAACCCTCTTTACGATTGGGACAGGATGCGCGGGGACGGCTTCCGCTGGTGGATCGACCGCGTGCGCGCGACGCTCTCGCTCGTGGACGTGATTCGCATCGACCACTTCCGGGGCTTCGCCGCCTACTGGGAGGTGCCGGGCGGAGACCCGACGGCCGAGCGCGGGCGCTGGGTGATGGCGCCGGGCCGCGAACTCTTCACGGCCATCCGCGCGGAGCTGGGCGAGCTGCCCATCATCGCCGAAGACCTCGGCTTCATCACGCCGGATGTCATCGAGCTGCGCGACGAGTTCGGCTTCCCCGGCATGCGCATCCTCCAGTTCGGCTTCTCGACCGACTCGACCAACAAAGACCTGCCGCACAACTACGTCCGCAACACGGCCGTCTACACGGGGACGCACGACAACGACACGGCGGTCGGCTGGTTCCAGAGCCAGCCGGGCGGGTCTTCAGTCCGCAGCGCCGAGAAGATCGAGCGCGAGCGGCAGTACTGCCTCGACTACCTCGCGGCGGACGGCTCCGAGATCAACTGGGACTTCATCCGCGCCCTCTACGCCTCGGCCGGCGACACGGCGCTCGTGCCCCTGCAGGACGTGCTCGGCCTCGGCTCCGAGGCGCGCATGAACACGCCCGCCACGATGTCGGGCAACTGGTCCTGGCGCTTCCGCGCGGGCGACCTCGACGAGGGGTTGAGCGCGCGCCTGCGGCGGCTGGCGGAACTCTACGGGCGCTACCCGGCCGTCACGCCCGAGCGGCGCCCGGAGCACACGGCCGAGAGCTACGAGTTCAAGCAGACCTGGGGATGAAGAGCCGCGCCCTCAAGCTGTCCCTCATGCTGCCGCTGCTCCTGACGCTCGGCGGGTGTGAGGCGGCGCGTTGGGTGGTGCAGCGCGCCGTCCCGTATCAGATGATCCGGGTGCCGTCCGAGGGCATGTCCCCGGCCCTCAAGCCGGGCGACAGGGCGATGGTCGAGGTGGGCTTCTACCGCCAGCACCCCGTGGAGCGTTTCGACATCGTCACCTTCAAGCTGTCGCCGGCTCACTTCTCCGAGTTGATGAGCGGCATGAACGAGAACGACCAGTACGTGCAGCGCGTCGTCGGGCTCGGCGGCGAGACGGTCGAGATAAGGGGCGGCCGGATTTTCATCGACGGCCGCGCGCTCGAAGAGCCTTTCGCCACCGTCCCACTCGATAAGAGGGAGTCGTTCGGCCCGGTGAAGATTCCACAGGGTGAAGCCTTCCTGCTGGGCGACAACCGGACGAACAGCCTCGACGGCCGGTACTGGGCGCGGCCGACGCTCGCGACGGCGAACATCGTCGGGAAGGTCATCCAAATCTACCCCAAGTGACGCAGCGATGAGACGACTCAAGCCAAACCTTTCGCGCCTCTGCGCGGCGTTCGTCCTGACCCTCTCGGCCTCCGCGGTCTGCGCGGCGCAAGGCGCGCCGACGGTCTCGAAGGTCGAGCCGCCGGACTGGTGGGCCGGCCACTCCGTCAACCCCGTGCGCGTCATGCTGCGCGGCGGGAACCTCGGCGGCGCGCGAATCGAGGCCGTCGGGCAGGGAATCAGGACGGGCCTCGTGCGCGTCAACGGCGCGGGCACTTACGCTTTCGTAGATGTCTTCATCGAAAGGGACGCGCTCCCCGGCGGCCGGCGTCTGCGTGTGACCACGGCGAAGGGTTCGGCGGAGGCGAGCTTCCGCATCAACGAGCCGCTCCCGCGCGCGGGCCGCTTCCAGGGGTTCACGCCCGACGACGTCATCTACTTCATCATGCCCGACCGCTTCGCGGACGGAGACCCTTCGAACAACAACCCCGCGAAGTCGCCCGGCCTCTACGACCGCTCGAAGGGGCGCTACTACCACGGCGGCGACTTCCAGGGCATCATCGACCACCTGCCTTACCTGAAGGAACTCGGCGTCACCGCCCTCTGGATCAACCCCGTCTACGACAACACCGACCGGCCCGACGAGAAGGAGACTTACCCCGAGACGGAGGGCGGCCCCAAGCGCCCGACGACCGCGTACCACGGCTACGGCGCGATAGACTTCTACGGCGTCGAGGAGCACTACGGCACGCCCCAGAAACTCAGAGAGCTGGTGGACAAGGCGCACGCCGCCGGCCTCAAGGTCATTCAAGACCAGATCGCCAACCACACGAGTCCTTACCACCCGTGGGTGAACGACCGCCCGACGCCGACGTGGTTCTACGGCACGGTCGAGAACCACCTCTCCAACAACTGGCAGAAGTGGACGACAATGGACCCGCACGCCTCCGAGGAGACGCGGCGGCGCAACCTCGAAGGGTGGTTCATAGACATCCTGCCCGACCTCAACCAGGACGACGAGGAGGTGCGCCGCTACCTCATCCAGAACACGCTCTGGTGGCTCGGCACCTACGGCTTCGACGCCGTCCGGATGGACACGCTGCCGCACGTCCCGCGCCGCTTCTGGCGCGACTGGTCGGCCGCCATCCACGCCGAGTACCCGGGCGTGAACATCCTCGGCGAGCTGTTCGACGGCGACCCCGCGCTGCTCGCGTACTTTCAGAGGGGCAGGGTCGGGCACGACCAGATAGACACGGGGATCGACACCGTCTACGACTTCGCGCTCCACTACGCCATCCGCGACGTCTTCGCCAGGGGCGAGTCGGTGCGGAAGCTCCAGCAGGTGCTCGCGCACGACTACCTCTACCCGCACCCCGAGCTGCTCGTCCCCTTCGTCGGCGTCCACGACATGCAGCGCTTCATGAACGAGCAGGGCGCGACGGTCGAGGGCCTGAAGCTGGCGCAAGTCTTCGTGATGACGACGCGCGGGACGCCGCTCCTCTACTACGGCGACGAACTCGCGATGCCCGGCGGCGGCGACCCCGACAACCGCCGCGACTTCCCCGGCGGCTTCGCGAATGATGCGCGCGACGCCTTCACGAAGGCGGGCCGCACCGCGGCAGAGAATGACGTGTTCGAGCACGTCAAGTGGTTGGCGAGGCTGCGCAGAAACCTCCCGGCGCTCAGGCGCGGCACGCTCGTCCACGTCTACGACGAGGAGCAGCAGACGGTCTTCGCGCGCGTCCTCGACGGGCAGGCGACCTTCGTCGCCTTCAACAACGACACCAAGCCGGCGACGATTAAGTTCAAGCTGAGCGCCGCGGGCCTCGACCCGAACGGGAGCTACGCGACGAGTCAGGACTCTCCGGGCGGGGAACTTACGCGCGGCACCGGCGACGACGTGGAGATTAAGATGGCGCCGCGCTCCTTCGCCATCGTCACGGCGGGGGCGCCCCCGCCCCCCCGAGCCTTGAAGTGAGGTCGATGGACTTGAAGACCAAACCTCTCGACGAACAGGTCGCGCTCGTCACGGGCGGCGGGACGGGCATCGGCCGCGCCTTCGCGGGCGCTCTGGCGGACGCGGGCGCGCGGGTCGTCATCGCCTCGCGCGACGAGTCGAAGCTGCGGAGCGCGGCCGACGAGCTGAACGCCGCGGCGGGCGCCGAGCGCGTCCACACTTACGCCTTCGACGTGCGCGTGCGTGAGCAGTGCGAGGCTTTGGTCAGACACTGCGTGGAGCAGTTCGGCTCGCTGGATGTTCTCATCAACAACTCGGGGCTGGCCGTGCCGGAGACGGTCGAAGAGATTACCGAAGAGGGCTGGGAGACTGTGCTCCAGACCAACCTGAAGGGCGCGATGTGGCTGGTGCGCGCGGCGCTCCCCCTGATGGCGGCGCACGGGTTCGGCGACATCGTCAACGTCTCCTCGCAGGCGGGCAAGCACGGCTACGCCGACGTGCCCTCCTACTGCGCCTCGAAGTGGGGCCTGCTCGGCTTCGCCGAAGCGGTGCGCGACCACGTGCGCAAGACCGGCGCGAACGTCCGCGTTTTCAACCTCTGCCCCGGCCTCGTGGACGTGGAGCACACCGCGCCGGACGCGCCCCCGCGCCCCGGCTTCGTCCACGTCTCGAACATGGCGAAGACCCTGAGGTACGTCCTTTCACTCGACCGCGAAGTCGTGCTCGAGGACATCAACATCTACGCGAGATAAACCTGAGGAGAGACGCATGGCCGACAAACCGCGCCTGAGCTTCTGGCAGATCTGGAACATGAGTTTCGGGTTCCTCGGCATCCAGTTCGGGTGGGGGTTGCAGCTCGCCAACATGAGCCCCATCTACCGCTACCTCGGCGCGGAGGAGAGCAACCTCTCCTACCTCTGGCTGGCGGGGCCGATCACGGGGCTGCTCGTGCAGCCGATCATCGGCTCGATGAGCGACCGGACGTGGAACCGCCTCGGCCGGCGCCGCCCCTACTTCCTCGCCGGGGCCATCATCGCCAGCGCCGCGCTCTTCGTCATGCCGAACTCGGGCACGGTCTGGATGGCGGCCGGGCTGCTCTGGGTTCTCGACGCCAGCATCAACATCACGATGGAGCCGTTCCGCGCCTTCGTCGCCGACAAGCTGCCCGTCGAGCAGCGCACCACCGGCTTCGTCATGCAGTCGTTCTTCATCGGCATCGGCCAGACGCTCGCCAACGCCCTGCCGCTCATCCTGACGGCGCTCGGCGTGACCGGCGTGTTGGCCTCCGGCATCCCGCTCTCGACCGACTACGCCTTCAAGGTCGGGAGCCTCGCCTTCCTGCTGGCCGTGCTCTGGACGGTTCTGACGAGCAAGGAGTACCCGCCCGAGGACATGGAAGCCTTCCGCCGGATGAAGAGCGAGCAGGCGGGCGTGCTCGGCGGCTTCCGCGAAATCTTCTCCTCGATCTGGGAGATGCCGGCGACGATGAAGCAGTTGGCGGTCGTCCAGTTCTTCACGTGGTTCGCGCTCCCCTGCATGTGGCAGTTCTTCGGCCTCGCCGTCGCGCGCCACGTCTACGGCGCGGCCACGCCCGACGACCCCGGCTTCCGCGAGGGCACGGAGTGGGGCGGCCTCTGCTTCGCCGTCTACAACGTCGTCTGCTTCCTCGTCGCCTTCTGCCTCCCGTGGCTCGCGCGCAAGGCGAGCCGCAAGGGCGTCCACATCATCGCGCTCGCCTGCGGCGGACTCGGGCTGCTCTCGGCCTACTTCGCCGGCCCCGGCGACAGGTACCTGCTCTGGGCCTCGATGGCGGGCGTCGGCATCGCCTGGGCCTCGATCCTCTCGATGCCGTACGTGATCCTCTCGACGGCGGTGCCGCCCGCGCGCATGGGCGTCTACATGGGCGTCTTCAACCTCTTCATCGTCATCCCGCAGGTCGTCATGTCTTTCGTCACGCCGTACCTCATCAAGCACGTCATCGGCCCAGACCCCCTGCGCGTCGTGCTGCTGGGCGGCGTCAGCCTGCTCGTCGCCGCGATCTCGGTGCTGGTCGTGCGCGACGAGGGCGACCGCCCGCCGGTCGGGTCGGTGCTGAGGGGCGACAGGCGCGAGCCCCTGACGACGCAGATGTCGGCGCAGCCCGTGCCGAGCACGGGACTGGTGGACGAGGGCGAAGGGAGGGGCTGAGTCGTGCGCGCTGTAGTCCTCCTGCTCGGCACGGCCCTCTTCGTCCTGCTCTGTGCGGGGCGGGCGCACGCGTGCAGTTGCATGGGGCCGGGCCAGCCCTGCCAGGCGTTCGGCTCGGCCGCGGCCGTCTTCGTCGGCACCGTGACCGACGTCCGGACCAGGCAGCCGAAGCCGGCCGCGGACGGCGAGATCGACTGGACGCCGCGCGTCTTCAGGCTCACGGTCGTCCAGGCGTTCTCGGGTGTCGCGGGCACGGAGGTCGAAATCTCGACGGGGCAGGGCGGCGGCGACTGCGGCTACGGCTTCAGGAGGGGCGAGACGTATCTCGTCTACGCCTACGCCGGGCGCGACGGCAAGACGCTCTCGACCGGCATCTGCACGCGCACGCGGCCCGTCTCGGAGGCGTCCGAAGACCTCGAATTCCTGCGCGGCCTCGCGGGTCGCGGCCCCGGCGTCACGCTCGACGTCACGGTCGCGCGCCCGCCGCAGGACTGGAAGTCGGGCCAGCCGCGGCAGTACAGCGGGCTCGCGGGCGCGCGGCTCGTCGTCGAGGGCGCGGGCGAGAGCCGTGAGGTCAAGACGGACGCGGAGGGGCGCGTCCGCCTGTCGGGCCTCAAGCCGGGTACGTACAAGGTCAAACTGTCGCTCCCCGAAGAGCTGACGACGTGGAAGACGGAACAGGAGGTGACGGTCAACGACCGCGGCTGCGCCTCCGTCTTTTACAGCGTGTCCGACAACGGCCGCGTCGGCGGCAAGGTCTCGGACGTGGAGGGGCGCGCGGCGGCGGGCGTCCTCGTCACGCTCGTCAGGGCCGACGACCCAGACCCCGAGAGTCTCAACGCCAACCTCGTGCGCACGGACGAGGAGGGGCGCTACGCCTTCAAGAGCGTCCCGCCCGGCCGCTACCTGCTCGCCGTCAACCTGCGGCGCTTCCCGCAGCCCGACGACCCGACCGCGGCCTACCCGCGCACGTACTACCCGGGCGTCGCGCAGGCCGAGCAGGCGGAGGTCATCAGTCTCGGCGCGGGCGAGGCCGTCAAGGACAGGGACATCCTGCTCCCGCAGCGCCGCGCCGAGAGCGTCGTCGAGGGCGTCGTTGTCTGGGAGGACGGCACCCCCGTCGCGAAGCCGGGCGTCGGCTTCAGGGACATGACCTACCACGACCCGGGCATCGACAACGGGATCGAGTCGGACGAGCGGGGGCGCTTCCGCATCAAGGGCTACCAGGGCCAGACGCTCCTCATCCGCGCCGGGAGCGGCCGGCAGTTCGCGGGCGACTGGCAGCGCGACGGGCCGATGGAGCGCTCCGAGCCGGTGCGCCTGACGCTCGCCGCCCCGACCGAGCGCGTCAAGATCGTCGTCACGAAACTCAGGTGAGTTCAGTCTTCGGTGTTCAGTCTTCAGAGTTGACTCAGCTTATGAGAAACAAACTGAGGCAGGTTAACGCGCGCGCCTTCGTCGCGGCGCTCTTCGTCGTCTTGTCGGTGTTCGCGCCCGCGCAGGCGCGGCAGGGGCCGGCCGTGGCGAAGGAGCGCGCCCGCGCGACCGCGCCCGAGTGGGTGCGGGGCGGCGTCATCTACGAAATCTACCCGCGGCAGTTCTCCGACGCCGGCAACTTCGCGGGCGTGACGGCGCAGCTCGACCGGCTGAAGGAGCTGGGCGCCAACGTCCTCTGGCTGATGCCCGTTCACCCCATCGGGCAGGAGAAGAAGAAGGGGCCGGTCGGCAGCCCTTACGCCGTGCGCGACTACTACGCCGTCAACCCGGACTACGGGACGCCCGCCGACCTGAAGCGGCTCGTCTCGGAGGCGCACCGGCGCGGGCTGAAGGTCATCATCGACATCGTCGCCAACCACACCTCCTGGGACAGCGTGATGATGAAGACGCCCGAGTTCTACGTCCGCGACGCGAGCGGCAAGATCACCTACCCGCACGACTGGTCGGACGTGGCCGAGCTGAACTACGACAACCCCGCCCTGCGGCGATACATGATCGACATGCTCAAGTTCTGGCTGCGCGAGTACGACATGGACGGCTTCCGCTGCGACGTGGCGGGGGAGGTTCCGACCGACTTCTGGGAGCAGGCGCGCGCCGAACTCGACAAGGTCAAGCCCGACATCGTCATGCTCGCCGAGTCGGACAAGCCCGAGCTGCTCGTGCGCGCCTTCGACCTCGACTACTCCTGGCCTCTGCACGGGACACTGAACGACGTGATGTTCGGGCGCAAGCCCGCGGGCGCGCTCCGTGAGACGTGGGAGGCGGATGCGGCCAAGTACCCGAGCGGGGCTTTGCGGATGCGCTTCTCGGACAACCACGACGAGCGGCGGGCCGTCGCGCGCTTCGGCGAGGGCGGGGCGCTCGCGGCGTCGGCGCTGATGTTCACGCTCGACGGCGTGCCGATGCTCTACAACGGCATGGAGGTGGGCGACACGACCGAGTCGGGCGACCCGGCGCTCTTCTATCGGCTCCCCGTCTTCTGGCCCATCGAGAAGCGTCGGCCCGAGTTCCCGCGCTTCTACCGGCAGATGATCGCGCTGCGCAAGAGCCACACGGCCTTCACGCGCGGCGGCCTCGCGTGGCTGCGCAACTCCGACGAGTCGCGCGTCGTCACCTTCGCGCGCCGCGACGACAGGGAAGAGATACTCGTCGCCATCAACTTCTCGAACCGCCCCTTCGAAGGCACGCTCGAAGCGCCCGCGGGCGCGGCCTTCACAGACATCACGCCCGACACCGCCGACAACAAACGCGTCCGCCCCGTCACCCTGCCCGCCCTCTCGCTCGACGCGTGGGGCTACCGCATCTTTGTAAGGCAGAAGTAACCACAGGGACGCAGAGACGCGGCTCGTCGAGTCATGACTCGACGAGCCGCGTCTCTGCGTCCCTGCGGTTAAATCCCTCTTAGGGCTGCTTGAAGCGGCCGCGGTATTCGACGGAGTCGAGGAACGCCTTGACCATCTCGGCCCGGCGGTAGTCGCCGCCGAACTCTTCGAGCTTCGAGAGCCAGAAGTTGTAGCCGACGAAGTTCGGGTCGGGCTTCCCGTCGAAGCCGACGTCGTCCGGGTTCCTCCTCAGATAGCCGAAGTACTGCATCAGCACGAAGGCGCGGTTCGTCTCGCGGCGCTGGAGAGACTCCTTCTCGGCGAGCCGCTGGAGGACGAAGGCGCGCGCCGCCGTCGCGCCCATAGACCTGAACGCCTGACGCGAAGCCTCGAGGTCTTCGTCCGTGACGCTGACCCCGGCCGTCGTGTAGAGCGCGTTGGTGTAGGTGTCCTCGTTGAGCCCCGCCGGGTACTTCGCGAGGAAGCGCTCGGTGGAGACGAAGCTCTGGAAGTAGGCGGTCTGGTTCGCGGTGAGCCGCGCCTGCCAGTCGGTCGGGCCGACGACCACGCCCTCGCCGAGCTGCCGCGTGTCGGCCAGGAACTCCGCGAAGGTTAGGGGCACAGGCTTGCCCGGCAGGTCGCCGTAGGCCGCGCGGTGCGCGCGGTAGGCGAGGAAGCCCGTCCGCTGGAACTCGATGGAGAGGAAGAAGGCCGCGCTGGCGTCGATGCGCTTGACCTCGCGGCAGCCGTCGTTCCCACCGCAGGTGTCGATGCCCTGCGCCCAGAAGTCGAGGCCCGACGCGTCCGGCTCGCGGCTGAGGAAGTCGGCGTAGTGCTGCCGGACGAAGAACTGCGTGTCGTAAATCGGGCTGGCGAGCGCGGCGGTGAAGCTGAGCGTCTGGTTGCCGGCCGCCGTGCTGAAGCTAACCTGCGCCGGGTCGAGGACGTAGCCGTACTTCGAGACGACCAGCTTGATGTTGGCCTCGCCGCCGTAGGGGTAGGTGAGGCTGAAGTTGACGGTGCCGTTCGAGTTGGTCAGCGGCCCGCCGAAGGCGCCCTCGGGCCGCACGGCGACGCCCGCCAGCGCGTTGCCGGCCGCGTCCGTGACGCGCGCGAAGACGCTGACGTAAGGGAGCAGCCTGAGGTCGAGCGTCTGGTCGGCGCTCAGGGCGCCCACGGTCGAGGCGAACCTGATGAACTGCCCCGGCTTCGACGGCGAGAGCGCGTAGCTGCCGCCCGCGGGCAGCCCCGCGAAGGAGTAGCGGCCGGCGGCGTCGGTCGTCGTCGTGCCCGAGACGGTGCCGGTGAGCGTGACGGTCGCGTCGGGGATGACGGTGCCGCGGTTGTCCATGACGCGCCCGGAGATGGAGTAGCGCGGCGCCGAGTTGGAGCCCGCGACGAAGTCCGCGGTGGCCGCGCCGCCCAGGCAGCTCGTGCTGACGAAGCTGCGCGCCTCCGGCGTGAAGCTGAGCCCGACCTTCCCCGGCGTCACCTTCACGCTGTTGCGGCAGCCCAGCTCGCCCGAGGTGTAGTTCCCCGCCGCGTCGGTCTGCGCGATGCGCGTCTCGAGGGCGCCCTGCCGGTTCAGGTCGAAGAAGATGGTGACGCCCGACACGGGCGCGCCGTTCGAGTCGGTGACGCGCCCCGAGATGCTGTAGACGGGCGTCGGAGTCGGCGTCGGGTCGGGCAGCGCGAGCGTCGGGTCGGGCCGCCATGCGGGCGCGGTCTCGAAGGCCGTGCCGTTGGTGGCGCGCGTCTGTCCGCTCCCGTCAGGGTTCATCAGGTAAATGGCGGAACTGCCGCTGCCGCCGCGGTCGCTTGAGTAGGCGATTGCTTTGCCGTCGGGTGACCAGCTCGGGTGGTGGTTGAGGTAGAAGTCGTTCGTCAGCCCCAACTGGCGGCTGCCATCGGCGTTCATGGCGAAGATTTGCGTGGGGCTGGCCTGGAGGGTTTTCTCATAGGCTATCGCCCTCCCGTCGGGCGACCAGGCGGGCGCGAGGTCGGTGCCGTCGCCGGTGCTGAGCTGCCGCGGCAGCGTGCCGTCGGCGTTCATCACGAAAATCTTGGTGTTGAAGAAGTCGGCGCCGCCGGCGTAGGCGATTGACTTGCCGTCGGGCGACCAGGCAAGGTCGCGGTAGACGGAGGCGGTGTTGGTCAGACGCCGCCGGTTGCTGCCGTCGGCGTTGACGAGGCAGATGTCGTAGTTCGCCACCGCGTCGCAGACGAAGGCTATCTGCGAGCCGTCGGGCGACCACGTGGGCGTCTGCGTGATGGCGAAGCCCGTGTTCTGCGTCAGAGCGCGCAGCCCCGCGCCGTCCGAGTTGACGACGTAGAGGTTGCTGCCGCGGTCGGCCGAGACGACGAAGCGCGTGCCGTCGGGCGACCACGAAGCCGTGGAGACGCCCGCGAGGCGTCCCTGCGTCACGTTCGTTCGTGCGCCTGTGTCCAGGTCGTAGACGAAGAGGTCGAGGCCGCCCGCCGCGGGCGAGGTGTAGGCGATTCGGCCGCGCGCGGCCGACTGGGCGCGCGCGGTGCCGGCGCCGGCCAGGCAGAGCGCGGCGCAGAGGATCAGGCAAATGTAGGCGAGGGGGCGCATGAGATTCTTCCTGTGAATGATGAGAGTTGTTTCAGTAAAACTTCTTAAGGCCGCCCCGACAGGCAGCCCCGGCGTGTGAGGCCGGGAATCCGCGGAAGCCGGGGGTCGGGGAGGGACTTGGATGTAAGGCGGGTGGCTCCGGTTGCTCAGACGGGGCTATCGAATCTTTAGAAGGCAGAGATGAATTGCTGGGTGCTGGGTGCTGGGTTTTAGGTGCTGGGTAAAAGCAGCTTGTCTTCCCCAGCACCTAGAACCCAGCACCCGGCACCCCTCTTTTGAGGCCGACGAGGTCGAGGGCGCGCGTGATCTCGCGGTTCTTCATGAAGTGGCGCCAGACGAGGCCGTCCCTTAAGTTCTCGGCGGCGAGGAGCGTGATGCCCTGGTCGATGCCGATGACGTCCGTGTCCACCCAGCCCGTGTTCGGGTTGAAGGCGTCGGCGAAGCCGTAGCGGCCGTAGGTCTTCTCGCCGTACTTCTCCTTCAAAGCGCGCAGTGCCGCGAGCGAGATGTCCGGCGTGAAGGCGAGCGAGCCGGCCGCGGCGTAAGGCACGACCGTCCCGTCCACCGCCGGGTCGCGCGGCGGCCCGCCCCAGGCGAGGTAGCCGCGCTCCGAATCGGAGGCCGAGATGCCCCACACGTCCGGCCCGTAGGCGGCGAACTCCTTCGACAGGTCGATGCAGAACTGACGGTGCGCGCGCGTCGCCTTCGCCGAGTTCTCGAAGTAGTTGACGAAGGGGTACCAGCCCTCCTGCCTTCCGCGGAAGTCGACCCAGGCGGGGGAGTACTGGTGGATGAAGAGCGGCGGGTGTGCGTTGAGGTAGTGGTAGCCCGCGTAGGTAATCCACTTCCGCTCGAAGGCGCGCCAGGCGGCCGGCGTGATGGGGTGCGTGGGCGAGCCGACCGCGAGCAGGATCAACATCAACTGCTCGCTGTAGTCGCGCCAGCGGTGCGGGATGAAGCCGGTTTCGGGATGCCAGCCGTGTGAGAGAAAGACCGGGTGGCCGTCGAGCATCCACTGAAAATCGACGCGCTCGTAGATGAGCGTGGCGAGGCGCACGACCGACGGGTCTTCGCGGAAGCACTGGCGCGCGGTGAGCACGCCGCCGAGCAGCAGCGCCGTGTCGATGGAAGAGACCTCGCTCCGCCAGGCCCGCTCGCCCGTGCGCAGGTTCATCCAGTGGTAGAACCAGCCGTGGTTGTGGTACGCGCGTTCGGCGAAGAAGCGGAGGGTCGTGCGCGCGCGCTCGCGCGCCTCGCCGCGCGCGAGCCAGCCGCGCTCCGCCCCGGCGCAGAGCGCCGTGAGGCCGAAGCCGGTCGCCGCGATGCTCGCCACGTCCCGGCCGGTCTCGCTGGCGATGGGCGAGCCGTCGGTTCTCGCGCGGTCGCGCACGAGTCCCGTCTGCGGGTCGGCCTGTTCGAGGAAGTACCGGAAAGCCCTGCGCGAGAGGTCTTCGAGGAGGGCAACGTCCGCGCGCGTCAGCGCGTAGCCACTCTTCTTCGAAGGCACGCGCGGCGCCGCCTGCGCGCAGAGCGCGGCGAGCAGAAGCGGAATGAGAGCGCGTCGCAGCGGAAGAGGCATAACGTTCGTCGTCGTGGTAACTATAATATAACTTCGGCGCTTGAGGGCGGCGTAAGTTGAGTTGACCACAGAGGCATAGAGGACACGGGATTGCACAGAGGGTTGTAGGATTTGAGATTTGAAATTTCAAGTTTGAAATTCTGTATCGCCGTCGTGCTCGTGCTGTGCGCGTCGGGAGTCGAGGCACGTTCCGCGCAGAAGGGGGCGCGCGGGGCGGCGGCGCGTGGGGCTGAGGATGTGTCGGCGCTGCTGGCGCGGGCGCTGGAGCTTCTGCGCGAGGGGAAGTTCGTGGAGGCGGAGCCTTTGGTGCGGCGCGTGGTGGCGGCCGTGCCGTCGAACGCGGACGCGCACGCGCTGTTGGGAGTCATCCTCGACCAGCGCGGTCGCGCGCGCGAGGCCGAAGTCGAGTACCGCGCGGCGCTCAAGCTTCGGCCGGAGGCGTTGGCGCCGCGCGCGAACCTGGGCGTGCTGCTCGCGCGCGAGGGGCGGCCGGCCGAGGCCGCGGCGGAGTTCGAGGCCGTGCTGCGCGCCAGGCCCGGGCACCCGCAGGCGACCTTCAACCTCGGCCTCGCGCTCTTCGAGCTGAAGCGTTACGAGGAGGCCGCGGCGCTGCTCTCCAGCCCCGCGGCCATCGCGCAGAACGCGCCGGAGGCTTACTACCGGCTCGGCCTCATCAGCGCCGCGCGCGGCCGCGCGGAGGAGGCGGCCGAGTTCTGGCAGCGCGCGCTCGCGCTGCGCGAGAATTTTCCGGAGGTGCACTTCGCCCTGGCGGAGGAGCTGCGCCGGCAGCGCCGCTACGAGGGCGCGGCCGAGTTCTACGAGCGCGCTGCGGCCGAAGACCCCGCGCGCCTCGTCTACCGCGTGCGCCTGGGCGGCGTGCTGATGCTGCTCTCGCGCTTCGACCGCGCGCTCGAAGTTTTTAAAGAGGCGGCCGCGCGCTTCCCCGACACGGCCGAGGCGCACTACTTCGTCGGGATCGCGGCGCGGGGCCTCGGGGACTACGGGGCGGCGGAGGCCGCGCTGCGCCGCGCGCTGCAACTCAAGCCTGAGAGCGCCGACGCGCTCGCGCAGCTCGGCTTCGTCGTGGGCGAACGCGGGCACGACGCGGAGGCCGAGAGTCTTCTGCGCCAGGCCGTCAGGGCGGACGCGCGACACTTCTACGCCAACTACAACCTCGGCCGTCTGCTCGTCCGGGGCCGGCGCTACGAGGAGGCGCTCGAAGTGCTGCGGGGCGCGGCGCGCATACGCGAGTCGGACGCGGGCACACACTACCAGATGTTCCTCGCCCTCACGCGGCTCGGGCGCAAGGAGGAGGCGGCGCGCGAACTGTCGCTCTTCAAGAAGCTCGACGAGGAGCGGAAGGCGCGTCGTTCGGGGATGGGAGAGGAGCAGGTCGAGGACGCTCTACCCTCGCCGCCCGGGCCGTGAGAGATAGGAGGGGTGTTGGGTGCTGGGTGCTGGGTGCTGGGTGAAAACAGCAGTTCCTACCCAACACCTAACACCCAGCACCCAGCACCCAACACCCAGCACCCCTAGAAGTTGATCCTCCCTTGCAGCTCGACGACGCGGCCCGCGAGCCCGCGCTCGGCGCGGCCGAAGAGCGTGTTGGTGACCTGCGTGCTGGGGCTGTTGAAGTTGAAGGGTTGCAGGTTGAGGATGTTGAAGACGTTGAAGAAGTTCGCCTTCACTTCGAGGAACGTGCGCTCGCCGAGCGCCTTCGGGAAGCCGAAGCGCTTCGCGACGCTCATGTCGACGTCGAAGTAGCGCGGCCCCCTGAAGGAGTTGCGGCCGATGCCCGGAAGCTGGAAGCCCGTGGGCGCGCTCGTGTTGAAGAAGGCCGCGCCGCCGCCGGGGAAGTTGGTGCCGTCGATGAACGCGTCGTTGGAGCTGTCCGTGCCCGCGCCGCCGCGGTACGAGACGGGCCGCACGGGACAGAGCGAGGGGCCGCGCGTGCTGATGCACTGGCCGACGACCGGAGTCCACGGGAAGCCCGTGTGCGCGGTCAGGATGCCGCTCAGCTGCCAGCCGCCGAGGAGCGCCGACGCGGCCGTATGCCCCCCGCGGAAGAAGGGAAGCTCCCAGACGCCCGAGGCCACGAAGTTGTGGCGCACGTCGAAGTCCGAGGGGCCGCGCTCCTGCCGCACGTCGAGCGGGTAGGTCGGGTTCGTGTTCGCCGTCGGGCCGTCGTACGAGACGATGTCGATGCTCTTCGACCAGCGGTAGTTGGCGTCGAACGAGACGCCGCCGGAGAAACGCCGCGTCAGGCGCGCGATGAGGGCGTTGTAGCTGGCGGTGGTGTCCGGCGTCGGGAAGAGGACGTTCGAGAAGACGCCCGGGTCTGTGAAGAGGAAGCGCTCGTTGACGAGGCGCACGAGCTTGCGCGAGGCGCTGCCCTGGTAGCCGACTTCGGCCGTCAGCTTCGCGGGCAGGCTGTACTGAGTTTCGAGCGAGTAGGTGTAGACGTAGGGCGTCGGCACCTCGGGCGTCGCGCCCCAGACCTCGACCTCGGAGCCGGGCGGCAGGTTGGTCGGGATGCCGCGCGAGTTGAAGGTCATCCGCAGCGCGGGGTTCGTCGGGTAGCTGAAGGGCGAGGTGCTCGCGCCGAGCGAGTAGAGAATCTCGCCGCCGTTGAAGGGCGTGCTGAAGTCCGCGGCCGAGGTGCCGCAGCAGATGTTGTAGCGCGCGAAGAAGGGCTGGTTGCCGCGCGTGTTGGAGTATTCGAGAATCGGGATGCGGTTGTAGGCGATGCCGAAGCCGCCGCGGATGACCAGGCGGTTCTCGTTGAAGAGTCCGCCGAGGCTGTTGCCGTAGTTGGGGCTGTAGGCGAAGCCGACGCGCGGGGCGAAGTTGTTGCGATCCGGCGGGTAGAGGCGGTCGACGACGACGAGGCTCGCGGCCGTCAACTCCTGACCCTTGGGGCCGAGGACGAGGTTACTGAGCAGGCCGTCCCTCTCGCTCAGGGGCGAGAAGTACTCCCAGCGCAGCCCGAGGTTGAGCGTCAGGTTCGGGCGCAGCTTCCAGTCGTTCTGCCCGAAGAACGCGGTCGTGGACGAGCGGAAGTGGCGCTGTGACTGCGCGAGCCCGCCCGTGCGCGGGTCGGCGTTGACCGAGTAGAAGAGCGGCGCGTCGTTGGCGAAGTTGAAGAGGCCGGCGAAGGTGTAGAGCGGGCGCGAGCCGCCCGAGAGGTTGTTGTTGTCCTGCTCCCAGCGGTGCTCGCCGCCGAAACTCCAGGCCATGTTCCCGCGCACCCAGCGGAGCGTGTCGCGGAACTCGAAGGTGTTCTCGGCGAAGACGCCGGGCGTCGTCTCGGAGCGCGGGGCGCCCCAGCGGATGCGGTCGAACGAGTAGGTCTCGATCTCGATGCGCGGGATGCCGAAGTTCGTCTCGCGCGAAGACTCGACTTCGTCGAAGGCGAAGCGCGTGGCGTTGAAGCGCGCCTCGTTGATCATCGACGAGGAGAGCGTGCGCGTGTAGGTGAGCATCCCGAAGAGGTTCTGCGGCGCGGTCTCGACGTCGCCCTGCGGGCGGCTGCGGCCGGCGGCGTCGCCGCCGACTCCGCTGAAGCGCGAGACGTAGGAGCTGAAGGTCAGGATGTCGCGGCTCGTGAGGTTGAAGTCGAGGCGCGGGTTGAACTGGTTGCCGCGGCTCAGGGTCGGCACGGCGAGCTGGACGAACTGGATGTCGGGGACGCCGTCGAGTCCGCCGCCGTTCAGGCCGCTGAAGGGCAGGTACTGCCCCTGCGCGCCGGCGAGCCGCCCGATGTCCAGCCCGCTCCCGACCTGCGCGCAGTTCGTCGCGTTGAAGCCGGCGGCGGCGCAGGTGGTGGGGGCGACGGAGATGATTCGCGGGGCGACGCCCGGGTCGCGGAGGATGCGGGCGGCGTTGGAGTTGGGCCGCTGCGAGATGACGAGCTGGCGGAACTCCGGCGTCTCGACGAAGGCGCTGACCGTGTCGGCGTTGCTGCTGCGCAGGCCCTCGTAGGAGAAGAAGAAGAAGGCCTTGTCCTTGCCGAGCCGGAAGGCCGGCGGCATCCCCTCGCCGAAGCGCGGGACGGGGATGGGGCCGCCGATGGAGCCGCCGAACTGATTGACGTGCTGGTTGACGCGGATGGGGCGCTGGCCCGGGCCGCCGTACTTGTTATAGGCGTTGAGGCCCGGGCTGTTGTTCTTGAGGAAGAGGCTCCCGTGAAATTCGTTCGTGCCGTTCTGCGAGACCGTGAGCACCTGCGCGCCGCTGTTGCGCCCGTACTCCGCCGAGTAGACGTTGGCGATGACGCGCACCTCTTTGACCGACTCCTGGTTGGGCGTGATGACCGCCGCGCCGCCGTTGGTAAGGCTGTTGACGCTCGTGCCGTCGATCTGGAAGTTGTTAGAGGTGATGCGCTGGCCGTTGGCGGAGATTTGCGGCACGTTCTCGGTCTGGAAGATGGAGCGGCTCGAACCGCCCGGCCCGGCCGTGTTCGGCAGGTTGACCGCGCCGCCCGTGCCGCCGCGGGCCGCGTCGCCGAAGACGCCCGGCGTCAGGCGCGCCAGCTCGTACGGGTCGCGGCCGAACTGCGGCAGCTGTCTGACCTCGGTCGTCGAGATGGCCTTGTTCAAGTCCGCGTTCTCGGTCTCGAGGGCGGGCGCGGCCGAGTCCGTGACCGTGACCGTCTCGGAGACCTCGCCGGTGGTGAGCACGACGTCCGTGCCCTGCACCTGCTCGGCGTTGACGACGAGGTTCTCGACGGTCGTCTTCTTGAAGCCGGCCTTCTCGGCCGTGAGCGTGTAGGTGCCGGGCGGCAGCTCCGAGATGCGGTAGAAGCCCTCGTCGCCGGACGTGGCCGTCTGGACGCGCCCCGTCTCGTTGTTCCTGAGCGTGAGCGTGGCCTGGGGGACGACCGCGCCCTGCGGGTCGGTCACGGTGCCCTGCACGGCGGCGCGGAACTGCGCGCGCGCGCCCGCCGCCAGGGTCAGGACGAAGAGCGCGCACAAGGCCGCGCGGAGCAGACTCGTCGGTTTCCGCCTCATCTTCCAAGTCCTCCTCTTGTCTCTCACAAACTTTTCCGAGAACGCCCCCGCGGGGCCAAAGGGGGAAGGGGCAGAAGCGGCAGGTTCAGGGGAAGGTGCCCGTCCCGCTTCAAGGCTTTTATTGTGTCGGCTGACGAAGCAAGTGATAGCACTAGGTGCGAAAAAATACAATACAAATTTGGGCGCGCCTCTGTTAATCTTAGGCGCGTTCCGGGCAGTTAATTCCGTTAGGCACAAAGCAATCAAGGCAGCCGTGTAAGGGGTTCTTCTCCAAGACCTCTGTGCTTCTCTGCGAACTCTGCGTTAGAAGGGTGCGACCTTTTTAAGGCGGAGTCCGCAAGGGGGCCGCGGGGGTCGCAAAGGCTGACGAAGGAGCGAAAACTTTATGAGACAGGCGAGAGTGTTGGCTTTGGCGTTTGTCGTCGCCGTCGTTCTGAGCGCGGGCTCGTGCGTGAATAACACCAACCAGAACGGCGGCGCGGGCGCGACGGGCGCGGGCTCGACCGCGGGCGGCTACCAGCGCAAGGCCGCGAAGAAGGCGGGCGAGCCGGTCTACATCGGCTTCTCGATGGACACGCTCAAGGAGGAGCGCTGGAACCGCGACAAGGCCCTGGTCGAGGCGAGGGCCAAGGAGGTCGGCGCGCAGCTGGACGTGCAGGTCGCCAACGGCTCCGACCCCGTCCAGGTCAACCAGTGCAACGACCTTTTGACGAAGGGCGTGGACGTGCTCATCGTCGCGCCGCACAACAGCGAGATCGCCGCCTCCATCGTCCAGGCCGCGCACGCCAAGGGCGTCCCCGTCATCTCCTACGACCGCCTGATTAAGAACTCCGAGCCAGACCTCTACGTCTCGCACCAGGTCGTGAGGATGGGCGAGATGCAGGGCGAGTACGCACTGAAGCACATGCCGAAGGGCAACTACGTGCTCATCGGCGGCGCGCCCACCGACAACAACGCGAAGCTTCTGCGCGACGGCCAGATGAACAAGCTCAAGCCGGCCGTAGACAGCGGAGACATCAAGATCATCTCCGACCAGTTCGCGAAGGAGTGGAAGGCCGAGGAGGCGCAGCGCCTGACCGAAGACGCTTTGACGCGTACGAAGAACGACATCCAGGCCGTCGTCGCCTCGAACGACGGGACGGCGGGCGGCGCCATCTCGGCGCTCGACACGGCGGGGCTGACGGGCAAGGTGCTCGTGACGGGGCAGGACGCGGAACTCATCGCCGTCCAGCGCATCGCCAAGGGCACGCAGACGATGACCATCTACAAGCCCATCAAGCCGCTCGCCGACTCGGCCGTGGACTCGGCCGTCAAGCTCGCGCGCGGCGAGGCCCTGAACGCGCCCGACAAGATCAACAACGGCAAGGTCGACGTGCCCTCGATCCTGCAGGAGCCGCAGGCCGTGGACAAAGACAACCTCGACGCCACGGTCATCAAGGACGGCTACCACCCGTGCGAGAAAGTGTATGAGGGCGTGCCCGGCCACCAGTGCCCGAAGCAGACCGCGGGCGTAGGACACACGGACAGAGGCTCGCTGTTCGCCGTTGCGGCGCTGTTGCTCGGCGGCCTCGGCCTCGCGTTGCGGCTGCGTTGAGGATTCAGTCGGGTGTTGAGACTGTCGTGAAATTAATTAACCACAGAGACACAGAGGCACAGCTTGGGGCTTAGTTACTCAAAGCTGTGTCTCTGTGCCTCTGTGGTTAATTATCTTTTCACTAATGAGCATGTGACGAATTGAAAAGCATGTCGGCCAACACGGACACACCGCTCCTTGAGATGCGGAATATCGAGAAGAGCTTCCCCGGCGTGCGCGCGCTCGACGGCGTGAGCTTCGACCTCTACAAGGGCGAGCTGCACGCGCTCGTCGGCGAGAACGGGGCGGGGAAGTCCACCCTGATGAAGGTGCTCGCGGGCGTCTACCCCTTCGGCACCTACGGCGGCGACGTAGTCATCGACGGCCGGGTGCGCCAGTTCCACAGCGTCCGCGACTCCGAGAACGCGGGCGTCGCCGTCATCTTCCAGGAGCTTTCGCTCATCAAGGAGTTGACCATCGGCGAGAACATCTTCCTCGGGCGAGAGCCGCGCCGCTTCGGCGTCATCAAGTGGGAAGAACTCTACAGCCGCGCCCAGAAACTCCTCGACGAGCTGAACCTGTCGCTCGACCCGCGCACGCCCGTCGGCCACCTCGGCATCGGCCAGCAGCAGCTGGTCGAGATCGCCAAGGCGCTCTCGCAGGAGGCCAGGATACTCGTCCTCGACGAGCCGACGGCCGCGCTCGCCGACGCGGAGGTCGAAACCCTCTTCCGCATCATCGAGGGTTTGCGCGCGCGCGGCGTCGGCATGATCTACATCTCGCACAAGCTCGAAGAGGTCTTCCGCGTCTCCGAGCGCATCACGGTCTTGCGCGACGGCCGCACGGTCGGGACGCAGCCGGCAAAGGAGTTGAACGAGGCGCGCGTCATCTCGCTGATGGTCGGCCGCGATGTCAACGACATCTTCCCCGAGGCCGAGCACGAACGCGGGGATGTCATCTTCGAGGCGCGCAACGTGACGGTCGAAGACCCGAACGTCGCCGGCAAGCTCCTGGTCAAGGAGGTGGGCTTCAAGGTCAGGCGCGGCGAGGTGCTCGGCATCGCCGGCCTGATGGGCGCGGGGCGGAGTGAGCTGCTGATGGGCATCTTCGGCGCGTGGCCCGGCCGCGTCTCGGGCGAGGTATACGTCGAGGGCAAAAAGATTAAAGTCTCGAGGCCCTCGGACGCCATCCGGCAGGGCGTCGGCTTCGTCACCGAAGACCGCAAGCGCTTCGGCCTCGTGCTCGACCAGACCATTCTCAACAACATGACGCTCGCCGGCCTGAAGAAACTCTCGGGCCGCTTCGTCACGGACGTGGACGCCGAGGCCGCCGCGGGCGAGCGCGCGAAGAAAGACCTGCGCGTCAAGGCCAACTCGGTCTTCACCATCGTCGGCACGCTCTCGGGCGGCAACCAGCAGAAGGTCGTCCTCGCCAAGTGGCTCCTGACGAACCCGCGCGTGCTCTTCCTCGACGAGCCGACGCGCGGCATCGACGTGGGCGCCAAGCAGGAGATTTACGCGCAGATCAACCGGCTCGCGCGCGAGGGGCTCGCCATCGTGCTCGTCTCCTCGGAGCTGCCCGAGGTGCTCGGCCTCTCCGACCGCGTCCTCGTCCTCCACGAGGGCCGAGTCACCGGCGAGTTCAAGCGCGAGGAGGCGACCCCCGAAGCCGTCATGGCCTGCGCCACCGGCCACACGCAGCGCGCCGCCTGAGGCGCGCGACGCCCGCGGAGACGGGCGAGAGGAGATGGAGAGACGTGTCGAGCACGCGGGCTTAAGGAGGCACCGGCCGAAGAGGCGTTTCAGGTACGAGTACATCATCGGCAGATTCAGCGGGCTGACGTCGAAGATGCGCCGCTGGCGCGCCTTCGACGAGATGGAGAAGGAGCAGGACGGCTATCTGGCTCTGGTCGAGAGGTACGAGCGCTATAAGAGCGGCCGCGGTGTCGGCGTCGAAGACGAATAAAAACTTTCCCGTCGGAGTGTTGAGATGAGTGAACGAGCTAACCAGCCCGCGACGAACAGGCCGCCCGCCACCGCCGACGTGTCGCCGCCCGGCGCGGTGCCGGAGGGCGTCGAGGCGCAGGGGCAGCGCTTCCGCCTGCCGACCGACTCCCTGCGCGCCTACACGATGATCTTCGCGCTGCTCGCCATCTGGCTCTTCTTCCAGTGGAAGACCGTCAGCCCGCTCTACCCTTACGGAATCTTCCTGCACCCGAACAACTTCTCGAACCTCCTGCAGCAGATGGCCGTGACGGGCGTGCTCGCGGTCGGGATGCTTCTGGTCATCGTCGCGGGTCAGATCGACCTCTCGGTCGGCTCGGTGGTCGGACTCGCGGGCGGCGTGGCCGCGATGACGCAGGACTACGGCCTCCTGGCCGCGCTCGGGCTGGCGCTGGTCGTCGGCGTCCTCGTCGGCGCGATCCAGGGGGGCCTCATCGCTTACGGCAACATCCCGGCCTTCATCGTCACGCTCGGCGGGATGCTCGCGTGGCGCGGCGTGATCTTAGGCTTCAGTAAGGGGCAGACCGTTCCCGTCACGCTGCCCTTCTTCCGCTGGCTCGGCGTCGGGAAGCTGCCCCAGGAGGTCGGCGCGATTCTGGCGGTCGTCGCCATCGCCGCCGTCATCTTCACGACCTTCACGCGCGTCCGCGCGCGCAAGCGGCACGGCCTGAGCGCGCCCGGCGTGGGCGCGAACGTTCTGCGCGTCGTCGTGCCGGCGGCGCTCATCGTGCTCTTCATCTACTGGATGAACTACGGCGGCGGGATGCCCGTCCCCGTCCTCGTGCTGCTGGCGGTCGCGGTGCTCGGCGGCTTCCTGACGCAGAACACGACCTTCGGCCGCTACCTCTACGCCATCGGCGGCAACCCCGACGCGGCGCGCCTCTCGGGCATCAACATCCGGCAGTACCTGCTCGCGGCCTACTGCGTGCTCGGCCTGCTCGTCGGCGTGGCCTCTCTGCTGCACACGGGGCGGGTGGGGAGCGCCTCGCCCGACGCGGGCACCTACATGGAGCTTGACGCCATCGCGGCGTGCGTCATCGGCGGGACGAGTCTGATGGGCGGGCGCGGGACGGTCTCGGGCGCGGTCGTCGGCGCGCTCATCATGGCGAGCCTGGACAACGGTATGTCGCTGCTCAACGTCGAAAACTACATGCAGTACATCGTCAAAGGGGTCGTGCTCGTCGCCGCCGTCGGCTTCGACATGCTCGGCCGCCGGAAGAGTTAGACGCAACCCTTTGCTGGGAGCGCGGGCATCCCTGCCCGCATGAGCGCGCAGCGCGAAAGCTGAGAAGCTTTACACCGCGACGTCGAGTTAACGCGGGAGACGGTCAGCGTGCTTTCGCACGCTTGCGGGCAGGGATGCCCGCGCTCCCAGCTTTAGGGGCTCTTTCCGGTGAATGCCGCTGTAAGGACAAGAATGAACTTGAAGGCCGCACGGTTCCTCATCTTCGCCTGCGGGCTGTTGCTGCTCTCGTCGGCGCGCGCCGCGGCCTGCGAGTGCGTCGGCCATTCTTCGCCCGCCGAAGCCTTCGAGTCGGCGACCGCGGTCTTCGTCGGCACCGTCGTCAGCGCAAGGACTGAGGTCGAAGGCGAGTACGTCCACGGAGAGCAGACGGCCGTGCTGCGCGCCGAAGAGGTCTTCAAGGGCCTTGAGGTCGGGCACGAAATCAAGCTCTTGCAGCCCGGTGGCGACTGCTCGCCGAAGTACAAGGCGGGCCAGCGCCGCCTCTTCTACGCGAACTACGATTCGGTGACGAAGACCTGGGAGGTTTACGGCTGCGGCCGCGGCGGCGGCCTCGAATACGCGGCCGACGACCTGCTCTACCTGCACGCGCTGCCCCGCTCGGCGCAGCGCAACCGCGTCTCGGGCGCGCTCGCGCGTTACGAGGAGGGCTTCAAGCTCGTCGGCCCCCTGGCCGGGGTCAAGGTCAGAATCAAGGGCGAAAAGAAGACCTACGAGGCCACGACGGACGCGAACGGCGTCTACGAGCTTTACGACCTGCCGGCCGGCACCTACATCATCGAGCCGGAACTGCCCCCCGGGTTGAAAGTCCACTTCCCGATGGCGTTCGGCCCGAAGAGCCACGAGGTCTGGCAAAAGGACGGCCACGCCACCACCTCGCAGGTCGGGCTGACCGAGAAGACCTGCGCGGGCTCCGACTTCGTCGTCGTCTCCGACAACAAAGGCAACGACTGAGCGCCCCTTTAGATAAACGACCCCGCCGCCCGAGACCCGCCGATGACCAAGCGTAGACTCAAGCCGCTCCTCCTCGTCGCCGCCCTTCTGTCGCTCGCGGCCTTCGCCGCGCCGCCCGCTCACGTGCAGGACGGCGGCGCCCCCGGCGCCCCGGGCAAAGACGCGCACTGGCCCGGGGCGGGCAAGGAGGCCGTCGGCACTTCGAACACCGAAGGCTCGAAGGTCTGGTTCACCCTGCGCGGCGGCGTGTTGGACGAGGTCTACTACCCGACCGTGGACGTGGCGAACACGCAGACTCTCAAGTTCATAGTGGCGGGCTGCGGCGAGCCCTCGCCCTCGGGCGAAGAGGCGGCGGCGCACCGGCTCGAAATCACAGACCCGCGCTCGCTCTCCTTCCGGCAGACAAGCGAGGCGACCACCTACACGCTCCGCAAGAGCTACACGACCGACCCCGAGCGCCCCGTCGTCCTCATCGACGTTGAGTTCGAAGGGCGCTGCCGCGCCCTGCAAAGGCTCTACGTCTACTACGACCCTTCGCTCGGCAACAGCGGCATGCACGACACGGCCTGGACGGAGGACGGCGCGCTCCTCGCCTCGGACGGCGACAAGGCTTCGGCCCTCGTCTCCAGCGAAGGTTTTAGAGAGACCTCGAACGGCTTCGCCGGGACGAGCGACGGGCTCGATGAGTTGAACAGGCAGGGCATCATCGGCAAACGTTACACGCGCGCCGCCGATGGCAACGTCGTGCAGGTCGGCGAAGTCGGCGGGCAACACACCACGCTCGCGCTCGGCTTCGGCAAGGACGCGGCCGAGGCCCTGCGCAACGCGCGCGCGTCTTTAACGAAAGGCTTCAAGCAGGCGCGCGCCGAGTACGAGCAGGGCTGGCACGATTATCTGAAGACGCTCCGGCGCGTCGAGCCGAGATACCGCGCGCAGTACGACATGGCCGCGATGGTCTTGAAGGCGCACGAGGACAAGACCTTCCGCGGCGCGATGATCGCCTCGCTCTCCGTGCCCTGGGGCGGCGGCGCGAACGCCAACGAGGCGAACGTCGGCGGCTACCACCTCGTCTGGTCGCGCGACCTTTATCAGGTCGCGACGGCCTTCATGGCTCTGGGCGACAGGGCCTCGGCCGCGCGCGCGCTCGACTACCTCTTCCGCGTCCAGCAGAAGCCCGACGGCAGCTTCCCGCAGAACTCCTGGCTCGACGGCAGGCCCTTCTGGGGCTCGCTCCAGTTGGACGAGGTGGCCTACCCGCTCGTCCTCGCCCAACAACTCGGCCGCACAGACCGTGAGACTTACGAGAAGCACGTGCGGCCCGCCGCCGACTTCATCGTGACGCACGGCCCCTCCACGCCGCAGGAGCGTTGGGAGGAGAAGCCGGGCCACTCGCCCTCGACCATCGCCGCGGAGATCGCGGGCCTCGTCTGCGCCGCGGAGATCGCGCGCCGCAACGGCGACGACGTCTCGTCTTCAATCTACCTCGCCGCGGCCGACGAGTTCGCGCGCAACGTCGAACGCTGGACGGCGACGACGACCGGAAAGCACGGCGACGGGAACTACTACCTCCGCCTCTCCGCCGACGAAGACCCGGACGACGGCGCGCCCTTCGACGTGGGCAACGGCGGTGGCTCCTTCGACGAGCGCGAGATCGTGGACGCGGGCTTCCTCGAACTCGTCCGCCTCGGCATCAAACAACCCCGAGACCCTCTGGTCGCGAAGAGCCTGGGCGTCATCGACAAGGTCATCAAGGTCGAGACGCCGCACGGCCCCGGCTTCTACCGCTACAACCACGACGGCTACGGCGAGATGGACGACGGGCGCGACTGGAACTGGGACGGGAAGTACACGGGCGGCGGGCGGCTCTGGGCCTTGCTCTCGGGCGAGCGCGGGCAGTACGAGCTGTCTTTAGGCAGATGCGCCGGGGCGCTGCGCCGTCTCGACACGATGGCGGGCTTCGCCAACGAAGGCTTGATGATTCCCGAGCAGGTCTGGGACAGGACTACGAGCCCTCGGCCGTGGCTCCGCTTCGGCGAGGGAACCGGCTCGGCCACGCCGCTCGCGTGGTCGATGGCGCAGTTCATACGACTCACGACGAACCTGCAGGAAGGGCGCAACCTCGACACGCCCGACCTCGTCGCCGCGCGCTACGCCGGACAGGCTCAGCCGCCGCACGCCGACGCCGGCTTCTACTTCCCCGCGCCGGAAATCTTAGAGCGCGCGGCGGCGGGCCAGACCTTCGGCGTCCGGGGCGGCGCGCGCTTGAAGGGGAGCCGCGCCTTCCTCCTCGCGGGCGGCGAGCGGCGCGAGCTTACGCCGGACGCCGAAGGGCGCTTCAACTTCGAGCTGAAGGCCGAGCGCGGCGCGAACGCGGTTGTCGTCGCGCTCGTCTCGCCGACGGGCGCCACATACTTCCGCCGCGTGTCGGTCAACGGCCTCGCGCCCGAAGAGCTTGAGAAGGCCGAGCGCGAACTCTACCCTTCTGACTCCGCCGAGCGTGTGAAGTCGGCGCGGGTCTCGCCCCTGATCGACGCAGACGGCGCGACCTTCGTCTACCGCGGCGCCGCCAGGCGCGTCGAGGTCGTGGGCGACTTCACCGGCTGGGCGCCCGCGGGCCTCCTGCTGCGCGACGTTCCCGGCACGACGAATCTCAAGTTCATTCGCCTCAAGTTCCCCGCGGCCGCGCGCCTCGAATACAAGCTCGTCGCGGACGGCGAGTGGCTGCTCGACCCGCTCAACCCGAACAGGAACGACAACGGCGTCGGCGGCGAGAACTCGAACTTCAACGGCCCCGCCTACCGCCCCGCCCCGACCGCCGCCCGAAGCAGCGCACTACGCGGCCGTCTCGAACAACTCCAACTGCCCGGCGGCGACAGGCACAAGGTTCAGGTCTACCTCCCGCCCGGCTACGCCAAGGGGCGCGCGCGCTACCCGGTGCTCTACGCGCAGGACGGCACGCAGTTCGTCGAACTCGGCCGCGTCGCCGAGACCGCCGAACGCTTGATCACGGAGCGCAAGGTCGCGCCCTTCATCGTCGTCTTCGTAGACCCGCTCGACCGCATGAAGGAGTATTGGGCCGACGACGCGTTCGCCGACTGGATGGCGCGCACGCTCGTCCCCTTCGTGGACGCGCGCTACCGCACGCGCGCGGTGCGCGACGCGCGCGCCGTCACGGGCGCGAGCCTCGGCGGCGTCATCTCCGTCTGGGCGGCGCTGCGCCACCCCGAGACCTTCGCGCGCGTCGCCGGCTTCTCCACCTCCTTCCAGATCGACGAGGAGCGCGTCCTCTCGGCGCTGGCGAAACTGGACGGCGAGTCTCGCCGCCGCTACCCGCTGCGCTTCTACCTCGACGCCGGCCGCTACGAGCCGCCCATCTTCGAGACCACGCGCCGCGCCAACCTCATCCTGCGCGCCCGCGGCTACCCGGTCACCCACCGCGAGGCGCCCGTCGGCCACAACTACACCGCCTGGCGCGACCGCCTCCCCGACGCCCTCATCGCGCTGTGGGCGAAGTGATTAGACCGATTGAGTAATTAAGGCCTGAGGTTCTGCCGCTTTAGTCGTCGGTGAGGAAATCCCACCGCCCGCCGTTCTTGAGGTATGAGACGGTCGCTTGACTGACGCCGAAGTGTAGAGCAATTTCATATTGGCGGAGATGACATCGCCCGCTGGCCTTATCGGCCAGCATCCGCTTGATAGCCTTCACCGTCTGGCGCGTGAGTTTCGCCTTGCCGTTTGTCTCCCCGTACATCTTTCGCACGCGGCCTCTGCGTGATGTGTCGTTGCCGTTGTCTTTAGCTGTGCCTTGATATAGGTGCTTGGGGTTAACACACAGACGCACGTCGCACTTGTGCAAGACCATCAACGATTCATCGATGCGGCCGTGCTCTAAAAAATAGGCGACGCGGTGAACCTTTAGCTCCCGGCCATTTAGGCAAATGGCACCATAGCCCGTTCGCTGCTTAACGTAGCCAGTCCAAATCCAGCAGGCGTCCTCGCCGCCGGAACGATCAACGTGGAACAGGAATTTGTATAGTTGCGCCCAGTGAAGTTTGGGAATGTACTTTGCCACGAGAATGACCTTTCGTCTCGTGGCGGCGAGAAGGGAAAATGCCCGCTGAAGGACTCGAACCTTCGAAACCTCTCGCGTGTGAAGCGAGCGCTCTACCAACTGAGCTAAGCGGGCCTGCCGTGTAACGGAAGCGAGATGCTAACAAAGCGCGCGCGCGAGCGTCAAGCGGGGTGGCCTGACGCTCGCGCGTGTGCTGGTTCGAGGAGGTTGCGGATCAGCCCCCACCGGCCGGCGGGTCTTCGGGGCCGGCGGGCTTGTCGGCGTTGGTGGTCGGGGCGCCGACGTCCGAGCCGCTGTAGAAGAAGCGGTTGCCGGTCGCGGTCAGGCCCGTCGGCTTCTGCGGGTCGGCGTTGACGGAGTAGGCGGGCGGCTGGTTGCCCGACTTGGCCGTCAGCACCAGCCGGAAGATGTAGCCGTCCACCAGAGGCGCGTCGCCCGCGAAGCGCTTGTCGAGGTAGCCGCCCTGCGAGAGCTGGTCGAAGGTGCCGTAGCTCGTCCGGTTCTTGGTGTTGTAGTAGGTGACCTGGGCGGTGGAGATGCGCTGGAGGTGCGTGATGGCGGCGGCCTCGTTGGTCGAGCGCACGCTCGCCTGCCACGCGGGGATGCCGATGGCGACGAGGATGCCGATGATCGAGATGACGATCATCAGCTCGACGAGCGAAAACCCCCGCTGGCTCTTCTTGTCTGTTCTCATCAGTTTCAAAACCTCGCTGCCCCGTAGTACACGTGCCGGCGCGGGCCGAGTTCCAAGAAAAGGGCGGGAAGTACGGCGCCGGTGGGTCGGCCTGCCAGGGCGGGAAGAATTTTACTACACGGAACTGACCAAGTCACACGGGCATCAAAGGAAGGGTGTTGGGTGTTAGGTTTTAGGTGCTGGTTAAAAACAGAGTCTTCCCCAACACCCAACACCTAGCACCCAACACCCTTTACCCTTTAGAATGGTTCGGCGCATGAGAAATCTCCACACGGCGGGCAGGGAAGAGAGTACGGTGTCGGCGGCCGAGGCGGCCGAGCGTGTCGGGCGGCTGCGCGCCGCGGTCGAGCGCGTCATCCGCGGCAAGCCCGAGGCCGTCCGCCTCGCGACGGTCACGCTCCTGGCCGGCGGCCACCTCCTCGTCGAAGACGTGCCGGGCGTCGGCAAGACCACGCTCGCGCAGGCGCTCGCCCGCGCCATCGACTGCGCCTTCCAGCGCATCCAGTTCACCTCCGACCTCCTGCCCTCGGACGTGATCGGCCTCTCGGTCTACGACGAGCGCGCGGGCTCTTTCGAGTTCAAGCAAGGCCCCATCTTCGCCAACATCGTCCTCGCCGACGAGATCAACCGCACGACGCCCAAGACGCAGTCGGCGCTCCTCGAGGCGATGGCCGAGGGGCACGTCACGGTCGAGGGCGTGACCTACCGCCTGCGCGCGCCCTTCATGGTCGTCGCCACGCAGAACCCGGTCGAGCACCACGGCACTTACCCCCTGCCCGAGTCGCAGGTCGACCGCTTCATGCTGCGCATCCGCGTCGGCTACCCCGCGCCCGACGTGGAGAAGGAGATTCTGCGCGACCGCGAGCACGGCGACCCGCTCGACGCCCTGCGCCCCGTCATGTCGGGCGACGAAGTCGTCGAGTTGCAGCGGGCGGTGCAGAACGTCTCGGTGGACGACGCGCTCGTCGATTACCTGATGCGCGTCGTCGCGGCCACGCGCGAGTCCGAGACCTTAGACCTGGGCGTGAGCCCGCGCGGCACGCTCGCGCTCTTCCGCGCCGCGCAGGCGTTCGCGCTCACGGAGGGGCGCGACTACTGCCTGCCCGACGACATCAAAGGGCTGCTCCTCCCCGTCTTCGCGCACCGCCTCGTCGTCAACTCGCGCTTCTCCTCCTCGCTCCACCGCCGCAGCGACGAGGCCGAAGAAGTCCTCCGCGAGATCATGAAGACCGTCAGCGTCCCCCTCTGAAGGGGTGCTGGG
>JAFAZX010000087.1 GCA_019239425.1 Acidobacteriota bacterium
AGCCGCTCGACCCGCGCCTGCTCGGAGCCTTCGCGCTCCCGGCCGTCGGCGGCACCGGCGACCTGCCGCGCAACGCCGGGACGGGCCCCGCCCTCTTCGACTTCGACCTGAGCCTCGGCCGCGACTTCCATCTCTCCGAACGTCTGAAGCTGCGCCCGACGGTCGAGGCCGACAACGTGCTCAACAAGACCGTCTACACCTTCGGCGCCGAGTTCATAGACTTCGACGCGCTGCGCCCCGGCGCGACCGAGGAGCAGCGCCGCGCCTTCGCCGAAGCCTTCCTCGTGCCGACACGAACAATGAGGCCGCGGACGTTGAGGGTCGGGCTGAGGTTGGAGTTTTGACGTAGTAGGCCGCCGCGCGTCTCTTGGAACGCGCGGCGGCCTCTCATTTAGAAGACTGCTTCGAGGCGGCCCCGATGCGACGCCTTAATACGACATCAATGTCACGTCCCACGCCCAACGGCCGACCCGCGCGCTTTGCGAGTCATAGACCTTCGAGCGGTACATGAAATGGTTGCCGTACTTGTCCACGCGCTTCGACTCCTTGTACTTGAGGGAGATGCCCACCACGTCGAGGGCGGGCAGCGCATAGAGTTCTCCCGGCTCGGAGATGGCATTGTGATTCCTGTCCTGCCACAAGCGCAGGCGTTGGAAGACCGGGTCGAGTGCGTTGATAACCTCGTCGCCGTTGCCCCCTTCGGCCGGCTTGTCGTACTCGGCCAGCGCGCGGAAGCCGTTCGCTTCTTCGCCCGGTAGAGGCGCGGGCTGCGACGCGGCGTTGCCGAACAGCTCCGAGCCGTTGTCTATGACGCCGTTGTCGTTGCGGTCGAGCACGAGCCACGCGTCATCGACGCCCGCCGCCGTCCAGGTGATGCGTTCGAGGTGGCCCTCGGCGTTGACATCGAAGTAGACCCCGTTCTCGGGGGTGGTCAGTTCAAACCCGTCCCCGTTCACATCTACCAACACGGGGCAGGCCCAGTGCTCGTTGGTGTACTCGTAGTTGTAGACGCACTGGCAGGTGTCCGGATCGACGTAGTAGCGGCTACCGCAGCTTACGCCCGTGCAGGGGTTGCCCCCGGCCGTCGTGTTGGTGTAGCCGGCATTCTCCTTGGCCTTGTTGGAGTCGCAGTCGGTCGGGCCGTCGTGACCGCCGGCCGCGTTCAGGCTGGGCGACGACGGCAGGGTCATAGCTGTACTGTTCTGGGTGCAACTGCCGCAATCGGCCAGCCCGAAGGTGTGGCCGGTTTCGTGGGACACGACGTGGTTGAAGGCGGTCGGGTCGGTGACGCCGGGGTTGATCTCCATGAAGGAGTCTCCGCGAGTGCCGTAGGTGGTCGAGAAGCCCCGCGTCTCGCCCTGCGCCCCAGCTCCGGATTCTCTCGGGGTTACACGGCTGATGAAGAGGATGGGGCGACCGCCGCCGGACGAGCCGGGGCCAGCATCAGCCGATGTCGAGACGTAGTTGAAGGTGACGTTCGCGCCGCCAGCATTTCTCCACTTGGCTAATTGGTCCTTGATGGCCTGAACCTGCGGGCCGGTGAAGTCAGGGCCAATCCAAACGTTGACGGTCTCGCCTTGCTTCCAGGCAGTCACCTTGCCCTGGCCGGGTGGGGTCTCACAGTTGGGATTGGTCTGCGCCGGACCCCGGAGGGCGGTCAGCGCGACGAGCAATGCGGCTAGAAGGGCGAGGGTGGGAAAGAAGCGCCGGAGAGGAGTGCGAGTGATGCTCATTAGTCACCCCCTCCGGAGGCGGTCTGCACCGCCTTCTTCAACTCGGTGAGGAAAGCGTCCGGGCTCGCGCCCCGGTAGACCCTGAACTGTAGTTCCCCCTTGGGGTCAGTGTCGTCCCCGTCGAGTGGTCGCACCTTGTTGTTCCGCAGTTCGTAGCCGGTGAGGATGGAGAAGTCCCCCTGCTCGTCGCGCTTAAGGAAGAGAACATAGATGCCCCCCTGTCGCGGGTAGCCCAGCTTTGAGATCGTGTACCGCTGCACCTTGCCGGAGGCGAACCGCACCGCGCCGCCCGGCCTGAACACCTGAATCACGCCGCCGGGTGCGAGCAGCCCCTGCGCGTCCTTAAAGACCGTATCGAGGCGGACGGAGAACTCCGAGAAGATGTCCATCCTGTCTTCGGTCAGGATCACGCGCCTGTCGATCACTTCGCCGAGGACGACGGCGTCGCTCTGGGCTACGGGCAGAGCGGACAGCCCGACCCACATATGCGCCGATGTCGGCAGTGGCTCGACGCCGGCGGGCAGTTCGCCGAGCGGCTTGTCTCGACGGAGCCCTCGACCCTTATTTGCTTTTTTGGCCGCCGCCTCCGCCTGCTCGAACTCCAGCACGGGCGCGTCGTTGTCGTTCGATACTTCCTGACCGCCGAAGGCCAGCGTGCTGCCGCTTCTGCCGAAAGCGAGAGCGAGCGTCAACACGGCCCCTACGAGGGCTGCGATGAGCATGACCCTTATTTTGTCGTGACTCATAAACTTTCCTTTCATTCGCCGCCGCGAGGGTGACGTGCGGTCTTGAGGATGAAGCCGCCGCAAGCTGGTCGGAGATTATTGTCGTTGATGTGTTGAGAGGCACAGGAACCGCGATCTCTTCACACGCCTTCCGGCCGGACAAGACTTTACGTTACGAGAGGTGATAGGGCGTTTCTACGGCAGCAGTTGTAAGAAAAGGCGTGCGTTGCCTCTTCCGGGGAGGACTGCCTAACGTGACGAACAGGGGTAACCTACTATAGGCGTGCACGCCCGTCAACGGGCCTAATGTGATACGTCGCCAAAGGTGTACCTATTATAAAACGCAAGCAAATCCACAGAAATTCACATGCGGTACATTTTTCACCTGATATAAGCTTCTATCACGGCCTCAGCGTCGAGGCGCGTCGCAGGTTCAAGCTTTCGGGGAAGGGGGCGGGCGGATCGCTGCGCGCGGCCTACACGCTCTCGCGCCTGATCGACGACGGCGTCGTCAACACTTCGAGCGCGCTGCGCGTCGGC
>JAFAZX010000025.1 GCA_019239425.1 Acidobacteriota bacterium
CTTCACGCAGTTGAAGAACCTGCCCGTCCACCGCTCGATGCGCGAAATCTCCGAGCTGATCTACGAGACCTGCAAGACCTACCTCGTCACGCAGGGCAAGTTCATCATGGTCTTGTGGCTCTTCATCGGGGCCATCGCCGCCATCTATTTCGGATTCCTCACCGAGACCTATGACGAGGCGACGCGCACCGTCCAGCACGGCTTCCCGCTCTTCAAGGTCGTCGTTATCCTCCTCTTCAGCTTGGTGGGCATCGCGGGCAGCTACGGCGTCGCCTGGTTCGGCATCCGCGTCAACACGTTCGCCAACTCGCGCACGGCCTTCGCCTCGCTTGAGGGTAAGCCTTACCCCATCTACGCGATCCCTTTGAAGGCGGGCATGTCCATCGGCATGATGCTCATCTCGGTCGAGCTGCTCATCATGCTCTGCATCCTGCTCTTCGTCCCGCGCGACTACGCCGGCCCCTGCTTCATCGGCTTCGCCATCGGCGAATCTTTGGGCGCGGCGGCGCTGCGCATCGCGGGCGGCATCTTCACCAAGATCGCCGACATCGGGTCGGATTTGATGAAGATCGTCTTCAAGATTAAGGAGGACGACGCGCGCAACCCGGGCGTCATCGCCGACTGCACGGGCGACAACGCGGGCGACTCCGTCGGGCCGAGCGCCGACGGCTTCGAGACCTACGGCGTGACGGGCGTCGCGCTCATCACGTTCATCCTGCTCGCCATCTCTCCCGCCATCTTCCTGCCGACGGGCGTGACGATGGACAAGGCGACGCAGGCGCAGGTCGCCGCCGCGACGCAGATCGCCAATAACACGCAGGTGCAACTCCTCGTCTGGATTTTCGTGATGCGCGTGATGATGGTCATCGCCTCCGCGCTCTCGTACTTCATTAACGAGGGCGTCGCGCGCTCGCGCTACTCCAAAGCCGACCGGATGAACTTCGAGGCCCCGTTGACTTCGCTGGTCTGGACCACGTCAATCATCTCGGTCGTGCTGACCTACGTCGTCTCGTACCTGATGATTCCCGTGCTGGGCGCCGACCCGGCACGTAACATCGCCGGCGACACGACGCTCTGGTGGAAGCTCTCGACCATCATCACCTGCGGCACGCTCGCGGGCGCCGTCATCCCCGAGCTGGTCAAGGTCTTCACCTCGACCGAGTCGCGCCACGTCAAGGAGGTCGTCACCTCCTCGCAGGAGGGCGGCCCGTCCCTCAACATCCTCTCGGGGCTGGTGGCCGGCAACTTCTCCGCCTACTGGCTCGGCGTCGCCATCATCATCCTGATGGGCGTCGCCTACGTCTTCAGCACGTTCGGCCTCGGCGCCGTGATGGCCGCGCCGGCGGTCTTCGCCTTCGGCCTCGTCGCCTTCGGCTTCCTCGGCATGGGGCCGGTGACGATTGCGGTCGACTCCTACGGCCCCGTCACGGACAACGCGCAGTCGGTCTACGAGCTGTCGCTCATCGAGCAGGTGCCGAACATCGTGGAGGAGGTCAAGCGCGAGCACAACGTCACGGCCAACTTCGACCGCGCCAAGCACCTTTTGGAGGAGAACGACGGCGCGGGCAACACCTTCAAGGCGACGGCCAAGCCCGTGCTCATCGGCACGGCCGTCGTCGGCGCGACGACGATGATCTTCTCGATCATCCAGATCCTGCGCGGCAACGCGCCCTCGGAGGCGGCCTTCTTCGAGAGCCTCTCCCTTTTGAACCCGCTCTTCCTGCTCGGGCTCATCACGGGCGGCGCCATCATCTACTGGTTCACCGGCGCCTCCACGCAGGCCGTGACGACCGGCGCCTACCGCGCCGTCGAGTTCATCAAGGCCAACATCCGGCTCGACTCGACGGTCGAGAAGGCCTCGGTCGAGGACAGCAAGAAGGTCGTCCAGATCTGCACCGAGTACGCGCAGAAGGGGATGTTCAACATCTTCCTGACCGTCTTCTTCGCGTCGCTCGCCTTCGCCTTCGTCGACCCGTACTTCTTCATCGGCTACCTCATCTCCATCGCGCTCTTCGGGCTGTATCAGGCCATCTTCATGGCGAACGCGGGCGGCGCGTGGGACAACGCGAAGAAGATCGTCGAGGTCGAGCTGAAGGCGAAGGGGACGGCGCTGCACGACGCGACGGTCGTGGGGGACACGGTGGGCGACCCGTTCAAAGACACCTCCTCGGTGGCGATGAACCCGGTCATCAAGTTCACCACGCTCTTCGGCCTGCTGGCGGTCGAGCTGGCGCTCAGCGTCGCGCGCGGGCGCAACGGCGACGCGACGCTCAACTACGGACTCGCGGCGCTCTTCTTCCTCGTCTCGGCCTACTTCGTCTGGCGCTCCTTCTACGGGATGCGCATCGGCACCGAGGTGCGCGCCGTCCACCCCGGCGAGCTGCCCGTGGGCGACCTCGCCGGCGGCACGATGGGCACCGACACCGAGGCGGTGCGCCGTGCGCCGGTCGACCGCGCGCGGTAAGTTAAGAGCCGTGAACGGAGTGAGCGATGAGCACATACGCTAAGACGGAGACACTGGTCGGCGCGGTCGTCGCGCCGCTCGACGGTTTGAAGTCGGCCGCGCTGGTGGTCGGCTTCAGCCTGTTCGTGGCACTGGCGGCGCAGGTCGCGGTGCCTCTTCCCTTCACGCCCGTGCCTTTGACGGGGCAGACGTTCGCGGTGCTTCTGACCGGGGCGCTTTTGGGGCCGCGTCTGGGCGCGTTGGCGATGGCCGCGTACCTGTTCGAGGGCGCGGCGGGGCTGCCCTTCTTCCGGGGGGGCGCGGGCGGCGTCGGCCATTTGATGGGGCCGACGGCCGGTTACCTGTTCGCCTTCCCCGCAGCGGCTTACGTCACAGGAGCCTTGGCCGAGCGCGGCTGGGACAGGCGGTACCTTCCCGCGGCGGCGGCGATGGCCTTGGGCTCTTTCGTCATCCTCGCGGGCGGGTGGGCGTGGCTCGCGCTGATGTTCAAGGGCGGCGCGGAGGCTTTCCGGCTCGGCGTCGCGCCGTTCCTGCCGGGTGACGTGGTCAAGATCGCGCTCGCGGCGGCGGTGCTCCCTTCGGGCTGGGCTTTGCTGCGGCGTCTGAAGTAGTCGAAGCACGGAAGACTGTCGAGAGCCCCCGGCCCGTCGGTCGGGGGCTTTCGCTTTGGCGCCCACGCTTCTTGAAGTAAGCCGGGCCGGAACCTATAATCTCGCCGTTCCTCTTTGGCCTCCCCACGACACTCGACGGAGCATCTTCGATGAAACTCGCGGCCCTCTCGTCCCTCCTCGTACTTCTCTGCGTCCTCGGCGCACGCGCGCAGGGCGGCGACGAGATGCGCGTCACGTCCGTCTTCCCTTCCGAGCGGGTCGTGCCGGGGCAGATCGTCGAACTGCGCGTCGAGGGCATGGCCGAGGAACTCCTCGCGCCGCCCGCCGACGGGAGCCTCCGCGTCACCCTCAAGCAGGACGGCGCGACGAAGGCCGCGGCCGTGCGCACGGCCGTGCCCGGCATGTTCAGGATGAAGGCGTCCGGGGCCGCCGCGCCGGGCGAGATGAAGTCGATGCACTCGATAGGCTTCGCCGTCCCGAAGGGCCTGCACGTGGGCGAGGCCGAACTCGTCATCTCTCTCCGCGGGCTCAAGAGCGCGCCCTTCAAGCTCGAAGTCGTCGAGCGGCCGCAGCGCCCGGTCGTCGCACTGACCTCCATCCTGAGCATCACGCCCGCGGCCGTCACGCCCGGCGCCGCGCCGCAGCGGCCGGGGCTCAAGTTCGAGCGCGGGGCGAAGGGCGTCGAGCTGCGCGTGATGCCGCTCGCCGACCCCGAAGACGCGGACGCGGGCGTGACGGTGCGCTTCAAGCAGGGCGGCACCTTCTACGACGCGGCGGCGCGCGTCGTCCACCACGACGGCGAGCGCGGGCGTTTGCCGCGCGGCGGCTTCCACTGGACGTCGCCGCGCGACGTGCTCGAGGTCGACGTGCCCGAACTGCTCGCGCCGGGCGAGGCCGAGGTCGAGGTCGCGCTGCGCGCGAACGGGTTGACGGGCGAGGCCGCAGTCGTCCCCGCCGTCATCACCGACGCCGCGCGCGCCTACGAGTCGCCGAAGGCGGCCGCGCCGCGCCTGCTCTCGGTGGCGCCGCGCCGCGTGGGCGCGGGGCAGGCGCTCACCATCTCGGCCGACCGGAAGCTCGCGCTCGACCCGGACGCCTCGAAGGCCGTGGTCGTCTTCGAGACCCCGGACGGCGCTTCGAGCCAGAAGGTCGAGCCCGAGGTGAACAGCGCCGCCATGATGCCCTCGGCGCCGCCCGACATGCCCGTCTTCTTCGTCGTGCGCGCGCCGAAGGATTTGACCGGCGCGGTCAACGTCCGTGTGGTCAACCCGGCGCGCGCCGACTACGAGGGGGCGTCGAGCGAGCCCGAGCGGATCGAGGTGACGGCCGAGGCGCTCGCGCCCGAGGTGCAGGGCGTGGCCGAGGCGGGGGCGGCCGAAATCTCACGCCTGCGCCAGCTCGTCGCGCCGGACGGGCGCACGGCCTACGACCCCACGGCGCGCTACGTCGTCATCCGCGCGGCGGGGCTCGACCCGAACCCGGAGTTCGTGCGCGTCACGTTTGCGCAGGAGGGGCAGAGGCCCTTCACGCTCCGGCACGCGGACTTCATACTCTTCTCGGGCGACTCGCTCATCGTCCGCGGGCCGAAGGATTTGCGCGCGGGCGCCGTGCGCGTGACGGTCGAGAACCTCGGGGCCAACGGCTACAGCGCGCCCGTCGTCAAAACCTTCGAACTCTCGCCGCGCCGCTAGCGGCGACACAGACTTAAGGCACAGCGATGAAGTCTCGCCACACACGCCCCCCGTTCGTGCGCGCCGCGGCGGCCGCGCTCTTCCTGCTGCTCGCGGCGCAGGCCGCCGCCGCGAAGGACACGTGGACGAGCGTCCGCTCGCAGAACTTCCTCCTCGTCGGCAACGCCTCGGAGAAGGAGATTCGTCAGGTCGCGACGCGGCTCGAACAGTTCCGCTACGTCTTCACGCAGCTCTTCCCGAAGGTCAACTTCAACACGCCGGTGCCGACGACCGTCGTCGTCTTCAAGAACGACTCCGCCTACAAGCCGTTCAAGCCGTTGGCCGACGGCCGCGTCGTCGAGGTCGCCGGCTACTTCCAGTCGGGCCAGGACGTGAACTACATCACGCTCACGCCCGAGCGCGCGAGCGGGGCCGAGAACCCCTACGGCACCATCTACCACGAGTTCACGCACCTGCTCGTCAACAACTCGACGGGCGCGGGCGAGGCGCCGCCCTGGTTCAACGAGGGGCTGGCCGAGTACTACAGCACCTTCGCCATCGAGGACGACCGCAAGGTCTACCTCGGCCGCCTCGTCAACTACCACCTCCAACTGCTCCGCGACCAGAAGCTCATCCCGCTCTCGCAGCTCTTCGCCGTCACGCACTACTCGCTGGAGCGCAACAAGCACGACGTGCGGAGCCTCTTCTACGCGGAGTCGTGGGCGCTCGTCCACTACCTGATCCTCGGCAACGACGGGAAGCGCCTGCCGCAGCTCGGCGAGTTCCTCACTTTGACGAAGAAGGGCATGCCGACCGACGAGGCTTTCAGGCGCGCCTTCCAGACCGACACCGAGGGGATGGAGAAGGAGCTGCGGAAGTACGTCCAGGCCTACTCCTTTATAGGCAAGGTCGCGACCTTCGAGCACCCGCTCGTCTTCGACGCGCAGATGACCTCGGCGCCGCTCACCGACGCCGAGGCCGAGGCGTACCTCGGCGACCTCCTGCTCCACATCAACCGCCCGGACGACGCGGCCGTGCGCCTCCAGCACGCGCTCGAACTCGACCCGGCGAACGTCCTGGCGCGCACCTCGCTCGGCATGGCGCGGCTCCGGCAGAAGCGCGACGCCGAGGCCATCGTCCACCTGCACGAAGCGGCGGCCGCGAGCGCGAACAACTACCTGCCGCACTACTACTACGCCTACGCGCTCAGCAAACAGGGGGCGGTCGAGGGCGGCTTCGTGCCGGGCTACCCGCCCGACCGCGCGGCCGAGATGCGCGCCTCCCTGCGCAAGGCCATCTCCCTGCGCCCCGACTTCCCCGAGAGCTACTACCTGCTCTCCTGGGTCAACCTCGTCACCGGCGAGAACATCGCGGAGGGCGTGCAGCTCATCCGCCAGGCCATCGCGCTCGCGCCCGGCGACCAGCGCTACTCGCTCGTGCTCGCGCAGCTCTACCTCCGCCAGGACAAGATCGAGGAGGCGCGCCGCCTGGCCGAGCTGCTCTCGCGCGAAGGCTCCGACCCGGGCCTGCGCGCGACGGCGCAGTCCGTCCTCGCCTCGATCAACAACTACGACGAGCAGCTCAAGAAGTACAAGGCGGAGCGGGAGGCTTTCGAGAAGGGCGAGCCGAAGCTCGTCGTGCGCGACGAGGACGAGGAGAAGGGGTCGAAGGAGGCGGAGGCTCCGGGGCCGCAGAAGTCGGACGACGAGCGCGTGGCCGAAGCGATGGCGCAGGCCATCCGCGACGCCCTGCGCCGGCCGCAGGCGGGCGAGACGCGCCTGCAAGGCGTGCTCACGAAGATCGAGTGCGGGCCGAAGGGCCTGGTCTTCGTCTTCAAGGCGGGCGAGCGCACGCTGCGCCTCTCGGCCGCGGGCTTCGGCGGCCTGCACATCGTCAGCTTCAGCCAGGAGGCCGGCGGCGAACTCACCTGCGGCCCGCGCAAGGCCGAGACGCCCTCGGTCGTCACCTTCCGCGCCGCCCCGGACGCGAAGGCCAAGACCGACGGCACCCTCGTCGCGCTGGAGTTCGTGCCCGCGAATTTTCAACTGAAGCAGTAAAGGGGGAGGAAGGGTTCTGGGTGCTGGGTTCTAGGTTCTGGATTAAAGACAGGGTGTTTTCAACCCAGCACCCATAACCCTTCCCCGCTTCCCAAATGAATCCGCCGGTGGTATTGATTACGTAATCTTTTGAGGGGAGGGGTGCCAAAAGTGTCATCACCCCCGGTACGGCCGCCGAACGACGCCGAGTCGTGGCAGGCCGAGTTGATTAGGGGCGTCGCCGAAGGGGACGAACAGGCGCTCGCCTCGCTCTACGACGCGACCAGCCGGACGGTCTACGGCCTGCTGCTGCGCATCCTCTCCGACCCTTCGGTGGCGGAAGAGGTTCTGCTCGACGTGTACGCGCAGGTCTGGCGACAGGCCCGGACGTACAGCGCCGAGCGCGGCAAGCCTCTGGCCTGGCTGACGACCATCGCGCGCAGCCGCGCCATCGACCGCCTGCGAAGGGGCAGGCAGGAACACCAGTTGACCGTCCCGCTCGAAGAGGCCACGCGCGCGTCGCGCGGCGAATCTATCGAGGACGGCGTGCTGGCCGGCGAGGTGGGCGCGGTCGTCCGCGCGGCTTTGGACTTGCTCGCGCCCGAGCAGCGCGACGTGATCGAGCTGGCTTACTACGGCGGGATGAGCCACAGCGAGATCGCGGCCGCGCGCAATCTCCCGCTCGGCACGGTCAAGACGCGCACGCGCCTCGGCATGATGCGTTTGCGCGAGGTGCTCAAACCGGCATGGGAAGGGATGCTATGAGCTGCACTACGACCGATGAAGAGGCGGCGGCCGGACAGGCCGCCCTCTACGCCCTGGGCGCGCTCGACAGCGAAGAGGCGCGCGAGTTCGAGGAGCATCTGGCCGCGGGCTGCCTGTCTTGCGCGGCGGAGCTGCGCGAGTACGAGGCGGTCGCCGGCCAACTGGGGCTGGCCGCGCCCGAGGCCGAGCCGCCCGCGGGTGTGCGCGAACGGCTGCTCAAGCTCGTCTCGGAAGAGGAGCCGGCGTCCGCACCCGGCGCTTCTCATCCGGACTTGCCCGGCTTCCTCGTCGTGCGCGCGGGCGAGGGGCGGTGGCGGCCGACCGACGACGCGGGCGTCGCTTTCAAGATGCTCTACGCCGACCGCGACCGCGGGACGGTGACGACCCTCGTGCGGATGGAGCCGGGCTCGCGCATCCGCCGGCACCGGCACCTCGGCGTCGAGCAGTGCCTCGTCCTCGAAGGCGACGTGCGCTCCGGCGCGGTCGGGATGAGGGCCGGCGACTTCAACTGCTCGATGCCGGGCAGCGTCCACGAGGAGTTGGTCACGGACGGCGGCGCCCTCCTCCTCCTGGTCTCGCCCGAACACTACGAGCCGCTCGGCCCCGCGGCCGCCTGACTCGTAAAAGGCGCATTTCGGAAGAAAATATTCACCACAGAGACACAGAGGCACAGCCTGTTGAGTAATACCTCTTCAAGCTGTGCCTCTGTGTCTCTGTGGTGAAATTCTAACCCTCACAAACCTCAACACGCTTACTAACCCGCTTCCGCACCCGCTCGCTTCGCGTGCTATAATCCCCGCCCGACAGCAAACACAACGGCCCGCTCGTAGAGAAACTTTATCTGGAGGATTTCAACCCAATGGCCACCGAACTCAGACGCGAGGGTTCGTCCCTCTCCCACATCGAAGAGCTTCTCGGCGAAGACGGGCGCGCCCTTCTCGACTTCAGCTCGCCGAAGATTTCCAGGGACGCCCTGCAGACACCCGGCCCCGACTTCGTCGACCGCGTCTGGGCGCAGTCCGACCGCAACCCGCAGGTCTTGCGCTCGCTCCAGTCGCTCTTCGACCACGGACGCCTCGCCGGCACAGGCTACCTCTCGATCCTCCCCGTCGACCAGGGCATCGAGCACTCGGCCGGCGCCTCGTTCGCGCCGAACCCGATCTACTTCGACCCCGAGAACATCGTCAAGCTCGCCATCGAGGGCGGCTGCAACGCCGTCGCCTCCACCTTCGGCGTGCTCGGCATCGTCGCGCGCAAGTACGCGCACAAGATTCCCTTCATCGTCAAGATCAACCACAACGAGCTGCTGACCTACCCGAACAAGTTCGACCAGATTCTGTTCGGCACCGTGAAGGAGGCGCACGAGATGGGCGCGACCGCCGTCGGCGCCACCATCTACTTCGGCTCCGAGGAGTCGGGCCGCCAGATCGTCGAGATCGCGAAGGCGTTCTCGGCGGCGCACGAGCTGGGGATGGCGACCATCCTCTGGTGCTACCTGCGCAACCCGGCGTTCAAGACCAAGCAGGGCGACATGCACACGGCGGCCGACTTGACGGGTCAGGCCAACCACCTCGGCGTCACCATCGAGGCCGACATCATCAAGCAGAAGCTGCCCGAGCGGAACGGCGGCTACAACCTCCTCAACGTCGAGAGCGCCTACGGCAAGACCAACCCGAAGATTTACACCGACCTGACGAGCGACAACCCGATTGACCTCGTTCGCTACCAGGTGGCGAACTGCTACATGGGCCGCTGCGGCCTCATCAACTCGGGCGGCGAGTCGAAGGGCGCGGGCGACCTGGCCGACGCCGTCCGCACGGCCGTCATCAACAAGCGCGGCGGCGGCATGGGCCTCATCTCCGGCCGCAAGGCGTTCCAGCGCCCCATGCAGGAGGGCGCCCAGCTCCTCAACGCCATCCAGGACGTGTACCTCTCCGAAGAGATTACGGTGGCTTAAGAGCTTTCGGCCTTCGGCGGTCAGCCAAACTGAGAGGCGAAGGGGCCGGCTCATCCACTCAAGAGATGAGCCGGCCCCTTCGCCTTGTACGTTTTCTCAACGAGACCTTACAGTTACAATTGTTGATTTTCAGCACTTTCGCCGCACCCTTGCACGAATTGAGCGATTTGCTATGGCACTTGTCGCCCCAATATGCTAAAACAAATCCTCAAGTGAGCCTCGACGCGTAGTAGAGGTGTGAACGTTCTGACTGTGTTTCTCACCAGGCGGCGGCGGTGAGGGGAGGCGAAAGGTTTTGACGACGGCCCGTCCCGAACAAGACGAGTTCGACGCGGAGTTGCTGCGCGCGGTGGCGCGCGGCGACGAGGTCGCGTTCGCGCGCGTCTACGACCGCTACGCCGCCATCCTTTTGGGGCTCATGCTCCGTATATTACGCAGCCGCCCCGAGGCGGAGGACGTTTTGCAGGAGGTCTTTCTACAGGTCTGGCAGCAGGCGCGCTCGTTCGACCCCGCGCGCGGGCGCGCCTTCACCTGGCTGGCGACGCTCGCGCGCAGCCGCGCCATCGACCGCCTGCGCGCCGTCGACGCGCGCGAGCGCGCGGCGCAGCGCTCGGCCGAAGACGGGCAGCCGGTGGCGTCCGCCGAGACGCGGACTTGGGCCGACGAGGAGGCCATCCGCGCCGAGCGCGCCGAGGCCGTCCGCGCCGCGCTCGCGGAGCTGCCAGAGGAGCAGAGGCAGGTGCTCCTGCTCGCATACCTCGACGGCATGTCGCAGTCGGAGATCGCGGCGGCGAAGAACCAGCCGCTCGGCACGGTGAAGACGCGCACCCGCACCGGACTCAAACGTCTGAGCGAGGCCTTGCGCTCGCGGCTCGGACAACAGTTGGCTTGAGCGGAACGTTGTAGCGTTTCGCGTTTAAGACTTGAGAGTGATGCGGCACGAAGATTACAGACAGCTCCTGGCGCTCGAAGCCGCGGGCGCGCTCGACGAGGAAGAGCGCGGGCGGCTGGAAGAGCACCTGCCCTCCTGCGGCGAGTGCCGCGAGGAGTTGCGCGAGCTGACCGACGCCGCCGCCTCGCTCCTCTACACGCTCACGCCGGTGCAGCCTTCGCCGGGCCTTCGCGCGGACATCCTCGCGCGCGTCCGCGCCGTAGACCCTTCGGAGGTCTTCGTAGACCCGTCCGAAGTCGCCGCGCCGACGAAGGCCGTCGACCCTTCCGAGGCTCGCGCCGGTTCGCGCCCGGCCTCGTTCGACGCGCGCACGCTCCTGCGCGGCCTGAGCCTCTGGCGGCTCTTCTCTCTGCGTCCCGCGCTCGGCTTCGGCGCGGCGGCGGCGGTCGTCGCAGTCCTTTTGCTCGGCCTCACGAGCCTCTCGCTCTGGAACCGGACTCGGACTTTGAGCGCGGAGGTGGCCAGTCTCTCCGGCCGCCTGCGCGAGGCGCAGGGCGAAGCGGACGACCAGCGCCGGCAGCTCGCCAGCGCGCGCAGCATCGAAGAGGTGCTTAACTCGCCGGCTGTGAGCGTCGCGGAGCTTTCCGGCAAGAAGCCCGCGCCGGAGGCGCACGCGATGCTCGCCTACGACCGCTCGTCGGGCCGCGCCGTCGTCATGGCGACGGGGCTGCCGCCCTGCCCCGAAGGGCACGCCTACCAGCTCTGGCTCATCGCCGACAACAAGCCGCTGCCCGGCCGCACCTTCAAAGCAGACACGCAGGGCCGCGCGCAGTTGAGCGACCAGCTCCCGCCCAACCACACCGCCCCCACCTTCGCCGTCACCCTCGAACGCGAAGGCGGCGTCCCCGCCCCCGAAGGCGACATCTTCCTCGTCGGCACTACGAAAGGATGAAGGATGAAGGGAATGCAGACCGCTTCTCTTTCATCCTTCCGCCTTCATCCTTCATCCTTCCTTTGCTACACTGTCCGTCAAACGTTGACCCGAAGGAGCAAGGTGTAAGTGGCGGATAAACCGAAAGTGTCGAACGAGATTTCGGAAGGGACGGGGCAGTTCGACAACCGCTTCGTCCTCTGGCGCAGGTTCTGCGCAGAGACCGGCGTCGCCGTCGAGACCCTCCCCAGCGACCTCACCGGCGAGCACAAAGAGCGTTGGGAGAAGCTCAAGAACGAGCGCCTCCACAAGCCCGCGGAAGAAGGGTGACGCGAGCCGTGAACCGTAGTCCGTGCCAAGAGAGAACCCACTCCCTCACGTCACGGTTCACGGTTCATGCCTGAATTAAGATTACAGACTCCCCCGCGCGCCGCCGACAGGAGGTCTCGAACCGCTTATGCCTTTGGGCGGGCGCTCCGCGAGCCTCGCGGAGGTGCTGGACGAACTGACGCGCGAAGCGGCCGAGGAGTTGACCGAGCGCCTCGGCGCGGGCGACCTGCGCTGCTACGCCTGCGGCCACCGCTGCCTCGTCCGCGAGGGTAAGCGCGGCATCTGCAAGGTGCGCTTCAACGAGCGCGGCCGCCTCATGGTGCCGTCTGACTACGTCGCCGCCCTCGCCTGCGACCCCACCGAGAAGAAGCCCTTCTTCCACCTCCTGCCCGGCTCCGACACGCTCACCTTCGGCATGCTCGGCTGCGACCTCCACTGCGCCTACTGCCAGAACTTTATAACCTCGCAGGCGCTACGTGATGAGGCGGCGGGGGTGACACCGCGCAGAGTTAGTTCGGAGAGGTTGGTCGGGATGGCGAGGGAGTGCGGGGCGCGGGTGGTGGGGTCGAGTTATAACGAGCCCCTTATTACGGCGGAGTGGGCGGTCGAAGTTTTCAAGAGGGCGAGGGCCGAAGGGTTCAGGACGGCCTTCATCTCGAACGGGAACGCGACGCCGCAGGTGTTGGACTACCTGCGCCCCTGGACGGACTGCTACAAGATCGATCTGAAGTCGATGAGCGACCGCGCGTACAGGCAGTTGGGCGGGGTCGTCGACAACATCCTTGAGACCGTGCGGATGGTGCACGAGCGCGGGTTCTGGGAAGAGGTGGTGACGCTGGTCGTGCCGGGCTTCAACGACTCGGATGAAGAACTGAGGAGCGCCGCCGAGTTCATCGCGTCGGTCTCGCCCGACATCCCCTGGCACGTGACGGCCTTCCACCAGGACTACCGGATGACGGAGAACGCGAACACGACGGCCGCGCAGCTGGTGCGCGCCTGCGAGATCGGGCGCGCGGCCGGCCTGAAGTTCGTCTACGCCGGCAACCTCCCCGGCCGCGTCGGCCGCTGGGAGAACACGTACTGCCCCGCCTGCGACGAACTGCTCGTCGAGCGCTACGGCTTCCGCATCCGGCAGTCGAAGCTCGGCCCCGACGGCCTCTGCCCCTCATGCCGGGAGAAGATTCCGGGCGTGTGGGGGTGAAGGAAAGGGATGAAGGCGGAAGGATGAAGGCGGAAGGGAAAACTGTTCTGACTTCATCCTTCATCCTTCTGCCTTCATCCTTCCTTTTACATCCTCTTCGAGGCTACGGTGCCCTGGTGGAAGGCGGCCTTCCACTGGCCGCCGCGGTTAGTCCAGACGGTCGTGTGATACATCTCGACCGTCTTGCCGTGCTCCGGGCCGGCGGCCTTGTAGGTGAGGAGCGTGGCGTCCGCGTCGAGCTTCGTCTCCTTGAACTCCGAGAGCGCCCACTTCGAGGCGTCGAACATCACGATCATCTTGGCCGAGGCGGCCTTGTCCATCACGCCCTCCGGCTCCACTTCGAGCGCGTCCGGCAAGAGGTAGCTGGCGAAGGCGTCGGCGTTCTTCGCCTTGATGGCCTCCCAGACCGCCTTCTCCGCGTCGGTGGCCGAGGCGGGCGCGGCCGGACTCGCCGCGGGCGAAGCGGCCGCCGCGGGCGAGGCCGCGGGCTTCGCCGCCGCGGCGGGCGTCGGCGAAGCCGCAGCCATCTCCATCACCTCAGACTCCTGGTGGTAGACGGCGAGCCACTTGTCGCCGCGCTTGACCCAGGCCGAGGAGGCGCGCGTCGGCTTGCCCGGCGTCGGCTTGCCGGCGTAGGTGCTCTTCTCTGACGCGGTGTAGTTGAGGACGGCGAGGTCGGCGTCCACCTTGACCAGGCGGAAGTCGGAGAGCGTGTACTCCGTCACGTCGTACTTCCCTTTGATCTCCTCCAGCAGCGCCGCCTTGGTCTTGGTGCCGTCGCCGCCGACGATGACGAAGTCGTCGGCCAGCATGGCGGCGAAGGCGTCCCAGTTCTTCGCCTTGATGGCGTCCCAAATCTGGCGCTCCTTGGCTTCGAGGTCGGCCTGCGTCGGGCCGGCCGCGGGCGTCGGGCTGGCGGCGGCCGCATTCGTGTTCGCGTTCGTGTTGGTGTTCCCCGCCCCCGTGTTCGTGTTGGTGGTGGTGGTGGCGCAGGCCGACGCCGCGAGGGCCAGCGCGGCCAGCAGGAGCAATCTCTTCATGGGTGGAACTCCGCCGAAAGGGTGGTAGAACGTCAGGCTTCTTACGCTAAACGACGTGCGGAGTCAAGAGGAAAGGATGAAGGCGGAAGGATGAAGGATGAAAAGCAGCGAGAGTTTCATCCTTCATCCTTCCGCCTTCATCCTTTCCTTCATCCTTCCGCCTTCATCCTTCCGCCTTCCGAAGCGCAGGCGCCAGGGCATGAGGACGGACTCCAGGATGATCTTGCGGGACATCTTGGACTGTCCCACGCGGCGGTCGGTGAAGGTGATGGGCACCTCCGCCACGACGAGGCCGGCGCGGTGCGCGCGGTAGGTGGCTTCGACGAGGAAGGCGTAGCCCTCGCCCGCGAGGCCGCCCGCGAGCAGCGTGCGCAGCGCGCGGCGCGTGTAGCAGCGGAAGCCGCTCGTCGCGTCGCGCACGCGCAGGCCCGTCACGCCCGCGACGTACGCGTTGGCGAAGCGGCTCAAAGCCCTCCGGCGCACGGGCCAGTTCGCGACGCCCCCGCCCTCGCAGTAGCGCGACCCGATGACGACGTCCGCGTCGGCGGAAGCCCCGACCAGCGCGGGGATGCGCCGCGGGTCGTGCGAGAAGTCCGCGTCGAGTTGCACGAGCCGCGCGTAGTCGCCCTCCAGGGCTTTCCGGTAGCCGTCCACGAGGCTGCGCCCGTAGCCGCGCGCCCCCTGGCGCCTGAGCACGGAGAAGCGCGCGTCCGCGCCGAACAGCCCTCCGGCGTGGTCGGCCGTCCCGTCGGGCGAGGCGTCGTCGAGCAGGCACACGTCCGCAAGGGGCGCGACCTCGAACAGCTCCTTGACGAGCCGCCCGACGTTCTCGCGCTCGTTGTAGGTCGGGACGACGATGAGCGTGCGGTCTGTGTCCATGACGAATGATGAAGGATGAAGGATGAGTGATGAATGAGAAGCAGCGTGCCTTTCATTCACCACTCATCATTCATCACCCATCACTTCCCTTCACTCCCTCATCCTGTAGAGGTAGATCGAGCCGCCGAAAATCTTCTCGGGCGTGCGGCGGCGGTACTCGTCGAAGTAGTTGACGCGCTCGTACTCGTTCAGCTCCCGGCCCGGCTGGAACTCCGAGGGCACGGTCGAGCCGTTCAGCAGGCTCGCGCCGAGGGCGACGTAGCGCGTCTCCTCGACCGGCTCGCCCGGCGGCACGAAGACGGTCACCTGCTCCACGCCGTAGAGCTCCAACAACTGCCACCCCAGGAGCGCCCCGCCGACGCGCGCCTCGCCGCGGCCGCGCAAGTATAGCGCGAGGTCGCGCACGTCGTCGCCCCACTCGACGTTCGAGTCCGACAGGTACCACCAATGCGGCGCACCCGAGGCGAGTTGGTTCATGTAAGTCATGTGGTCTGGGTAGGCGCGCACGGCCTCCGCGGCGAGCCAGACGAAGGAGAGGGCGGCGAAGGCCAGGGCGAGCACGCGGCGGCGCGCTTCCGTTTGGCGTAAGAGGTCGTCGAGCATCGCGCCCGCGAGCATGAAGAAGAAAGGGTAGGCCGGCAGGTAGTAGCGCACGCCGATGTTGATGGTCGAGAACGTCAGCAGCAGCGTGAAGAGCGCGGCCGGGACGAGCAGCACGAGCAGGCGGCCTTCGCGCGCGCGCCGCAGCCGCATCAGCCCCCAGACTAGACCAGCGAGCGTCAACAGCAGGACGGGCAGCGGCGTCTTCAAGGCGAAGGCCACGGGGAAGTAGTACCACCAGCCGTGCTGGCTGTACCCGCCCAGAAGTCCCGCCGGGTGCCCCACCTTCGCGTGCCCGAGCTGCCACCCGACGCCCGAGACGAAGTCCGGCGGGAAGACGGTTTGCAGCAGGCGGTAACCGGCTTCGAGCGCCGCGCGCAGAGTCCCCTGCCCCGGGTCGAACGTGACGACCGAGCGCGCGAGCGCGTCTTCGAAAGACTCCGGCGGCCCGTGCCGGAAGAGGTACGCGGCGTTGACGGCCAAGACCGCCGCCGCGAGCGCCGCCGCCGCCTGCCACGCCGCGCCCGCGCGACTCAGACCTTTGCGCGGTGCGAGCCCCCACAGAACCACGAACGACGCGCAGAGCGAGGGCAGGAGCGCGACCATCGAGAACTTCGTCACCATCGCGAAGCCGGCCGCGGCGCCGACGTAGGCCGCCCGCTTAACGTCGGGCGACTTCAGGTATTCATAAAGCGTGAACGAGAAGAGGAGCAGCGCGAGCGCCGAAGGCACGTCCGTCTGCACGACGCGGCCGTGCGCGAGCACGGTCGGCTCTAAAGCGTAGAGCGCGACGGCGAAGAGCGCGGCCCGCGCGCCCCAGTGACGGCGCGTGAAGACGAAGACGAGCGCGCCGAGGAAGAGCGTCAGCGCGACGGCCGGCACGCGCGCCCAGAAGCAGAGCTGGTCGAGGCGCCCCGCGTTCATCCGCCAGAACTGCTCGAACAGCCCGAGGAAGTCTTCGTAGTCGTGCGCGCCCTTCTCTATCGGCGGCGCCGCGGCGCCCAAGAGTACGAGCGGGGCGGCGGCGACGACCTTGGCGACGGGCGGGTGCTCGTTGACGGGGCGGAAGTCCCCTTCGGTCAGGTGGTAGAAGCCCGCGGGGATCAAGACCCATTCGTCCACCGTGATGCTCTTCTGCCTGATGACGAAGAGCATCTGCGCCGCCATCAAAGCGAGCAGCGCGAAGCACAGCACGCCGGCACGCCGACTTACGAACCCTGCCCCTGTCCTCTCAGCCTCCATCGCCAAAGTGGCAGAAGCCCGACCGTGAGGGAGGGCGTACGTCTTCCGTCGTAGAACATCGCGGAAGACGTGCGCCCTCCCTCACGGTCGGGCTTCTGCCTTCTGCCTTCATCCTTCCTGCGGGCGCGGGCCGGGGTCGAGGCCGCGCACGCTCGACTGGTTGAGGACGCGGACGTGCAGGTCGCCCGCGACGTGCACCTGGCACGAGAGGCGCACGTTCTCGGCGAGGCCCGTCTCCGACGCGAGGCGGTTGCGCTCGGCCTCCCCCATCTCGCCCGCGTCCCCTTCGAGCACCTCGACGCGGCAGGTCGTACACTTCGCGTTCCCGCCGCAGCGGTGCAGGATGTCCACGCCGCCGTCTTCGAGGACGAGCACGAGCTTGCGGCCCGCCTCCGCCTCCAACTCCCGCGTCCCTTCGGCGGTCTCCGCCGTTACCTTTGCCATCTCCCTTTGCTCCTGTGGTGTGGGTCGTGAAAAAGCGAGGGCGCGGCCCGCGCGACGAGAGGCGTGCCGGGTTGTCTTTAGGTAAAGACTCGACAAGCCTCCGGCCCGCGGGCCGCGCCCCTGGATTTAGTGCAGCCCGAAGCCCCGAAGGCTTAGGCCGTGAACGACGAGCCGCAGCCGCAGCCGCCGGTCGCGTTCGGGTTCTTGAAGGTGAAGCCCGAACCCATCACGTTCGTCACGTAGTCGATCTCGACGCCGTTCAGGTACTGCGCGCTGAACATGTCGACGAACATGCGGACGCCGTTCGATTCGATGATGTGGTCGTTCACCTTCGACTCTTCCTCGATGTTGAGGCTGTACTGGAAGCCCGAGCAGCCGCCCGGCACCACGCGCACGCGGAGGCCCGCCGTCTGGGGCAGCCCCTCCTCGCCCGCCATGAACTTCCTGATCTCCTCGGCCGCCGGCTCGGTGACGTTGAGCGCCATCGTCGGAATCTGTGTTGCTGCCATTGTGTGTCTACTCCTTAGTTTTTATGACTTGTGATTTTAAGCTTTCTTGCCTAAGACGACGAGCTCGGGCTTCATCGCCTCAATCGAAATCTGCCGGGCGACCTCCTCGGCCACGCGGCGGAACGCCTCCGCCTGCGTCGACGCGGGGTCGCCGACGACGACCGGGAGCCCTTTGTCCCCGCCCTCGCGCACCTCCTGGCCGAGCGGCACCTCGCCCAGGTAGGGCACGCCGTACTCTTCGGAGAGCCTTCGCCCGCCGCCCTCGCCGAAGATGTTGTAGCGAGTACCCGTGTCGGGCGCGACGAAGTAGCTCATGTTCTCGACGACGCCGAGCACGGGCACGTTCACCGTCTCGAACATCCGCAGCGCGCGCCGCACGTCCGCCAGCGCGACCTCCTGCGGCGTCGTCACCAGCACCGCGCCCTGCACGGGCACGAGCTGCGCGAGTGACAACTGCACGTCGCCCGTCCCCGGCGGCATGTCCACGATGAGGTAGTCGAGCTCGCCCCACTCCACGTCCTGCAGGAACTGCCGGACGAGGCCGTGCAAAATCGGCCCGCGCACGATCATCGGCTCGTCGCCGGGTTTCAAGACCGCCATCGACATCAGGCGGACGCCGTGCGCCTCGATGGGGACGAGCTTGTTGACGTTGACCGAGGGGCGCGCGTGCGAGGCGCCGAGCATCAGGGGCACGTTCGGCCCGTACACGTCCGCGTCCAGCAGGCCGACCCGCGCCCCGTCGCGCGCGAGGCTCACGGCGAGGTTGACGGCCACCGTGGACTTGCCCACGCCGCCCTTGCCCGAGCTGACCGCCACGATGTTGCGCACGCCCGGAACGGTCAGCTTCTCGCCCAGGCCCCGGCCTTTTGGCACCTCCGCGTCCATCGTCACGGCCACCGACGTGACGCCCGGCAGGGCCGCCACGACCGCGCGCGCCTGCTCCTGCAACTGCTCGCGCACCGGACAGGCCGGCGTGGTGAGCACCACGCGGAAGCTGACGGCCCCGCCCTCGATCCTCAAATCTTTAATGAACCCGAGGCGCACAATATCCTTGTGCAGGTCAGGGTCTTTCACCTGCGCCAGCGCCCCGTAAACGTCTGCCTCTGTCACTTGTGCCATATGTCGTGAATGGTGAATAGTAAATGGTGAATGGTGGGAGCCGGTCTTATCCATTCACCATTTACTATTCACTATCTACCTGCCTTCGTTGGTCTCATAACCCTGTACGCGCAGCGCGAGGCGCCGCCGGCGATGCGCGACTCGCGGAAGACTTCGGCGCCGAGCAGTTCGCGGTAGACGAACAGCTCCTGGTCGCAGAGCTGCCGGTACTCGCGCGCCAGCTCCGCCTGCGGGCAGTTCCACTCGGTCAAAAGGTAAGAGCCGTCGCCCAGACGCTCGGCCTCCGCCTCGTAACCGGTCTCGCGCAGAAGCTCGGTCAGCCGCCGTATGCGCGCGTCGAAATTCAGACCTGCGAGCTGCGGCCTGAGTCCCTCGACCATCTCCGACGCGCAGCCGCAGAAGACCGTGTTCAGCCCGCGCTCGCCCCACACCTCGCCGATCTGCCGGAGCAGAGACTTGGCGAAGAGGTCGTAGCGCCTTGGGAACAGCTCCTCCGCCTTCGGCGTCAGGCTGAAGACGTGCGCGGGCCGGCCGCGGTCTTTGCGCGCCGCCGCGTGCTCGACGTAGCCCTCGCGCTCCAGCACGTCGAGGTGCTTGCGCACGCACTGCTTCGTCAGCCCGAGCGCCTCGGCCAGCTCGTCCGCGCTCGTGCCCCCGCGCGCGCGCAACTGTTGCACGATCTCTTCGCGCGACGCCCCGAGGCCGATTTTAAGGGTGGCTACCACGAGCCTTTCATGCTACTTTTGGGTCGGCATTTTGTCAACCTAGCGGTTGCTAAATCTGAAGGGTTACCCTACCTGATCGCCATGTCGAATGACCCTACCGCGCGCTTCTCGACGCGCGTCGCGGACTACGTCAAGTACAGGCCCGGCTACCCGGCGTCCGTCATCCGTCTGCTCGAAGCGGAGTGCGGACTCAAACCGGACTCGGTCGTGGCCGACGTGGGCTCCGGGACGGGCATCCTCTCGGAGTTGTTCCTCAGGAACGGCAACCGCGTCTACGGCGTCGAGCCGAACCGCGAGATGCGCGAGGCCGGGGAGGGACTGTTGGCCTCCTACCCCGACTTCGTCAGCGTGGACGGCCGCGCGGAGGCGACGACGCTCGACGACGGGAGCGTGGACTTCGTCACCGCGGGACAGGCCTTCCACTGGTTCGACCCGCCGCACGCGCGTCACGAATTTCTGCGCATACTCAGGCCGGGCGGCTGGGTCGTGCTCGTCTGGAACGACCGGCGCACGGCGGGCACGCCCTTCCTCGAAGAGTACGAGCGGATGCTCCTCGAATACGGCCTCGACTACAGGGAGGTGAGCGTCAAGTACGCGGAGGAGTCCATGCTCGCCGCGCTCTACGGCCCGAGCGAGATGCGCGCGAAGACCTTCGACAACCACCAGGTCTCCGACTTCAAAGGACTGCGCGGCCGCCTCACCTCCTCCTCCTACACGCCCCAGCCCGGCCACCCCAACTTCGAACCGATGATGCGCGAACTCGAAGCCATCTTCCGACGCCACCAGCACGACGGCCGCGTCACCGTCGAGTACGACACGAAGGTCTTCTACGGGAAGGTAGGCAGTAGGCAGTAGGCAGTAGGCAGACAAAGCGGCGCGCCCGGGTTGGAAACCGAGGCGCGCCGCCGCTTTTCCGACTGCCGACTGCCGACTGCCGACTGCCTACTTCTTTTCCCCTTGCCTTTTGCCTTTTGCCTTCATAGCATAGCCGTGGTCTTCCCTTTGAAACTGTCCGTCGTTCGTCCCCTTTGAGCCCCATGCCTAAGAGACCTTTGCTGCTTTTCTTCTGCGCGCTGTTGGCGTGCGCGCCGCACGTCCAAGCTCAGAAGAAGCCCCAGGCCAAGCCGGCGCAGGCGAAGGAGAAGGCGGCCCCCGCTTCGAAGACTCGCGCGGGCGTCCGCGTCCCCGCGGAGACGCTTCTGCAGATCATACAGGCGGAGGACGAGCGCCGCTGGGAGGACTCGGACTTGGGGAAGCTGCTCTCCGACCCGAACCCCTCGGTGCGCGCGCGGGCGGCGCTCGCGGCCGGGCGCATCGGCGACGAGGGCGCGGTCGCGCCGCTCGGCAACCTGCTCAACTCAGACCGCGACGAGACGGTGCGCGCGACCGCGGCCTTCGCGCTCGGCGAGGTTGAAGCGGAGTCCGGGGCCGCCGCGCTCACAGAGACTCTGCGCCTGTCGAGGTCGCCGGAGCTGCGCGCGCGCTGCGTCGAGGCGCTCGGCAAGATCGTCGCCGCGCTGCCCGAGGGGCGCGCCGACGCGAAGAAGCGAATCGGCGACGCCATCAACTCGACGCTCGCCGCCGAGCAAAGACTCAAGCAGCCGAACCGCGCGCTCGTCCTTCTCGGCCTGACGGCGATGCTGCGCGCGCGACCCGAAAACGGCGCGCGCACCGTCGCACTCTTCCTCGCCTCGACGGACGCGCGCGTGCGCGCCGACGCGGCCAACGCCCTCGCGCGGATGCGCGCGAAGGACTCGCTCGAACGCCTGCGCGTGATGCTCGCGACCGACGCCGACGCGGTGGCGCGGGCCAACGCCGCGCGCGCCCTCGGCGCGGCGGAGGACGCGGGCGCCTTCGAAGTGCTCGCCCAGCACGCGGCGACCGACACGGACGTGCGCGTGCGCGTCAGCGCCGTCCGCGCGCTCGCGCAGATCAAAGAGCCGCGCGCCGCCGAGCCGCTCGTCCGCCGCTGCGGCGAGCTGTTCGCCGCTTACAAGTCCGCGCGCGTGGGCGGCGCGCCGAACCCGCCGGAGGTGAACGAGCTTCTGGAAGTCGCGACCGCCCTGGGGCGCGTGCTGGCGAACTCGAACGACGAGCGCACGCTGACGCTCCTGCGCGCGGCGCGCGAGGCCGGCCTGGTCGCGCCCGAGGTCGAGACCGCTTTGGCGCGCATCGCCCCGACGCAGTACCTGCGCGACAAAGGGGTCGCGGATTTCGTCGCGCAGGCTTCGCGCCGCGGCGCGGCGGGCGTGACGTGGCAGAAGGTCTCGGCCCTGGCGCAGGGCCTGGGCGAGATGGCCGGCGTCACGTCCGCGCAGGTCGGCAATAGCGTCGTGACGCTTCAGGCCGACGCGCAGATCGCCCTGCGCGCGCTCGTGCAGAGTCCTTCGACGCCGCCCTCCGCGCTGCCCGACCTGCTGCGCTCGCTCGCGGCCTTCAAGCCGATAGACCTCGCGGGCGTCGCGCGCGCGGCGCTCTCGAACCCGGACGTCATCGCGCGCGCCACCGCCGCGGACATCCTCTCGACGCTCCCGCCCGAACCAGACACGGCGCGCGTCCTCGCGGAAGCTCTGCCGCGCGCGCTGCAAGATGAGACGGACGACGCGGCGCTCTCCATCCTCGGCGCGCTCTCCAAACAGACGGGGGCGGAGGTCGAGCCGGCCGTCAAGTCGGCGCTCGAGACGACGACCGACTACCTCGTGCGCCGCCGCGCGGCCGACCTCCTGCGCGAGCGCGCGGGCGGCCCCGCCGCCGCCGAGCGCCGCGTCGAGACCGTCAACACGCGCAACCACCGGGAGGACTACGAGCGCGCCGTCGCGCGCATCGGCAAGACGGTGCGCGCCGTCATCAACACGGACAAGGGCACGTTCACGATGGAGCTGCTGCCCGAAGAGGCGCCGCTGACGGTCGACAACTTCGTGGGGCTGGCGCGGAAGAACTACTTCAACAACGTCCCCTTCCACCGCGTCGTGCCCAACTTCGTCGTGCAGGGCGGCGACCCGCGCGGCGACGGCAACGGCGGCCCAGGCTACCAGATACGCTGCGAGATCAACGAGGTGCCCTACAACCGCGGCGCGGTCGGGATGGCGCTCTCGGGCAAGGACACGGGCGGCTCGCAGTGGTTCGTGACGCACTCGCCGCAGCCGCACCTCGACGGCGGCTACACGGTCTTCGGCCGCGTCGTCGAAGGGATGGAGGTGGTCGACCGCATCGTCCGCGGCGACCGCATCCGCTCCGTCACCATCACCGAGACCAAAGGCAAGTAACGGAAAATTTATCTTTAACATTCGTGCGGGTAAGATTTCGTGCGGGTAAGATTTTTTCACCACAGAGACACAGAGGCACGGCTTGGGGCCGATAGTTCAAGAAGCTGTGCCTCTGTGTCTCTGTGGTTAATCTCCTTCGCGCTGCTACTGGCGGCGGCGGTGCATCCGGCCGCGCGGCAGGACGTGGCGAACAGGCAGTCGAAGAACGGCCCGCCGCCGCCGCGCACGCTCTACCGCATCAGCCTCGAACTCGACTTCGACGCGCGCGCGTTCAAGGGGCGCGAGCGCGTGCGCTGGGTCAACCGCGACGACCGCCCCGCCTCGGTCGTCTACTTCCATCTTTATCCGAACCTGCGCGCCGAAGACGAGCGCCCCGGCGCGCAGGCGGCTCAGGCCGACGCGGCCGCGCCCGAAGAGCCGCGCCTCGAAGTGACCGCGGCGCGCGCGGCCGAGAGCGGGCAGGCGCTCCCCTTCAACTCCGAAGACGACGGCGCGACGCTGCGCGTCCTTCTGCGCGAGGTGGTCGCGCCCGGCAACTCGACCGAGCTGGAACTCTCCTTCAAAGGCACCGTCCCCGAGATCGACCCCGACGAGACGAGCCTCACGGCGCACGTCGTCCAGCAGGTCGGCGCGGCCATGCGCGCCACGCGCGAGATAAGGCGCGCGCGCGACACCAACTTCGTCTCGCGCGGCGTGATGCTCCTGGGCAGCTTCTACCCCGTGCTCGCCGCGCGCGAGGGCGACGACTGGCAGCGCAAGGTCGAGCCGAGCGTCGGCGACAACTTCTTCACGGACGTGGCCGACTACGAGGTCGAGGTCGAGACTTCGGAAGGCGTCAACCTCTACACCTCCGCCGAGCAGCTGCAACCAGAGACTGCCGCGGGGCGCGCGCGAAGGCTGAGCTTCGCGGGCGAAGACCTGCGCGGCTTCGCGCTCGTCGCGGGGCGCACCCTGCGGATGGAGGAGCGCGAGTCGGGCGGCGTCCGCGTCCGCTCGGTCTACACGCCCGAGCACGAGAAGGTCGGGCGCCGCGTGCTCGGCGTGGCGGCCGACGCCGCGCGGGCTTACGCCGCGCGCTTCGGCCCGCTGCCCTTCAAGAACGTCACGGTCACCGAGGCGCCGCTCGTCGCGGGCTTCGGCAGCGTCGAGTTCGCGGGCCTCGCCGTCATCGCGGGCGCCTTCTACGTGGACTTCGACTCGCCCGCGATGCGCGCGCTCCCCGAGCTCGTGCGCGAGCAGCGCCAGAGCGTCGAAGACAACCTCGAGTTCGCCGCGGCGCAGGGCGTCGCGCGGCAGTGGTGGGGCGGCGCGGTCGGCAGCGACCCCGCGCGCCAGCCCGTCCTGCACGAGGCGCTCTCGCAGTTCTCGGCGCTGCTCTACGTGCAGGACGTGCGCGGCGCGGAGAGCGCGCGGCAGGTGCAGGACGACCAACTGCGCGGCGTCTACCAGGTCTACCGAACCTTCGGCGGCGAGGACACGACGGCCGACCGCCCCGCGCGCGACTACCGCAACTCCTTCCAGTACGCCGCGGTCGTCGCCGGCAAGGGCGCGCTCATGTTCGTCGAGCTGCGAAGGTTGTTAGGCGAGGAACGTTTCTTTAAAGCCCTGCGCGGCTACTACGAGGCGAACCGTTTAGAAGTCGCCGAGACGGAAGACCTGCGCTCGGCCTTCGCCGCGGTCGCCGAACTCCCGCAGCGGCGCGCGCTCACGCGCACCTTCAACCGCTGGCTCTCCGAGCGCCACGGCGACGAAGACATCGCCCCGCCCAACCCGCAGCTCCTCGCCGCCCTCGGCTTCACCCCCGAACAACAACAGGCCGCCCGCGACCGCAACGCCTTCTCCCGCCTCGGCCGCTTCTTCTGGCGCCAGATGACCCGCATCCGTTGACTTCAAAAATCCTCTGACCGTTTAATGCCACAGCACTGTTTATTAGCCGCCACTAATTTAAACGGAGCCGCGCATGATTCACGAATGGTGGTCTGACAGATCTGACGAACGCTTCTGGCTTGAGGTTACGCAACGTACAGATTTGGGGGCCAACTTAAAGGCGCCTCAGACAAACGAGCAGGGCAACGAATTCTGGAGCTATTCACTGCTTAAGTATGTACGGCCGGGCGACATAATCTTTCATTACCACCGGCTTGAACAAGCTATCGTCGCGCTCTCTGCTGCCGTCGGGGAGGTGTGGGAAGATGACATCGTTTGGGCTGCCAGAGGAACATCAGCGCGAACCGCCGGGATACATCCTCATCCCCGCCACGGCTGGTACATAGGGCTGGAGCGGTTCTCAACCCTGGAACAAGTCGTAAGGTTAGAACAGATCAGGGACGAACAATCAGCGATGATTGAGATGCGGGACAAACTAGCCGCACTCGCCGGCGAGCCGCTTTACTTCCCGTTCGAGCTCGGTCAACGACGTCCCCTCCGGCCTATGCAGGGCTACTTATTCAAGCTGCCTCGCTTTTTTGTGGAACGGTTCCCTGACCTTACGAAAGGCGTCGCCTTGGGCGCGTTCGCTCCAGTAGCTCGCGTCGTTCAGAAACTCGGAAACTCTTACCGCCCGGCTGACGAGGCAACCGCTGTCGGACAGCGTGATCCTTTTTCTGTTGACCCGGCGTTAGTCGAGCGCGGCTTACGTGGTCATGCTTTCACCCAGAACGCACTAGCGAAATACCTGCGCGAGCATGGGCTTGATCCGCGCTCGCCGCGTCCCGACGAGCCGAACTTTGACCTTGCCTGGGTCAATCAAGACGTCAGCTGGATAGCGGAGGTCAAGTCACTCACTAAGGCGAACGAGGAGAAGCAACTACGACTAGGCCTGGGGCAGCTACTCAGGTATCGCCAAGTCCTTAGCTTACAAGGGCCGGTACGGGCTGTGCTTGTAGCAGAGCGGCAGCCTACTGACGACACATGGGATTTGCTTTGTCAGGAGTTAAATATAATGCTTTTGTGGCCGGGCAACTGGGACAAAAAACTTCCTTGAAGATTAGGTGAGTCTTCCATTATGAGTGGGCGAGCTTTCACGAAGATTGAGACAGGGAGGTTGGTGTTGCGCCGCCTGTGTGACGGAGACCTCGGGGCGTTTATGGCGTATTTGAATGACCCTTTGGTGGCGCGGTATCAGTCTTGGGAGTCTTACACTGAGGCGCAGGCGCGGGAGGTGATTGAGCGGCAGAGGGGGGTTGAGCCGGGGAGGCCGGGCGAGTGGTTCACGTTCGCGGCGGAGTTGAAGGGGACGGGGGAGTTGGCCGGGCACGTCGCCCTGAGCGTGAAGGCGGACGACCCGCGGCAGGCGGAGATCGGCTTCACCTTCGCGCGCGGGCGGCAGGGGCGGGGCCTTGCGCGCGAGGCGGCCGAAGCCGTGCTCGAATACGCCTTCGGCGTGTTGGGCCTGCACCGCGTGGTGGCAATCACCGACTGCGAGAACGAGCGCTCGGTGGCGCTCCTCGAAAGATTGGGGATGAGGCGCGAGGGGCACTTCGTCGAGAACATCTGGTTCAAAGGGGCCTGGGGGTCGGAGTACCTCTACGCCCTGCTGAGGAGGGAGTGGCTTTCGAGGCGCGGCGTCTGAAAAGTCGAAGCGTCAGGACGGACGGAGGGGCGTGCGCTTACATCGACAAGCGCACGCCCCTCGCGTTTAGTTAATCTCGGAAGTTCCTCAGCCCCTGCGCCGACGGCGCGCGCGGGTGGCGATGCCGGCGAGGCCGGTGCCGAAGAGGATGATCGTCATCGGCTCGGGGACGGCCGAGGGGGCCCGGCCGAAGCTGAAGTTGTCGAGCAGGGGGATGCCGGGCGACTGCCCCGGGGCGGCCGAGAGCGTCGTGAAGCGGATCGAGGCGATGGCGACGTCGGTCGTGATGCCGAAGAAGCCGCGGTCGGGCCGCAGCGGCGTGTTGACGAGGAAGGTCTGGCCGTTCGCGAGCACGACCTGGAAGGGCGACCCCGTTGGGTTCGTGCTCATGAGGTCGGTGCCGATGGCCGTGATGCCCGCCGGCAGCGTCACGTCGATGAAGCCGAACCCGCCCAGCACCGCGCCCGAGTTGAACTGGAAGAGCGGCGCGAAGAACCCCGAGTCCAGCACGGAGACCTGGAGACTCCCGCCGGACGGGCCGCTGAAGGTGACGCCCGAGAGCGTCAGCGGCGAGGGGAAGTTGGCGACGGTGTTGGGCGGGGCGATGCCCTCGAAGGTGAGGGTCGTCAGGTTGGTCGCCGCGGCGTTGAAGAGCGCGCGGGTGGTGTAGACGACGGCGTCGGCGCGCGCGGGCGCCGAGGCGCACGCGACGGCGGCGAAGGCCGCCAGGGCGAAGAGCAGTTTCCGAAGGGTCTTCATGAACGAGTCTCCTTTGTCCCTAAAGGCGAGGGCACTCCCGCGGGCGCCTGCTTGCGCCGCCGGCTCCTTGATGTCAGAGAGGGCGAGCCGGCCCGGGTGCGGCGGGGCACGCGCGAAACCCTCCGGCTCTCTGTTTTGATTTGGGAGCGCGGCCAGCTTATGCGCCGCCGCGCGGGTTGTCAAGATTTATAGTTTTGAGTTTGGGGCGGGAGGGCATATGATTCCGGCGTCAGCCGCATGTCCGTCATCTACACCATCGACAGGCCCGGCCGCGTCGTCTACCTGACGACGGTCGGCGACACCGTCTTCGAAGAGTGGCGGGACACGCTGCTCAAGGTCTTCGCCGACCCGGCCTTCGAGACGGGCTTCCACTTCATCAGCGACCGCAGGCGCGCGGCGGCCCCGGACGCGGAGTTCGTCGAGCGGGAGGTCGTCTTCATCCGCGAGCACGAGCGGGAGGTGGGCCGCTGCCGCTGGGCGGCCGTCGTCCCAGACCCCGCGACCGACGGGGCGGCGCGCTCCGTCACCACGCGCGCGGGGATGTCGGAGGTCGAGGTCGGCTTCTTCTACGACCTGGCGGCGGCGCGCCGCTGGGTTTTCAATCGGGAGTAGAAGTTATACGAACTTGCAAATCTAAATAAGGCCCCTTCACGCTGGGAGCGCGGGCATCCCTGCCCGCTAGCGCGCGGAAGCGCGCTGACCGTCTCACTCCTTATCTCAACCTTGAGACCTGAAGTCTCACAGCTTTCGCGCTCTCGCGCTCATGCGGGCAGGGATGCCCGCGCTCCCAGCAAACAGATGCCTTATTTTATCCCGCAAGTCGATATTAGTTACAGAAACACGGAGGCACAGCTTGTCGAGTTATAAACTCTAAGCTGTGCCTCCGTGTCTCCGTGGTGAGATGTTCTTGAAGACCTTAGGCGGCGGCGCGCGCGGCCTTGGCGGGCATGGCGGCGCTCGACCTGCGGCCGAAGATGGCGCGCCAGCTAATCACGAACGAGGGGACGAAGCAGGCCAGGGCGATGCAGCCCCAGACGACCGAGACGAAGCCGGGCTCGCCCAGCTCCCTGATCGCCGGCACGGCCAGCAGCGCCCGCGCCACGACGAAGACCATCGCGAACGGGTAGCTGCGCGTCATCCACTCCTGGTGCTGCCGTATGTCGCCCCTGCGGACGGCGTAGAGCGCGACGGCCGTCGTCAGGAGCCAGCCGCAAGACTGTATGGTCGCGGCCATCACCAGAGAGGGCGGCCCGAGGCGAATGGCGACGGGCACGGCGAGCGGCGCCGAGACGAACGCGCCCGCGACGTAGAGCCTGCCCAGCACCCGGTGCAGCCGCGGGTAGCGGCGGCGCAGACGCGCCGAGAACTGGAACGGCGCGACGAGCAGCGCGACCGAACCCGCGACCCCGTGGAAGAGTAGGAGCCACTTCACGGGCTCGACGTGCTGCCACACTGGCGAATGCGAATCAAGGAACGCTGTCTCGTAGAAGTAGAAGACGAAGAGCGTCATCAGGCCGAAGACGGCGAAGAAGACGTGCTTGGCTCTCGAAGACATTTGGCAGACCTCCTCGGCACGGCGGCGTTCGTTTCACGCGGGCGGCCCTTCCCCAAACTCCGCCCCTGCCCTATACGCGCAGGGCGCGGGCGAGAAGGATCACCTGATGTCAGAGAGATTTCCGCCGCCGCCGCGCACGTTTTTTCGTACTACCGTGGCGTGCGCGTCCGCATCTAATTCGCCGACGCGGGGCGCCGCGTAAGTTCGCTTCAGGAGGTGTTGCCGATGGCTTTGAGCAGGAGCATGGCGGAGCGCGCCGCACAGCGCGTGGCGGCGCCGGCGCGGGCCGAGCGCGCGGAGGTGGAGCGGAGCCTCGACCAGTTGAGCCACGCGATGGACGGGCTCTTCCGCATTCCGGGCACGGGCTGGCGCATCGGGCTCGACGCGCTGGTCGGGCTCATCCCCGGAGTCGGCGACTTCGCGACGACGGCCGTCTCGCTCTACATCCTCGCGGCCGGCGTGCGCTACCGCGTGCCGAAGGTGACGCTGCTGCGGATGGCTTCGAACATCGCGGTGGACTACCTGCTCGGCTCGGTGCCCGTCGTCGGCGACATCTTCGACGCGGCGTGGAAGTCGAACCAGATGAACGTCGAGCTGCTCAAGCGCCGCGCCTCGGTCACGCCCGAGGAGGCTAGGCACGGCCGCCTGAGCGACTGGCTCTTCCTCGGCGTCATCGTGCTCGGCCTGCTCGTGCTGCTCCTGGCTTCGGTCGCCCTCAGCCTCTGGCTGCTCACGCAGTTCGTCGGGCTGTTCAGGTAAGACAGTTTAACCCCAGAGACACAGAGGCACAGCTTTGAGTCTATAACTCGACAAGCTGTGCCTCTGTGTCTCTGGGGTTAAATGTTCTTCAGCCGGCGGCCGTCTTGTTCGCAGCGAGCACGCGTTCGAGCGCCGGGCCGATGACCTTCACGCCGAACTCGCCGGCCGCGAAGCCGCGGAGCTTGCCCTCCGCGTCGAACAGGTAGTAGGCGGGCACGTAGCCCTGCTCGTTCTGGAACGCGTCGCGCAGGCGATGCTCGTTGTCCACCGCGCAAGGCTCCGTGATGTTGTAGGTGGCGACGGCCTCGCGCACGGCCTCCACGTCGGTGTCGGCCTCGTAGCGCGGCATGTGGACGGCGACGACGCGCAGGCCGTCCGCGGCCCTCTCCTCGCGCCACTCCGCGACGCGCGGCAGGTTCTCCTTACACAGCCCGCAGCTCACAGACCAGAAGTGGACGAGCGTCGGGTGCCCCTTCGCCCCTTCGGCCGCGGCCGCCCCCGTCGCGTTGAACCACTCGGTCGCCCCTTCCAGAGAGGGCATCTCCGTCCCGATTCTCATTGGCATAACGAAACCCCCGCGAAAAGTGATGAGTGATAAGTGATAAGAAAGAGCAAGACGCCTCCCTGCTTATCAACTCTTATCACTCATCACTTATCACTTATCACCCAACCTTGAGCGTCTCCTGGCCCGGACGCCAGTCGGCCTGGCAGAGGCCGCCGGTCTGGAGCGCCTGGATGACGCGCAGCGTCTCGTCGGCCGAGCGCCCGACGTTGAGGTCGTGGATGACCGAGTAGCGCAGAGTCCCCTCGGGGTCGATGACGAAGAGGCCGCGCAGCGCGACGCCCTTGTCCTCGATGAGCACGCCGTAGTCGCGCGCCACCGCCTTCGTGATGTCCGACGCGAGCGGGTAACGCAGGCCCTCGACGCCGCCCTTGTCGCGCGGCGTCTTGAGCCACGCGCGGTGCGAGTGCACCGAGTCGGTCGAGATGCCGATGACGGCCGCGCCGATGCCCTCGAAGTCCTCGTAGCGGTCGCTGAACGCGGTCAGCTCCGTCGGGCAGACGAAGGTGAAGTCGAGCGGGTAGAAGAGCAGCACGAGCCAGCGGCCCTTATAGTCGTCGAGCTGGACGTTCTCGTTCAGCTTCTCAAGGTTCTTCGTGGACGGCATGTCGAATGACGGCGCAGGCTGTCCAACTTTTGCTTCTGCCATGACTTTTGTTCCGATCCTCCGTTTGATTTTAAGAAAGCCTTTCGGGCCGCGCCCTCAGCCGTCGGCCTGGCAGTCGGGGCACAGGCCCACGAGCGTCAGGTGAATCGACTCGGGCTTGAAGCGCGAGCGGCGCGCGGCGGCGCGGATAAGCTGCGGCGTCTCGGCCAGGTCGAAGTCGGCGAGCTTGCCGCAGCGCGTGCAGACGGCGTGGTCGTGGCGCGCCGTCTCGCTGTCGTAGCGGCTCGCCGCCTTGCCGAAGTGTATCTCGCGGACGAGCCCCGCTTCGGTCAGATACTTGAGGGAGTTGTAGACCGTGGCGAAGCTGATCGAGGGCAGCTCCCTGCGCGCCGCCTCGAAAATCTCGTTCGCCGTCGGGTGCTCCGCCGACTCCTCGACGGCGCGCAGCACGGCCCGCCGCTGCGGCGTCAACGCCCCCCGCGGGGCGCCGCCCTGATCTCCTCTACCCGCCATAAGTTTTCACCGCCGTTGAAAGTGGAATTAGAATAATTCTAAATTGCTGATCTGTCAAGCGGAAGGGGGTAGGCAGTAGGCAGATGGCAGTAGGCAGTTAAGGCGGGAAGCTTTTACTGCCTACTGCCTACTGCCTACTGAAGTCTCGGATTTCGCTCTACGAAGTCGAGCAGCGCAGGGACGTAGTCGTGGAAGCGCGGGCAGCGGATGCCGCGGGGCGCGAGCAGGGCGGTGGCGCGGGCGGTGTCGTAGGTCTGCTTGAGGAAGAAGTAGGGGACGCCGACGCGCGGGAGGCCCGTCACCTTCTCGTTCAGGGGGAGATTCAAGGTGGTGCGGACGACGGGCGCGGGGATGGTGACGAGCGACTCGCGGCCCGCGAGGTTGCGCGAGATGAGGTCGAAAAGTTCTTCGGTCGTGAGCGGGTCGGGGTCTGCGAGCTGGACGGTCTCGCCGGCGGACGCGTCGTCGGAGGCGAGCGCGGCCAGCGCCTCGACGACGAAGTCCACGGGGACGACGTTGAGGCGCACGTCCGCGTTGCCGATGTTGGCGAGCGAGAGCGCGCCCGGCCACATGCGCAGGTAGTTGACGAGGTAGTAGATGCCGTCGTACTTGGCGGTCTCGCCCGTGCGCGAGTCGCCGCAGACGACCGACGGCCGATGAATCGTGACGGGCAGGTCGGCTTTGAGCGCCTCGACTTCCAGCTCGGCGAGGTACTTCGTCTCCTCGTAGAAATTTCGGAAGCCCGCGTCGTGTCGCAGCTCCGTCTCCAGGATGAGTCCCGTGCGGCGGCCCGCGACGTAGCAGGTCGAGACGTAGTGGTAGCGCTTGAGCCGCGGGAGCGCGCGGGCGAGGCGGTTGACGTTGCGCGTGCCCTCGACGTTGACGCGCATCCCGACCTCGCGGGCGACCGCGAGGTCGTAGACGGCCGCGAGGTGGAAGAGCACGGTCGTCTCAGACTTCGTCGCTTCGAGGTCTGCCTTCGACAGCCCCAAATCCTCGCGCGTGATGTCGCCCTCCAGCACGCGGAAGTTTTCAAGCGGCGCGCCGGTCTCCTCTCCCAGCCGGGCGATGTCGTTCCGCGCGCGCTCGGCGAACGCGGGCTGCACGAGCAGAAGGAAGCGCGCCCCCTCGCGCGCCAAACGCTCGACCAGCCGCCCGGCGATGAAGCCGGGGAAGCCCGTCAGGAAAATCGTCTCGTCGAGTGCCAAAGCTTCTAACCTCTCTTAAATCCCGCCAGCAGCTCTTCAATATAACCGACGGCCTGCCGAACGCGCTCCTCGCGCGGGCCGGTGACGGACTTGAAGGGTCGGCCCTGCGCGCGCAGCTCTTCGGCGAAAATTTGATGCATCCATTCGCGGACGTGCTCGCCGTCGCGCGTGCCGTCCTGTTCGAAAGGGGTTCTGATGTCCGTCAGGATGTACAAGTCCGGGCGGCGTCGGCGCGCGGCCCGTTCTTCGACCTCGGGCGAGCGCGCGCCCATGTAGCGGCGGTGCCAGACGCTCGTGGCGAAGGCGTCGGTGTCGCAGATTAAAACTTTATTCGCGCGGCGCGCGGCCTCGTCCTCCAGCTCGCACTGTCGCGCGGCGATGTGCGCGAACTCTTCGCTCCGGAAGTCGTAGCCGCCTTCCCGCGCGAGCTTGCGCTCCGAATACTCGCGCCCGTACTCGGGCACCCAGGCGGTCTCGAAGTGTTGGGCCAAATCCCGCGCGAGCGTCGTCTTCCCCGTCGACTCCGCGCCGACGACGCAGACGCGCGCGGCGTAGAAGCCGCGCACGGGCGGCTCAAGAAACTCCCAGCAGCCGAGCGGGTCTCGCCGCACGCGCGTGCCGGAGACGGGCACGGCCATACGCGCCTTGTCCACCTGCACGTGCCGGCAGCCGAGGTGTCGCGCGAACTCGTCGCCGTACTCTTCGGACGTGAAGACCACGTCGGGCGCGCCGCCGAGCCAGCGCGTGCAGTTCTCGGCCCACACGCGCGAGTCCTGCGCGTCGTAGGTGTCGTCGATGAGCATGACGCGCACGTCCGGGTGAATCTCTCTGAGCCACGCGGCGCGCAGCTCGCCGTCGGGCACCTCGCCTTCACGTCGGCAGGCGATGACGGTCAGCTCATCCACCTGCGCGCGCGCGGTGTCGATGAGGTGCTTGTGCCCGCGGTGCGGCGGGTAGAACTTGCCGACGATGAGCCCGCGCTTAACCACGGACGGCGCCGCCTCCCGCTTCGAGTACCGTCGCCGCGCCCCTCCCCGACATCGCCCTGAGCCAACTCCGCAGGCCCGCGACGCACAGGCAGAGGAAGACGAGGTAGAGCAAAGCCGTCAGGTAAAGCCGGCGCGGGGGCGTGGCGTAGAGGTATATCTGTAGGACGTCGGCCGTCATCCAGAGCACCCAGTTCTCGACCGCCTTGCGGTTGAGCAGGTACTGGGCGCCGACGCTCAGGATCGTGACGGCCGCGTCGAGGAACGGCGCGGAGTCGTTGACGCGGCTGAACAAAAGCCACAGCGCGGCGGTGCCCGCGGCGACGAACGCGGCCACGCCGAGGAGCAAGCCGCGCGACGCGCGCTCGACCTTGAGCGGCGTGCGGTTCTCGCCGCCGCGCAGCCAGAGGTACCAGCCCTGGAAGCCGAGCGCGATGAAGAGTATTTGGAGGGCCGCGTCGCCGTAGAGTCGCGCGCCCGCGAAGAGGACGAGGAAGAAGGCGGAGTTGGCGATGCCGACGGGGAAGTTCCAGACGTTCTCAAGCACCGTGAGGTAGACGCAGAGCGCGCCCGTCACGAACCCGAGCGACTCGGTCAAACTTGGCGGCGTCAACCCGAACGGCGCCCAGCCGACCCAGGACGCGTAGAGGAGCGCGAGGCTCGCCGCGCCGCCGAGCCATACGTCGAGACGCTTCATCTACTCTTCGCTCAAGACCAACTCGACGAGCGTGCGGACGCCCGCGCCGCTCGCGCCCTTCGGCGCGTAAGGCGTGGGGGCGTCGTGCCAGGCCGTGCCGGCGATGTCGAGGTGCACCCAGGGCGTCTCGCCCGCGAACTTCGAGAGCAGGAGGGCCGCGGCCGTGGCGTCGGGCCTCCCGCCGTAGTTCTTGTAGTCGGCGATCATGCTCTCGATACGCTTCTTGTAGTCGTCCGAGACGGGCATGCGCCACGCGGGCTCGCCCGCGCGCTCGGAAGCTTCGAGCACTTGCCTGGCCCACTCGTCTTCGTTCGAGAAGAGCCCGGCGCGGTGCGAGCCGAGCGCGACGATGATGGAGCCGGTGAGCGTCGCGAGGTCTACGATGCGCGTCGCGCCGAGGTGCCTGGCGTAGGCGATGCCGTCAACCAGGACGAGGCGGCCCTCGGCGTCCGTGTCCACGCACTCAATCGTCCGCCCGGCGAAGGTGCGGACGATGTCGCCGGGCTTGATCGACTTGCCCGAAGGCATGTTCTCCGCGGCGGGCACGACGGCCAGGACGCGACAGTTCGGTTTGAGCTGTGCAATCGCGCGGACGGCCCCGAGCGCCGCGGCGCCGCCCGCCATGTCGGACTTCATCTCGTACATGTCGAGGCCGTGCTTGATGGAGATGCCGCCCGTGTCGAACGTGATGCCCTTGCCGACGAAGGCGTACAGCTCATCGTCTTCCTTCGCGCCCGACGGCTCGTAGCGCACGGCGATGAGCGCGGGCGGCTCCTCCGAACCCTGACCCACGCCGAGCAGCCCGCCCATCCCCTTCGCGCGTATCTCTTCGACGCCGAGCGATTCGACCTTGAGACCGAACTCTTCGGCCATCTCGGCGGCGCGGCGCGCGAACTCGCGCGGCGGAAGAGAGAGGCCCGGCTCGTCCGCGAGCCTGCGCGCCCAGTTCGCCGATTCGGCGACGACGCGCGCGCGCTCCAACTTCTCAACCGAAGATTCGCCCGCGCCGATAACCGTCAGGCGTTCGAGCCGCGGCGAGTCCTCTTCGTCCTTCTTCTGATAGAACCCGTTCTCGTAGAGGCCGAGGTGCGCACCTTCGGCGAGCGCGCGCACGTCCGTCGAAGAAGGCACGACGAAATGCAGCGTGCCCGCCCGTCCGGACTTCGCCGCGCGCACGGCCGCGCCCGCCGCGCGTCTCGCCGCCGCCGCGTCGAACTCCGCGCGCGCGCCCAGACCGACGAGGAGCACGCGGCGCAACGTACCGCCTTCGCCGGCCGGCGCGTGGATGAGGAGCGTCGTCCCCTCCTCGCCCTCGAACTCGCCCTCACCCGTCACGCGCTCGCACAGCTCGCGCAAGTCCCCGTCGAGCGCCTCGGGCACGCGCGGCCCGTCCGTGAAGACGCCGACGCCCACCACGCCGCCCGCCCCGTCCGCCGCGGGCAGCGCCGCGCCGACCTCCACCGAAAGGCTCTTCTGTTCGCTCATCCGTGAGTCTCTTCTTGTGGCCCTTGATTCTTTTGCTTGTCGCGCGACGAGTGTACTTCAAACGTCGCGCCGATGGCACGCGCCGTCATTCGACGTAGAAGGCGATTCTTTCGGTCGCGGTGCGGTTGTTCGTGCGGTCGGTGGCCGTCAGTTGCAGGGTGTAGCGGCCGGGCGCGAGTTGTTCGAGCGATAGCTCAGACCAGAAGGGCAGGCGCGCGGGGTCTGGGGCGTCGGGCACCTTGAACGTTTGGGTTGTGATGAGCGGCGTCTGGCCGCGCAAGACCTGCGCCTGAAGCTGCACGTCGCCGGCGGCGCGCGCGGCGTTGTAGACGTAGGTCTGGAAGCGCAGGACGCTCGCGCGCGCGAAGTGCCGGTCGACGGCGACGGCGACAGGGCGCGGCGCTTCTGCCTCACGCCCGGCGGGGGCCGCCTGCGTCGTGCGCTCGCCGAGGAAGATGCTGCTCAGCGCGAAGTCGCCTTTCGAGAGGTCTGGAATCTCGACCCATTGCGTGGCGCTCCCCGTGCGGCCCGTGGCGCGTTCGCGCACGGCGACGCGCACCTGATAGAGCCCGGGCTTGAGGCGCAGGCGCTGGTGCCAGACGACCTCGCCGCTCGCCGTCTCGGGCGTGATGGTTAACAACTGCTTGAAGCTCCCGAACTGCCCGCGGTCGTCGATGGCCGCGCCCGCGACATCGACGAGCGCCTTTCCACCCGGCTTCAAAGCGAAGGCAGACCCCGCGAGCTGCATCGAGATGTTCAAGACCGTGCCCTGGTCGCCCGTGTCCTGGTATCCGGCCGAGACCGCGACCGGCAGCTCCCGCCGCGGGTAGAGCGAGCCGAGCGCCGCCAGCAGCTCCACGTCGTTAGCCTTCTGCACGTCTTCGATCTTCGTCTCTGCTTTCGTCACAGGCGCTTCCGCAACGACGCCTTTGGCTTCGACTGCATTCCCCCGCGCCGGATGCCCTTTCGGTTCGACGGCGGCGACGGGGACGCCGAACGATGCACCCCTCACGCGCACGCGCCACTCCGGATGTCCTTTGACTGAGACCTTCAAACGCGCACCGGCCTCGCGCAGCTCCGTCGAGTCCGGGCGCCACGCGAGCAGGTAGTAGTCGGCGGTCTCGCCGATGGCCTGACGCACCGTCTCGCCGATGTCGTTCGAGTTGAAGACGGCACGCCCGCCGGTCTCGTCGGCCATGAGTTTGAGCGGCTCCCTCGTGGCCGAGATCTCGCCGAAGTCGACGCCGGTGCGGCGCGCGGTGAGGTCGATGTAGTCGTTCGAGGTGGCGTCTATCCCCGAGCCCGAGGGGAAGAGCGTCCCGCGCAGGCTCATCGTGTAGATCACGACCCCGGCCCGCGCGGCCGCCGCCGTGACCTCGCGCAGACGGTCGAAGGCGTCCCCGGCGTGCTCGTTGAGGACGAAGCCGTCCGAGAGGAAGAAGACGAGCTTGCGACCGGGGAGCGCGCCCGCCGAGAGCATCAGGCCGCGGAGCGCGTCGACCGTGCCGTCGGTCGCCATCCGCCCCTGCGAGCTCACATGTCGCAGGCGGTTGCGCAGGTACGGCGCGGCCGAGTAGGAGGCCGCCAAGGTGTGATCGCCGTGGCGGCTGCCCGGCCCCATCTGCTGCTCGATCTTGGTTGACTCAAGCAGGTACGCGAAGAGCTCGCGGTTGCCCGAGTCGAGCACCTGGCTGGCCTCGTACTCGGTGATCCGCGTCTTGCCGCCGTAGGCGTCGGTCGTGCCCCTGTAGCCGAGGCGGCCCACGGCCGCGCGCAAAACCGCGGGGTTGTCCGTCAGTTGTTGCAGGAACCCGACCTGCCCGCTCGCCGAGACGACGGCCACCTGGTCGTACGGCCCCATCTCGTTATCCACGTAGCGCTGCAAGGCCGTGCGCGCGCGCGCCGTGCTCGCGGGACTCAGGTGCAGGTCGTCCACGAAGAAGAAGATGAGGCGGCCTGCGGCCTCCGCGGCGGCGGCCCGTTTCGGCCCGGCCGTCTTAACGTCCCCCGTGCGGCGAGACGCGGCGGCCGAGAGCTGCGCCTCCTCGACGGGGCTGCCGGCCCTCACGCGCTCGAAGAAGCTGACGGCCTGCGTCCGGCCGTTCACCTGCAGCTCGAACTGCTCGGGCCGCAGGCCGTCCACGAACTTGCCGGACTTGTCGAAGACCGTCACGTCCGTCTGCACCAGCTCCGAAGTGATGCGGACGACCTCCTCGTCCTGCTCGGGGGCGCGCGTTCGCGTCTGCGCCGGGGCGATTGAGGAGAGACAGAGGGCGGCCGCCGACAGGAGCGAGCCGGTTCTCAACAGGTTTTTCGGGCGCATTTGCAAGAACCTCGAAGTGGCTTGAAAGGGACGGGGAGCGCGACGCCCCTGGAATCTATCACAGAGGGGCGGGCGGTGTGTATAATCCGAGTTCAAAGGCACGGCCTGACTTCTGTCTGAACGGGGCGCCGACGGTGCGCCGGACGACTTAACTCCCGAACATCTCCGAGGAAGGACTTTCGACCCGATGGCTTTCATCAGCACGCGCGGGCGCGCACTCGCACTCGTCGCCGCACTCCTCTTCACGCAGCACGCCACGCTCGCGCGGCAGACGGGCCGCGCCTGCACGGTGCGCGTCACGCTCCTGCAGGTCAACGACGTGTACCGCTTCACGCCGGCCGACCGCGGCGCGCGCGGCGGCCTCGCCCGCGTCTCTACCTTACGCAAGCGCGTGATGCAGGAGTCGCCCAACACCATCTTCCTGCTATCGGGCGACACCATCTCGCCTTCGGTCGAGTCGATCACCTACAAGGGCGCGCAGATGATCGACGCGTGGAACCAGGTCGGGCTCGACTACTCGGTCTTCGGCAACCACGAGTTCGACTACGGCGACGAAGTGCTCGTCCAGCGGATGAAGGAGTCGAAGTTCAAGTGGCTCGGCGCGAACGTCGTCAACGCCTCCACGGGGAAGACCTTCGCCGACACGCCGGCCTTCGACGTGCGCGAGATCGGCGGCGTGAAGGTCGGCATCTTCGGCATCACACTGCCCGAGACGAAGACGACCTCGAAGCCCGGGCCGACGACGGAGTTCCGCGACCCCTGCGACACCGCCAAACAGGTCATCCCGCAGATGCGCGCGGCCGGCGCGCAGGCCGTCGTGGCGCTGACACACCTCGCGCTCGCGCAGGACAAGGCGCTCGCGCGCTGCGCCGCCGACGCGGGCGCGAAGATCGACGTCATCATCGGCGGCCACGAGCACACGCTCCTGCAGTCCTCCTCCGGCGGCACGCCGATCTTCAAGATGACGGCCGACTCGCGCGAACTCGGCCGCATTGACCTCAACATCGACCCTTCGACGAACAAGGTCGAGTCCATCGACTGGGAGATTATCCCGGTCGACGCCTCCGTGCCGGACGACCCTGACTTCGCGCCCGTCGTCGCGAAGTACGCGAAGCTGACCGCGGAGCTTTCGCAGCCCGTCGGCGGCGCCGGCGTCCCGCTCGACGCGCGCAGCGCGACCAGCCGCACCGAGGAGACGAACGTCGCCGACTTCATCGCCGACTCGTTCCGCAAGGCCTCGGGCGCGGACGTGGCGCTCATCAACGGCGGCTCGATCCGCGCCGACGACGTGCTGCCCGCGGGCGAGCTCACGGTGCGCGACGTGCTCTCCATCCTCCCCTTCGGCAACGACCTCGCGATGATTCAGGTGACGGGCGACGTGCTCCGGCAGGCGCTCGAACACGGCGTGGCGCAGACGGCGCCCGGCGCGGAGCCGGGCCGCTTCCCGCAGGTCTCGGGCATCCGCTTCAGCTTCGACGCGTCGAAGCCGCCGCAGTCGCGCGTCTCCGACGTGACGGTCAACGGCCGAGCGCTCGACTTGAAGAAGACCTACACGCTCATTACGACCAGCTACGTCGCCGGCGGCGGCGACCAGTACGCTATGTTCAAGGGGCAGACGGGCGTCCCGCTCAAGCAGAAGCTGACCGACTCGGGCGTGCTGCGCAAGGCCATCGAGGACGCGAAAACAATCGCGCCCCGCACCGACGGCCGCATCAAGCGCCTCGACACGCCCACCGAGTCGAGGCCCTGCGCCGCGCCCACGCCGGCCGCGAAGTAGAGGTGGTGAGTTTTATGTTCTACGAAGACGAAGAGGACTCGACTGTAGTCGACGGGCCGCGGCGGCGCGCGGTCGAGCTGTTCCGGCGGGCCTACGAGGCGCAGCTGGAGAAGAAGTACGAGGAGGCGGTCGAACTCTACCGGCGCTCCATCGAGACCTACCCGACGGCCGAGGCGCACACCTTCCTCGGCTGGGTCTACAGCTTCGAGGGGCGCTACGGCGACGCCATCGACGAGTGCCTCGCGGCCATCAGCGTGGACGCGACCTTCGGCAACCCCTACAACGACATCGGCAGCTACCTCATCGCGCAGGGCGACCTCTGGACGTGCGTGCGCTGGTTCCGCCGCGCGCTCGCGGCGCCGCGCTACGAGTCCTACGCCTTCCCCCACTTCAACCTCGGCCGCGTCTACGAGCAGCGCCACCGCCCGCTCGACGCCGCGCGCCACTACGGCCTCGCCCTCGAAGAGGAGCCCGGCTTCACCCAGGCCGCGAAGGCCCTGAGGCGCGTGCAGGCCCGGCTGAATTGAAGCACCGGCCCATTTGTTCATTGATTCATTTACGAATCTCATCTCCAGCCCAATGAACAGATGACCAAATGAACAAATGAATCAATCTCAGGAAGAGTATTTCCTCTGTTGGAGCGCGGGGCCTGAGACGATGGACGCGCTGTGGGCGGAGGGGTGGCGGCACTTCGGGCCGATCTTCTTCCGCTACCGGCGCTGGCGGCACGCGGGGAGGAGTCTGACCGTCACGCCGCTGCGCTTGGAGCCCGCGCGGTTCGGGCCTTCGCGCAGCCAGCGCCGCGTGCTGGCGCGCAACCGCGACCTGCGCGTGGAGGTTCTGCCGACGGCGCTCGACGCAGAGACGTTCGAGATGTTCGAGGCGCACCGCCGGCGCTTCCGCGCGGACGTGCCCGACTCGCTCCACGACTTCCTCTCGCACGCGCCCTCGGAAGTGCCCTGCCGCAACGAGGCCGTCCGCGTCTACTCCGGCGGCCGCCTCGTCGCCGCGCACTTCCTCGACGTGGGGCAGACGGCGACCTCCTCCGTCTACTCGATGTTCGACCCCTCGGAGTCGCGCCGCAGCCTCGGCGTCTACACCATCCTGCTCGCCGTCGAGCGCTCGCGCCGCCTCGGGTGCCGACACTACTACCCCGGCTACGCCACGCGCGAGTCCTCGCCCTACGACTACAAGAAGAACCTCTCCGGCCTCGAAGAGTACGACTGGCGCGGACGCTGGCACCCGCTCGCGTCTTAAGTTCAGGGCCGGCGCGTGTTAAATTCGACGTCGCCGCGGCCCGGCCCATTCGGCACCTCCCCGACACACACACGGAGTCCGGCCCGGCACACCAAGAACCGAAAGAAGGAACCCGCATGACCCTTTTGAAGCCCCACGCCGCGGCGCGCCTGCTGGCCGCGGCCGCCGCCCTCTTCTGGCTGGCGCTCGCCTGCGGACAGGCGCGCGCGCAGGACAAGCTCGGCCCCTACGACCGCGACAGCGCCCGCGCGATGCTCTCGATGATCCGCGACGACCTGAAGAGCAACTACTACGACCCCAACTTCCGCGGCCTCAAGCTCGAAGAGAAGTTCAAGGAGGCCGACGACCGCATCAAGGCGGCGCAGACGCGCGACCAGTTGATGATCCCCATCGCGCAGTTCCTCCTCAGCCTCGACGACTCGCACACGGTCTTCCTCCCGCCGGGGCGCGCCGCGCGCATCGAGTACGGCTGGCGCGTGCAGATGGTCGGCGACCGCTGCTTCGTCACGGCGCTCAAGCCGAAGAGCGACGCCGAGTCGAAGCTCAAGCCGGGCGACGAGGTCATCTCCATCGACGGCTTCAGGCCGACGCGCGCGACGCTCTGGAAGATGCACTACCGCTACTACGCGCTGGCGCCCGCGCGCGCCGTCCGCTTCGTCGTGCAGAGCCCGGGCGAGGCGCAGCCGCGCGAGGTGACCGTCGAGTCGAAGATCGAGATGGGGCAGGCCGTCCGCCAGTGGCAGGACATCTTAATGCAGTCGCTGCGCGAGGAGTGGGACATCGTCCGCGTCCGCACCAGCGAGGCGGGCGACGACAGACTCCTCATCTGGAAGATGCCGACCTTCGAGGTCGAGGATCAGGTCGTGGACGACATGATGGGGCGGGCGCACAGGTTCAAGACGCTCGTGCTCGACCTGCGCGGCAACGGCGGCGGGTACGAGGACGCGCTCGTCCGCCTCGCCGGCTACTTCTTCGACCACGACCTGAAGGTGGCCGAGCGCAAGGGGCGCAAGGAGTCGAAGGTCGTCACCGCCAAGACGCGCGGCGACAAGGTCTTCAAGGGCAACCTCGTCGTGCTCGTGGACAGCGACTCGGGCTCCGCCGCCGAGATGTTCGCGCGCGTCGTGCAGTTGGAGAAGCGCGGCACGGTCATCGGCGACCACACGGCCGGCGCCGTGATGACCTCGAAGTACTACGGGCGCGAGACGGGCGTCGGGCGCGTCCTCTACTTCGGCTCGAACATCACCATCGGCGACGTGCTGATGAGCGACGGCCAGAGCCTCGAGCGCGTGGGCGTCACGCCCGACGAGGTGCTGCTCCCGACGGGCGCCGACCTCGCCGCGCACCGCGACCCCGCGCTCGCGCGCGCCGCCGAGCTGGCCGGCGTCAAACTCGACCCCGAGAAGGCCGGCGCGCTCTTCCCCGTGGACTGGAAGAAGTAGCCGATTTCACCACAGAGACACAGAGACACGGCTTGTTGAGTTAATCTCTCAACAAGCCGTGTCTCTGTGTCTCTGTGGTTAATCCCTTCTTACGACGTTTCGTGCAGCTCGATATTTTCGAGGTTCTCCTTCGCGCTCTCGGGTATCCGCATCTTGCGGCGGTTGGCGTCCACGGCGACGTAGACGACCTCGGCCTCGGTCACTTTAATCCTCTCCGACGTGCCGCCGTAGCGCTCGGCCTCGACGACGACGCGGGTGGTGATGGAGGTCGTCCCGATCTTCAACGTCTGTGCGTAGAAGCTCACCAGGTCGCCGACGAAGACGGGCTGGTGGAAGATGACCTCGCGCATGGCGACGGTGACGAAGCGCTCGACGCCGGTGCGGCGGTGCGCCTCGACCGCGCCGGCGATGTCGATGTAGCTCAGGATGATGCCGCCGAAGACTGTGCCCTGCGGGTTCGTGTCGCGCGGCAGAAGCGTGATGCGGATGGCGGGGTCGCCGTACGAGTTCATGACCGAAGGATGGAGGCGGCCGGGCGGGGCTGTCAAGCGGGGTGGGGGCGTACAACGGATGGGGCCGGAGCGAACATCCAAACGCTTGTCGTAATAGCTGTAACGCCCGTTTTTGGCGTGCTTCTCCTCGCGGACGCGCGTAAAAAGTTGTCAGAGACGGCCCGTCGGCGTATCGTTTCCTTAAAAGCACAATCGGCGCATCACCCGGCAGGAAGATCAGAAGATGAAGAGACTCTTTAACCACGCCATTTTGACCCTGGCGCTGCTGGCCGTCCCGGCCGCGGCCTTAGCACAGCCGGCCGCACGCAACACGCAGAAGAGGCCCGCGCAGTCCAAGCCCGCGCCGACCCCGGCCCCCAGCCCCGCGTCCGTACAGACCGTCGCCGAGACGCCGCTCGCGCCGGGGCAGCGCGCGCGCTTCGACGTGAACAACTACCGCATCATCGCCGAGCTGAACCCCGCGCAGCACCTCCTGACCGCCACGGCCGACGTCACCTTCACCCCGCTCGACAACACGCGCTCGGTCGTCTTCGAGCTGAACGGCTCGCTCAAGGTCGAGTCGGTCGAGCGCAACGGGAAGGTCTTGACGAACGTCGTGCAGGATCAGGCCGGGCTCGAGACCATCGGGCCTTTCGTCCGCGTCGACCTGGGCGAAGTCGTCCCCGCGGGCCAGCCGCAGACGCTCCGCTTCCGCTGGTCGGGCGCGCTCGTCACGCCCGAGGGCGGGCCGCTCCTGACGAAGCGCCTGGCCTACGTCGGCTCCGACCTTTCGTACCTCCTCTACGCGGCGCGCTGGTTCCCCTTCCACGAGTACGCCGCCGACCGCGCCACCTCCGACATCACCGTCAGCGTCCCCGACGGCTACACCGTCGCCGGCTTCAGCGAGGAGCCGATTCAGCAGCTCACGGGCGCGCAATTCCTGCCGCCGGCCGGCGAGACGGCGGCGCGCACCGCGCCCGCGCGCGCGGGGAACCAGACCTCGGGCCTGCGCAGCTTCCGCTTCGTCACGCGCCAGCCTTCTCTGGTCGGCAACTTCGCCGTCGGCCGCTTCGTCACGCGCACGCTCAAGATCGGCGGCTACGAGCTGACCTTCCACGTCCAGCCCGGCAGCGAGGGCTTCGTCGAGCCTTACGCGCAGCTGGTCGGCGACGCGCTCCAGTTCTACACGCAGAAGTACGGGCAGCCGGCCTTCGGCAACCACCTGACCGTCGTGCAGATCGACGACGCGAGCCTCGACGCTTACGCCGCGCCCGGCATCGAGTTCCTCTCGCCCCGCTTCTTCGCGACCGGCCGCCAGACCTCGCTCGACGACCGCCTGCTGCGCGAGGTCGCTTACCAGTGGTGGGGCCTGACCGTCGGCCTCAAGTCCTTCGACGACGCGTGGCTCTCGCAGGGCCTCGCCGAGTGGAGCGGCTTCGCTTTCCGCGAGGGCAGGCTCTCGGCCGGACAGCTCGAGACGGCGCAGCGCGACATGCTCGAGCGCGCGCTGATGTTCGAGCAGGCCGCCTCCATCGCGCGCGCGCCTTCGACGCTGGACGACCAGTCGGCCGCGTACCAGGCCGTCGTCTTCTACAAGGGCGCGATGGTCTTCAGCATGCTGCGCGAGACGCTGCGGCCTTCGAAGTTCGACGAGCTGATGAAGCGCTACGTGGCCGAGTTCCGCGGCAAGAACGCCTCCATCGACGACTTCGAGCGGCTGACCTCGAAGGTCGCCGACGAGAACATGCGCTACTTCTTCGCGCGCTGGGTCGAGGGCACGGGCGTCCCCGAGTTCACCGTGGACTACCAGATCATCCGCACGCGCACGAACAAGTTCCGCGCGCGCGGCACCATCAAGCAGAACGTCGAGAACCTGCGCATGCCGGTCGAGCTGCAACTGCGGGCCGAGGGCGACGACGCCAACACGGTCGTCTTCGTCGCCGACCGCAGCGAAGACTTCGACTTCGAGGTCAAGGGTAAGCCGCTCGAGGTCGTCATCGACCCGAACAACAAGGTGCTGCGCACGTCCGAAGAGCTGCGCATCTCCATCGTCGCGCGCCGGGGCCTCGAGCTCTTCCGCGAGGGCCAGTACCTCGAAGCGCAGCGTCAGCTCGAAGAGGCGCTCAAGCTCGACAAGTCGAACTCTTGGGTCTACTACAACCTCGGGCTCATCTTCCTGGAGCAGCGCAACTACCAGCAGGCGCTCGACAACTTCGACGCCGCGCTGCACGGGAACCTGCGCCCCTCCTGGATCGAGGCCTGGGCGCGCATCAAGCGCGGCAACGCCTACGACGGCATGGGCGACCGCGCGCGCGCCGTCCACGAGTACACGCAGGCGGTCGAGTCCGGCATCGACTTCGACGGCGCGCAGCGCGCCGCCAAGGAGTACCTCAAGACGCCCTACGACCCCAAGGCCGCCACCCAGCAGGCCGCCTCGGGCGTGAGCGAATAAAGAAGTAGGCAGTAGGCAGATGGCCGTAGGCAGTTCGGAAAGATAAGGCGGCCGGAAAGAATCGGAGGCGGCGAGAGCATCACTCGCCGCCTCCGATTCTTTCCGGCCGATTTCTTTAGGGGCTTCCTGCCTTCAACTGCCTGCTGCCATCTGCCTACTGCCTACTGCTATCATGGCGGCATAACGCTTGCTCGTCTTTCCAACGATGCCTATGCGCCCGCTGAAGCTCCAGACGAAGACGTCGCTGCTCGCGTCGGCCGTGACGCTCGCCGTGCTGGCGGTGCTGCTCATCCTCGTGAGCGTTCGCTTCGCCGAGCGCGTGCGCGAGGAGCAGAAGCAGCTCGCGCAGCTCCAGGCCGACAACCTCGCCGAGCACGTCGGCCGCCTGCCCGCGCCGCGCGACCCCGCGGAGGTCGCGCGCCTCGCCACGCTCGTCCACGGCTCGCGCCCCGACGCCGTCACCGTCCGCGTCTGGGAGCGCACGGGCGGACTCTTCCAGCAGGTCGCCGCCTCCGCCGGCAGCGCCGAGGGGGAGGAGATTCCCGAGGAGGTCAAGGCGGCCCTGCGCAGCGGACTCGAGACGCGCGCCGTCGAGGCGCGGCCCGACGCCGACGACTCGCTCTACCGCGTCTTCGCCCCCGTCATCGAGGACGGGCGCGTGAGCGGCGCCGTCGAGGTCATCGAGAAGCTCGACAGCGCGGCCGTCATCGCGCTCGACTACGGGCGCGGCACGCTCTGGCTCGCGCCGCTGGCGGTCGTCGCCATCACCGCGGGCGTCTTCCTCCTCTTCCGCAACTTCGTCCAGAGGCCGGTCGGCCGCCTGCTCGGCGCGATGGCGCGCGTCGAGGCCGGCGACCTCTCGGCCGAGGCCGAAGAGGCGCGACGCGATGACGAGATCGGCACGCTCACGCGCGGCTTCAACCGCATGCTCGCGCGCCTGCGCGAGATGACCTCCGAGCGCGAGGCGCAGAAGCAACTCCTGGAGCGCCGCGTCCGCGAAGCCACCTCCGAGCTGGCCGAGCGCAACGACCAGCTCGAAGAGCGCAACTTCGAGCTGTACCAGACGACGCGTCGCCTCACCGAGCTCGAGCGACTCGCGGCCGCCGGCCAGCTCGCCGCGCAGTTCGCGCACGAGGTCGGCACGCCCCTGAACCTCATCAGCGGCCACGTCCAGCTCCTGCTCGCCGGCCCGGCGCGGGACGAGGGGCCGGAGCGCAAACGTCTAGAGACCATCAGCGCGCAGATCGAGCGCATCGAGCGCATCGTGCGCGGGATGCTCGACCGCACGCGCGCCGAGGCCGTCGAGTTCGTCCCGCTCGACCTAAACGCGCTGCTGCGGCGCATCTTCGACGCGACCGCGCCGACGCTCGAAGCCTCGGGCGTCCGGCTCGTGGCCTCGCTCGCCGACGGCCTGCCCGAAGTGGCCGGCGACGCCGACCGCCTGCAGCAGGTCTTCATCAACCTCTTCAACAACGCGCTCGACGCGATGCGCGGCGGAGGCCAACTACACGTCACGACCGCGCACGACCCTGCCACCCAAAGCGTCGTCGTCGACTTCGCGGACACGGGCACGGGCATGACCGAGGAGGTGCGCGCGCACATCTTCGACCCGCTCTACACGACGAAGGAGCGCGGGCGCGGGACGGGGCTCGGCCTCGTCGTCGTCCGCCAGGTCGTCCAGGAGCACGGCGGCCGCATCGAGGTCGAGAGCGCGCCCGGCCGCGGCGCGCGCTTCCGCCTCACCTTCCCGGCTATGGGCGGCGGTGTCAGGTCGGCGAAGGATTCCATTTCCGTTCGACTTGAGGGTAATGCTGATTGAATTTCACCACAGAGACACAGAGACACAGCTTGAAGACAATATCTCATCAAGCTGTGTCTCTGTGTCTCTGTGGTGAAATGTCCTTAACTCCAGACGCACGTCTGAGATAAACGAGTCTGACTATGAAACGCATTCTCGTGGTTGACGATGACGGGGCCTCCTGCGAGCTGCTGCGGGAGATTTTCGCGGCCGAGGGTTGGGAGACCGAGAGCGCGCTCTCGCCGGAGGAGGCGCTCGCCGCCGCGGCGCGCGAGCGGTTCGACCTCGTCGTCAGCGACATCAACCTGGAGTCCGCGCAGTCCGGCCTCGACATCCTTCGGAGCTTGCGCGAGTCCTGCCCGGTCATTCTCGTCACCGGCTTCGGCACGCTCGACGCCGCGGTCGAGGCCACGCGCGAGGGCGCGTGGGACTTCATCTCGAAGCCCTTCAAGGTCGGCGAGGTCGTCGCCACCGCGCGCCGCGCGCTCGAGCGCGGACGGCCGAACGCGGACGAGAGCGGCGCGGTCGAAACGCTCTCCTCGCGCTACGAGAGCGCGGGCCTCGTCGGGCGCGCGCCCGTCATGATCGAACTCTACAAGGAGATCGCGCGCGTCGCGCCCTCGCGCTCGACCGTGCTGGTCGTCGGCGAGTCGGGCACGGGCAAGGAGCTGGTCGCGCGCTCCATCCACAAGCACGGGCCGCGCGCGCCGCGCGCCTTCGTCGCCGTCAACTGCGGCGCCTTCACCGAGACGCTGCTCGAGTCGGAGCTGTTCGGCTACACGCGCGGCTCTTTCACCGGCGCGACCTCAGACCGGAAGGGGCTCTGGGAAGAGGCTGAGGGCGGCACGCTCTTTCTCGACGAAGTGGGCGAGACGAGCCCCGCCATGCAGGTGAAGCTTCTGCGCGCCTTGCAGGAGGGGGAGATTCGAAGGGTCGGCTCGACGCGCCCGGTCATCGTGGACGCGCGCGTGGTCGCGGCGACGAACCGCGACCTCGAACGTGAAGTTGCCGCGGGCCGTTTCCGCGAAGACCTCTTCTACCGCCTGAGCGTCGTGACGCTGAACGTGCCGCCCCTGCGCGAGCGGCGCGGCGACGTGCCCCTGCTCGCCGAGCGCTTCCTGCGCGCTGCCGCCGAGAACGCGGGGCGCGGGCGGCTGCGTCTGTCGGAGGAGGCCCTGGGCCGCCTGGTCGCGTACGACTGGCCGGGGAACGTGCGCGAGCTTGAGTCGGCCGTCGAGTACGCGGCGCTGCACGCGCGCGGCGCGGAGGTCGCGCCCGAAGACCTACCGCCCAAGCTCCAATCGGACGACGTGCGGCAGGCCGCCTCGCGCGCCCCGCTCGCCGCGCTCTACGAAGACCTGCCGACGCTCGACGAGCTCGAGCGCCGCTACCTCCTGCACGTCCTCGAAGCGACGGGCGGCAACCGCACGCGCACCGCCGAAATCCTCCGCATCGACCGCCGCACCCTCTACCGCATGGCCGAGCGCTTCCGGATTAAGTTGGACGAAGAGGCGTAAACCGTGAACCGTAAACCGTGACAAGTAAGAACGGGTTTTCAACTTGTCACGGTTTACGGTTCACGGTTTACGCCTTCGTCGAGGCTCTTGTCTAAAGCGACGAGTTGGCGGCGGGCGTCTTCGAAGGCGCCGCGCTTGATGGTGAGTTCGACCGAGTCGAGTTCGCGGAGCGCGGCGGCGAGGGCGTCTCGGCGAGCGCCCGCGCGCTGCTTCGATTCGAGGGCGCGGGTGGCGGCGTGGCGCGCGCGACCGAGCGCCGCGAGGGCGGCGGCCCCCTGCCGCTTCTTCAGGTAGACTTCGGCCTCGGCGATGCGGTCGCCCGCCTGCTCAAGCTCCGCGTCGCGCGCGGGCAGTTGCGGCGCGAAGTAGACGGGCGTCGGGACGGTCGAAGTCTGCGCCGCGCGCGCGCCCGTCGTCACCGTCTCGACCGTGTGGGCCGGGCGCTGCCAGCGCGCGAAGAGGTAGCCGGTGGCGACGAGGAGCAGCAGCAGGCCGGCGCCGAGCAGCACGCGCCCCGCCGTCAACAGCCGCGGCCCGCCCGTAGTCACTTCTCGCACAGCCCCTTTCATATCTCAAAAAAATTAAAAGGGATGCGGGGGACCGCCGTCGGGGGCGGCTTCGCATCCCTTTGTAACGCGGCG
>JAFAZX010000056.1 GCA_019239425.1 Acidobacteriota bacterium
GGCACGGACGCGGATTTCGACGTGAAGCTCATCGACGTCTTCGCGGACGATGCGCCGAACTGGCCCGGTGACACGACGGGGTTCAAGGTCGCGGGGTATCAGCAGCTCGTGCGCGGCGAGCCGTTCCGCGGCCGCTATCGCCGCGATCCGGCAAAGCCGGTGGCGTTCACGCCCAATGCGGTGGACTCTGTTCGCTTCTCGATGCCGGACATCAACCACACCTTCCGCCGCGGCCACCGCATCATGGTGCAGGTGCAGAGCTCCTGGTTCCCGCTCGTGGACAGGAACCCGCAGAAGTTCATGGAGATTCCGAAGGCGACCGCCGCCGACTTCCAGAAGGCCACGCAGCGCGTCTACCGCCAACGCGTCTTCAACTCCTTCGTCACGCTGCCGGTCGAACAGCCTTAAGCCCCGACTGGTCAGATGAGGAAGTGTCACACTGCCCCTTCCGACGGCCCCGCGCCGCCTCGACAATGAGCAGCGCGGGGCTCAAAATTTGTGCGTGAGCCCGCGGAAAGATTCGGCGCGCGGCACACATGCGGCAAGGGGTTTCATGCGTTCGACGATTAATTGTTACCTGGAAGATTACTTGAGGCGCGGGCGCGAGACGGCGTTCGCGCACAGGCGGGGCGTGCGTCTGGTGCGCTGGTCGTACCGGCGTGTGGCGGAGGCGGCCTACGGGTTCGCGCGGGAGCTGGAGGCGCGCGGAATCGTTAAGGGCGAGCGGGTGCTGTTGTGGGCGGCGAACGGGCCGGAGTGGGTGGCCGCCTTTTACGGGTGCGCGCTGCTCGGGGCCGTGGTAGTGCCCCTAGACGTCGAGAGCGCGCCGGACTTCGTGAGCCGTGTGCAGGCGCAGACGCGGGCGCGGCTCGTGCTCCACAGCGCCGAGACGAAAGCACAGGCCGTGAAGCTGGGGGCGCCCGCCCTCGCGCTCGAAGAGCTTGAGAGTGTTCTGGCCGAACGTCCCGTCGAGCCTTACGCGAACGAAGACGTCTCGGCGGACGACCTGGTCGAGATCATCTACACTTCGGGGACGACGGCCGAGCCGCGCGGCGTCTGCCTGACGCACCGGAACCTGCTCGCTAACCTCGCGCCGCTCGAAGAGGGGATGCGGAAGTACTCGAAGTGGATGCGGCTCGTGCACCCGCTCCGGTTCCTCTGCTTGCTCCCGCTCAGCCACGTCTTCGGGCAGTTCATGGGCATCCTCATCCCGCAGCTCACGGGCGGCGAGGTCATCTTCATCGACGCGCTCAACCCCTCGGAGGTCGCGAGCACGGTCAGGGCGCGCAAGGTCAACGTCGTCGTCACCGTCCCGCGCCTGCTCGACTCCCTGCGCGAGCACGTCGAGCGGCGCGAGGAGTCGCGCGGGCTGCTCGCAGACCTGCGCCGCCGCATCGCGCGCAACGAGGGCGCGCACCCCTTGAAGCGCATGTGGCTCGCGCGCCGCATACACCAATACTTCGGCTGGCGGCTCTGGGCCTTCGTGACGGGCGGGGCCACGCTCGACGCCGAGACGGAGGTCTTCTGGCGCCGCCTCGGCTACGCGGTCGTGCAGGGCTACGGGATGACGGAGACGGCCTCGCTCGTCACCGTCAACCACCCCTTCAAGACGGGCCGCGGCTCCATCGGGAAAACCCTGCGCGGGCAGGAGGTGCGGCTCGACGAGTCGGGCGAGATTCTCGTGCGCGGCGCGAACGTCTCGCCCGGCTACTGGCGCGGCGAGGGCCTGCCGAAGCCCTTGGGCGAAGGAGGCTGGCTGCGCACGGGCGACCTCGGCGAGATGGACGCGTCGGGCAACATCTACTTCCGCGGCCGCAAGAAGGACGTGATCGTCACGGCCGCGGGCCTCAACGTCTACCCCGAAGACATCGAGGCCGCGCTCAACCGCCAGCCCGAGGTACGCTTGAGCGCCGTCGTCGGCGTCGAGGGGCAGCGCGGCCCCGAGCCGCTCGCCGTGCTCATCATGCAGGACGCGGAGTCCGACCCCGCGGCCGTCGTCGAACGCGCCAACCGTGTGCTCGCGCGCCACCAGCAGGTGCGCCGCTGGCAGGTCTGGCCCGACTCGGACTTCCCGCGCACGCCGACGCAGAAGGTTCGCAAGCGCGACATCCTCGAACACGTCAGCCCGAAGCGGAACGGCGGGAACGGCAACGGAATTTATGTTGAGAGTGCTGCGGTCGGCAACTCGTCACTCGTCACTCGTCACTCGTCACTCGACCCTTCGCCCGCCTCCCTCATCGCCGCGCTCGCACCGCGCGCGGGCGGCGAGGCGCCGGCCGAGATAGATTCTTCCGCGAGCCTCTCGACCGACCTGAAACTCGACTCGCTCGGGCGCGTCGAACTGTTGAGCGCGCTCGAAGACCGCTATCAGATCGAGATCGACGAGGCCAGCTTCACCGCCGCGACGACCGTCGGCGACGTGGAGCGCATCGTCAGCGCGGGCGGCGCGCGCGCCGAAGAGGCCGCGCAGTATCCTTACCCGGCGTGGTCGCAATCAACACCCGTCCGCTGGCTCCGCGTCGCCTTCTACTACGCGGTCGTGCTCCCCATCACGTCCCTCCTCTGCTGGGCGCGCGTCGTGGGGCGCGAGAATCTGAGAGACCTCGACGGCCCGGCGCTCTTCGTCTCGAACCACATCACCTACTTCGACCACGCGCTCCTCATGTCGGCGATGCCGGGGCGCTTCCGCCGCCGCCTCGCCATCGCGCAGGAGGGCGAGCGCCTGCGCTGGTGGCAGAAGCCGCCCGAGGGCACGCCGCTGCTCAAGCGTCTGCGCTGGCGGGTGCAGTACTTCCTCGTCGTCGTCATCTTCAACACCTTCTCGCTCCCGAAGGCGAGCGGCTTCCGCCGCAGCTTCGCCTACGCGGGCGAGTCCGTAGACCGCGGCTACAACCTCCTCGTCTTCCCCGAAGGCATCCGCGCCGACAAGCTTGGCATGAGCCCCTTCCGCCCGGGCATCGGCGTCCTCGCCTCGCAGTTGCGAATCCCCGTCGTGCCCGTCCGCATCGACGGCCTGATCGAGTTGAAGCTCTCGGGCCGCCGCGGCTTCACCTCCCCGCACAACGTCACCATCCGCCTCGGCGAACCCGTCACGTATTCGCCCGGCGAAGACCCCGCCGAGATCACCGCCGACCTCGAACGCCGGGTCAAGGCGCTCTAGCAGTAATATCGACTCGCGAATTGAGATAAGGCCCCTTCACGCTGGGAGCGCGGGCATCCCTGCCCGCCAGCGTGCGCCAGCACGCTGACCTTCTTACCTTTATCTCAACGTTGAGACATGAAGTTTCTTTGCTTTCGCGCTCTCGCGCTCAGGCGGGCAGGGATGCCCGCGCTCCCAGCAAGAAGGGGCCTTATCTTAATCTGCAAGTCGGTATTAGGCTCTTACTTCCGTATGTTCGCACGGCAGGCCGCCGACGAGTTCGTAGACTTCGGGGAAGTTGCCGATCTTTGTGGGCAGCAGCCAGGCCGAGTCGCCGTTCTTAAAATGTATTTCCGTTCGCCAGATGTATTTGATGCCGGTGACGCGGTTGAGCCTGACCCGGTCAACCACCCGGCCTAAGTCGGCCCACGCCAGGCTCCGCCCGTCGTTGCGTACCAACCCCTCTGCCGAAAAATATCTGACCGACCTGACGTACGCCCTTCGGAACAGCCACGCGGCCGCCCCGTACGCGGCTAACGGCGCGAAGCCAACCGCCAGCAGCGCGGGCCGAGGGCCTTTCGACAACTGGCTGATTAAAACCGACGCGCCGAGCGGAACCATCAAGAGCCCGAGCAGAACGAACGCGGCGAATTGCAGGCCGCGCGTTTTGACATCCAGACGCTTCGTCCCGTTCGTCCCCGGTCTTATATCGACCAACTTCAGGCTATCGGTTTTCATTATTTCAGGAATCGTCGGGCCGCTAATTACACACATCCTTCGGGCCGTCGATCCGCGAGCCACGCGACGTTGGCGCGGGCTTCCGCGAGGGCTTGCTCCGCCGTCTCGTGGCGGGTCGCCGGGTCTCCGCCGGACGGCTGCCACGCTCTCTCCCAAATCTTCGGGTAACGCTGCTCCGCGTCCGGGGTGCGTTGCAACAGGTCACGAATCCATGACTGCGGCGAGTAATGTTGCTCCTCGTAGCCGAAGGAGTCGTCTTCATCACGTCGGAAGACGACCAAGCGCATCTCTCTGGCGGCGTCGTAGATAACCCGCACGGGTTCGGGCATCAACTCGATGGGCGGCAAACTTTGGGCGTCGAACTCACGCGCGATCTCCCAGGCCTCCTCCGGGGAGAGCGCGCGAATCTCGGCCTCCGCGATGCGTCGGGCTTCGCGTTCGATTTCGACGGCGAACACTACGCTGCTGACGGTGTTGCTTGAGAGCACGACGAAACGCCTACCCTCGCGCACCGCCTCGCGCGCGACGAGCATTCCGTCTAAAGGGCCGCCGCGGTCGTTATCGAGCAGCTCGTGCACGCTCGGCTGGCGGCCGTCGCTTCGCAGTTGGTCGATCCAGCCCGGGGGCACGGTGTAAAAGGCCGGGTCGAAGCGCTCGCGCACCCAGCGCGGCCGGCCTTCTGCGTCAAGGCCATGTTGTATGACGGGCATAATCTAATCAGACGGCGCGGGGGCCTTTGAACCGGGAAAGCAAATCGCCCAACTCAGTTCTGATAGCGGGCTCTTTTTCTCATCTTTAACATCCTCAATCCAATCAGCACGACGATAGTCAAAAATGCCCCGGAGAGTATTCTGGCGAGGGGGCCGTGAATCGTTTCGCCTCTTCTCCCGACAAGGTACAGGTTCCCGGTGAGGAGTCCGACCACGGCACATATGCAGAAGATGACGAAGGGTAAGACAAAGAGAGCAATCATGCAGCCGACGTAGAGAGATTTAGTCCCTGTCGCTTTGTGAATCGTCGGCTCCCCTTGACCCGCCGCTTCCTGCCCGTTTGTGGATGTGAGTCTCTGGTGCAGGTGCCACTGAATGCCCTCCAGCCACTTGCGAAGCTGGCCGTCATAGTAGCCGCCGACATCGAACAGCATAAAGCCGAGCGGGCCGGCCCGTTCCACCAAAAGCTTGACGGCCACCTTCGTGCCGAACGGGGCCGGCTCGATCCGAAACTTCGCCGTCGCCGCGTGCGAAGCGCTGTCACCTCTCGCTTCGAAGCCGTCCGGCGTCTCCGTGATCTGCCACCCGGCGAGTGACTCGGCGGCGAACGAGCGGGCGGCTTCGGAGACAAGCTCACGCTCCGCCTGGAAGACGGCCTCCCGCTCAAACTGCTTGTTTTTCCAATCCATATAGGTAAGCGCGCGGTAAGCTGGGGTTCGTCGAACATCGGATGCAAGGTGATGCTATACCATTAATAAACAGAGACGCCCAACTACTATTTCTCTGAATGAGCCAAAATCTTTCCGCCGCGGCGTGACAGGCCCCGGCCCGCGCCGCAGGTTTTTGACAGTCTTTCCGCGGCTCTGTTACGCTCGCTTCGCTCTTTGGCTCACTCCCCTGTTTCGCGCCCCGTGATGCTCTATCGCTCGCTGCTGCGCCCCCTGCTCTTCAAGCTGCCGCCGGAGACGGCACACGAGCTCGCCCTTCACGCGCTCTCGCACGGCCTCGGCACGGGCCTGCTGCGCCGCCTCGCCGGCGCGCAGACGAGCTTCGCCGGGCTGCGCCGCTTCGGGCTGAGCTTCAAGAACCCGGTCGGCGTCGCCGCCGGCTTCGACAAGAACGGACTTGTCGCGCCGCAGCTCGCGGCCCTCGGCTTCGGCTTCGTCGAGGTCGGCACGGTGACGAACCTCCCCCAGCCCGGCAACCCACGCCCCCGTCTCTTCCGCCTGCCGCTCGACCGCGCGCTCGTCAACCGGCAGGGGTTCAACAACGAGGGCGCCGCGGCCCTCGCGCGCAGGCTGCAAGGCTCAAGGCCAGACTGCGTGCTCGGCGTCAACATCGGCAAGAGCCGCGCCGTCCCCATCGAAGAGGCGACGTCAGACTACCTGGCGAGCTTCGAGACCGTCAGGCCGCACGCAGATTACGTGACCGTCAACGTCAGCTCGCCCAACACGCCGGGCCTACGCGAGCTGCAACGCGGCGACTTGTTGACTGAACTGCTCGGCGCGCTCCAACGCCGCAACCGCGAGCTGGCCGAAAAGGAGAACGGGCGGCCCGTCCCGCTGCTCGTCAAGGTCGCCCCAGACCTCGGCGCGGGCGAGCTCGAGTTGATTATCGACGCCGCGCGCGCGGCCGAAGTCGCGGGCATCATCGCCGCCAACACGACCGTCTCGCGCGACGGCTTGCTCACCGATTCGCAAACCGTCGCCGCCTGCGGCGAAGGCGGTCTGAGCGGCGCGCCCCTGCGCGAACGCTCGACGCGTCTGGTCGCCGCGCTCCGCCGCCTGACGCGCGGCGCGTTGGAGATCGTCGGCGTCGGCGGCATCTTCGACGCAGAGGACGCCTGGGAGAAAATCTGCGCGGGCGCCGGCCTCGTTCAGCTCTACACGGGCTTCGTCTACAGCGGCCCCGGCGTCGCGCGGCGCATCAACGAGGGCCTGGCGGCGCTCCTCGAACGGCACGGCCTCCGCACGCTCGACGAGGCCGTCGGCTGCCGCGCCGAAGAGTTCGCCCCGCTTTAGTTGGAAGGAAGGGCAGAAACGATGAACACAGGCACGGCCGAGACCGCCTCCGCGAAAGAGAAGCTCGTCGTCGCGCTCGACTTCGAGAGCGCCGACGACGCCCTGAGGCTTTACGGCGAGCTGCGCCGCGACGCGGGCATGTTCAAGGTCGGCTCGCAGCTCTTCACGAAGGCCGGCCCCGAACTCGTCCGCCGCCTCGTCGGAGACGGCGCGCGCGTCTTCCTCGACCTCAAGTTCCACGACATCCCGAACACCGTCGCCAATGCCGCGCGCGAGGCCGTCCGCCTCGGCGTCGCGCTCTTCAACGTCCACGCCGCGGGCGGCTCCGAGATGATGCGCCGCGCCGCCGAAGCGACCGCCGAAGAGGCTTCGAGATTAGGCTTGAAGAGACCGAGCCTCATCGCCGTGACCGTCCTGACGAGCATGGACGAAGAGGCTTTGAGGGAGACGGGCGTGGGCGCCGCCAGCGTCGAAGAACACGTGCGAAGGCTGGCGCGTCTCGCCGAAGCCGCGGGCCTCGACGGCGTCGTCGCCTCGCCGCACGAGATCGTCCCCGTGCGCGAGGCGGTCGGGCGCACGGGCTTCCTCGTCGTCACGCCCGGCGTCAGCCCTTCGGCCGCCGCCTACGAAGACCAGAAGCGCGTCACCTCGCCAGCGGAGGCCGTCCGGCGCGGCGCAGACTTCATCGTCGTCGGCCGCGCCATCCTCAACTCACCCGACCCCGCCGCCGCCGCGCGCGCCGTCGTCAAAGAGATGGAGAATGTTCGAATATCATAAGCAGGGCAGCGGGCCGGCCTTCGTCTACGTGTGCGGGATCGAGGGGTCGGGCAGGCTCTTTTACAAGCAGGCCGCAGACCTCGCGCGCGACCACACGGTCGTCTCCTTCCCCCTGCGCAGGGACGGCTGGTACGGGATGCCGCGGCTCGTCGAAGACCTCGCGTGGGTCATAAGAGAGGCGGGCGGGCGCGCGACCGTGCTCGGCGAATCCTTCGGCGGGCTTTTGACGATGGCCGCGGCGCTCGAACACCCCGAGCTGTTCGAGCGCGTCGTCCTCGTCAACACCTTCCCGCACTTCGCCGAGCGCCTGAAGATACACGCCGGCTGCGTCCTCTTCCGCGCCTTCTACCCGATGCTCAAGGCGCACCGGACGCGCGGCGCGCGCCACGTCCTCTTCAGCTCGGACGTGTGCGAAGATGACCGGCGGCTCTTCCGCGAGCACACGGCCGACGTGGGGCGCGAGGGCTACGTCTCGCGCCTGCGCATCATCCGCGACACAGACCTGCGCCCGCGCCTTAAAGGTTTGAAGACGCCCGCGCTCGTCGTCGCCGGCACGGCCGACCGACTCCTCGACAGCGTGAGGGCCGCGCGGCAGATGGTCTCGCTGATTCCCCGCGCGCGCCTCAAGCTGCTGGAGGGGACGGGCCACGTCGCCCTGCTCTCGGAGCGGGTGCGCGTGCGCGACTGGCTCGCGGAGTTCGAAGAGATTTGAGCGACGTTGGAACGAAGGCGCGCGGCGGGCGTGTAAACCGGGGAGCGCCCGGGCGTTTGTCGCGCACGGGCTTTATTTGCGAAGATGGGAAGCGGTTTCGGAGGGGGGCACCTTTTGTTTCGAGTTTCGAGGGCGAGGGTTTGGCTGGCGGCGACGCTCGCGGCTTTGTGTCTGTGCGCGGCCGCTTCGGGGCAGCAGAATCGGACAGACGTTTCGGGCGCGCCGCTCGCGCAGACGCCCTACCGCGTCGGCGAGCGCCTGACCTACACGGTCTCCTTCTCCAACTTCCCGACTGCCGCGCACGTCGAGACGCTGGTCGCCAACCGCGGGCAGTTGCAGGGGCGCGAAGGCGTCGAGCTGCGCGCGCACGTCGAGACCATCGGCGTCGTCTCGGCCGCGCTCCTCGCGCTCAACGTCAACCAGACGACTTTCGTCGATCCGGCCAACGGACTCCCCTACCGCGCGCTGCAATCGCTCGTCCAGAACACGCGCGTGCAGGACGTTTCGCAGGACTACAACACGCCGCTCGTCGACCCCGCGCTCGCGCAGGGCCGGGACGTGGCCGTCGAGGTGGGCACCTTCGACTTCCTCTCCGCCCTCTTCCGCCTGCGCGCGCTGCCGCTCGCGCAGGGCGCGACCTACGCGCTCAGCGTCAAGCAGAACCAGACGGTCTACGACGCCGAGGTGCGCGTGACGGGCCGCGAGACGCTCAAGACCAACATCGGCTCAACGAACGCCATCGTCGCCGAGGTGCGCGTGCGCGGCAACAAGGAGGCTGACGACTACCGCGTGCGCCTCTACTTCACGGACGACGAGCGGCACGTGCCCGTCCTCGTCAGCGCGCGCCACCGCGCCGGCGAGATACGCGTCGAGCTCGCGAGCGCCGAGTTCGTGGGCGAGTCTCAGACCCCAATGGCCGCGGCCACGCCGACGCCCGAACCCGGCATCGTGCTCCCGCCCGGACAGGTGGCGAACAACGCGAAGCCCCCCGCCGCCCCGACCCCGGCCCCGGCGCGGACGCCCGCGCCGACGGCCGCCGCGCCCTCCGAACTGCCCTTCAAGCCGGGCGAGCAGTTGAACTTCAACTTCTACCTCGGGCCGAACGCGCAGCCCGCCGGCTCCGCCTCGTTCCTCGTGCGGCCGCGCGCGCGCTACTTCAACCGCGAGGGGTTGCTGCTGACGGCGAACCTGCAAACGGCCGGGGCCGTGCAGACGCTCTTCCCCGTCAACGACCAGGTCAGCTCTTACGTGGACGCCTCCTCCGTGCTGCCTTTCCGCACGGAGCTGAGCCTCTCGGAAGGCAAGCGGCGCGCGCGCTTCGTCGTCTCGGCCGACCAGCAGTCGGGCAGCGCGCTCTTCGAGGACGGCACGCGCGTCGAGGTGCCTTTCGGCACGCACGACCTGCTCTCCGTCTTCTACGCGCTGCGCTCTTTCGACCTCACGCCCGGCAAGCGCAACTCCGTCTCGCTGCTCCTCAACAAGCGGCCGCGCGTGCTCTTCATCACGGCGCTGCGCAACGCGCCGTTGCAGCTCGGCGGTCAGAACATCCCCGCGGTCGAGCTGGCGCTCGCCACGAACGACCCGGCCGGCGACCGCCTCTCGCTCCGGCTCTGGGTGAGCACGGACAAGCGCCGACTCCCCTTGCGCCTCACGGCCATCACGCCGCTCGGCCAGGTCCGCGCAGACCTCGCCATCATCCCGACCGCTCTGCAGTAAGGCGGACTCCCCCTCCGCCTCCCCGGTCAGTCCGAAAATAACCCCAAGATGAAATTGAAATCTATTTTCAAGAGGAGTATAGTCTAGGCCGTGGCACGGGCAGTCCCTTGCCGCCTCGATCTTGAATCTTTCGTCATCATCGGTGAACGTCTATGAGTCTCGCCTACGCCGCCCCCGGACACGTCGCTGAACTGCTGAAGCGGGCCGAGGGCCGCACCCCGGCCGCCGTCTCGCTCGACGCGCTCGCGGCGGGCACGCACGCGCGCGTCGCGGCCGTCCGCGGCTCGGGCGCGGTGGCGCGCCGCCTGATGGAGATGGGCGTCGTCCCCGGTGCGCCCGTCCGCGTCATCAAGGCCGCGCCGCTCGGCGACCCCCTCGAAGTCCGCGTGCGCAACTACCACCTCGCCCTCCGCCGCAGCGAGGCGCAGACGGTTTCCGTAGTGATGAGTGATGAATGATGAATGATGAATGAAAGGCCGCGGGCCTTTCATTCATCATTCATCATTCATCACTCATCACTTGTCTTATGTCTACAACCCTCGAATCCCCGCCGCAGGTGTCCGCGGGCGCAGGGGCCAGGCAGTTGGTCGTGGCTCTGGCCGGCAACCCGAACGCGGGCAAGACCAGCCTCTTCAACGCGCTCACGGGCCTCCGCCAGAAGGTCGCCAACTACCCCGGCGTCACGGTCGAGCGCAAAGAAGGCCTCTGGGCGCTCGAAGCCGAACAGGCCCCCGCGCGCCTCGTAGACCTCCCCGGACTCTACAGCCTCGACGCCGCCTCCATCGACGAAGAGATCGCACGCGACATCATCACGGGCCGCATGGCCGAAGTGCCCGCGCCCGACGTGGTCGTCGCGGTCGTGGACGCCACCAACCTCGAACGCAATCTGTACCTCGTCACGCAGCTCATCGAGGCGGGCAGCCCGCTCGTCGTCGCGCTCTCGATGGTCGACCTGGCCGAGCGCTCGAAGCTTGAGATTGACGCGGAGCAGCTCTCGACCTCGCTCGGCGTTCCGGTCGTCCCCGTCACGGCGAAGTCGAGGCGCGGGCTTGAAGAGTTGGCGCGCGCGGTGCTCGAAGCGGTCGGCTCACAGCCTCCGTGCGCGCTGTGGCGACTCTCGCCGAAGGCCGAGGCCGAAGTCCGACGCCTCTACGCCGCGGGCGCCGCGAGCCGCGAGGGGGCTCTGCGCGACCTCTACTCGGACGAACTCCCCGAAGAGGCGGAGCTGCGCGAGGCGGTCGAGTCGGCGCGTGCGCGACTTTCAAGTTCCGACCCGCAGTGGTGGCAGGAGCCTCTGACGGCGCGCTACCGCTGGATCGAAGGGGTGACCGCGGGGGCCGTGCGCGGCGCGAAGGACACGCGCCCCAACTCGACCGAGCGCATAGACCGCTTCGTCACGCACAGGTTCTTCGGCCCCGTCCTGCTCCTGCTCGTGATGACGGTCGTCTTCCAGGCCATCTTCTCCTGGGCGACGCTGCCGATGGACCTGATCGACCGCGCGTTCGGCGCGCTCGGCGAGGTCGTGCGGACGCAGATGCCCGCGGGGCTTCTGACCGACCTCGTCGTGGACGGCGTAATCGCGGGCGTGGGCGGCGTGCTCGTCTTCCTGCCGCAGATTCTGCTGCTCTTCTTCTTCATCGCGCTGCTGGAAGACAGCGGGTACATGTCGCGCGCGGCGTTCCTGGTGGACAGGCTGATGCGGGGCGTGGGGCTGCACGGGAAGGCCTTCATGCCTCTGCTGTCGAGCTTCGCGTGCGCCATCCCCGGCATCATGGCGACGCGCACCATCGAGAACCCGAAGGACAGGCTGGCGACGATCCTCATCGCGCCCTTCATGTCCTGCTCGGCGCGGCTGCCGGTCTACACTTTGATGATCGCCGCCTTCTTCACCGACGTGAGGCTCTTGGGCTTCATCCCCGTCGGCGTGGTGCTCATGCTCTCGATGTACCTTTTGGGCATCGTCGTGGCGATTGTCGTCGCGTGGATTCTGAAGCACACGATACTCAAGGCGCCGCCGCCGCCGCTCGTCCTCGAACTCCCGCCTTACCGCGTGCCGAACTTCCTCAACGTGCTGCACACGATGAAGAATCGTTCGTGGATGTTTGTGAAGCGCGCGGGGACGGTGATTCTGACCATCTCGATTCTGCTCTGGGCGTTGATGACGTTCCCGCGGTCGGTCGTCAAGCCCGTGCCCGATGCGCAGGAGGGCGCGGCCGTGCAGGCGATGCGCGAGACCGGCGTGGAAGGAAAGGGCGAGCCGGCGCCTTCGACGGCGAAGGGCGAGGGCGACACTTCGGACGAGAGCCTGCAGCTGGAGCAGAGCTACGCGGGCCGGCTCGGGCAAGTCATCGAGCCGGCCATCGCGCCGCTCGGGTTCGACTGGAAGATGGGCATCGGGCTCGTCTCCTCCTTCGCCGCGCGCGAGACGATAGTCTCGACCTTGAGCATCGTCTACAACGTCGGCAAGGACGCGGGCGCCGACTCGCCGTCTCTCATCGAGGCCGTGCGCAACGCGAAGCGGCCGGACGGGAGTCCCGCCTGGACTCCGCTCGTCGCCGTCTCGATGATGGTCTTCTTCGTGCTCGCGTGCCAGTGCATGTCCACGGTCGCGGTCGTGCGGCGCGAGACGAACTCCTGGCGCTGGCCGCTCTTCATGGTGGCCTACATGCTCGTCGTCGCGTACGTCGCGTCGTTCGTGACGTACCAGGGCGGGAAGCTTCTAGGGCTGGGTTAGGTTTTATGAAGTTCGACTGGCAGACCGTCGCGGTCGCGCTCATCATCGCCGGGGCGCTTTTCTACGTCGGGCGCCGCGCGCTCGCGCGCCTGCGCTCGTTCAGGGCGAGCAAGGGCGGCTCGTGCGCGACCGGCTGCGGCACCTGCGGCGACGTGGACGCGCCGCTGCGTCAGTCAACTCCCTTCACACAACTCGGCAAAGCTAAGAAGAATTAACCACAGGGACACAGAGGCACAGCTCTGGGTTCATAACTCAGTAAGCTGGGCCTCTGTGTCTCTGTGGTTAATTCTTAGGAAGCGGACTTGCGCGCGCGGGGTGCGTCGGCGGCGCGTTCGAGGCAGGCGTGCGAGCAGTAGGTCGTGCCCCCGCGCAGGGAGACGGCGCGGGAGGCGGGCATCCACGTGCCGCAGGCGGCGCAGCGTTGGAGCTTTTCGCCGGACGCTTTTTTCGGGCTTGTCTGTCTCTGCTGTGGGAAGCCGCCGGGCGCGCCCCCGCTCACGCGCCGCATCTCGCGCACGACGCCGAGGAACTGTCGCACGCCGCGGATGTACGGGCGCAGCCGCCAGTAGACCAGGAAGGCCACGGCCGCGAACAGGGCGAGGACGAAAAGGTACTTCACTTCTTCTCCTTCGCGGCGTTCCTCTTCTGTTCGAGCTGCGCGCGCAGCCCCGCCAGCTCCGTGTTCGAGGGGTTCAACTTCTCCAACTGTTCCAGCCCGCGCGCGGCCTCGTCCAGCTCGCCCGTCTCCATCAGCGCGGCCGCGAGACTCTGGAGGGCCATCTCCTGCCGCGGGTCGGCCTGGAGCGCGCGGCGGTACTCGCCGACGGCGCGCTTCGGGTCGGGCGGGCTGTCGTAGAAGTACGTGAGGCCGAGCTTCGTCCTCACGACCGCGTCGTCCGGCTGCGCGGCGAGCGCCGCCTCGTAGAGCTTGCGCGCCTCCACGATCATCTTCGCGTCGCCGCCGCCCTGCCTCTCCACCAGAAACTGCGCGTCGCCCGCCAGGACTGTCGTCTTGTAGTCCTTCGGGTCGAGCTCGTGCGCGCGCTTCAGTATGCGCGCGCCGTCCGAGAGGTAAGAGGCGTTGCCCGTCTCGGACGCGAAGAGGAGAACGCCCTGCCCGACCTTCTTCTGCATCTCTGCGTCCTGCGGCGTCTGGTCGGCCTTCCTGACGGCGTTGGCGATCTGCTCCTCCGTGAGCGTCGGCGACGAGTCGCGGCCCGCGGCGGAAGTCCTCTGCCCTCGGCCCGCGCCGTCGCCCTGCTGCGCCGGGGCCGCGCCCGCGCGCGCCGAAGCGAGCTCGGCCCGCAGCTTCTCATGCTCCGAGCGGTTGATGTTGTCGGCGAGGAAGAAGCCTATGAGAAACCCGAGGACTACTCCGAGTGCGCCGACGACGAAAACTTTCTTGTTGGAGGAAGGGTTATCAGGCATCGTCGCGTCCAAGCTTCTGACACCGAAGTGTAGCAGAAGGGCTACGCGAAGGCGACGCGTCACGCCCGCCCTGAAAGACAGATGCCCCTGAGCCGCCGTGCCGACGACGACTCAGGGGCGCGTCCGTTCGGAGAGAGCCGCGGCCTAACTCTCCCCGCCGCCGGAGGCGTTGCCGCCCTGCGGGCCTTTGTAGGGGAGGTCGTCGCGGCGTCGGCGCGGCAGCGGGTCTGAGTCGCGGCGGCGCGGGAGCTGGCCCGGCGCGCGGCGCTCGACGAAGTTCGGCGGCAGCCGCGGGCCTTTGACCGCCTCCTCCAGGATGCGCGTGATCTCTTGAGAGAGCGTGCGGTGCTCGCTCGTGGCGCGCTGCTGGAGCGCGCGCTTCAGTTCAGCGGGAACGTAAGCGCCGATAAAGACGCCTTTACGGTTCGCCATTCTCGGGTTCTCCTGTCGCCTTTGAGACGGACTGTCCCGTGAGGGTCGGGGTTTCTTCTGCTTCCGAGGTGAAAGAGCTTCGGGTGTCCGCGGATTTGAGAGCAGGTCTGTAAGCCGAATTCTGTCCACCGCGAGCCGCGGACGACTCGCGGATGGGCGATCATTCCTCTAGGCCGGACGTTGCCGTACGGCTCAAGCGACCTACCCGGAGGCGTGGCGCGCTCTCGGAAAGAGCGCGCATTCGGACGGGCCGCCCTTTGCCCGCCTCCCTATTTGGTCTTGCACCGCGAGGAGTTTGCCTGGCCGCGCCTGTCACCAGACGCGCCGGTGCGCTCTTACTTTAAGCCCGTGAGGGCCGCACCGTTTCACCCATCACCCGCTGCCGACGGCCGAAGCCGAAGGCCCGCTGGCTGGCCTCTTCTCTGTTGCACTTGTCGTCGCAGGGGCGTTCAAGCATCTGCTCTCGCAGCCTTTAAACGCCCCGCGCCCCGCCGTTAGCGGGCTCGCTGCCCTTCGGTGTTCGGACTTTCCTCTCCCGCGCTTTCGAAGGCGCGGCAGCGACCGCCCGACCTGCTCTCAAATCCGCGGCGCGGATTATAGCAAACCACCGTTGAACACGTACAGTCCAAAGGCGTCTGCCGTTAAAACTTTGATGGAGAGGGTTTCGGGATGACTGCTCCGCGGCCCGACGGCCTTTTAGCCAAAGTATTTGAAGCCGACGCGAAGGTTGTGAAGCGCGTCCGGCGGGACGGAGGAGATCATGACCCAGGTCATCAGGGAGTGGCTTAAGCCTACGGCGAGGATGTTCGGCGCGCGCTGGTAGACCCAGGCCCACAAAAGCCCGCCCGCGAAAGTCGCGAACGTGAGCCACGGGTTCGGCAGATGAAAGGCGGCGAAGAGGAGCGCCACCAGCAGCACGCTCAAAGCCCCGCGCCCGAGCGCGACCTGCGCGCGCCGGTTGATGAAGCCCTGCAGCGCGTACTGCTGAAGCGGCCCCCAGATTAAACTCAAACCCGGCACGCCCATCAGCGTCTGCCCGCCCTCCCAACGCCGGAAGTCGAGCGTGCCCGCGTACCAACCCACGCCGACCAGCAGAACCGAGACGACAAACATCGGCGGCAGGAGCAGCCGCGCCGACTCGACGAAGTTGTCCAACCCCCAACCTATCTCCCGCGCCGACTCGCCGCGCGCGCGGTGCGAGAGGAGCATGAAGATTACGGCCGTCGTCACCGGAATCAACAACAGCAGCCGGCCGCGACCAGTGAGCGTGCCCACGACCCACTCGGCGGCGAGCGCCGACGTCGAGGCCGCCACGATCTCCCACGCGGCGAGCGCGCGGTCTTCGGCTGCGCGGGTTTCTCTCATTTGAGTTCGAGCGGCCCGCCCACCTGCTGGAGCGTGCGGCGCGCGCCCGCGCGCGACTCGCGGACGGCGTAGACACGCGCCTCGTGTTTGCCGTAGCGCGGCTGCTCGAAGCGGAAGAGGAAGGCGCGCCGCCCGCCCTGCGAAGGCTCGCCCGCCACGGCCGAGGCTACGAAGTGGCCGTCGAGGAAGAGCTGCAACTCCAGGGGCGCAACCTCTCCTTCGAGGCCTCCGACCCAGCCGCTCACGCCGAAGGCGTCCGCGTGTTCGAGTTCACCCTCGAAGGCCGTGCGGTACGTGACGGCGTACGTGTAGACGGCGAGGCCGCAGACGAGCAACAGGTCGAGCGCGAGCTTAGCGGCGATGAGCTTCGCGAGCCTCTTGCGCGGGCGTCCGGCCCGGCCACTTTCATCGGCAGAAAAAGGGACACGGAGGAAGGGCTCGTCCGTCCCCTCCTCCGTGTCCGGCTGCTCGCCCCGCGCGGCGTCCGTCATTGCCCGCGGTACGCGTTCTGGTTCGAGTCCTGGTAGCTCAAGGTGTGGCGCGGCGTGATGACGGCGTCGGCGGCGAGGTTCGGCCGCAGGCGCACGGTCACCTGTAAGACCTGCGTGTCGCCCGGCGCGAGTTCCGCCACGCGCCAGACGAGCCCGCGCCCGCCGCCCAAATCCTGAAGCGTCAACTCCGGCGACGAAGAGACGAACTCAAGCGCTTCGGGCAACTGCTCGGTCACGACCAGGCTCTTCGCCAGGCCGCCGCCGTCGTTGACGAGCACGAGGCGGTAGAAGAGCGTGTCGCCCGGCTTGACCTCCGTGTTCGGCAGCTCCGCCCGCACGCGCACGCGCGGCGTCGCCACGGTCAGCACGGTCGAGTCCTCGCCCGCGACGCGCCCCGTCGTGCCCATAGCGCGCGTGACGAGGTTGTACGCGAACTGCGTGCGGTCGGGCGTCGAGCGCGGGATGTCGACGCCGAGCAGGACGGGGTACTGGCCGCCGCGCGGGTCGAGCGCCGCGGTCTGCGTCACCGCCGGCTCACCCGCCTGGTGGCGGCCGTCGCCGTTCGTGTCGGCGTAGACGGTCGCCTGCGGCGCGCCCGGCGCGACGACTCTCAGCTCGAAGCTCTCGGGGTAGTTCGAAGGGTTGCGGACGATGAAGGGGACGTACATCGTGTCGCCCGGCGTCGCCGTCAGGCCCTTCGAGACGGCCTCGACGCGGGCGCCCGCGACGCGCCCGACCGAGATGGTCGGCCCGTCGAAGTTCGAAGGGATGAAGAGGCTCTGCGTGCGCATCGTGCCGCGGCCGACCGGCTTGTTCGAGCCGGCGAGCGCCTCGTTGACGGCGCGCAGCGTGACCGTGATCTCGCGGTTGTCGCGCGACTCGAGGTCGCCCAGAGACCAGATGGCCGTCCGCGAAGGGCGGTCGTACTGGAGCGGCGCGGGCGTCGCGCTCACGAGCTCGAAGTCGGGGGTGAAGACGAAGTCGGCGCGGGTGACGCGCGCGGTGGCGCTCCCCTGGTTGCGGACGCTGATGCGCTGCGTGAAGGTCTCGCCGGGCTGGACGGTCTCCTGCAGGGCGTTCGACGCGGCGGCGAGCGCGGCGGCGACGACCGTGAGCGAGGCGTCGGTCACCTTCGTCACGGTGGCGTCGGCCTGCGAGGCGGCGCGGACGAGGAAGCGCTGCTGCTGGTTGTCGGGCGCGCTCTCGGGGACGCGCGCGTTGAGGACGACCTCGATGGTCTGGCCGCGCTGCAACTGCGGCGTGACGAAGACCGGCAGCCCCACCTCGTTGCTGCTCTGGCTGAAACTGGGCTGGTACTCGGCCGGGAGGTCTGTCTCAAGCCGGAACTGATCCTCCTTGTTGCCCGCGTTGGTGATGGTGAGCGGCAACTGAATGGTCTGCCCCGGCTGCGCGGCGAGCGCCGAGCGGCGGAGCGCCAGCTGCAAGTCGGGCACCTGCCGGACGGTGATGATGAAGCTGCTGTTGCTCGACTGCGTGTCGGCCGGGGGCGGCGGCGTGTAGGTCGCGGTCTCGACGGGGCGCGGCGTCGGCGTCACGGCCGGCTGCGGGGTCGGCGTGACGGCGGGCGTGCGCGTCGGGGTCGGGACGGAGGCCGTCTCGTTGTTGCGGACGGGCCTGCGCGTGGGCGTCGGCTGCGGCGTCGGGGTCACCACGGCGGGCTCGACCACGGCGGGCTGCGCGGCGTTGTTGCGCGCGTTGTTGCGGGCGCGGCGGCCCGCGGCCGTGCGCGGGCGCTCCGCGTCGCCGCCCCCGCGAACCGTAAGCTCGGGCACACGCGTCGTCGGGGTCGTGGCCGTCGAGGCGACCTCGGTCGGCGTCGGCGTCGGGCGCGGCGTGGCGCGCGGGCGCGGCGGCGTGGGCGTCGGCGTGGCCTTCGCAATCTGCGTCGCGGGCGCAGGCGTTGCGCGCGGCGTGGGCGTCGCGGCGGGCGACGACGGGCGCGTGGAGGCCTCGGCTCGCGCCGTCTGTAGCTCCGTGTCATAGATGTCGGAGAAGGGCGTGTCCTTGATGGCGCGCAGGCGCTCGGCGACCTCGGCCGCTTCCGTGAACTTGTTGAGTTCGATGTAGGAGCGGCCGAGCCAGAGCAGCATCAGGTCTGCGATGAAGCTGTCGGGGTGCCCCTTCAGGAAGTCGCGGAAGACGGTGGCCGCCTGCTCGTACTGCCCCTTCGCGAAGAGGGCGCGACCGCGGTTGAAGGTCTCCTGTTCGGCCTGTGAGGGTGCGTCGTCCTGCTGCACCGCACGGGGCGACGCGGCGCGGGCGGCTGAGTGGGCGAAGGGGGACAGGACGAGCGCGGCGGCGAGCGCGGCCGCGCCGATGCGGTTACACTTACTCAAAGTTTTGTTCCTCCGACGGGCAGGTGCGAGTCTAATCGAGTCGAACTTCCGGCGCGTACGCGAGAGACGCACATGCGTCGCGCTCTCAGAGTGAATCTGTCAGTTCGTCCGCGCAGGATAATACAGCCCCGAGGCCGCGGCGGACAAGGCGCTTGAAGGCGCGGAGCAGAGATGGCGAAAAAAGAGTGATGTCGAATGCCGCGCTCACTTCTTCCTGACGGGCGCGCCAGACACCTCGATGCGGTCGCCGGGCTGGAGCTGCGGGTCGGGCACGACGCCGTTCTCTATCTCGCGCAGGTTGTACTCGGTCGGGGAGAGTCTGCCGTCGGCGCCCGCGCGCAGCACGCGCACGCGCTCGCCCGCCGTCCTGGTCACGCCGCCCGAGGCGAGCAGCGCCTGCGTCAGGGTGATGCCGACGTGAAAGTCCTTCTGCCCGGGCGCGCCCACCTCGCCGCCGACGAAGTAGAACTCGGGCGGGCGCACGGTGAGCGTAATCACGTCGCCGGACATGACGAGCGTGTTGAGGCCGGCCGCGTCGTTCAGGTCGACGTTCGCGATCTTGCCCGTCGTGTGCGAGACGATGACGGCGCGGCCGGCCTCGGGCTTCGGCTGCGCCTCCGCGATGACGACGTAGAGCGGGATGGCCTCGCGCCTGAGAATCTTGGTGCCGGGGTCGCCGACGAGGCCGCTGACGAGGACGGCGTGGCTCGCGTACTCGCGGACGCTGACGCGCACCTGCGGCTTGTCGTAGAGGTTGCGGTGGCGGAACTCCGCGACGAGCTGGGCGGCCAGCTCGTCGGTCGTCATCCCCGCGACCGTGAGCGGGTCTTTGAGCAGAGGGTAGTCGAGCACGCCGCCGGCGACGACCGAGTAGAGCGTGTTCTGCCGCGGGTCCTGGGCGTTGAGAAGTCTGATGTCGAGCACGTCGCCCGTGCCGATGCGGTAGACGTTCGCGGGCGAGACGGCCGCCGCGGGCGGGGCGGCCGCGGGCGTCGCGCTCGAAAGCCGCGCCGCGTTCGTGGGCGGGGCCGCGTTGTTCGGCTGGGTGGAGGCCGGGCCGCCGCTGGTTCCCTTGCCCGTGTCGTTGGCGCCCTCGGCGACGGCGTTGGTCTTGACGGGCGAGCCGACGGGGACGCTCGGCTCGTTGGCGGACTTCGGAGGGGCGTCGCTGGTCGAGGCGGGGTCTGACTTGGGCGCGGGCGCGTTGGTCTTCGCGGCCTCGCGCGGCTTCTCCGAAGAGGACGAAGAACGCTTCTCCTCCTTCTTCGGCTTGGGCCGGGCGGGCGCTTCCGCCGCCGAGTCGTCCGCGGTCGGGCCGACGCGCACGCCGGCCTGCGCGTGGGCGTGGCGCGCGCCCGCGCCACATAATGCGAGCGCGGCGGCCGCGGCGTAGAGAAACTTCTTCATACGGGCACTCTTCCTTGCATGTCCGCCCGCGCCTCGCGCGCCCGCCGGGCAAGGGCGGACGACGCTGCGTCAACGTTCGGACTCTTCCCCTCGTTCGTTACGGGCCGGCGACCGTTCGGGGGAACGGAACGTCCCTGCGGCCCTCGGTTTTAATAAACTCCTAAACGGCCGCGATTCCTGATAAGTGACCCCGCCTCTTTCGTCGGACGCCTTTCGTGTTGTCGTGGCTGAACGTGTGCGCAGGCGGTCGTGTCGGCGTCGGACGGAGGTCGGGAATTGGTCAAAGACGGTGGCCGGTCGCCCGCGTCCGATTCTACCCTTTGGTTTTCGGGGGTGGCAAGATTTCTTTGGGGAAAAGATTCGGCCAGCGCCCCCCGAGCCGCACGCGCACAAGCTCCTCGACCTCGTCCGCGGTCGCGCATTCGAGGCACTCCTTCGCCACCGCTTCCGCCTCCTCCAGCTCGAGCCCAGCCACCGTGCGCCGCACGCGCGGGATGGCCGTCGGCGCCATGCTCAGCTCGCGCGCGCCGAGGCCGAGCAGCACCGCCGCGTAGGCCGGCGACGCCGCCATCTCGCCGCAGACGACGGAGCGTATCCCCGCGCCTTCGGCCGCTTCGAGCGCGCGCCGCACGGACAGAAGCACCGCCGGGTGGAGCGAGCGGAACCAGCCGGCCACCTCGTCGTTGCCGCGGTCGACGGCGAGCGTGTACTGCACGAGGTCGTTCGTCCCCAGGCTGAAGAAGTCCACCTCGCGCGCGAGCTTCTCGGCGACGAGCACGGCCGAGGGCACCTCGATCATCGCGCCGACGCGCAACGCCCCGGCCTCCTTCCCTTCGCCGCCCAGACGCGCGCGCTCGTCCTCGATGACCTCGCGCGCGCGCCGCACGTCGGTCACGTCCGAGACCATCGGGATGACGAGGTCTACCGGGCCGCGCGCGGCCGCGCGCAGGACGGCGCGCACCTGCGTCCTGAGCAGCTCGGGCCTTTGCAGGCAGAGGCGGATGGCGCGCAGGCCGAGAGCGGGGTTGCGCTCCTCGCCCGCGTCGAGGCGCGAGCCCGAGAGCTTGTCGCCGCCCATGTCGAAGAGGCGCACCGTCAGCCCGTCCTCGCCCGCGATGCGCGCGAGGCGTTCGTACGTCTCGCGCTGCTCGTCCTCGTCCGGCACGGAGCCGCGGTGCGAGAGCAGGAACTCCGAGCGGAAGAGGCCGATGCCGTGCGCGCCGTAGCGGTTCACCCAGTCGTACTCGACGGGCAGCTCGACGTTCGCGCGCAGGGTGACCTCGACGCCGTCGCGCGTCCGCAGGGGCGCGCGCAGCTCCTCGGCCGCCGCGACCGCGCGCGCGGGCGACTCCTTCGCGACCTGCCTCTCCCGCGTGAACAGCTCCAGCGTCTCGGGCTTGGGGTGGAGCGTGACCTCGCCGCGGCCGGCGTCGATGACGACGGAGTCGCCGGTGCGCGCCGCGCGGTAGAAGTCGCGCAGGCCGACGACCGCCGGGATGCCTAAGCCCCGGGCGATGATGGCCGTGTGCGAAGTCCAGCCGCCCACGTCGGTCGCGAACGCCTTGATGTGCCCGAAGTCGAGTTCGGCGAGCGTCGAGGGCATCAGCTCCTCGGCGACGACGACGGCGTCTTCGGTCAGGCGGCGGCCGAGCATGCTCTCGCCGGAGAGCGCGACGAGCAGGCGGCGCGTCACGTCCTCGATGTCGGAGCTGCGCTCGCGCAGGTAGTCGTCCTTGATCTCTTCGTAGACGGCGAGCACGCGGTCGGTGACAACCTTGACGGCCCACTCGCTGTTGACCGACTCGGTGCGGATGACGGCCTCCACGTCGTCGTTGAGCTTGCGGTCTTCGAGCATGAGGAGGTGCGCGTCGAAGATGTAGGCGTGCTCCTCGCCGAGCGTGCGCGCGGCGCGCTTCTTCAGGGCGAGCAGCTGCCTGCGCGCGAGCCGCACGGCCGCGCCGTAGCGGCGCACCTCGCGCCCGACCTCCGCCGCGTCGAGCTTGACCTGGTAGATGCCCGCGCGCCCGCCGCCGCCGTGGATGCGCAGCACGCGCCCCGTGACGGCCCCGTCCGAGACGGCCACGCCGCGCCAGCGCCGCTCGCTCTTGTCCCGCCTGCCGCTCACTCCTCAGTTTCCCCGAACCCGCCGCCGATGAGCTGGCACAAGGCTTCGAGCGCCGGCGCCTCGTCCGGCCCCTCGGCCGTCACCAGCAGCTCCGTCCCGCGCGACGCCGCCAGCATCAACACGCTCAGGATAGACTTCGCGTCGGCCGACGCGCTGCGGTCGAGCCTGACGAGCTTCAGCGTCGCGCGGAAGGCGGTCGCCGCGCGCACGAGCTTCGCCGCCGCGCGCGCGTGCAGCCCCAGACGGTTGACGATGGTGACCCGGCACTCGACCAAAGGTCTCTCCCTCGATTTAAGACCCCGGATTTGAAATTTCGAATCTCAAATTTCGAATCCTTACCGACCTCAGCCCTTGCGCCCGCCGCCCGCGAGCAGCTCGCCCGCGAGGTAGATGCCCTGCCGCCCCTGGTCGCGCACGAGCCGCGCGACCTCTTCGAGCGGCACGCCCGGCTGCAGGCCCGCGAGCTTGATGACCATCGGCAGGTTGACGCCCGTCACCACCTCGACCTCGCCCCGCTGCAGGAACATCGAGGCGATGTTGGTCGGCGTGCCGCCGAACATGTCGGTCATCAGGAGCACGCCGCCGCCGTCCGTGACGCGCTCGATGGCGCGGCGGATCTCGTTCTTGGCGGCCTCCACGTCGTCGTGCCAGCCGATGGAGACGGCCGTGATGTGGCCGAAGTTCCCGATGATGGTCTCGGCCGCCGCCAGCAGCTCGGTCGCCACCTGCCCGTGCGACACGATGACGCCGGCCACGCGCCCCGCCGCCCCTTCCTCTTTAGCTTTGTCAGGCATTCTTCAACTCCGTTCCACTTGTGGGTGGAGTGAAAGGCAGTTCACCACAGAGACACAGAGACACAGCTACTAGCAATTAGGCCCCGAGCTGTGTCTCTGTGGTGAATCATCGCCAGTGCTACCGTTAGACGATATTTAATTATGCCCTCGCCGCCGCCGAACTGCCTACTGCTTACTGCCTACTGCCTTCCGTCTTTTCGTCTTCGACACGTCGCGGTGGACGGCCGCCGCCTCGTAGCCGCCGCGGCGGAGGTGGCGCGCGATGTAGTTGGCCGCCATCACCGAGCGGTGGCGGCCGCCGGTGCAGCCGATGCCGATGGTGACGTAGGACTTGCCCTCGCGCCGGTAGAGCGGGAGCAGGTAGTCGATCAGCTCCGTGAAGCGCCTGAGCGTCTCGCGCACCTCGTCGCTCGCCATGAGGTACTTGACGATGCGCGGGTCGTGGCCCGAGAGCGCGCGCAGCTCCGGCACGAAGTGCGGGTTCGGCAGGTGGCGCACGTCGAAGAGCAAGTCCACGTCGTGCGGCGAGCCGTGCTTGTAGCCGAAGCTGTAGACCTGGACGCGCATCGTCGCGCCGTCCTCGCCGCCGAAGCGCTCGATGAGCAGGCGGCGGAGCGTGTGGACGGTGTGCCCGGAGGTGTCGATGACCTGGTCAGCGAGCTGCCGTATCTCGGACATCGCGCGGCGCTCGCGCCGGATGGATTCGAGCAGCCCGTCGCCGTCGTCGGCCGGGTGCGGCCGCCGCGTCTCGCTGAAGCGGCGGACGAGCACCTCGTCCGAGGCCTCGAAGAAGAGGACGTAGACGCGCAGCCCCGACGCGCGCAGCTCCCTGAGGCGCGCCGGGAACTCGCTCAGGAACCTCCCCTCGCGGATGTCGACGACGAGCGCGGCGCGCTCGATGTGGGGGCGGTTGTGCTCTTCTGGCTGGACGAGGCGGCCGAAGGTCGGCATCAGGGTCAGGGGCAGGTTGTCGACGCAGAAGTAGCCGAGGTCTTCGAACGCGTTCGTCGCCGAAGACATCCCGGAGCCGCTGAGGCCCGTGATGATGACGATGTCGGGCGCGCCCGCCTTCGCCGCGCCGCGCCCCACGCCCGCCTTCTGTTTCTCAGTCATCCCCCGCCCCTTCGCGCTTCAGGCCCGCGTCGTGCCGCGCCACGAAACGCTCGGCCGCATTGTAACCGCGCAGGCGCATGAGGTGTACGCGCACCGCCGTCTCGACGAGCGTCGCGAGGTTGCGCCCGGGACTCACCGGCAGGACGTAGTAGGGGACGGCGACGCCGAGGATGTCGACCGTCCGCTCTTCGAGGCCGAGGCGGTCGACGTCGCCCGCCTCGCCCCAGCGGACGAGCTTGATGTCGAGCCCCAGATGCTTCGGCCCGCTGACGGCCGAGACGCCGAACAGCTCGCGGATGTTGAGGATGCCGAGGCCGCGAATCTCCATGTGCTCGCGCAGGAGGTCGGGCGCGCCGCCCATCAGGAGGCCGGGCCGGCGGCGGCGGATCTCGACGACGTCGTCGGCGACGAGCTGGTGGCCGCGCATGATGAGGTCGAGCGCGCACTCAGATTTGCCCACGCCCGACTTGCCCTCGATGAGCACGCCGAGGCCGTAGAGGTCTAAGAGCGCGCCGTGGCGCGTCTCGCGCGGCGCGAGCACCTCTTCGAGGTACTCGGTGATGGCGGTGATGGCGACGGAGCTGACGAGCGTGGTCTGGATGAGCGGGAGCACCGCCCCGTCGCACGCCTCGACCAGCTCGGCCGGCGGCGTCAGGCCCTTGGTGACGAGGACGCAGGAGATCTTCTCGAGCTCGAGCCGCGCGACGGCCGCGCTCCTCTCTGCCGAGGAGAGCTGGCCGAGGAACTGCAGCTCGCTCGCGCCGACGATCTGCACGCGCCCCTCGTGGACGTAGTGCGGGAAGCCGGCGAGCGCGAGGCCGAGCTTCTGGATGCGCGGCGTGCGCAGCCAGCGCCCCGCGGCGCCACCCGCGCCCGCGAGGAAGGAGAGCGGCAGCACCTCCGGCGCGCGCGCGACGAACTCCGCGACCGTGATCGTGGGGCTCTCGCCGTTCTGCGGTGTCTTCTCCATCAAGTGAAAGGATGAAGGAAAGGGTGTTGGGTGTTAGGTGTTGGGTGTTGGGTTTGTTCTACCCAGCACCCAACACCCAGCACCCAACACCCTCCCCATCGTCCTTCAATTCGTTCAGGGCTGGATGAGCCCGTAGTTGCCGTCCTTGCGCTTGTAGAGCACGCTCAGGCGGTCTGTGTCGGAGTCGCGGAAGACGACGAACTGGTCGCCGTCCTCGGCGAGCGAGAGCACCGCCTCCTCGGCCGTCATCGGCTTCACCTTGTAGCGGCGGGCGGCGATGATGCGCCCCGCGCGGCGCTCCGGCTCGGGGTTCTCGGGCGCGGCCGTCCCCGTCTCGTCCGGCGCGACCGCAGAGAGCGGGACGGCGTCCTGCTTGCGCTCGATGATCTTCTTCTTGAGCTTGAGGGCCTGCTTCTCGATCTTGTCGATGCAGCGCGTGAGCGCCTGGTACATGTCGGCGTTGGTGTCCTTCGCCGTCAGGGTGTGCTCGCGCCAGTGGAAGAGAATCTCGGCGATGTGCCGGTTCTTGACCACGTCGATGATGACGTGGGCGCGGGCCGTGCTCGCGTTCTCGAACAACGTCCCGACCTTACCAAAATGTTCCTCGACGTGCGTGCGCAAAGCGGGCGTGACGTCGATGTGTCGCCCCGTGTACTCGAAATCCATACCTACCCTTTCCGCCCGCGCGCGTGGCGGACGGGGGCTTGCGTCTTCTCCACCCAGACCGCGCGGGCCTTGTGCCTGATTGTGTACTGCTAAAACTTGGGTGCTGGGTTCTAGGCGCCGGGTGCTGGGGAAGAAGAGGTTTTACCCAGCAACCCAGCACCTTCCCTCACACGACCGCCTTGCGCTCGCGCGAGCCAGGGATCGACATCTGGTCGCGGTACTTCGCCACCGTGCGGCGCGACAGCTTGATGCCCTCCTTGGCGAGAATCTTGACGACCTGGTCGTCGGTGATCGGGTTGTGCGAGTCCTCCTCCTCGATCAGCTTCTTGATCCGGAGCTTGATGATGCGGGTCGAGACCTCCTCGCCCTCCTCGTTCAGCATGCCCTCGGTGAAGAAGCGCCGCAGCTCGATGACGCCCTGCGGCGTGTGCGCGTACTTGCGGTTGACGACGCGCGAGATGGTCGAGAGGTGCATCCCCGTGTCCTCGGCCACGTCCTTGAGCATCATCGGCCTGATGAACTGGACGCCCTTGTCCAGGAACTCGTGCTGGCGGCGGACGATGCACTCGACTACGCGGTAGATGGTCTGCCGGCGGTGCTCGATGTTGCGCAAAAGGTCGACGGCCGAGCGCATCTTCTCGCGGATGAAGTCCTTCGTCTCCTTCGTCGTCCCGTCGCGGCTGAGCATGTGCTGCATGTCGCGGCTGATGCGCAGGCGCGGGCCGCCGTCGTCGGCGAAGTAGATTTCGTAGACGTCGTCCACCTTCTCGATGAAGACCTCGGGCGCGATGAGGATCGGCTCCTCCGAAGAGTAGCGCCGGCCCGGGTACGGGTCGAGCTTGCGGATGTGCTGGAGTTCTTCGACCAGCTCGATGACCTCGACGCCCATCTGCTTGGCGAGGTTCGGCAGCTTGTGCTGCTGCAAATCCACGAGCGAAATCTCGGGACAGATGAGCCGCTCCGCCAGACAGCGCTCCGCCCCGCGGGGGCACGCGTCCGGCCCCAACACCTTCAACTGAACGCGCAGGCACTCGCGCGCGTCGCGCGCGCCGCAGCCGACGGGGTCGAGGTGGAGGACGATCTGCCGCGCCTCCTCGACGCGCTCGGGTGTCGAGCCGGAGAGCTCGGCGATCTCCTCGTTGGTCGCGTTGAGGCGGCCGTCGCCGTCGAGGTTGCCGATGACGCACTCGCAGATTTCGACGAGGTCTTCCGAGACCTGCGTCATGTGGAGCTGCCACTCCAGATGTTCGGCGAGCGAGGGGGCGCGCGTCAGGAACTGCTCGAAGGTCGGCGCGTCCTCCTTGTACTCGTACTCCTGCGTCTTGTAGCCGGGGTCGAGGTAGTCCTGAAACTCTCGGCCGAAGTCGATCTCCTCGAACGCGTCGCCCGACGATTCGGCGGGGTCGTGTACGTCGCCGAACTCGTCGGTGCGCTCGCCCGCCTCGGCGGCCTCGAAGGTCTCGGGCGCGTCGAAGCTCTCGGCGACGGCGGGCGCGTCGCCCGCGCCGTTGCCCGCGGCCGAGCCGTTGAGCGCGTCGGGCGCGGCCGCCTCGACCGGGGGCGCGTCGTCGAGCGAGCCGGCGAGCTGGTCGAGAATCTCCTTCTCCAGCTCGCGCTTCTCGTCCTGCGACTGCACCTCTTCGAGGACGGGGTTCTCTAAAAGCTGCGCCTGGATGAGATTGTCCAGCTCAAGCGAAGTCATTTGCAGCATCTCGATGCGCTGGCGCAACTGCGGCGTCAGGACGAGTCTCTGCGACAGGTTGGTTGTGAGCTTGACCGACATAGTCTGCTAAAAAATTGCTTCTTAAATTATCGAGTATTGGCTTTCAAGAAACCGTCACGCGGTTCGGGAGAGAGTATAGCAGAATCAGTAGGCAGTAGGCAGTAGGCGGTAAAAGGGTTTTGGGTATTGGGTTCTGGGTGCTGGGTAAAACCTGTTCTTTCCCAGCACCCAGAACCCAGCACCCAAAACCCCCTTCCCCACTCACATCCGGAACTTCTCGCCGAGGTAGAGGCGGCGCACGTCCGGGTCTTCGGTGAGTTCGAGGGGCGCGCCGGAGCGGAAGATGCGGCCGTCGGCCATGATGTAGGCGCGGTCGGTGACGCCCAGGGTCTCGCGGACGTTGTGGTCGGTGATGAGGATGCCGATGCCGCGGCGGCGCAGGTAGAGGATCATCTGCTGGATGTCGTCCACGGCCTTCGGGTCGATGCCCGCGAACGGCTCGTCGAGCAGGATGAAATGCGGCTCGGTGGCGAGCGCCCGTGCGATCTCCGTGCGGCGGCGCTCGCCGCCCGACAGGGCGTCCGCGCGCGTGTGGCGCACGTGCTGGATGCCGAACTCCGTCAGCAGCTCTTCCAGGCGCTTCAGACGCTCGGCGCGCCGCAGGCCCAGGGTCTCGAGCACGGCGAGGATGTTCTCGCCCGCCGTCATGCGCCGGAAGACCGAAGGCTCCTGCGGCAGGTAGCCGACGCCGAGGCGCGCGCGCAGGTACATCGGAAGTCTCGTGATGTCGCGGCCCGCGAGCGTGATGCGCCCGGCGTCGGCGCGCTCCAGGCCGATCATCATGTAGAAGGTCGTCGTCTTCCCCGCCCCGTTCGCGCCCAACAGCCCGACGACCTCGCCCGGCTCGACGTGCAGACTCACCCCGTCCACCACGCGCCGCCGCCCGTAGGTCTTCACGAGCTCTTTCGCCGCCAGCGCCGACGCCGAGGCGACCCGCCGGTCGCGCGCCTCGCGCCCGCCCGCCGCCTCGCCCCGCGCCTCGATGATCTCTTCGGTAGCCATTTTCAGGACGTGATAAGTGATGAGTGATAAGTGATAAGAAAGGAGGACGGGCCGCGTCTTCTTCTTATCACTTATCACTCATCACTTATCACTGCTTTTTAATCTTGTGCGTCGTCCGCACGCGCCCGGTGGCCTGGGGCGAGGGGCCGGAGTCGCTGACGACGCGGTCTTCGCGGAGGTAGACGGTCATCCGGCGGCTCTCGGAGGAGCCCTTCTCGGCGTCCTCGACGCGCGCCGGGTTGCCGGTGAGCACGACCACCTCGTCGGCGGCCGTGTACTCGCCGCGGTCGCCCGTGCCACGCCTCCCGGGCTGCGTGACGACGACGTTGCGATCCGAGATTGTGCGCTCGACCTCGTACGTGTCCTTCAAGAGGTACACGTCCGAGACCTCGCTCGTGATGCGATCCGTCCCCTGCCGTATGTCCACGTCGCCCGCGTAGTGGAGCTGGCGCGTCGTATCGTCATAAGTCATCGAGCGCGACGTGGCGAAGACGGGCACGACCTCGCGCGAGCCGTCGGCCGCCTTCCGGCGCGCCTGGTAGAGGGCGCTCTGGACGCTGCCGTCCGCCTCCATCCGCTTCTGCTGGTTGCGCAGCACCAGGCGGTCGGCCTTCACGAAGTTGTCGTCCTGCCAGGCGCGCGCGTTGCCGGTGTAGACGCCGACGCCCGCCTCGTGCTGAAACTCGGCCGCGTTCGAGGCGACGAAGACCGGACTCTTCGTGTTCTTGAAGGGCGCCGCCCCGCCCGTCTGCTCCTGGCTGTAGTAGGTCGTCAAGACCTTGCCGCGCGCGTTCGAGACCTTGTTGACGGTATCCGAATCTATCTCCGTCGCCTTCAGGCGCGCGCGCGAGTCCCACACGACGGGCTCGCCGCCGCGCAGGTGCACGACGCCGTCGCGCGCCGTGTAGGTGATGTTCGCAGACTGCCCGTTGCGGTCGAGCTCGTTGAACTTCGCGTCGCCCGCGGCCTCGACCGTGTCGAGCGCCGAGGTCTCGCGCGAGAAGTTCGCGGTCATCTTCTGCGACGTGAGCGTGCGCTGCCGCTCGGTGAACCGGGCGTCTCCCGCGGCGGCGAAGCTCTCCACGTCCTGCGTCTCGCGGACGAAGGTCGCGGCCATCTCCTGCGCGGTGAGCGTGCGCACGCCGCGCCTCTCGGTCTCCTGGAAAGGCTCGACGACGGCCTTCGCGCCGCCGCCCGCGTCGAAGTTGCGCGCGAGGTTCCCCGCCTCGTAGAAGTAGCACTTGAACTCGGACGCGTAGAGCCGCTTGCGGTCGGCGGCCGGGTTCGGCTGGCTCGGCTCGACGAGGAGGTCTGCGTTGCCGTTCGCCTCCGCGCGTTCGAGGTCGCGCCCCGTCTCGCGCCAGAAGAGGCGCACGGCGTCGGCCGTCAGGCGTTTGTTCGCGGCCTTCGGGTCTCCGGCCCTGGACTTCGGCGCGGCCAGGGTCAGCACGGGCCGGCCTCCCGCGCGCATCTCCTTGACGACGCTGTGGTCGGCCTGCACGGCGAAGTCCACGTCCGCCGACTCGGACGCCGTCAGTTCCGCGTCCGAGTCGGCGTCAATCGTTCTGGCGCGCACGTTCCTGAGCGCGTGCGCGGAGATGAGCTTCTGCTCGTCGTTGAAGTAGAAGTCGAGCTGCTCGGCGAAGACCTCGGCCGCGTGCCCCTCGTTCATCGAGCGCAGGTAGGCGTTCGTCCTGGCCGTGATGAACTTGACCCGCTTCTGTTCGTTGAGCTGGCTGGTCAGGGTGTCGCCGCTCAGCATGTCGCGCCCCTGCTCGGCCGACGCGCCGCCCGTGAAGGCGATCTGCATCGAGGCCTGGTCGAAGACGGCCTGCGCGGACTTGAGGGTCATCGGCTGCTTCAGGTTCACCTTCGGGATGGCGGCGTTCGGCGCGGCCGGCGTCTGCGCCGCGCCGTGCTCGGGGCTGACGGTAATCTCGACCGCGCCCTTCAGCTCGAGCTTCTTCGCCTTCGCGTCGAGGTGCGCCGAGTCGGAGCGCCCCGAGATGTTCTCGCGCTCGAAGCTGACCGGCGTCGTGATGTTCGCGGCCTCGGTCTTGACCTCGTACTCGACCGACTCGGCCTTGACCTTCAGGCTGTCGCGCGTCTCGATCTGCACGTCGCCGGTGAAGAGGAACTGCGTGTTGTCCTCGTTCGTCAGCGTCTGCCGCGCGCTGATCTTATCGGGGCGGTCGCCATGGTCGGGGTAGACTTCGAGGTAGACGTTCTCAAGCTGGTGGTGGCCGTCCGAATACTTCACGTCCTTGTCGGCCTTGAGGTAGACCCACAGGCGCTCGCCCTTCATCTCGCGGTGTTCGAGGTTGTCGATGACGCCGACGACCTCGTTCGAGAGCTGCGCCTGGCCGGGCCGCAGGCGGAACGTCGTCGTGTCCTTCAGACGCCAGTAGGAGATGGCGACCGCCGCGACGCCCGCGGCGAGCAGGAGCAGCGCCAGCACGCGCCCCAGCTTCGGCGCCGCGATCCGCAGCCCCAGCCCCGATACTTTCCTGCGCCTGATCTCTTGCATGTCTATTGGTGAATAGTGAATGGTAAATGGTAAATGGTGTCTGCTCGTCTTCACCATTTACCATTTACCATTCACTATTCACTTCCCTTCAAGTCCTCAACCACCAACTGAAGCCGCGTGTTGCCGTTCCAGCAGTTGGCCTCGACGGAGTAGGCCAGTTCGATGCGCGCGCCGGGGCGGGGCGTTGCTGTGGCGCGTTCGGCGCCGCCCCACCAGATGCAGTCCTGGACGCGGCCGCCGGCCGTGACGCCGAACTTCAGGTGGCGCTCCTTCAACACGCGCGGCTCGCCGACGACGCGCAGATTTCTGGTGACGAAGACCGGCTTGGGCCAGCCCGCGCCGAACGGCTCCAGCGCCTCAAGCTCCGCGCACAAGTCCAGGCTCAAAGCTTCGGCCGGCAGCTCCAGGTCGTATTCGAGGCAGGGCTGGCCGTCCTCGCCTTCGCACATCACGCGCGCGGCGTGCTCGTTGAGCCGGCGGCGCAGCTCCGCGACGTTCTCGCGGCGGACGGAGAGGCCCGCGGCGTGCGCGTGGCCGCCGAAGGCTTCGAGGAGGTCGGCGCAACTTGTGAGAGCGTCGAGCATGTGAAAGCCTTCGCCGCTGCGCGCCGAGCCGTGGCCCGTGCCGTCCTCGTCGAGCGAGATGACGACCGCCGGGCGCTGCAGGCGCTCGGCTATCTTCGAGGCGGCGAGGCCGATGACGCCGCGGTGCCAGCCCTGGCCTGCGACGACGACGACCGCGGTCTCCTCCTGCCCCGTCAGCTCAAGCTCCGCGACGGCCCGCTCGGTCACCTGCTGCTGCACGTCCCGCCGCTCGCGGTTGAGCGCGTCGAGCTGCTCGGCGAGTTTGCGCGCCTCTTCATACTTCTTCGCCTCAAACAGCTCCACCACGGCGCGCGCGGCGTCCATGCGTCCGGCGGCGTTGATGCGCGGGCCGAGGCGGAAGCCGATATCAAACGCCCTCATCCCCGTCCCGTCGCCGCAGCCCGCGACCTCCATCAAGGCGCGCAGGCCCGGGTTGGTCGCACGTTGAAGGTCGGATAGTCCGAGCGCGACGATGGCGCGGTTCTCGCCCACGAGCTGCGCCACGTCGGCGACGGTGCCGATGGCGACGACCTTGAGAAAGCCCGGAACTAAATTCTCTCGGCCGCGCTCGCGGAAGAGCGCGTGCGCGAGCTTGAAGGCGACGCCGACGCCCGCGAGGTTCTTGTCCGGGTACGCGCAGCCCTTCTGGTTCGGATTCAGGACGGCGTACGCGGGCGGCGCGCCCTCGTCTTCGTCGGGCAAGTGGTGATCCGTGATGATGACGTCGAGGTCGTTATCCCTCGCCCACTCCAGGGGCTCGAAGGCGCGTATGCCGCAGTCCACGCTGATGACGAGCGAGTAGCCCTCGGCCTTCGCCCTCTCGAGCACGTCGCGGCGGATGCCGTAGCCTTCGGTGAAGCGGTGCGGGACGTGGTAGCCGGTCTTCGCGCCGAGGAAGCCGAGCGCGCGGCGCAGGACGACCGTGCCCGTCGTCCCGTCCACGTCGTAGTCGCCGTAGACGAGTATGCGCTCGCCCGCGTCCACCGCCTTGAGTACGCGCGCGGACGCCTCGCGCATGCCGAGCATGAGGAAGGGGTCGTGGAGCTGTTCGAGCGACGGCTCAAGCAGGGAGCGCGCCTCCCGTTCGGTCTCGACGCCGCGCGCGGCGAGGACGCCCGCGACCGTCTCGGAGACGCCGAAAGTTTCGGCGAGACGCGCGGGGTCTACGGCCTTCTCGCGGCGCGGAACCCAGCGCCGCTCGACGTGTCTCAGGCGCGTGGCGGGAGCCGTCATTCGGCGAACCACCCGTTGGGGTCGAGGAGGCGGACGCCGATGTGCTGGCGGTCGTCCTCCCCTTCAGCCCACACGCCGTTGACCTCCGCGTCGAGGGCGCGGCCGAACGGGGGCGTCAGCCGCACTTTCAAACCGACGTGGGCGGGGATGTCCGAAATCAGGGTGGCGCCGCCGCGGCTGACGCGGACGGCCTCGGCGGAGACTTTGAAGGGGGCGCCGCTGTCGTCTAAGCCTTCCAGCTCGACGGTGAAGTTAACAGGCACGCGCGGGCTGCGCGGGCGCTGCGAAGGGGGGTCGGTCTTGGTTGAATCGCTCATCGAAACTCGTCACCTTCCGTTCCGTGGGAGATAGCTGCGAAGCGGGAGGGGCGACTCAAGTTTAACCGAACGTACGCCACGGGCGCGAGTCCGAATGTACAGTTTCGTCGCCGACCCGACCCTGTCGCCGCGGGTCGGGTCGCGTTTGACATCTTCCTGACGGCCGGTGTATAGAATTCGCTGTTCACGAACGCCCCTTGGCCAGCGGCGGCCTCAATTCCGCCGATCAGGCAAAACCCGACAAGTTCACGCAGAGCGTCGCGCGCAGCTCTTTTTGCGCGCGAGTACGTCAACCGCCCCTCCGGCGAGGGACGCGCCCGTCTGTCAGGCAGACGCGGTTGCGGCCTTGAGCGGGTCGGGTCTCGAACCATTCTCTTCCTCAGTCAAGGTACACTCATGCACAATCTCTACAGAAAGATCGAACTCCTTGCCAACGTCGCGATCATCCTGGTCGCCCTCCTGATCACGGGCGTCCTGGCAAAAAACTACCTCCTGCCCGCCAGCCCGGAGCCAATCGCGGGAATCCCCGCGGGGAGCAAAGTCCAACTGCCCGACGTGGACTGGGGGCGGAACGGTAAGACGCTGCTCCTCGTGCTCAAGAAGGGCTGTCACTTCTGCACGGAGAGCGCGCCGTTCTATCAGCGCCTCGTGCGCGAGACGGCGGGCCGCGGCGACTTACATCTCGCCGCGGTCTTACCCGACAGCGTCGATGAGGGCAGGCAGTACCTGGGCGACCTCGGCATCCGCCTCGACGACGTGAGGCAGAGCCGGCCAGACACGCTGGGGGTCGGCGGCACCCCGACTCTGATTTTAGTCGACGGGAGCGGCAAGGTCGCGGCCTCGTGGGTCGGGCGTTTGGCGCCCGACAAAGAGGCGGAGGTGCTGAGCCGGCTGCAAGCCAACAGCGCGGCTGGCGATTAGTCTAGCGGGGCGGCGGTTCGCGGTCGCGCCGACGGAGAAGGGCCTGTAGGCAAGCCGTCCCTTCGTTTTCACCGACAAATTGCCCGGACAACGTAGCATCTACCGGAAGGGAGAAATCCTCATGCCAGATTACGCAATCGGAAGACTCTTGCGCAGATTAACCACTCTCATCGTCCTCGTCGGCGCGTTCTACTTCGTCGTCTCGTCCGACGCGGGGCCGACGAAGGCGTTCGCCTGCACGAGCTCGTGCAGGCAGGAGTGCGTGACGGCTTACACCTGGTGCCAGAGCCACCCCGGCGATTTCTACCAGGGCTGTAACTTTGGGCGCGACTGTGACTCGACCACCAGCGCCACCATCTGTGATAACCAGGAGTGCTGCTCGCAGTATCGCTACTTCTGCGGCTACGAGCAGAGTCCGCAGTCGGGCTACTGCTGGAGCCTCAACTGCCTCTAGGCGCCCGGCGGCGTCTCCGCCGCGGCGGCCCTCTCGCCCCCGCGACGGTTCGCACGCGCACGCCGACAGGCGAGTCGTAAAGTCGGGCGCGCCCACGCACATTTCCGCACGTGCGTGGGCGCGCCCGCCCCGTCTGTCGTCTCCGTCTTTAACTCTTACAGCGGGCGGACGAGGCCGGCGAAGAGCAGCAGCAGGATGAGCCCGCCGACGACGAGGCGGTAGCCGATGAAGACGCCGGTCGAGTGCCGGCGCAGGTAGCGCAGGAGGAACCAGATGGAGGCGTAGCCGACGAGGCCGGAGACGACGGTCGCGACCCCGAGCGGGACGGCGCTGCCCGCGGGCAGGCGGTGGACGGCCTCCTTCAATTCGAGCAGGCCGCTCGCCGTGATGGCCGGGATCGAGAGCAGGAATGAGAAGCGCGCCGCCGTCTCGCGCTGCTCGCCCGCGAAGAGTCCGCCCATGATGGTCGAGCCCGAGCGGCTCGCGCCGGGGATGAGCGCCAAGACCTGCGCGAAGCCGACCGCGAGCGCGTCGGAGAGTCCCAGCTCCTCCATCCCGCGCTCGCGCTTGCCCACCTTCTCGGCGATGAAGAGGAGAATCGCCACGACGACCATCATCGTCGCGATGACCCAGAGGTTCTTGGTGAACGTCCCCTCGATGACCTTCTTGAGGGCGAGCCCGAGGACGCCGATGGGCAGCGAGCCGATGAAGATGAGCCAGCCGAGCTTGGCGTCCGGCGACATGCGGCTGCCGAGGAGGCCGCCCCCCTCGATGCCCGGCGGCGTGCGGCCGCGGAGCAGCAGCACGTGGTCGCGCACGAACGCGTAGCAGATGTTCCAGATGTCGCGCGCGAAGTAGACGAAGACGGCGGCGAGCGTCCCCAACTGGATGACGGCGATGACGGCCGTCTGCTGCTCGGCCGCCAGCCTTTCGGAAAGACCCGTCAGCCGCGTCGCGAAGATCAGGTGCGCCGTCGAACTGATCGGGATGAACTCCGTGAGCCCCTGTACGATGCCGAGGATGATGGCCTGAATGATGTTCATCTGAATTTTTGATTTGCGATTTTAGATTTTTGATTTGAAGACCGCGCGGCCGTCACCGGCCAAATCGCAAATCAAAAATCTAAAATCAAAATTCCCTTCACTCCCTAAAATTCGTGTTCGAAGCGAGCCGGTCGTAGACGGCGTCGGGGATGTGCCGGATGACGCGGACGAGCGTGGCGAGCTGCCAGGGGAAGGCGTAGGTGCGCGCGCGGCGCTCGACGGCCCGGACGATGCGGCGGGCCGCGTCGTCGGGTTCGAGCAGGAAAGGCAGCTTCTTCTTGCGCCCGGCCGTCATCGGCGTGCGGATGAAGCCGGGGTGGATGGTCGTCACGGCGATGTTGCTCTTAAGCAGGTCTACCCGGAGGCTCTCGAACAGGGTCGAGACGGCGGCCTTGCTCGCGCTGTAGGCGCCCGACTTCGGCAGGCCGCGGTACGAGGCGAGGCTTGAGATGGCGACGAGCTGGCCCGCGCGGCGCTCCAACATCGAGGGCAGCACGGCCGCGACGCTGTTGACGACGCCGAGCACGTTGATCGTGATCACGTCGCCGACCTCCGACGCGTTGAGCCTCGTCCCGGCGGTCGTGCTGCTCATCCCCGCGTTGGCGATGAGGACGTCCACACGCCCCCACTTCTCAAGAACCTTGTCCGCCACCTCCTTCAACGCCGCGTGGTCGCGCACGTCCGCCGGCAGCGCCAAAGCCTCACCGCCCGCGCGTTCTACCTCTTCACTTAACTTCAGAAGCTCCTCGCCGCGCCGCGCCGTCAGGCCCAGACGCGCGCCGCGCCTCCCCAACTCCAGCGCCAGCGCCCGCCCTATCCCGGAGGACGCGCCGGTGATGAGGACTACCTTCTGTGTCCAGTCGTATTTCATCGAAGACTCAGCACAGCTCCGCGACGTGCTCGCCTAACACGCGCAGAGCGTTTCCCAAATCGTCCTGCTTAATCAGAAGGTGGTCGCGCGAGAAGGCCGAGAGCGCGCCGACGGGGACGCCCGCCTCGGCGAGTATCCGCGTGACGTGCGCGAGGAAGCCGACCACGTCCCAGCCGAGTTCCACGTCGAGCGTGACGAGGCGGAAACCCGCCTCGACTCTTGCGTCGCGCGCCGCGTGGCGCATCGCGCGCCAGTCCGACTCCTCGACGAGCAGCGTCACCTCGAAGGGGTCACGCAGCAGGAAGAAGTTCGCCCCGGCCCGCGGGCTCAGCTCCGGACTCTCCAGCAGACGCGCCCAGTCGGCGTGGCGCATCCCGACGAGCACATACGTCTCGGGCGCGACCTCGACCTTTGCTGTGCGAAGAAGCGACGCGGCGTCAGGCATAAGGCAGTAGGCAGTAGGCAGATGGCAGTAGGCAGCCGCTCCGCGCTATGCGTGTTGAAGGATTAAATAAGGTTTCCCGATATCAAGGTTTTAACTGCCTACTGCCACCTGCCTACTGCCTACTGCTTTTCAGATTTGCACCACGACCGGCAGGATGACAGGCTTGGCGCCGGTCTGCTTCTGGATGTAGCGCTTGAGTTCGAGGCGCACGCGCTCCTTGAGAATCGAGGCGTCGCGGCGCTCGTCGCGCGAGGCGCCCTCGACCGCCTCGGCCACGACGCGGCGCATGTCGCGCAGTAAGGCCGCGGAGTTGCCGTTGCCGTCGAGCCCGAGCACGCCGCGCGCGACGACCTCGGGCTCGCCTTCGAGGTCGCCCGATTCCTCGTCGATGGTGACGACCGGCGTGACGACGCCGTCGTAGGCGAGCTGGCGGCGCTCGCGGACGACCTCGCCGTCGATCTCCTCGAAGCCCGTCTCGTCGATGAAGGTGCGGCCGACCTCGCGCTTCTCGACGACGGTCGCGCTGTTCTCACTCAACTCCAATACGTCGCCGTTCTCGATGAGGATGATGTTCTCCTCGGGGAAGTCGCAGTGGTTCTTGAGGAACTCTTTGTGCCGGTAGAGCATCCGGTATTCGCCGTGGACGGGGACGACGAACTTGGGCCGGACGGCCTCCGTCATGATCCTAATGTCCTCCTGCGAGGCGTGGCCGGAGACGTGGATGAGCCGGCGCTTCTCGTCGATGATGGCGGCGCCGCGCTTGTAGATTTCGCCGATGAGGCGCGAAATCGACCGCTCGTTGCCCGGGATGATGCGGGCCGAAAGCACCACCGTGTCGCCCTCGGATATCGTTAAGCCCTTGTAGGTCTGCGACGAGAGCTGCGAGAGCGCCGCGCGCGGCTCGCCCTGCGAACCCGTGACGAGGTAGACGATCTCGTCGTCCGGCAGCTTCTTCGCCTGCTGCAGGGAGACGAGCATCCCTTCGTGCAGGTCGAGGTAGCCGAGCCGCTCGGCGATCTCGACGTTCTTAATCATCGAGCGGCCGAGGACGCAGACCTTGCGGTCGAACTGCTGCGCCACGTCGATGACGATCTGCAGGCGGTGAATCGAAGACGCGAAGGTGGCGACGAAGATGCGCCCCTCGGCCTGTCCGAAAATCTCCTCGAAGTCGGGGATGACGGCGCGCTCCGAGGGCGTGCGGCCCGGCACGGTGGCGTTCGTCGAGTCGGACGTTAAGGCCAGCACGCCCTCCTGGCCGTAACGGCGGAGCGTCCGCAGGTCAATCGGCTCGCCGATGACGGGCGTCTCGTCCACCTTGTAGTCGCCGGTGTGGATGATGGTGCCGGCGGGCGTGTTGACGGCGAGCGCGAAGCAGTCGATGAGCGAGTGCGAGACGCGTATGAACTCGACCTCGAACTCGCCGATCTCGACCTTGTCGCGCGGCTCGACGCGGTGGAGCAGCACGTCGCCGAGGATGTCGTGCTCCTCCAGCTTCGACTCGATGAGGCCCATCGTGAAGTGCGAGGCGTAGAGGGGCACGTTGAACTTCTTCAGCACGTACGGCACGGCGCCGATGTGGTCTTCGTGGCCGTGGGTGATGACGACGGCGGCGATGTTGTCCCGGTACTCTTCGAGGAAGTCGAAGTCGGGCACCTCAACGTCCACGCCGTAGGCGGTCTCCTGGGGGAAGCCCATCCCGGTGTCGATCAGAATCATGTCCTCGCCGTAGCGCACGGCCATGCAGTTGCAGCCGAACTCGCCGACACCGCCGAGGGGCATTACTTCGATTACGTTACTCACTTGCTACACTTATCTCCGGTAAGGCGTGAAGGGCTTCTCTCGGCCCACACGCCGCGATTAATAGATAGGGGGCGCGAAGCGCCAGTATAGCACACGCGCCCGGCTCACTTCGCGCGCTAGCGCCCCCCCGCCGTTAAGGTTTTCGTCAGGCGCGCCCACTCCTCCTGGGTCAGGGCCTCGGCCCGGCGCTGCGGGTCGATCACGGTCGCTTCGAGCAAAGCGGCCGCGCCGCCCGCCTTCTCGAAGAGCGCGCGCAAATCTTCGGGCGCGTGGCGCAGGTTGTTGAGGATCGTCTTGCGCTTCTGCGCGAAGCCGGCGCTGACGAGGCGTTGGAAGAGTCTCTCGTCGAAGCCTTCGGGCTCGGCGCCGCGGGCGCGCAGGCGCGCGACCGTGCTCCAGACCTTCGGCACCGGACGGAAGGCGCCGGGCGGCACGTCGAAAAGCGCCTCGGATTCGCAGAAGGCGGCGACGAGCACGGTCAGGTAGCCGCGCTCGGCCGAGCCGGGCGGCGCCGTGATGCGCTCGACCACCTCGCGCTGAAGCATCAAGACCGACTCGGGCACGCACGCCCTCTGTTCGACGAGACGTTGCAGGATGGCGGTCGAGATGTTGTAAGGCAGGTTCGCCACGACGCGCGCAGACGCGGCCGGCGAAATCGCTTCGCAGAAATCTACTTCGAGCGCGTCGGCCTCGATTAACCTGAAGTCGTCGTGCCCGCCGAAGCGCTCGAGCAAGACGGGCACCAGCTCTCTGTCCAACTCGACGGCGACGACACGCGCGCCGCGCCCCAACAGCAGCGCCGTCAGCGCCCCGCGCCCCGGCCCGATTTCAACCACCGTCTCGCCCGCGCGCGGCCCCAGCCCCTCGACGATGCGCCGCGCGTACGACTCGTCGACCAGAAAATTCTGCCCCAGCCTCTTTTTCGCGCGCGGAAGGTTCATTGAAAAGAAGTGATGAGTGATGAGTGATAAGTGATGAGAAAAGACAAGGCCCGTTCTCTTCCTCTTATCACTTATCACTTATCACTCATCACCAAACAAGTAGCCGGTTATCTCCACGTCGTCGCCGTGGCGGTGCGTCTCGACGTCCCGGAGGCGCGTGGCCTCCGGGACGGTGAGCGGGCCGGAGACGTTGACGGCGCCGAGGGCGTCGGAGCCGAGGATGAGTGGGGCGACGAAGAAGCTCGCCTTGTCCACCAGCCCCGCGCGCAGGAAGGCGCCGGCCACGCCCGCGCCGCCTTCGACGAAGAGACCTTGCACTTCCCTGCCCCTCAGCTCTTCGAGGACAGACTTGAGGTCGCGCCCTCCCGCGGCCGTCTGTAAGACTTCGACGCCGAGTGATTCCAGCTCCGAGACTCTGCGCGGGTCGGCCTGGTCGGAGGTGAAGACGAGGACGGGCGTCTCGCGCGCCGTCCGCGCGAGCTGTGACTGCGGGCCGAGGCGCAGTTGTTCGTCGAGCACGACCCGGAGCAGTGGGCGGCGGCGCGGGAGTCCGCTGCGGTCTGTGAGCAGCGGGTCGTCCTTCACCGCCGTGCCGGAGCCGACGAGGATGGCGTCGCACTCGCGGCGCAGCTGTTGCGCGCGCGCGCGCGACTCCGGGCCGCTGATCCAGCGCGCGTGCCCGGTGCTCGTGGCGATGCGCCCGTCGAGCGAGCAGGCCAGCTTCAGGTGCACGAACGGGCGGCCGCGCCGAATCGCGTGGACGTACTTCTCGTTGAGCCGCGCGGCCTCTTTCTCTAACACCCCGGTGACGACCTCGACGCCCGCCTCGCGCAACTTGTCGAAGCCTCGCCCCGAGACGAGCGGGTTCGGGTCTTCGATGGCGGCGACGACGCGCGCGACGCCCGCGCGGATGAGCGCCTCGGTGCAAGGCGGCGTGCGGCCCGTGTGCGCGTGCGGTTCGAGCGTGACGTAAGCGGTCGCGCCGCGCGCCCGCGCGCCCGCCTGTTCGAGCGCCAGGGTCTCCGCGTGCTTCAAACCTTCGTAGACGTAGAAGCCCTCGCCGACGACCTCGCCGTGCCGGTCAACGACGACACAGCCGACGAGCGGGCCGGGACTGACCTGCCCCGCGCCGCGCGCGGCCAGTTCGAGAGCGCGCGCCATCATGCGGCGGTCGAAGTCCGGAGTCTGGAGTCTGGAGTCTGGAGTCAAGGTAACGGGGCTTATTCCCTCGGCGTTGCGGGTGGAGCGAGGGAAATCTCACCACAGAGACACAGAGACACAGCTTGTTGAGTCATCTCTTTAAAGCTGTGTCTCTGTGTCTCTGTGGTGAATTCGTTCAGCATTACCCTCAAGATGCCTTGAAATAAAAGCTATGCGAAGAGGCCGTTGACGTACTGCTCGGGGTCGAAGACGACGAGGTCGTCCACGCGCTCGCCGATGCCGGCGTAGCGGATGGGCAGGCCCAGCTCCTTCGAGATGGCGACGGCGATGCCGCCCTTGGCCGTGCCGTCGAGCTTCGTCAGGACGATGCCGGTCACGTTCGCCGTCTTCAAAAACTGCCGCGCCTGCTCCAGGCCGTTCTGGCCCGTCACGGCGTCCACGACGAGCAGCGTCTCGTGCGGCGCGCCCTCGACCTCGCGCCCCGCGACGCGCTTCATCTTTTCGAGTTCGGCCATCAGGTTCGACTTGTTGTGCAGCCGGCCCGCGGTGTCCACGATGAGCACGTCCGACTTGCGCGCCTTCGCCGCCTTGAGCGCGTCGAAGAGGACGGCCGCCGGGTCTGTGCCCGACTTCTGCTGGATGAGCGGGACGCCGGTGCGCTCGGCCCAGATGGCGAGCTGGTCGGAGGCGGCGGCGCGGAAGGTGTCGGCGGCGCAGATGAGCACGTCGTTGCCTTCGGCCTTGATGCGCTGCGCGAGCTTGCCGATGGTCGTCGTCTTCCCGACGCCGTTGACGCCGACGACCATAATGACGTACGGCGTGATGGAATCGTCCACGCCCTCCTCCGTAGCGACGCCCTTGCGCCCGGAGTCGCGGAGGATGCCGAGCAGCTCGGACTTGAGCGCGGCCTTGAGCGCGGCGATGTCGCCGATCTCCTTGCGCGAGATGCCGCGCCTGACCTTGTCGAGGATTTCGAGCGTGGTCGTGACACCGAGGTCGGCGGCGATGAGCGCCTCTTCGAGCTCGTCGAGCAGCGCGGCGTCGATCTGCTTGCGGTTCTCGAAGACCTTGTCGATCTTCTCCGAAAGCGAGTCGCGCGTGGCGGCGATGGCGCGCGAGAAGCGCGCGGCGTAGGTCTGCTCTAACGCTTCGATCTCGGCCTGCAACTCCGCGTCCGTGCGGTTGAGGCCGAGGATGGAAGAGGACGCGAAGGCCGAGCTGCGCGCGGGCGCAGGCCCTCGCGGCGCGGTCTGCTGTTCGCGCTGGCCCGACTCGGCGGGCGTCGGCGCCGTCGCAGGGCGCGGCGTCTCGATGACTTCCGGCTCGCGCGCGTCGGTCAGGCTGGTCTCGTCCGCGGGCTGCGGCGCGGGCTGCGCGCCGGTCGGCACGGGCTCGACGGCGGGCGGGACGGCGACGGGCTCGCGCGCCTGCGCCGCGGCGTCAGCGCCGGCGGGCGGTTCGAGGCGTGCCTCCGCCGGCGGGGCGGCAGTCTCCTCCGCCCCGGCCGCAGGCTGGTTGAGGCCGAGCGTGATGTAGCGGTCGTCCTTCTTGCGTCTCCAGAATGCCATTGTGTTCGGGTGATAACCTTAGCCGATAAATAATAAGAGGCAGAAGCCCGACCGTCAGGGAGGGCGTCTCATCTCTCGCAAAACAGTACTGCGGAGGACGTACGCCCTCCCTGACGGTCGGGCTTCTGCCTTCCGAAAATGCCGATTATAAACGTAACTGCCGCGGGGCGACAAAAGCGCCCGCGGCAGTCGTCAGGGAAAGAGAGTAGGCAGTAGGCAGATGGCAGTAGGCAGTCGAAAAACCTACGGTCGCACTTCTCGAATAAATCCTTCTACGTCCTGAACGCGGAGCGGCTGCCTACTGCCATCTGCCTACCGCCTACTGTTCTCAGGCGGCGGGCGCCTGTTCGGGCGCGGGGGCGGGTCGCGCGCGGAGCGAGGGCGAGAGCGTCTTGCCGGCCGCGAGGTCTTTCGCGCGCTGCGAGAGGCGGACGCGGCCGGGCGTGATCTGCCCCGACTCGCAGGCCGCGACCAGGGCGTCCACGACCTTCGCGTCGTAGCGCGTGCCGACGAAGGTCTTGATGCGCGCGATGGCGTCTTCGAGGCTCATGCCCTTCTGGTACGGGCGGTCGGTGGTCATCGCGTCGAAGGTGTCGGCGACCGAGACGATGCGCGCCTGCATCGGTATCTCGTCGCCCTTCAGGCCCTGCGGGTAGCCCTTGCCGTCCATCATCTCGTGGTGCATGTACATGCCCGGCAGGAAGTCCTTCATCGCCGGAATCTGCGACATGATCTTGAAGCCCTTCTGCGGGTGCTGCTTCATCACCTCGAACTCCTCGGGCGTGAGCGAGGCCGGCTTCTTGAGGATGCTGTCCTCGATGGCGATCTTGCCCACGTCGTGCAGCAGCGCGCTGATGCGCAGCTTCTCCATCTCGTCGTCCGGGAGCCCTAAGCTCTCGCCGATGGCGAGCGAGAAGCGCGCGACGCGCTCCGAGTGTCCGCGCGTGTAAGGGTCTTTGCCGTCGATGGCGGCGGCCAGGGCCTTGACCGTGCCGATGAAAAGCTGCCGGTTCTCCTCGGCGGAGTTCTGCAGGTCTTCGATGTAGTGTTCGAGCTGGTCGGTCATCAGGTTGAAGGACTCGCCCAAATCGCCCAGCTCGGTCTTGCTCCGCACGTCGATGCGCTGCGAGAAGTCTCCGCCCGCGATGCGGTGCGCGCCGGCCGCCAGCTCGCGCACGGGCTGCGTGAGCTGCTTGGCGAAGAGGAAGCCGATGAGCAGCGCGAACGAGGCCGCGAGCATGCTGATGTAGAGCGTCTGCCGGCGCATGTCCGAAACCGACTGCAGGGCCGCGTGCTCGTCCTGGATGGCGATGACGCCGAGCGGCGTGTGCTCGTCGAGCCGCGCCGTCGAGTAGGCGCCGAGCATCCGAACCTCTTCGCCGTCGCGCTCGGCGTTGAAGGGGGCGAGCGCGGACTTCACCTGCCGCCCCGTAGCGCTCCAGTCCTGCACGACCTTCAAGTCCATCATCGAGCGCTCGGCGTAGGCGACGCGCGCGTCCGGGTGCGCGACCGCGCGGCCGTCCGCGTTGACGACGAAGATGACCGGCATGCCGCGCGCGAGCAGCTCGCTCTCGGTCATCGTGCCGGGCTGCTGGACGGAGGAGAAGACGTCCTGGAAGGAGATGACGGCGACGACGGCCGCGATGACCTCGCCCGACTCGGCGCCGCCCATGACGGGCGCGGCGATGGTCAGCGCCATCTCCTGGCTCGAACGGATGAGGTGCGGCCCGCCGATGCGCACGCCCGGCTCGGCCATGTCGGCGAGCGAGGCGTTGAGGCGCGCGTTGACCTCGTCGCGCGTGATGGCGTCCGGCTTGTAGGCGACGTGCGGCGTGCCCGAGACGGGCATGATCGCCAGCGCGTCGAGGTTGCGGTCGGCCTCGACCGCTTTCTGCAGGCGCTCGTCGCTCCCCGTCTGACCTAAGACGCCGACGCCGCCCGTCAGCTCGAAGGCGCGGGCGAGGCCGGTCACGACCTCACGGTAGCGCTGGCCGTACAGCTCGATCTGCCGCGCCTTGTCCTGTACGAGCTGCGCCTGGTAGCGCCCCTCGATCTGGCGCAGCTCGTCCGCGCTGCGGCCCGAGAGCATCCAGCCGGCCATCCCGAGCGGGAGCAGACCGACGACGAGCAGCGTCCCCAGGACGATGTAGAGCAGTCGTACGCGCGGGAGTTTTTCCAACATGCGGTAGAGATGTTGACCGAAAGGGTAGAATCGGAGGTGCCGAAGTCTCAGACGGTAAGCTTTGCGGGTGGCCCTAAACCAACCCGCAGTCCATAGTACGAACCGGCGCTCGGTGTTGTCAATATTTGGCCGCAGTTTAACGCAGGCAGAAGCCCGACTGTGAGGGAGGGCGTACGTCTTCCATTAAAGCTCTTTCTATGGACGTTGAGACGCCCTCCCTCACGGTCGGGCTTCTGCCTTAAACTTTCCAGACTTTGAGGCTTAGACGGGCGTCCAAGCTTTCGAGCGCGCGTTTTAAAGCCCAGGCGCTCGGGGGTTTCGAAGCTCGTGCAGTTTGTTGGGGTGACTTTGACGACCGACGAGCAGTTGGTGGAGCGCGCGCTGGCGGGGGACGGCGACGCCTTCGGCGAGGTCGTGCGCCGCTGGGAGCGCAAGATATATGCGCTGGCCTACGGCATCACGGGCAGCGCCGAGGAGGCGCGCGACGCCACGCAGGAGACTTTCATCAACGCCTACCGCAACCTCGCGCGCTTCCGCGGCGAGGCGCAGGTCTCCTCGTGGCTGCACCGCATCGCGGTCAACCAGTGCATCACGCGCCAGCGCCGCGCGCGCGTGCGGGCCGAGACCGGTCTGGAGGAAGAGGTCGAGGCCGGGCGCGAGCAGTCCCTCTCGACCGTGGCGGAAGCGTCGCCCGCGCACACGTCGGAATCTTCACAGCGCGCGGAGGCCGTACGTCGCGCCGTAGCCTCGCTCCCGCAGGAGTTGCGCGAGATCGTCTTGATGAAGGAGTTCGAGGAGCTGACGTTTCAGGAGATCGCCGATGCGCTCCGGATTCCCCTGAGCACGGTCAAGAGTCGCCTCTACACGGCGCTCAAGCAGTTGCGTCTGAAGTTGGAAAGGTTTCAGCCGGAGGGAGCCCTGAGATGAACGAGAAGCAGGAAGCGACGGCGCACGGCGTGTGCGGGCGCGGCGAAGAGTTGGTCGCGTATCTTTACGGCGAGGCGACGAAGGAGGAGGCCGGGCTGTACCGCAAGCACCTCGAAGCCTGCGCCGTCTGCCGCGAAGAGGTTGCCGCGTTCGGGGGCGTGCGCGCGGGGCTCGCCGTGTGGCGCGCCGAGGCGCTCGGCACGGTGCCCTCCCTCAACATCGAAGAGGCGCTCGCGCCGGCCGCGCCTGCCTTCTCGAACGCGCCCCGCAAGCGTTCGGCGCGCGCGGCGCTGCGAGAGTTCTTCTCGCTCTCGCCGCTCTGGCTGCGCGCGGGCGCCTTCGCCGCCCTGCTCGCGTTCTGCGCGCTCCTCGCGCTGACGATTGCGCGCGCGGGCGGCCCGGAGAAAGTGATCGTCAAGGAGCGCGTCGAGGTGCCCGTCCAGAGCGGCTACACGGACGAGCAGGTCGATGCCATCGTCGCGCAGAAGGTCGCGGAGACGCGCGCGCGGCTCGCCGCGGAGACGAAGGAGCGCGAAGGCGTGCAAAGGCCCGAGCAGGTCGTCGACGTCGCCGCGCGCGGCAAGACTCCGCAGCCGGCGCCGAACCCGAACGGCGCGCGCCGCACGCGCGCGCCGCGGCGTTCGACGAGCGACGAGGATACTCTGCTGGCCGGCGACAACCTGCCGCGCCTGTCCGACCTTCTAAGCGGCAGTTACTAAACGCGCCCGAGGCAGTCGATGAGAACATCGCACAAATACTCCTTCACGTTGAGACGTCTCGCGGCGGCCGTCTTCGGCCTGGCCCTGCTCTGCGTCTCGGCCGTGGCGCAGGAGCCGGACGCGCCGCAGCCCGCGCCCCAGCAGCAGCGGCCCGCCCGAGCGCCGAACCTGATGCAGCGTCTGAACCTCTCGCGCGAGCAGCGAGAGCAGCTGCGCGAGATTCGCAGGCAGAGCGAGCCGGAGGTGCGCGCGCAGACGCGCCGGGTGCGGCTCGCACGCCGCGCGCTCGACGAGGCCATCTACGCCGACGCCGTCGACGAGGCGCTCGTCGAACAGCGCGCGCGCGAGCTTTCGGCCGCGCAGTCCGCGCTCGTGCGCCTGCGCGCCGCGACCGAGCTGAAGATCCGCCGCATCCTCACGGCCGAACAGCTCCAACTCTTCCGCACCCTCCGCCAGCAGGCGCAACAGCAACAGTTGCTACAGCGCCGCCTGAACCGCAACGCCCCGCCACAAGACGGTAGGCAGTAGGCAGTGCGGAGCCCCACCAGGGGCGGGATGTTTATAGCTCAGGATGCTTATCAAATCGCCAAGCTCCGGAGGGGCGGCATGTTCATGTCGCCCCTAAAGGAACTCGGGGTTGATGGGAATCGTCGGGGCTATAAACATCTCGCTCCAGACGAGGCTCAACCCGTTCTGCCTTTCGACCGCCTACTGCCATCTGCCATCTGCCTACTTTTCTAACTTGACGCCCCCGCTACTTTCTGCACATCATGCGTCGTTCGGCACATCTCCCTGCGCGAAGGTTACCCGGCTCCTTTTGCACGCATGAATTTCGCCCTGCGCGCCCTGCTCGAAGTCCAGGAGACCACCCTGCTCGCGGTGCGCGCCGCGGGCAGGCTCTTCCGCCGCCCGTCTTACGTCCCCGAGATGATCTCGCAGATGGACGTGATCGGCGTCGGCTCGCTGACCATCATCCTCCTCACGGGCTTCTTCACCGGCGGCGTGCTCGCGCTGCAAACCTATCCCACGCTAAAATACTACGGCGCACAGGATCAGACCGGCAGGCTCGTGGCGACGGCGCTCGTGCGCGAGCTGGGGCCGGTGCTTTCGGGGCTGATGGTGGCGGGGCGCGTCGCCTCGGCCATCGCGGCCGAGCTGGGCTCGATGGTCGTCTCGCAGCAGATCGACGCCATGCGCGCGCTCGGCACAGACCCGGTGCGCAAGCTGGTGGCGCCGCGGCTGGTGGCGCTGCTCATCACCCTGCCGCTGCTGACGCTCATCGCCGACGCCATCGGCATCGGCGGCGGCTGGGTCGTCTCGACGCAGTTCTTCGACATCGGCTCGGGCTCCTTCATGGCCGCGGTCTGGGACGGGCTGACGACCGACGACATCATCGGGGGCTTCGTCAAGACCGCGGCCTTCGCGCTCATCATCGGCACGGTCGCGTGCCACAAGGGCCTGAACACGGAGGGCGGCACGGTCGGCGTCGGGCGCTCGACGACCTCGGCCGTGGTCGCGACCTCGATCCTGATCATCGTCGCCGACTACTTCATCACGCGCGGGCTGCAACTCATCTTCGGGCTGCCGGCGGGGTGAGGGCGGAAGCAGGTTTTATGTCAACAGCGGACGTGGAAGAGCGGGAGCAGGAGGGGGGCGCGGCGCGCGGCGGCGTGAGCACGGCCGCGGCCGAGAGCACCTTCCACGAGGTGGACGACCGCGAACGCATCACGCCCGCCATCGAGTTCCAGGACGTGACGCTCGCGTTCGACGACCGGGTCATCCTCGACAACCTGAGCTTCAAGGTCAACAAGGGCGAGACGAAGATCATCCTCGGCGGCTCGGGCGGCGGCAAGTCCACGACCATCAAGCTCATCCTCGGGCTCCTGAAGCCCGACGCGGGGCGCGTCCTCGTGGACGGCGAGGACATCACCGACTACACCGAGGCGCAGATGATGTCGGTGCGCAAGAAGATGGGGATGGTCTTTCAGGAGGGCGCGCTCTTCGACTCGCTCTCGGTCTACGACAACGTCGCCTACCGCCTGCACGAGCAGAACGTACCCGAAGACGAGGTCGAGCAGGAGGTGCGCCGGATGCTCCGCTTCGTCAACCTCGAAGACGCCATCGACAAGATGCCGATTGAGCTCTCGGGCGGCATGCGGCGGCGGGTCGGCATCGCGCGGGCGCTCGTCGGCGGCCCGAAGATCGTCATGTTCGACGAGCCGACCGCGGGCCTCGACCCGCCGACGGCGCGCACCATCTGCGAGCTGGCGATCAAGCTGCGCGACCTCGAAGACGTCTCCTCGATCTTCGTCACGCACGAGATGAACAACGTCAAGTACCTGACGAGCGAGTACGCGGTCGTCAACGACGACGGCGAGATCGTCTTCGAGGAGGAGGGGCAGCGCCTCTGCCTGACCAACACCAAGGTCTTGATGCTGCGCGGCGGCAAGATCATCTTCGAGGGCACCGACGAGTCCCTCCACAAGAATCAGGACGCATACATCCAGCGGTTCATCCGCGGACACTGAAGAAAGGATGAAGGATGAAGGATGAAGGATGAACATCGGATGAAGAGAGAGGCGGACTGCCTTCCCTTCATCCTTCATCCTTCATCCTTCATCCTTACGAAGCTATGCCTACAGCCAGGAAGCGCGTCGGAATCCGCGAGGTGAGGGTGGGGCTTTTGGTGGTGGTCGCCATCGGGGTGCTCATCTTCCTCATCCTGAACGCGTCGGGCGACATCTCGCCCTTCTCGCGCAAGCTCCACCTGCGCGCGCGCTTCCAGAACGGCGACGGGCTGAGGCGCGGCTCCGAGGTGCGCCTCGCGGGCGTCCGCATCGGCAAGGTGGACGACGTGCGCCTGCTCCCGCCCTCCGTGAACGCGAAGGAGAAGGTCGAGACCACCTTCTCCATCGACAGCGTGATCGACGGCCGCCCCGCCACCGACCTCATCCGCAGGGACTCGGAGGCGGTGCTCTCCTCGCCCTCCATCCTCGGCGCCGAGAAGGTCATCAACCTCACGCCCGGCGGCGCCGCCGCCGAGCACATCACCGACAACGACCTCATCCCGCCCGGCGACGAGGGCGGCACCGTGCAGGCGCTCACGACCTCGGGCACGCAGCTCATGAACCAGCTCAACGGGCTCTCCAAGCAGTTCACAGAGATTTCCGAGAAGATCAACCAGGGGCAGGGCACCATCGGCCAGTTCGTCAACAACGAGCAGTTCTACAACAACCTCAACTCGACGGTGCGCGACGTGAACGAGCTGGTCAGGCAGATCCAGGCGGGCCAGGGCTCGGCCGGCCGCTTCGTCAACGACCCGGCGCTCTACAACAACCTGAACGAAGTCAGCCGCTCGCTCCAGGAGATCGCCGACAACCTGAGGCAGGGGCGCGGCACGGCCGGCAAGCTCCTCACGGACGACGCCATCTACAACGAGGCGCGCGGGGCCATCGCCCGCCTCAACCGCTCGGTGGACAACATCGACCTCATCGTCAACGACCTCCGCGCGGGGCGCGGCACGGCCGGCAAGCTCCTCACCGACGAGGCGATCTACAACGACGCGCGCTCGGCCATCGCCCGCTTCAACACCGCCGCCGAGCGCATCGACAACGTCGTCGCCGGAGTCCAGCGCGGCGAGGGCACCGCCGGCAAGCTCCTCACCGACGAACAGCTCTATAACAACGTCAACCAACTCTCCTCCGAGACCGTCAAACTCATCTACGACTTCCGCCAGAACCCCAAGAAGTACCTGACCATCAAGTTCCAGCTCTTCTGACGAGAAGGCCGGTGTTAGCGAACAATAAAGTCCTTACCTGACGAATAGAGTCCGTATAAGGTATTGACTGCTTATATCGCATGGCTTCGCCAACATCAGTCGTATTGGTTATCAAACCAATTTGCTTGGCTCGTACTACTCAATCTGCTTGTTGAAAACATAATGCCGGTTCTTAGACCCCGATTTAAGAACATTTATTATGTTGCTATACTGTACCTCCGTTAACATTTCAGTGCCGTTCAGTAGCCCTCGTCCGGGAGCAGGCTTATCTGATGTGATCTCCTCTCTTGGTTAATTTGTGGGAAAGGGCCGCGAACGCGAACGATGCAGGCTCAGCCGAACATCACAGAGGTTCTGGAGAGGTGGAGCAACGGGGAGCAGAGTGCGCTCGACGAGTTGGTGCCGCTGATTTACAAGGAGCTGCGGCGGATGGCCGGTAATTACATCAGGCGTGAGCGGCACGACCACACGCTGCAACCCACCGCCCTCATCAACGAAGTCTTCCTACGCCTGATCGACCAGAACGACATTAGGTGGCAGAACCGCGCGCACTTCTTCGGGATCGCGGCGAGGTTGATGCGCCGCATACTTGTAGACCACGCGCGCAGCCAGCAGGCGGCGAAGAGGGGCGGCGGACAGTACAGCCTCTCGCTGAGCAGGGCCGACCGGATAGCGGGGCGGCCGAGCGTCGACTTGCTGGCCGTGCACCTTGCCTTGCAGGAGTTGGAAGTGCTCGACCCGCAGCAGAGCCGGGTCGTCGAGCTGCGTTTCTTCGGCGGGCTGACCATCGAGGAGACCGCCGAAGTTCTGTCGATCTCACACGCCACGGTCGAGCGCGAATGGAAGATGGCCCGCTCGTGGCTCCGGCACGAGTTGGAAGGTTAAGCCCGCCTCTTCCGAAAAGATTTAAAACACCTCATGACTCCGGAACGCTACCAGCGAGTTAAAGAGCTGTTCCACTCCGCACTGGAGCGCACGCCCGAAGAGCGCCCCGCCTTTCTCGCGGAGGCGTGCGGCGATGACACGGCCCTGCTGGCGAAAGTCGAGGCCCTGGTCGCCGCCAACGAGCAGCCCGGCAGTTTCATGGACGCCCCCGCCTACGCGGTCGCCGCCGAGATGCTGACGGAGAACTCGACGGGCGCGCTCGTGGGGCAGAGCATCGGCCATTATCAGGTCCTGGCGCTGCTGGGCTCGGGCGGAATGGGGGACGTTTACCTTGCGAGGGACACGCGACTCGGGCGGAAGGTCGCGCTCAAACTGCTACCCGACTACCTGACCGACGACGAGAGTCGCATCCGGCGCTTCAAGCAGGAGGCGCGGGCAGCTTCGGCGCTCAACCACCCGAACGTGCTGACGATCTACGAGATCGAACGGGCAGGCGGCAGGCACTTTATCGCGACGGAGTTCGTGGAGGGCGAGACGTTGCGGCAACGCTTGAAGGGCGGGAGACTCAGGCCGTGCGAGGCGCTCGATGTTGCGGCGCAGATCGCGAGCGCCCTCTCCAAGGCGCATCAGGCGGGCATCGTCCACCGTGACATCAAGCCGGAGAACGTCATGCTCGACGCCGAAGGGCGCGTCAAAGTATTAGACTTCGGCCTCGCGAAATACACACAGCCTTTCGGCGGCGGCGCGGCCGACGACGCTAACACGGAGAGCGTCCACACCGTGCCGGGCATGTTGATGGGCACGACCGCGTACATGTCGCCCGAGCAGGCGCGCGGGGTCGCGGTCGATGCGCGGACGGACGTTTGGAGTCTGGGCGTCGTGCTCTACGAGATGCTGGCGGGGCGCGCGCCCTTCGTCGGTCAGACGCCGAGTGACGTTCTCGCCGCAATCCTTGAGCGCGAGCCCGAGCCGCTCGTCGGGGAAGACTCGGGCGCGGCGGACGCGCTGCAAAGAATAGTCAGAAAGGCGCTTCAGAAAGACCGTGAGAAGCGGTATCAGACGAGCAGAGACTTCGCGCTCGACCTGGAAAGCCTGCGTCGGGAACTGGAGGCCGAAGCGGGCTCGGGAACAGTCGGGTCGGTTGAGACGGCTGCGCGAGAATTTCCGGCCGCCTCTGCCCGTGCGGGGCGTAACAAGGTGGCGTCGGTACTAGTGCTCGGGGCCGTGCTGCTTCTGGCTGCGGCGGCAATCGTCGGCACGTGGGCGTGGCGTCCCTCAAAACCTTTGGCGGTCGGAACTACGCTCCCGCCTCCAGTCGCCGCGCCGGAGCGAACATTGGTCTACTCGATACTGGTTCAGAAATATCGAGACGGGAGGCCGTTCGAGTCCCCGTTCCGGCTCGGCGGCGAGATTAATTTCGAGAAGGATTATCGCGTGCGGCTGAACCTGAGCAGCCCGCAGGACGGACACCTCTACATCCTGAACGAAGGGCCGGAGGAGCAGGGCCGGCCGTCGCCTTACGTGATTCTCTTCCCTTCGCCCACCGCCAACGAAGGGCAGTCAAGGCTCGGCGCGGGCCGGCAGGTTCAGGTGCCCGAGCGGAGCTGGTTACAGTTCGACGCGGAACGTGGGACGGAGAAGGTCTGGCTGGTCTGGTCGGCGGAGAGCGTCCCCGCGCTCGAAGCGCTGAAGGCGTACGCCAACCCGCGCGACCGAGGATTGGTCGGCGACCCCGGCCTCAACGACGCGGCCGGAGATTTCCTGCTAACACACCAAAGCCCCGGGCCTGCGGCCGTGAGGGACGAGGATAAAAAAGAGGTCGTACTCACGTCGAACGGTGCTATACTCACGCACCTTCTGAGGCTTGAGCACCATTGAGGCTTCCTCCGTGCTAACATCTCGCTGACATGCCCGCGCCCGAGAGATGCTCCTCGCAGCATTAAGGTCAGGCGACCGTCCTGATTTACTGAACGGCCGAGATGCCGAGACTTAACTTCCCCGACAAGCTCGCATCCACCCTCTGAGGCGATACGCCTCGGATTTCCGCATTACCTGTTGAGCGCGATTTGGTGCCCCCGGGCACCTCGGGAAGCGAACCCTGCGGCGGGGCCTTCTAAACTTCCAAGAAAGACTTCGTCGCCTTCTCACTCGATTCAAAAGTAAAGGAGCGTGTTATGTCTACAACTGCCAGAACGCAAGAAGTGAACGGCGACCCCGTCCCGAGAGTTGTGGGAACGTGGAACGTGGCGTGGCCGACCGACTCGTCGCCTTCACTGCCGACCTCATTGACCGACCTCCGGATTGAATACCAGGCACCGGGCGCCTCCTTTGATCGAATCTTCGGGAGTTTGAGTTCCACGCCCCCCGACGTAACGAGCTATGCGCTCAGGGATGGGAAAATTAACCGTCTGAGTGACACTTCGCTCCTCATATTTTTCGTCCTCCGCATCGACGGCGAGGATCACATCTTCGAGGGCGCTCTCTCCCTCTCAGGGGAAACCATGTTGGGAGAAAAACCTAGAGTGCAGTTCGGGCATGGTGGAGCGGGTGACGGAAGCTGGTCGGCGCAGGCCCAGAGCGGCGGCTGACGAGGGGCTTCAACGCCCGCGCAAGTGTTTTTCCAATGCGCACACTTTGCCGAATCACCTCGCGCCGAGTCATCTGTCTCCTGATGGCGGCCGCCGTGGGCCTCACGCCACGGGCGGGCGTCGCGCGTCCGCAAGCCGAGGCGAAGACGCTCGCGGCGGGCGAAACGCTCAAGGAGCGTTTGAGCGGCGGCGAGACGCGACTCTTTCGCATTGAACTGAGCGCCGGGCAGTTCTTACGCGTGGTCGTCGAGCAGGAGGGGATAGACGTTGAGGTGGCGCTCGTCGGGCCGGGTCGGAAACGTCTGCTGGAGATGGACAGCCCCAACGGCACCTACGGGCCGGAGCCCCTCTCGATGGTGGCGGAGGAATCGGGCGAGTACACGGTCGAAGTTCGTTCGCCTGATAAGAAGGCCGCCGACGGGTCGTTCGAGTTGAGGGTCGAGGCGCTGCGCGAGCCGGAGGCCGCGGACAGGAAACGGGGCGAGGCGGAGCGCATGTTCGCGGAAGCTTACCGGTCGCTCTCCCGGCCCGAGGCCGAGGCGAGGCAGCAAGCCCTGAAGAATCTCGAAGCGCTCCTGCCCGTCTTCCGCTCCCTGCAAGACCGACATGTGGAAGTCTCGGTGCTCAACCTGCTGGGACTCGCCTCCAACTCTTCAGGCCAGCCCCGGCAGGCCGTGGATTACTACGAGCAGGCGCTCGGCGTCAGCCGAACCCTCGGCGACAGTCGGAACGAGGCGCGGATGCTCAACAACATCGGGGGCGCGTACGACATTATGGGCGAGCCGCAGAGGGCGCTCGACTATTACGGCCGGGCGCTCTCACTCTGGGAGACCCTGAACGTCGCGGCCGAGCAGGGCAACACGCTCAACAACGTCGGGGTGATTTACTATAACCTCGGCGAGTTGCAGCGCTCGCTGGACTACTACAACCGCGCCCTGCCCTTCAGGCGAGCCGAAAGCAACCCGCGCAGAGAGGCCAACACACTCGATAACATCAGCCTCATCTACATCGCTCTCGGCGAGCCGCAACAGGCTCTGGAATATCTCGGGCAGTCGCTCACTCTGCGGCGGGCGGCCAAAGACGTACAGGGAGAGGCCAATTCGCTCAATCAAATCGGCTATGCCTACGCCGCGTTGGGTGAGACGACGAAGGCGCTCGACTACTACAACCAGTCGCTGCCGCTTCGACGAACATCCGGAGACCGTCGCGGAGAAGCCGCCACGTTGAAGAACATCGGAGTGGCTTATGCCTCCCTCGGGCAGCCTCAGAAGGCCGTCGAGCAGCACGAACAGGCGCTCAAACTCATCCGCGCCATCGGCAATCGCCGTGAAGAAGCCGTCACTTTACTCTTTCTCGGAAAAGCCTACGCCATCTCCGGCGAATTGCAGAAGCGCGACGAATATTACACTCAAGCGCTCTCGATTTTTCAGGCGCTCAGCGACCGGCTCGGCGAAGCGAGGGCGCGTCAAAGTATCGCGAAGGTCGAAAGGGATCGCGGCAACTTCACGGAGGCCCGCGCACAGATAGAGGCGGCGGTCTCAATCATCGAGGCCATGCGGGCGCAGGTCTTGAGCCAGCAGCTCCGCACCTCCTTCTTCGCTTCGAGGCAGGACGCTTACGAGTTCCAGATCGATTTGCTGATGCAGATGCACCGCCGCGAACCGAACAAGGGCTACGACGCGGCGGCGCTGGAAGCGAGCGAGCGTGCGCGCGCGCGCGGCCTCATGGAGATGCTGTCGGAGTCCGGCGTCGATGTCCGCCGGGGCGTAGACCCCGCGCTGCTTGAGCGTGAGCGCGAGTTATCCCAACGGCTCAGCGCCAAGGCCGCGCGGCTGATAGCCCTGCTCGGCCAGCCGAACAGGCAGGAGCAGGCGGCCGTGTTGAAGAAAGAGGTCGGCGCGCTCGAAGATGAACACCAGCAGGTGTTGGGAGACATACGCAGGCGCAGCCCGCGCTACGCGGACATCACCCAGCCGCAGCCGCTCGGCCTGCGAGAGATACAGACGTTGTTGGATTCCGACACCCTGCTACTGGAATACTCGCTCGGCGCCGAGCGCAGTTACCTGTGGGCCGTGACCCGCGACGGCCTGCGGAGCTTTCAACTGCCCGGGCGCGAGCGCGTCGAGCAGACGGCGCGGCGACTCTACGAGTTGGTGACGGCGCGCAGCAACAGTAAGAAGGGCGAGAGTGCGCGGCAGAGGCAGGAGCGAATCAGCCGGGCCGATTCGCAAACGACCGGGGCGGCCGAAGAGTTGAGCCGCGCGGTGCTTGGGCCGGCGGCTTCGGAGTTGGGTGGTAAGCGGCTGGTGGTCGTCGCCGACGGGGCTTTGCAGTACATCCCTTTCGCCATGCTGCCCGCTCCCGGCGGCCCTTCGGTGCATGACGACTACCGGCCGTTGATCGCCGGGCACGAGGTCGTCAGCCTGCCTTCGGCCTCCACGCTCGCCGTGCAGAGGAGAGAGTTAGCCGGGCGCAAATCGGCCCCGAATAACGTCGCCCTCATCGCCGACCCCGTGTTCGACAGCGGCGACGAGCGCGTCACCTCTCAGGCGAAGCGTGCACCGGGGCCGCCGGCGGGAACGGTTGAAGATGACGCGGCCACGCGAACGCTCGAACATCTGTCGGCACAGGCGGCCGGCGCGCAGGACGGGACGCGCATCCCGCGCCTGCCTTACACGCGGCTGGAGGCGGAGCAGATACTGTCGGTCGCCCCGCGAGCCTCGAACCTGCGTGCCCTCGATTTCAAAGCGAACCTCGCGACGGCCCTCGGCGGAGAGCTGCATAAGTACCGCTACGTGCACTTTGCGACGCACGGATACATCGACAGCGAGAAGCCCGCGCTCTCGGCCATCGTGCTCTCGCTGGTCAACGAGCGGGGCGAGCCGCAGGACGGCCTTCTCAAGACGCAGGAGATTTATAACCTCAACCTCACGGCGGAGCTGGTCGTCCTGAGCGCCTGCCAGACGGGGCTCGGGAAAGAGATAAAGGGCGAAGGGCTGGTCGGCCTGACGCGCGGGTTTATGTACGCGGGGGCCGCGCGCATCATCGTGAGCCTGTGGAACGTGAGCGACAAGGGGACGGCGGATTTAATGTCGCGCCTCTACAAGGGGATGCTCAGGGAGGGATTGCGGCCGACGGCGGCGTTGAGGGCGGCGCAGATTGAGCTTTGGAAACAGAAGCAGTGGCAGTCGCCTTACTACTGGGCGGGCTTCGTCCAACAGGGCGAGTGGAGGTGAGAGGATGAACGCGCAGCACGAAGGACAGCTTATCAACCCGCGCCGGCGAATCATGCCGATGTTTCCCATTCGGGCTACGAGGTTCCTGGTAGTCGGCATCTGTGCTCTCGCGCTCTGCTCGGTCTGCATAGTAGCTACAACGCAAAACACGCAGGATGAAGAGACGACGCGGAAGCTCTGGGACACGGCGTTCAGCACCGCCAGAAAGAAGCCCACACGCGCCGGCGGGGGCGGCCCGCGACGTGACTACCGCGTGGCGACCCCGCGCGTCCCTCCCGCGGGTGTCTCCGGTGAGTCGGTCGTCGGCGTCACCGTCTGGCGCTTGCGTCCGTCCAGAGACGCGGACGAGGGAGAGAGGATGATTGTCCACGAGGGCTCGGACGCGGCCGCGTGGATACCCGAGCGCGTGCCCGGTAACGCCGGGCTGTCGGAGGGCGACAGGGTGCGCCTGAGCGTCGAGGCCGCGCGCACCGGCTACCTCTACGTCATCGACCGTGAGCAGTATGCCGACGGCACGCTCGGCGAGCCTTACCTGATCTTCCCGACCACGCGCACACTCGGCGGCGACAATCGCGTGACGGCAGGCCGCCTTGTTGACATCCCCGCGCAGGAGGACAGCCCGCCCTTCTTCACCCTCAGGCGTAGCCGCGCCGACCAGGTCGGCGAAGTGCTGAGCGTCATCGTGACGCCCGCCCCACTCGAAGAGTTAGAGATCGGTGCGCAGGCGCAGAGACTCTCGCCGGAGCGCGTCGTCCGGTGGGAGAAGTCCTGGGGCGGGCGGACGGGGCGCATGGAGTTGAACGACGGGGCGGGCAAGGTCTGGACGAAGGAAGAAAAGGAGGCTGGCGCGAGCGCAGCGCGCCTCCTGAAAGCGACCGCGCCCGCCCCGCAAACCCTCTACTACTGCCCCGGCGCCAAGCCCGACGAGCCGCTGCTGATTAAATTGGAGCTACAATACCGCCGCCGAAGGGTGCCGCCGGCGCGCAGATAAATCAGCGCGAAAGGTATTCACACTGACGCGCGGCCTCATCGACCGTGCGCCCTTCAACACCCCACCCGCGAGCAGCCGCTTTACCTCCCTGCCTCCCCGGCATCACTGATAGCCACAGCCTGTCTCTCAGCATCTCCAATCGAATCTGAAAATATTTTTCCGGGCTGAGGGAGTTCCGGCCGGGATTGCGCATTAGTAGATGTAGGCAATGCGTCGGCACGAAACTTCCCAACGGGAATCCACCGCGACCCGCCGAAAGCATCCGCCGCGACAACCCACGAGTCGGGCACAGCGAATTTAGCGCCCGCTCCAATGCCTCACGCAACCGCGCGTGCTGGTTCTACCTGTTCGAGAGCGCTAAGCGACCGACGTTTAGCCTCTCCAACACCCGGGTTGACTGGCTCAACCGACAGGGAGGTTCTACGAACCGACCCGACTTCAGAAGAAGGAGACCGTCATGGCAACAGTTGACGTTTTAATCGCCGTCGATGTCGAGGGCGCGATGAGCTCACAGAGTTTGCAGAACAACGTGTACCTGATGGACACGAACAAGTTCTTTGGCTCCTATCAGGAGGGCCAATCGGAGTTAATCACCAAACTGCGCCAGGGCGACAGGATTATTTGGTCTGTCTCCCCTATCGACCCCGGCACCAACGTCTCGATAAGCGGTTTCACCGGCCAGGCCGTAGGCGTCAACGTCACCCCGACTCAGAACTCCGACGGGAGTTGGACTAGCCTCTTTAGCGAAGCGCCGCCGAGCCCCGGAACCGCGATTCAGTACTCCGTCAACCTGTCGTTTGAAGGCGCCCAGATGTCTTTCGACCCGTTCCTCGTGCTCGCCTCGTAAGTGACGAGTGAGGCGGGATACAAATAGTAGCTCAACTGCGGTTTACCGGCCTCAGTGAAGTCCTTCACAACTGAACTCTACGGCAGACGGCAGTCAGTGACCGGGCGGGGCGCGAACGTCCCGCCCGGTCACTGACGTTCAGGGAAGAACTTTATTGTTCGTGAACACCGGTGTGAAGGGAAATCAAGTTCTTCCGTGGAGTGCATCAAGTCGCTCCCTGAAGAACTTAAAGTATCTGTGCCTCCTTTAGGGGAGGATTTTTTTATTCGTGGACACCGGAATGATTGTCGAAATGTTTCGGCCGCCGGTGCCATAACAGGGAGAAGTATTCGGCGGGCGCGCGGGCCGTCGGCCCGGCAGGCGCGGGCCGCGGTTCGGCGTTCAGTCCTCTGCGGGTTGCGAAGGAGTGTATGTGATGAGCGGGATTTCTGCGAAGGAAGTTGATTCGAGGAGGCCGAAGTATCTGGTCATCTTCCGGGAGCCGGCGGAGAGGAACACGAGCACGCTGTCGACGGTTTTGAAGCGCGGGAGGTCGGCCGCGGGCGTGGAGCGCGGCGGCGTGAGCCTTCTGGCCGCGGGCGTTACGGGCGTGGAGACGAAGGTCTTCGAGCCTTTAGGGGTGGCCGCCGCCGACCTGAGCGAGACGCAGGCGAGCAACCTGCGCAAGCGGGAGGACGTGGTGGCCGTCGTGGAGAACGAGGTGCGCTCCCTGCCGCCCGTGCGCAGGTCGCAGGGCGAATCAAAAATCGCGGCGGCCGACAACCGCGGCCCGGCGACAGACGTGCTGGCGTACCTGCGCGGCGTGCGCGACGCGATGAACCTCGCCATCGCCTTCCACGAGCGCGGCAGCACGCCGCCGCTCGAGCCAACCTTGTTCAGCGCGGCGGCGGTCGCCGCCGCCGCCCCTGCCGCCACGCAGCAGACGACGTGGGGGCTTCGGGCCATCGGCGTCGCCACGGCCATCTCGCCGCCGACGGGCAGGGGCGTCAAGGTCGCAGTCCTCGACTCGGGGATAGACTTCAATCACCCCGACATGGGCAACAAGGTGGAGCGCGGCGTGACGGCCAGGTCGTTCGTCACGAACATCACCGAGCAGGACGTGAACGGGCACGGGACGCACGTGGCCGGGACGGTCTGCGGCCCGCGGCAGTCGGCGGGCGGAATCCGCTACGGCGTCGCGCCCGACGTCAGTCTGCTCGTCGGCAAGGTCTTTAACAACGCGTTCCGGCCGAAGGCCACCGACGACGACATCCTCGAAGGCATCACCTGGGCCGACGAGCAGGGGGCCAGAATCATCTCGATGAGCCTGGAGAGCAAGCGCGCCACCGGCGGAGACTTCCCCACGCTCTACGAAGCGGTCGCGCAGCAGCTGCTCGACCGTGCGGAGAGGAGCGTGCTGCTGGTCGCGGCGGCCGGCAACGCGAGCGACCGGCCGCAGTCGGTCGTCTGCGTGCAGAACCCGGCGGCCTGCCCTTCCATCATGTCGGTCGCCGCGGTCGACCGCGACCTGCTCGTCGCGTCCTTCAGTTGTAAGAAACTGGACGACATCGGGCCGGTCGACGTGTCGGGGCCGGGCGTCGGGGTCTATTCGAGTTTCGTCGAGGGCGGCTTCGAGGAGCTCGACGGGACGAGCATGGCCGCGCCTCACGTCTCCGGGCTCGCGGCGCTCTACCTCGAGGCCGAGCCGGGACTCACGGCGCGGCAACTGTTCGAACGGCTCAGGACGCGCGCGCGCCCCCTCGGCGACGTGACCGACTTCGGGGCCGGACTGGTGCAACTGTGAAACTGTCGAAGAAAGGAACAAGGTGACAATGAGTGAGAACGAAAACGCGCTGAACTCTCCCCCGCTGCTCAACGATCTATCTTTTACCATCCCGCGCCACGACCTGATTACGGCCGCGGCCGAGGGGCTGCTTTCCTCTTCGGCGAGCGACAGAATCTCGGAGATCATCTCGCCGCTCAACCTGACCTTCGCGCGGTTCGGCGGGTGGGCGGACAGGATCAAGTCGAACACCCCGCCCAACGATGCCGAGACGCAAAGCTTCCTCGAAGACGACGCCAACCGCAGCCACCGGCGCTGGCACTACGTCGACATCCCGCTCGACGCGACCGGCTACAGGCAGGCGCAGCAACTCGGCCTCACGCGCGACGACGACGTGGTGCAGACGATACGCGAGTGCGTGCGCGTGCTGCGCGGCGAATCCAACCGCTTCAGTGCCGTCAACGCGCTCCGCCTGCTCGGCCATCACGTCGGCGACGTACACCAGCCGCTCCACGTCGGCTGCGGCTTCATAGACGACTCGGGAGAGGTGCCGACCATCGTCACAGACCCGCAGCGCGTCGCGGACGAGGGGTTGAAAAGCGACACGGGCGGCAACGACATCCTGCTGCCCGGCGCGGGCAACCTGCACTCCTTCTGGGACGGCGTGCTCGGCGGCACGCTCGACATCGACGACGTGTCGCTCGCGTCCGCCGGCCCTGAGGCGAGCGCCGCGGACGCCGCGGCGGCCGACGAGCGCGAGCAGGTCGAGAGGCTGCGCGCCCTCGCCGCGGAGGAGGAGGAGAGTACCGCCGGCGGGTCGGGCCTCGCCGCCACGCTGCCGCTCGAGCGCCGGGCCGAGGAGTGGGCCAACGAGTCCATAGTGGCGGCGCGCGAAGCCTACCGCAACATCGTAATCATCGGGCGCAGCGGTAAGGACTTCCGCGTCTCCTGGGAAGGCTTCGAGACGCCGGAGGGCAGGCAGCCCTACACCGCGCGCTGCGCCCCCATCCTGCTCGACCGGATGAGGAAGAGCGTGCGCCGCCTGGCCGACCTGCTTAACGAGATTTTTTCGCAGGCCGGTTGACAACCGGCCTGCGAAGGTTTTTCATCAACGCGTGGCCCTGGTCAAAGCGCACATCGTCCTCGACAGGGGGAAAGCCGGAGCGCCCGAGGCGCGGTCGGAAATTCTGGACGCCATACGCGCGCGCGCCGACATCTCCGGCGTCAACGAGAAACGTCTCGAACGCTACGGCGTGCTCACCTGCGACGTCGACGAATCGCGGCTCGACGCGATACGTGAGATACCGGGCGTCGCCGACGTTCAGGTCGACGCGGAGTACGACCTGCCGGGCACGAACAGGAGCAAACAAGAGGCGGGCCAGTAACGGCCGCCTCTTTTCATTTCGCGCCCGCCGATTCCCCTTGCGCCGCCGCCGCCGCATAAGGACTTCTGCCCCTTCAGGGGAGGACTTTGCTGTTCGTGAGCAAGGGCATTTCGTCAGTGGCCCTACCCAGACTCCCCGATTATGTAGTATGAGCTTTTTCTGGTTGGGTCCTGGGTGGGCCAGACCGCCCATCCCTCCCAGGCTCCCCCTTGCTTTAACATGGAGCGCGTGTGCACTTTAACTGAGCTGTGATCGCGGGCTATTTCTAAAACGTTATAGAGACGGGGCGTAGATTCCGGCCGTTGGCTGGCCTCAGCACCGAATGAACCCGCTCCTATCACGTGTATCTTCTGCGGGTGAGGATAGCCGACTACCTCGGCGCGATTTTCATGCACGTGCCCGTGAAGACACAGCCTGACGGCACTGCGTCTTAATCGTTCCATGAAGGCATCGTCACGAATTTTATCGTTACCCGTAACCGGGTGGTGCCAGACTCCGATGCGCAGTATGGGGGCGTCCACGTCCAAGACCTTCGAGTCCACCGCCCTCTCAATCTCTTCACGTGCTTTGACCAGCCCGCGCGCCAGGGCCCCCAGGTTAATGCCAGCGCGATTCCTAAACCATTCGTCGATGTGCCAGGACGAGTTGAGGGCAATAAACTGTAGTCCCGTCTGAGGGAAGAGGTAGGAAATACATTGCTCCTCGAAGGCCAGCGGGTACTCTTTCTGGACGAGCGGGTGGTAAAAATACTGGGAGAAGTTCCTGAACCGGTTTGGGTAGCTTCTTTCATCCCGGACTAAATATCCATCACCTTGCGGGTAGTAATGCTCCTCCAGCAAGCCGGCCACGTTAACACTCCGCCCGGGTTTCCAGTGGTAGACTTCCTCCTCCCACGACAGATCATGGTTGCCCGGAACGACGATGCATCGCTCCGCGGTTAAGTCGAATTCCCGAATCAGGGCGGATACGAACTGCCGGGCCACTTCGAACTCTTCGGGCGCGGCCCGATTCGTCAGGTCGCCCGAGATGATTAAAAAATCCACCTGCTTAAAGCCCAGGCCCCCCGATTCATCGCGGATGTCGTCAATCAGGGGTTGTAAGATCTGTTCCGTATCAACGCCGCCGCTGAGATGGAGGTCGCTCAGGTGCAGAAGCCGGATCGGCTCGGTGTCGTCCTGCCTCTCATCGAGATTGGCGAAAACCTGCGGGACGTTCGCGACGATCTGCTTTCTCCGCTTCTCTATCTCGGTCCTGAGCGCCCAGGTTCTGTGGGCCAAGTCCGGGTCGCGTTCTCGCAGCCTTTTCACCCCCTCGGTGATTTTGATCCGGCAGTCGCATTCGGGGCACCCGATGTCTTCCTCTCCCTTGGCAATCCTTTTGTTAATGGAGTCTTCGGTAAACTGATACCCACAGGTGCAGGTTACCTCCAGGTGCTCGATGATGTCGACGCCGTGCTGCCGCAGGTGTCGCTCGACGAAGTTCACGAACTGCCCACGCAGTTGCCGTGAAACTTCGTCGTCAAAAAAGATATCCAGGTGGGCGAAACCACGGCCACGCTCTACCTTGCGCAGGCCGCACACGCCTCGTCCGGGGGCCTCGAATTCGGCCTGATTCTGCCGCAGGCGCACGCGGCCGAATTGTTGGCCGATGACGAGCCACGCCACCAGGGAGGCGTAGATATTATCTATGGCCCCGGAGAAGTCGTAGGACAGTGAGACCGATTGCGACGCCTCGCCTTCGACCTGCTCGACGGCGCTGAAGAGCGACGGGAAAATTAACAACCCTTCCTGCTGGAAGCAGATTCCGTGCTCGATGAGTAATTGGACGACGCACTCCAGCACCACCAACTCTTGATGACGTTGTAACCGATCCTTTTCGGCGATGCCGGGCAACGACAGGTCGGGCGACTGTAAGCTCTGCACCTCAAGCGTCGGCACGTCGCGCAGATTCCCCCTCGCCGCCATAATCAGAGAGCCGGCGTAGCGTTCGATCTCCCCGACTTGCAATACGAGGACGCCTTCGCCCGAGCTGAGGCGGGTGATGGCGACTAAGCCCTGGGCCGCCAGCTGCTCGGCCACGGCCTCAACGGGCTGATGCTCAACGGCCTTCGAAAACCACTTGCGAAGATGCCGCTTGATGTCGTTGAGGTAGAGGATAACCTGGCCTATTTTTCGCTGGTCTTCGATTTCGTCGCGGATACGCTGAAACAGTTCGGGGCGAATAATTTTAGCCAAGCTCCCCCAGTCCAGCGCCCCGGCCATCGCTTCTCGTAATTCGGCAATACCACGGCCGGTCAGCGCACTCGTCTCGTAATACCCCTTAAACCCGCACCGGGCAATAAGCGCTTCAAGCGATTTACGGTTAACCAGATTGTTGGGCTTGTCTATTTTCGATCCGACAAGGAGCTTTACGCACTTGCGTCCCTGGAGCTGGTTTTCGAATCGTATGTTCCAGGCTTCCATCTCTTCGAATGCCGCCCGCCCGCGCGTCGGGTCGAAGAGGAAGAGCGCCAGCGTCGTATCGCGCAGAAATAGTTGATGCACCAACTGATACTCACTCTGCCCTCCCATATCCCACAGCACGATGTCGCGACGTTCGTTCGACGAGGGTGCCGCCCGCCCGCTGAGCTGTTCCGGCTGCATCGACCAGAAGCGCATCCCGTGAGTCGTGCTCTGCTCGTGGTCTTTCGGGTAACGGTTCTCCGCCAGTCGCATCGCCAGGCATGATTTGCCTACGTTGCTCTCCCCCACCAACATGACCTTCGCGCTCGTGTATTTGACTGTCCGGGAGGGCGCCGCGGCGCCCAGCAGCAAGTCGTGGTCTAATTCCCACACGCGGATCACCGTGTCCATCTCGCCGAGCGTGGCCAGGAGGAGCGGGTTGGTCGGATTGAATGCGATAGCCGGGATCCAAAAGATGGACTTTGTTTCTCCGAATACCGCGACGGTCTCCCAGGAATCACACCGCCAGATGCGAACGGTGCCGTCACTGCTTTTCGAAGCCAGCAGGCGGCCGTCAGGGGAGAAATGCACGGCATTAATGTTACCGGCGTGCCCCTCTAAAATGTTGAGGATCTGCTTTGTCTCGACGTCCCACATGCGTATGGTGGTGCCGCCGCCACACGAGGCCAGGCGTCGTCCGTCCGGCGACCACGCGACGTAATTATTAAACCCTGAATCTCCTTTGAGGACGGCGTGTAATTTCTCACTGTGAGTTTTCCAGAGCCGGATAGAGGAGTCCGACCGGTAACAGCCGGCCAGCATCTGCCCGTCCGGCGACCACGCCAGGTGCGTTAACTCCTCGTGGCTGCCGTCGAAGGTGAGATAAGGCTCGCACGTTGGCGTCCAAAGGCGGATCGCCCCCTTCATAAATTCACCGGAGGCGATGAACTGGCCGTCCGGCGACCACGCTAAACTGAAGACGTGGGCGAAATCACTGAGTATCTTAAGCCGTTTTTTAGTCCTGACATCCCATAACGAAATACCGCTATAGCCGCCCGAGATGAGAGTTTTCCCCTGCGGCGACCACGCCAGACTGGCGACGCCTCCCGGGTGCTGGAGTGTGGCGATGGCTTTCCCCGTCTTCATGTCCCAAATGATGATGTCTCCATCCTCAGATGGTGAGGCCAGTCTCTGCCCTTCCGGCGACCAGGCAATACGGTTGATACTTTTATTATGGCCGCGCAAGGTGTAACGCATTTTGAGGCCAGGAGGGATGTCCGCTTTGGCCTTTGTAAGGTGTTCATCAGGCTGCATAGGCTTATCCTTCCTGTGAGGTGAGTTATGTCCTCGGATGAGACGCGCAGACTTGGAAGCACCGGCAACTTTCGAAGGATGAATATAGTATCAGTAGACCATTTAGGAAAGAACTTTATTGTTCGCGACCGGCCGGGGCGTTGCAGAATAATCTGGCCCGCGCCCGCCCAGGTGTGATATAAGCGTGCCCACTTTTAACGGGTTGCTAGGCCACCACGGTCGGGGCGCGAGTTCTTAAAACTCTCGAAGACGTTCATCCAGCGTTAACTGCCGTTCTTATTCTTCTCGCGCTCGTAGCCGGACGTTATCACCACGGCGGGGGCTGAAGCTTCCGCGTCCCTCGTCAACCCATTCACGTTCTTTTACTCTTCGCGTGGCCTCATGCCTTCTCTTACACGCACAAGGGTGTCCGCGAAACGCCAGAAGCCCTTCCCCCTCGCCCGCGCCCGCAGACTGGCCTTCGCCTTCGTCTCCCTGACGCTGCTCGCCGGCCTCGGCTGGGCCGCACGCCCGCGCCCCTCCGTGCGCGCGGCGCGGGCCGCGGGGGCCGAGCCGCGCGGCGGCTACGTCTTCACATCGCTCGTGCTGCGCGCGTCGATTAAGACCGTGACGAAGACGGCCGACGACAACAGCCTCGGCACGCTCCGCCAGGCCATCCTCGCGGCCGCGAACGGCGACACCATCAATTTCGACATCCCCGCCAACGCCCCCGGCTGCGTCCCTGCGACCGGCGCGTGTACGATCACGCTCACGGGCGGCGAGCTGCTGATAAATAAACCCCTGACCATCAACGGCCCCGGCGCCAACGTGCTCACGATCAACGGGAATAACGCCGGCCGCGTGTTCCGCATCTCCTCTGCGGGCAGCGGCGTGACCATCTCCGGGGTGACCGTCACGAACGGGAGCGCCCCCGCGGGCCAGGACGGCGGCGGCTTCCTGAACCAGGGCGCGCTGACGCTCGTCGGTTGCAGCATTTCGGGCAACAAAGCGAACGGCGGTTCGGGCGGCGGGATTCACACTACCGCCAACTCTCTTCTGTCGATTCGTGACAGCCTCGTCTCCAACAACACCGCCTCAACCAACGGCGGCGGGGTCAACGCCGTCGGCGGCACGTGGAAGATTTCTAACAGCACCGTCTACGGCAACACCGCGAACAACTTCGGCGGCGGGATTCACACCAACACCTCCACGGCACTTATCGGCAACACCATCTCCAACAACTCCGCCAACCCCTCCGGCGAGGGTGGCGGGGTCATGAACAGCGGGGGCAGCGGGTTGGTGACGATCCGCAACAACGTCATCGCCGGCAACGCTGCGCCCACGGGGCCGGACAGCCGCGGCCCCGTCACCTCGCAGGGCTTCAACCTCATCGGCAACGTCTCGGGCGCGTCCATCGCCGGTGTGTCGCCCTGCGGCGTCGCGCCCTGCGACCGCGTCAACGTCAACCCCCTGCTCGGCCCCCTCGCGGACAACGGCGGCCCGACGAAGACGCGCGCGCTCCTCGCGGGCAGTCCCGCTATCGACACCGGCGACAACTCCGTGACGAACCCGGCGGGCGAGAACGTCACGACCGACCAGCGCGGGTTCGCGCGCCGTTTCGGCCCGCAGGTGGACATCGGTGCCTTCGAAGTCCAGCAGGCGACTCTCGTCGTCAGGAACAGGAACAACTCCGGCCTCGGCTCACTCCGTCAGGCCATCCTCGATTCAAACGCGAACCCCGGCGCAGACCTGGTCACCTTCAACATCCCCGGCGCAAACGTCCAGACCATCGCGCCGACCTCGCCGCTGCCCGACATCACCAACGCCGTCCTCATCGACGGCAACACGCAGCCCGGCTCTTCAACCGGCGTGCGCGCCGTCGAGCTCAGCGGCTTGAGCGCGGGCGCCGCCACCGGCCTCCGCGTCACGACGAACGGGGTCACGATTAGAGGTCTGGCCGTCCGACACTTTAGCGGGTCGGGGATCGAGCTTCTGGGGAACACCAACCGGGTCGAGGGCTGCTTCATCGGCACGAACGCGGACGGCACCGCCGCCGACGGCAACAAGGGCCAGGGCGTGCGCGTCGTCGGGGACGGCAACGTCGTCGGCGGCAACGGCGCGGCGCGCAACGTCATCTCCGGCAACGGCTCCGTCCCCGACCAGGGCGGGATAGACATCTCCGGCGGCAACGGGAATCAGGTCTCGAACAACTACCTCGGCACCGACAAGACAGGCACCGACAAATTCGGCAACTTCGACGAAGGCGTCCTCGTCAGGGGGGGCGCGGGCGGCACCGTCATCGTCGGCAACGTGATTTCGGGCAACAACGGCAACGGCATCGAAATCAACGGCGGCGCGGCGAACACCGTCGTGCAGAACAACCTCATCGGCGCCGACGCGGGCGGCAACCCCAGGCTGGGCAACAGGGCCTGGGGCATCATCATCAACGCGTCCGGCAACCGGATCGGCGGGGCGTTGGCGGGCGCAGGCAACGTCATCACGGCCAACGGGATTGCGGGCGTCCTGGTCATAGGGGGAACCGGCAACCTCGTCAGTTCGAACTCTATCCACTCCAACGGCGAGCTCGGGATTGACCTCAACCAACCCAACCTCAACCCGACCGCCAACGACACGAACGACCCCGACGTCGGGCCGAACAACCTACAGAACTTCCCCATCGTTACCTCGGCGGAATTCCTCGACGGCGTCACGACCATCCGCGGGAGGCTCAACAGTACGCCCGGCCAGACGTTCCGGGTTGAGGTCTTCTCGAACGCGACCTGCGACTCTTCGGGCAACGGCGAGGGGCGCACCTTCCTCGGCAGCGTGAGCAACGTCACGACGGACGCCAAGGGCAACGCGACTTTCGTCTTCACGACCTCCGCCGTTCAGCTCTCCGAGCAGATCACGGCCACGGCCACCGACGCCGCGAACAACACCTCCGAGTTCTCGGCCTGCACCGGCGTGGTGCCCTTCGGCACTCCGTTCCTGGTGAAGAACACGAGCGACGGCGTCGGCGTCGCCGGCTCGCTGCGTCAGGCCATCCAGGACGCCTCGCCCGGCGGCACCATCAAGTTCGCCCCGAACGTCACCGGCACGATTGTCTTAACCGGACAGCTTTTGATTGATAAGAACCTGACGATAGAGGGGCCGGGCGCCGACGCTCTGGCCGTCAGCGGCAATCTCCAGAGCCGCGTCTTCAAAATCGAGAGCGGCGCCGACGTGAAAATCTCCGGCCTGAAAATCACGAAGGGTAGAGACACCGACGGCGGCGGGATTTTCAATAGCGGCGTGTTGACCGTCACGGCCTGCACTCTCTCCGATAACGATTCCGCCGACGACGGCACCATCTTCAACAAGCGGGGCACGCTGACTCTCAACGAGAGTCTCATCTCCAACAATCAGGCTCGGAGGGGCGTGGGCATCTCCGGCGAAAAGGGCACGGTGACGATTAACGGCGGCACCATCTCCGCGAACTCGTCAACGCTCAGGGCCGGCGGCAAGGACGGCGGCGGGGTACGGATTGATGGGGGCACACTCGACATCAACGGCGCGACCATCAGCGGCAACCGCGCCATCGGATTTGGCGGAGCCATCAGCGCCAGCGACAGCACGGTGACGATCACCGACAGCATCGTCTCCGGCAACACCGGCATTAACGGCGGTGGCATTTCGGGCGGCGGCGGCATTGCCAGCGTCAGCAGCACTCTGACCATCGTCGGCAGTTCCATTACGCAAAATCTGGGGCCGGAAAACGGCGGCGGCCTCTTCGTCTCCGGCGGCACAGTGAACATCAACGACAGCACGCTCTCCAACAACCGGGCCGACTCCGGCGGCGGCGTCGAGATAGTCACCGGCGCGGTGAAGATCACCAACAGCACCATCTCCAACAACGTCAGTAACGACGGGGGCGGCGTCTCCATCTCGGCGGGCACGTTGACCTTCTTCAGCAGCACCATCGCCAGCAACACCGTCCAACCCCTTTCGTCGGGGAACGGCGGCGGCGGCATCAGCGTGAGCGGCGGCACGGTGAACCTGCGAAACAGCGTCGTCGCCATCAACAACGTCATCAGAAAACCGCCGTTGCTCGGCCCTGACATTAAGGGCGCCGTCACTTCGCAGGGCTACAACTTCATCGGCAACAACTCGGACGCGAACATCAGCCCGCCGCCGTGCGCTCAGACCCAGCCGTCGTGTGACCAGGTCGGGACTCGTGGCCGTCCGCTCAACCCTCTGCTCGGCCCCCTGCAAAACAACGGCGGCCCGACCCTGACGCACGCGCCACTCCCCGGCAGCCCTTTGATCGATAAAGGCAACAGCGACGGACTCGCCGCCGACCAGCGCGGTGCTGTCTTTCCTCGCCCGCCGGGCGGCGCCGACAGCGACATCGGGGCGGTCGAGGTGCAGCAGATTTTTCTGTCCGGTTTCGTGAGTGATGAGGAGTTGGCCGGCGTCGGGGGCGTGACCTTAACGCTGAGCGGCCGGGGCACCATCATCAGCACGACGGGGTCGGGCGGAGTCTACACACTCACCACCGCGCCGTCCGACGTTAAGTTCACGCTGACGCCCTCGAAGCCGGGCTTCGTTTTCAACCCGCCCTCCATCCTGCTCAACAGTCCCGACAAGACCATCGGGCAACTGAACTTCACCGCCTCGCCCGTCGCCGCGCCGACGCCCGACCAGAGCGAAGACTTCGAAGGCCAGTCTTCGGAGCGCTTCAACGTCGGCGTGCTCTCGCGGGAGCCGACCTCCTTCAACCCCTCGATTAATATCGTCCAGGACGGCAAGTTGACGATCACGCCGCCGACGTTGGAAGCGACACCTGACTCTAACGGCAATCCGATAGTCACGAGTGACGGCACCTTCGACGGCGACTCTTTCGGCGGGTACGTGGCGAAGAGCGACTTAGACCTCAAGGTCACGACGAGCGTCAGCGTCGAGGTCACGGGCGTGCTCAAGGGGGCCGGCGCGCAGACCCTCTTCAACGTCGGCCAGGGTAAGGACGCACAGGGCAACCTCAACTATGTCGGCTTCCGCGTCGAACAGCCGGCCGCGGCGGCGGCGACGACAAACATCAAAAACGGCAGCTCACAGCTTTCGACTGACGACGCGCTGAAGCTGTTCTTCGATATCGTCCTCGGCGGCAGTAAAGTCCAGCTCGGCGGCATGACTTTCGACCCCGTCCAACACCGCTTCTGGCGCATCCGTTACGACGCGCTCGCGTCCCCGCCCGAAATCATCTTCGAGACCAGCCCCGACGGCGACACCAGACCCGGCCACGACCATTGGAAGGAGCCGTGTGTTGACTTCCCCGCGACGCCCCCGCTCAAGTGCAGGTTCCCCGTCGGGCCGGATTTCAACCCGGTCGTCGCCACCGAGTTTCTGGCCGGAACCACAAGGCGGGTCGACAACGCCGGGAGCGCAGGGTTCGACAACTACCTGGCGCAGCCGACCCTCATCGGCTTCCCACCCGACTCGAACCTGAGCGTGAGTGAAGGGGCGGGCAGCGTCACCGTCACCGTCACGCGCACGGGCGGGGTCGGCAGCCCGGCCGTCGTCAACTACAAGACCGTCGGCGGGACGGCCACCGACGGCGCGGACTACGTCGGCGTCTCAGGCACGCTCCGCTTCGAGGCCAAAGAGACGGCCAAGACTTTCGAGATCAACATCCTCGACGATCAGACGGATGAGGAGGACGAGACGGTCAACCTCGTCCTCACCGACGCCATCGGCGGCGCCCTCGACACGCCCAACGCCCGGCGCCTGCTGACCATTCTCGACAACGACTCCGCGCCGACAACCACGCCGACGCCCACGCCGACACCGACACCTACTCCGACACCGACACCTACTCCGACACCAACGCCCACGCCAACACCTACTCCAACTCCAACACCTACGCCGACCCCGACACCGACGCCGACGCCAACACCCACACCTACGCCGACGCCAACTCTGACGCCGACCCCTACTCCTACACCGACCCCGACTCCTTCACCCACGCCGACGCCGGAGCCGACGCCGACGCCCAACCCGATTGACGACCCCGTGTTCTTCACCTCGCAGCAGTACTGCGATTTCCTCAACCGCGCGCCGGACAAGACGGGACTCGATTTCTGGGTCGGCGGCTTTACGGATTGCGGCGGCGACGCGGGCTGCGTCGAGCGCACGCGCGTCCAGGTCTCGGCCGCCTTCTTCCTCTCCATCGAATTCCAGGAGACGGGCTTCTACGTCTACCGCTTCTACGAGGCGTCGTTCGGGCGCATGCCGCAACGCGCGGAGTTCATGCACGACACGGGGGAGGTCGCCGACGGCCTCGTCGTCGGGCGGAGCGGTTGGGAGCAGACCCTCACGCAGAACCGCGAAAAATTCTTCAACGCGTGGTTCGAGCGCCCGGCCTTCAAGGCGAAGTACGGCCCCTTGAGCGACGTGGACTACGTCGAGACTTTGAACGCCAACACCGGCTCTCTGCTCGACAAGCTCCAGCGGACGCAACTCGCCACCGAGCTGCTGACGAAGAAGACGACTCGTCCGGACGTGTTCCGAAAGATGCTCATGCAGACGGAGTTCGCCGGCCTCCACAAGAACCGCGCCTTCGTGCTCGCCGAATACTTCGGCTACCTGCAACGCGACCCGGACGAGGCCGGGTTCAACTTCTGGCTCGACAAGCTGAACAGCTTCAACGGCGACTTCGTGCGGTCTGAGATGGTCAAGGCTTTCATCCAGTCCGCCGAATACCGCGACCGCTTCAAACGTCCCGATGCCAGGATGTGCAGCGCCCCTTGAGACGGCGCGCCGCCGCCCCGCTTCAACGCCGATGAGACCATCCAAGCGTTCGCAAAAACATCTGGCCGCGCGCCTCGTCCTGTGCCTCGCGCTGGCGGCCCAGGCCTTCCCTTCCGGCCGCCCCGCGGCGCGGGCGCAGGACACCGTGACGGGTGCGTTCGAAGGTGTCGTCAGGGATCGGCAGACCGGCGCGGGCGTCGGCGGCGCGTCGGTCGAAATCATCGCCGAAGAGAGCGACCTGCGCTTTCCCACCAAGACCGACACGCAGGGCTATTTCTATTACGGCGCGCTCAACCCCGGGAGCTACACCATCCGCGTCTCAAGGCCCGGCTACCTCGTCACCGAGATCAAGTCCCACGAGCTAAGCGCCGTCCGCACGACCCCGGTCGTGCCCCGCCCGGTCGAACTCGAAAAACTCTCCGCCGACGCGCGCCCGCGGACGCGCCGCCGCACTTACGCCGACACGCTGGTCGTCTTCCTCATCCCTGTCGGCCTGAAGCAGCAGACGCAGACGCCCGCGCAGACGCGGCCGACGCAGACGACGCTGCGCGCCGACGAGGCGCTTTTCAGAGGGACTCTCTTCCGCGGCGACACGCGGCGCGACGGCTCTTTCGGGAGGCGCGAAGTGACGGCCCTCCCGCTCGGCTCGAAGACCTTGACGCGCACGTATGACGAGCTGGCCTTCCTTCTGCCGGGGGTCGCGCCGCCGCCGGAGACCATCGGCAATGGCTCCGGGCCGGGCGTCGGCGCGGGCGTCGGCTCGGCGGGACAGTTCGCGGTCAACGGCCTGCGCTCGCGCGCGAACAACTTCACCGTGGACGGCTCGGACAACAACGACGAGGACATCGGCGTCCGCCGGCAGGGCTTCTTCGCGCTCGTGCCGCAGCCCGTCGAGTCGCTGCAGGAGTATCAGGTCACGACGCTGCTCGCGCCCGCGCAGTTCGGCCGCAACCTCGGCGCGCAGGTCAACGCCGTCTCCAGGTCGGGCGGCAACGACCTCCACGGCTCGCTCTACGGCCTCTTCAATTCGAGCCAACTGAACGCGCGCAACTTCTTCGACACGGCGAACGGCGACGCGGTCTCCGCCCTGCGCTTCGGCGGCCGGCCGGTCGTCTCGGCCCCGGGCATAGACTTCGGCCGCGACTTCCGGCTCGGCACGCTCAGCTACGACCCGCCCGGCGTGAGTCCCGTCCTCGTCCGCAACGGCAGCGGCGGCCGTGACTCTTTCACGCTCGGGCAGGGGGGCTTCGTGCTCGGCGGCCCGCTCGTCCGCGGCCGTCTCTTCTACCTCATCTCCGCCGAAGGGCAGCTTCTCAACGCGACGCGAGAGGAGAGTTTCGCCGTGCCGACCGTCGCCGAGCGCGGCGCGTTCGGCACGGGCGCGAGCGGCCTCCTGATTAACCCCTTCGACGGCTCGAACGTCTTCGCCTTCCCGACGACGAGGGGCGGCGACGCGGTCTTCAGCCTCTTCCCCTTCGCCAACAACCCCTCGGGCGTCTACGGCCCGAACACTTTCACCGAGACGCTCCCGGCCGGCGCGCGCGGCCAAATCTACTCGGGCAAGCTCGACACGAACTTCCAGTTAGGCGGGCGCCCGCAGACGTTCGCGGCGAGGTATAACTTTACGGACGACCGCCGAGACCTCCCCTCGGCGGGCGGCGCGCTCTTCTCTTCCCTGCGCGCGCGCGTGCGCACGCAGAACCTCTCCCTGTTTCTTAACAGCAAGGTCTCCGCGCCCGCCTCGACCACCTCGGTCTTCAACCAGCTGAGACTCTCTTACGGGCGCACGCGTCTTCGCTTCGAAGAGCTGCGTGACGGCACGTACCTTCTCCCGAGCGAGAGGTTCCCCGACACGCCCTTCCTCCTCAACGCCGCCAGGTTTGAAAGTTACACACTGCCTGGTTTCGACTCGGTTAACAACAGGCTGGTTCCCAACGCGGGGCCTGTCCTGTACCAGCGTTCGGGCACGGTTGAAGATGTGCTGGGGCCAATCGGGCAGGTCAACGTGGCGGGCTACAGCCCCGTCGGCGTTGACGTCTTCAACTTCCCGCAACGCCGCGTCAACAACACGTACCAGTGGGCCGACCACCTGACGGTGCGCGCGGGCCGGCACAACTTCGCCTTCGGCACGGACGACCGCCGCACGGAGCTGAACAGCGTGCTGCCGCGAAACTTCCGCCCGCTCCTCAGCTTCCAGGGCGCGCCGCGCCTCGTCGCCGACAGCGCGGGCAGACCCGTCACGATTACACGGGACTTCGTCGCGCCGGCCACGCTCGCCGCCGCGGGCGCCGCCAGCGGGTTCTCCGAGACGCTCACCACGGGCAGCGACGGCCGTCTCAACCTGCGCTTCTACCAGTTCAACTTCTACGGGCAGGACGAGTGGCGCGTGCGGCCCGACCTCTCGCTCTCGCTGGGCCTGCGCTACGAGTACAACACGCCGCCGCGCGAAGTGAACCGCCGCATCGAAGAGACCTTCGGAGACCCGGCCGTCGGCAGCCTCGTCCCCGGCCTGAGCCGTTTCATCGACGGGCGCGAGCGCATCTACGACCCAGACCGCGACAACTTCTCGCCGCGCGTCGGCCTCGCCTACTCGCCGCGCCTGTTCGGCCCGAAGGGTTCGACCGTGCTGCGCGCGGGCTACGGCCATTTCAACGACCAGATACTCGGCGCGGTCGTCAGCCAGTCGCGCAACGTCTTCCCGAACTTCGTCACCGTCAACACCCCCGGGGGCCTGGGCAATCTCTTCTACCCTAACGCCCCTCTCAGCCTTCTGAACCCGGCGGTGAACCTCGGCGGCGTGCAGGCCCTCAACCGTATCGACCGGGCCTCCCTGCCCGGCCTCATCAGACTCGTCAACTGCATCACCAGCACGGGCGGCCTCGGCTGCATCCTCTCCACTGCCCCCGTTGCGAGCGGCGTCGAAGTCACACTCCCGGCGCGGCGACTACAGATGCCGGGCGCGCACCACTACTCGCTCTCTTTCGAACAGCGGCTCGGCGCGGACACGATTCTCTCGGCCGCCTACGTCGGCACGCGCGGGCAGAACCTTCTGCGCTTCACGACGCCGAACCTCGGCTCGAACGCCGTCTCGCTCGTCAGCCGATTCGACATCGGCACGGGCGTGAGCAACATCTTCGAGCCGCTCTTCTTCGGCGTCGCCGTCCCGCCGGGCACGCGCGTCTCGGGGCTTCAGTTCACGGGCGGGCGGCCCGTGCCGGATGTCGGCGGGGTGAGCATCTTCGAGACGACGGCGCGGTCTCGTTACGACGCCGCGCAGCTCGGCCTGCGCGGGCTTTGGCGGGGTTCACTGCGGTACGACTTGAACTACACTTTCTCGAAGGCTTTGGACGACGTGTCGGACGTGTTCGACCTGGCGGGCGCGCCGGCGCTGCCGCAGGACAGTTTCGACCTCGGAGCCGAGTACGGCCCCTCGAACTACGACGCGCGCCACCTTCTCTCTTACTCCGCGGTCTTCGATGTCCCGGGCCGCGGCCTCTTCGAAGGGCTACAGCTCGCCTCGACCGGATACTTCCGCACGGGGCAGCCCTTCACCGTCAACTCGATCTTCGACGTGAACCTCGACGGCAACCTCACCGACCGCCTCGACACGACCGGCGGACTCGTCGTGACCGGAGACCGGCTCCGGCCGCTGCTCCTGACGACGAGCGACACGGCCGCGCTGCTCGCGCCCGTGGGCGAGGACGGGAGCGTCGGGCGCAACACGTTCCGCGCCGGAAGCGTGTTTGAAATCAACCTGGCGTTGGTCAAAGCCTTCAGGTTCGACGAAGCGCGTTCGTTCCTCGTCCGCACGGAGTTCTTCAACCTGACGAACCGCGCCAACTTCGGCGTCCCCGTCCGCCTCCTCGAAGCCCCCGCCTTCGGCCGCGCCACCTCGACCCTCACCCCCGGCCGCCGCGTCCAGTTCTTCCTGAAGTACGTCTTCTGAGTCTACTGATTCACAATCCGACCCGCGCGCTCAACGTCTCCCGGCTCTGACCTCCTCATCGCTCGCCGCGCGCCACAACTTCACGACCGATCCGAGGCCAGTGGCAAGCGTCCTGCTGTCTGGCGAGAAGGCGAGAGACCGAATTTCGAACTGCGAGTTAATTGTAATCAGCTCCGTGGACGTGCCAACGCGCCACAGCTTCACGGTCATGTCTTCCCCGCCCGTGGCGAGCGTCCTGCCGTCGGGCGAGAAGGCCAATCTGTAGACCCCGCCCTTGTGCCCGGAGAGTGTGTCAAACTCCTTACCCGTGACGGCGTCCAACAGCCGCACAAAACCTCTTCCTGTCCCGACGGCGAGTATGCGGCTGTCGGGCGAGAAGGCCACTGAAGTGATACCGTCCGCCTCCTCGTCAGGACGCGAAACCAACTCCCTGGATAACGTGTCGTCCCACACCTTGAGTTCCTTGCCGGTGATGGCAGCGATCCGTTTGCCGTCGGGCGAGAAGGCGACGTTGATGACGTAACGGGTGAGCCTGCGTTCTTTCACCGGGCTGGCCGAGGCCACGTTCCACAGCCTCACGGTGGCGTCTTTACCGCCTGTGACGAGCCACCGGCTGTCTGGCGAAAAGGCAACGGTCAAGACCGTGCCCTCCGACCCTGCCAACGTAGCAAGCTCCTTCCCCGCGACCGCGTCCCATAGTTTGACGGGTGGAGAATCGCCGACCGTGGCGACCAGCCTGCCGTCCGGCGAAAGCACGGTGGAATAGATCGCCCCATCGTGCTTAAGGGTGTGCGTACCCAGCGCCTGATGCGTCTCGGCGTCCCACGACCCGACCGCGTCGTGGCTGGCCGTCGTGATCCTTTTCCCGTCGGGTGAGAAGAGGATAGACTCGATCCCACCTCCGCCTCCCTCAAGCAGCGACTGCTCGCGAACGTGCGCTGCTACGTCCCAAACCTTGACCGTCCCGTCCTGGCTCCCGGTCAAGAACGTCCTGCCGTCGCCCGAAAAGGTCACGGCGGTAATATTATCTTCGTGGGCTTTGAGCACAGCGCTTTTCCGGCGCGAGCTTACATCCCAGACCGTAATGTCGTTGACTCCGTAATTGGCGACGAGCGTTCGCCCGTCGGGCGAGAGGGCGAAAGAAGAGACGTAACTGCCCGTACCGTCGAACGTAAATTGTTCCTTGCAGGACGTCACTTCCAATTGTCGTATGGAGCCATCCTGCATGACGCTCGCGAAGAGATTCTTGCCGTCGGGTGAGAAGGTCGGGTAGCGAAAAACTTTCTCCTGGCCGGAGAGGGAGCAGAGTTGCTTATTTGTCTTTACATCCCACAGCCGCAGGGTGCCGTTAATCTCAGAGGTGGCGAGCGTCCCACCGTCCGGCGAGAAGGCGACGGAGCGGACGAAGCTCGTGTGCTCGAACACGGCTCTTTTATCTCGCGCCACTAAGTCCCACACCTCGACCTTGTGCTGTTCGTCCCCGGCGGCGAGCGTCCTGCCGTCCGGCGAGAAGGCGAGAGAGGTGATTCCTTCCGCCCTTTCTTTAAGCGTCACTGGTTCGCCGTGTGAAACGGCATCCACTATTTTCAAGTTATGCGTCTCGGGTTCCTGGAAGGCGAAGCGCTTGCCATCGGGCGAGATGGCGAATACAGGTATACCCATTTTCATCGAACCAAGCATCCGGCGTGTGTTCACGTCCCACAGCTCGCAGTCATTCACCCTGTCGATGACAAGCGTGCTGCCATCGCGCGAGAGGGCCATGTCTTCGACAGCCTTGCCCGAGGCGAACGTGTCCGTCTCCCCGTTGAAGACGTGCCAGAGGTAGAACCACTCGAAGCCGGGCGCGTCGCCGCTCAAGGGCGAGTGTGCGGCGAGCAGCTCGCGGCCGCGCGCAAAGTTGCTGTCCAAGTAAGCTCGCTGCACGAGGTTTATGTCCGAGACGTAAAGGAGTTGGCGGTTTCGCGTCGCCGCGGCCTCGGCAGATTTTCGTTGCTTGTCGGCTTCGAGGCGGGCGACCTCGGCCTGATGGAAGTTTTGTTGTGCGATGCCGGCCTGCTTCTCGGCTTCGGCTTTGGAGGCTTCGGCCTCCTTCTGTTTCTTCAGCGCTTCGTCTTCGGCCTCTTTGGCCTTCTGCTCGTTGCGTTGCGCGTTGTCGGACTGTTCGTTGGCGCGGTCGCGCTCGGCGACGGCGCGCGCGCGTTCGGTCTGGGCCTGCGCGTTCGCCCTCTGCGCCTCGTCGAGCGCCGCCTGCGCCTGGATGCTCTTGTTGTAGGCGAAGGCGGAGGCGACGAGCGAGAGCATGAAGAGGAGGAAGAAGACGACGGCCGTCACGCGCGCACGTTTGACCTCGCGGCGGCGTTTCTGTTCTTCGGCGAGGAGCGCGGCGTCGCGCGCGGCGACGCTCTCGTCTAAGAATCTCATCGCGGAGTCGAACGCGGGGTGATAGCGCTGGCCCCACGCCGCGGTCGGCCGGGTCTGCTCGCGCCAGTCGAGCGCGAGCTGCAAGTCCGGGTCGCGCCAGAGTCCGGCCTGCCCGCGCTCGTAGAGCACGGCGGTCTGCGCGAGGCGCGTGTAAATCTGCGCGGACTGCGACTCCGCGTCCACCCACTCCTTCAGGCGCTTCCAGTTGCGGATGAGGCTTTCGTGCGAGATGTCTATGAGCGAGTCGGCGGCGAGCGCGACGTCGGCGGGCGGCGTCAGGAACGAACGCCCCTCGCGGCGGAAGACTTCCAAGACCGCCGCGGCCTCTTCAAGGCTCGCGCCCGACAGCACGCAGAGGTCGCCGAGCACGGTCGGGCGGCGGACTTCGCGGTTGTCCTCGCCCTTCTCCGTGAGTGCCTTGAAGAACTTCTCCGCGAGGCGGCGCCGCTCGCCCGAAAGTTCTTCGAACGCCTCGTCGGCGTGGAGCGACAAAGCCCCCGCCATCGTGCCGATTGATTCATAGTGGCGCAGGTCTAAGGCCTCGCCCTCCGCGTGGTCGTCCTTCCAACTCTCCCACGTGCGCATGAGCGCGTGCTGAAGGATGGGCAACTGGTCGGGGTTGTCGCCCACGTCGTTGAGCAGGCGGTTGACGAGGCGCGGCTCGATGCGCCCGCCGCAGACGGCGACGGGGCCGGCGATGGCCTCCTCGCGCTGGTCGCGCGTCATGCGCGGGATGAGGTACTGGCCCTCGTTGATGGCCTCGGGCAAGTCCCAGAACTGCGAGCAGTCGCCGAGGAAGTCCGAGCGCATCGTGATGACGACGTAGACGGCGTGCCCGCGCTGGCGCGCGGCCTCCAAGAGCAGCTTGACGAAGGCCGCGGCCTCGTAGCGATACTGCTCGCTCCCCGAAACCCTCGCGAAGCGGAACAGCTCCTCGAACTGGTCGACGACGACGAGCAGGTTCTCGTTCGAGGGCATGCGTTGCTGCGCGACCGACTCGACGAGGCCGAGCCCGCCGCGGCGGAGCGTCGCCTCGGTGATGGCGGCCTGGATGCGCGCGTTCTCCTCGATGTCGGAGCCGAAGACGTCTTCGGCGCTCAGCGCGCGCGCGAGGTTGCCGAGCGGGTCGTTGCCCGGGCGCAGCAGCGCGACGCGCCAGTGCGAGCCGGCGCTCGCCATGTAGCCGCCGTAGAGGTCTGGCAGAAGGCCCGCGCGCACGAGCGAAGACTTGCCGCTGCCCGAGGTGCCGACGACCGCCACGAAGCGCGTGGCCGCGAGCTTGCGGATGAGCTGGCCGCTCTGCCCGTCGCGCCCGAAGTAGAGGTGGCTCTCGTCGAACTCGAACGCGCGCAGGCCCGGGAAGGGGTTGACGGGCGTGGCCGTCTCGGCGCTCGTGGTTAAGCCTTCGGGGGTCATCCTCTGGCTCCTTTCCCCGACGTGACCCTTTCGACGAAAGGCCGCAGGCAGTCGGGCGAGAAGCGGTCGAAGTTCCTGATGACGAGGGACTCCTGGTCGCGGACGCGCTCTTTCGAAGGGGTCGCGGGGCCGGTGATGTAGATGGCCTTCGCCAGCAGGGGCTTCGTCCGCCCGTAGCCCGCCACCTTCTGCAGCTCGCGCTGCTTCATGCGGAGCCAGATGTCGTTGGCGCGCCCGTAGTAGGTCATCACCGCGTCGCACTCGATGAGGTTCGCCCTGTGATCCTCCCTGAGCGCGGCCTCGTCGCCCTCGACCGCCGACGTGACGACGTTCAGGCCCTGCTCGAAGAGACAGTCTTCGACCGGCCGGACGTCGTCGATGTCTTCGCGGTCGCAGATCAGGTAGACGTTCGCCGGGCCGCCGCCGCCTTCCGGGTCGCCGTCCAGCAGGGTGGCCGAGAGCTTCGGCTGGTCGGCGACTCTCTCCCCGATCAGCTGCTTGAGGTCTTCGAGGCTCGTCTGCAAGACCTCCGCCTTGCCGTGCCCGTTCAGGGTCAGGCCGAGGCAGAGGCCGTTGACGAACTCGCGCTGCCGCTCGTCGCGCGCCTCCAAGCCCACGGGCATCCAGACGATGCGGCGGAGTCCTTCGCCACAGGCCCCGGCCAGCTCGCTCTGAATCTCGGCGAGCGACCTGCCCTCGTCCTCCGGGATGATGCCGTAGTGTGCGCCGAGCAGGTGGACGGAGAGTTCGCTGCGGCCGAGGTATTCGCGCACCGCCTCGCGCAGGGCGCCCCCCCTGAGCGGCAGCTCCCTGTCCGGCAGGACGACGTGGCCGCGCTGCTGCAACTCGCGCTTGATTAAATCCCGCTCGGCCCCGAGGTCGGAGGTCGTCTCCGCGAGGTAGACGGTCTTCGAAGGGCCGCCGGCGGGCGGCAGCGTGGGCGCGAGCGCCGGCGCGTCGCCCGCCCGGCGCATCGTCTCGATCATCCCCTTGATGTCGTAGGCGAGGTCGTCGAGCTTCTCCCAGTAGCGGATGTCGCGCGCGGGCAGCACGTCGGGGCTGAACTCGCGCGCGCGGTCGCGCGCCGCGTCGTACTCGTAGAACTCGTAGCCGAGCATGCCCTGCAACTGCGGCGGGTGCTCCTGGAGCGGGACGTTGAACTTGACGACCTTGAAGACGCGTGAGCGGTCGCCGAGGGTGAGTCCGCCGTACGACTCGGCGCGCCGGCAGAACTCGCTCAGCTCCCGCAGGCACCACTCGGACTTGACGTAACGCGGCGAGATGACGGCGACGAGCAGGGCCGACTTCGAGAGGCGCGCGATGAGCGTCTCGGCGAAGACGTCGTTGCCCTGCAGCTTGGGGTCGCGCCAGAGCCTGACCCGCTCACCCGTCAACTGTTCGAGCCGGATGCGCAGGCGCTCGTGCAGCGTCGCGATCCACCCTTCGAGCCCTTCGGCCAGCGGCTGGTTGTCGATGTGGGCATAGCTGATGAAGATGTCGTCTTCGAACTGCGGGGGCGAAGCCATCTCGCTACTCCTCCGTGCATGAAACGCGTTGAGGCGCGCGTCCGCGACTTACGGCGGGCAGGGCGGTTGAAAAAGCGGCGGCGGCGAGTTCTCTCCGAAAGTAGGGCGGCGCGCTGGCAAGATAATTCCGCGCGGACGCCGTGTCAACGTTTTGCGGCTCTGAAATGAATGTTGACATGCGGGGCGATTAGGATTAATTTTCTAGCGCTCTTCGGTTCGGTTTGTACTTAACAGGTTTCTCACAGTCGCCGCTTTCAAACTGCCGCCCGGTGCCGGCCCGCGGACGCCGGCCCGAAAACGTTACTCCCGGGGACATTCATCAGGCGCGAGTCGAGAAGGTAGGGTGCGATGAAGCCCCGACAGGCGGCGCGCTTCGTCCGCCCTCTTCCGCCGACTCAACCTAGCCTCCGACCATTTGCTCAACCACCGAAAGGACGAACACCATGGCTCGCTTATCATCCCCCATCAGCCAGATCAAGGATCACTACGAGGTCGTGGTGGTCGGCTCCGGTTACGGCGGCGGCATCTCGGCCTCACGCCTCGCGCGCGCCGGAAGACGGGTCTGCCTGCTGGAGCGCGGCAAGGAATTTCAGCCCGGCGAATACCCCGACACCGAGCCGGAGGCGGTGCAGCAGATGCAGGCCGACTTCCCCGCCGGCCACGTCGGCTCGCACCACGGCCTCTACGACTTCCGCGTCAACGAGGAGATCAACGTCTTCCTCGGCTGCGGCCTGGGCGGCACCTCGCTCGTCAACGCCAACGTCGTCCTGCGCGCCGAGCCGCGCGTCTTCGACGACCCGCGCTGGCCGCAGGAGGTGCGCGCCGACCTCAACACGCTCATCGAGGACGGCTACCGCCGCGCCGTCGAGATGCTCAGGCCGACGCCGCTCCCCGAGAGGTACAACCTGCCGAAGCTGACCGCGCTCGAAACCTCCGCCCGCGCCGTCGGCGAGAATTTCTACCGGCCGCCCATCAACGTCACCTTCGACGAGCCGGAGGGCGGCGTCAACCACGTCGGCGTCGAGCAGCACGCCTGCAAGCTCTGCGGCGACTGCGTGACCGGGTGCAACTACCACGCGAAGAACACCACCCTCATGAACTACCTGCCCGACGCCCGCAACCACGGCGCCGAGATTTACACGCAGGTCTCCGTGCGCCGCCTGGGGCGCGAGAACGACCGCTGGGTGGTTCACTACCAGCTGGTCGAGGAGGGGCGCGAGAAGTTCGACGCGCCGGAGCTGTTCGTCACCGCCGACGTCGTCGTGCTGTCGGCCGGCACGCTCGGCTCGACCGAGATTTTGCTGCGCTCGAAGGCCGCCGGGCTCCCGCTCTCGGACGCGCTGGGCGAGGGCTTCACGGGCAACGGCGACGTGCTGGCCTTCGGCTACAACAACGACCAGGAGATTAACGGCGTCGGCTTCGGCCAGCACCCGCCCGAGGGGCGCGAGCTGGTCGGGCCGACCATCACCGGCATCATCGACGCGCGCGAGAAGCAGAACCTCGACGCGGGGATGGTCGTCGAGGAGGGCGCGGTGCCGGGCGCGCTCGGGCCGACGCTCCCCGCGGGGCTGGCCGCGGTCTCGGCGGCCGTCGGGGTGGACACCGACAGCGGCCTCGTCGATTTCGTCAACGAGAAGCGGCGCGAGCTGGAGAGCCTCGTCCGCGGCCCCTACCACGGCGCGGCCCGCAACACGCAGACCTACCTCATCATGGCGCACGACGACAGCGACGGGCGCATGTACCTCGAAGACGACCGGCTCCGCATCGGCTGGCCGGGCGTCGGCTCGAAGCCGATCTTCGAGACGGCCAACGACCTGCTCGAAGACGCCACGCGCCCGCTCGGCGGCACCTACGTCAAAGACCCCATCTGGAGCAAGCCCTTCAAGAAAGACCTCATCACCGTCCACCCGCTCGGCGGGTGCCGGATGGCGACGAGCGCCGAGGCGGGCGTGGTCAACCACAAGGGGCAGGTCTTCTCGGGGGCCGCGGGCGGCGACGTGTACGAGGGCCTCTACGTGAGCGACGGCGCGGTCGTCCCGCGCTCGCTCGGCGTCAACCCCTTGCTGACCATCTCGGCGCTGGCCGAGCGTTGCTGCGTGCTGATGGCGCAGGATCGCGGCTGGACGATTGACTACGAGTTCAAGCCCGTCGTCGCGCAGCCGCAAGCCGCGCACGTCGGCGTGCAGTTCACCGAGCGGATGCACGGCTACTTCTCGACCAGGCAGAAGGACGACTATCAGGCGGCGGCCGAGCTGGGGCGCGAGGAGGACTCGACGCTCGAATTCGTCCTGACCATCTCGACGCAGGACTTGGAGCGGGCGATGGCCGACCCCGCGCACGAGTACCACATGGCCGGCACCGTCAAGTGCCCGGCGCTCTCGCCCCGCCCGCTGACGGTCACCGAGGGCACCTTCAACCTCTTCACCGTCGACCCCGACCACGTCGACACGACCAACATGCGCTACCGCATGAAGCTGACCGACGAGACCGGGAAGGGCTACTTCTTCCACGGCTTCAAGGTGGTGCACGACAACACGAGCGTCGGCGCCGACCTCTGGGCCGACACGACGACGCTCTACACGACCGTCTACGAGGGCGCGGACGACAGCGGCCCCGTCGTCGGCAAGGGCATCCTGCGGATTTCGCCCGACGACTTCGCGCGCCAGTTGACGACCATGCAGGTCTTGAACGCCGCCAACCTCAAGCAGCGCCTCGAGTACACGGCGAAGTTCGGCCGCCACTTCTCGAAGGCGCTCTTCGACACCTACGGCGGCATCCTCCTCAAGCCGAACGTCTTCGACCCGACCGCGCCGCCGCGCAAGCGTCGGCCGCTGCGCGTCAGCGCGCCCGAGGTGCACTTCTTCACCACGGGCGACGACGTCCAGCTGCGCCTGACGCGCTACCAGGGCGGGAAGAAGGGGCCGGTCATCCTCTCGCACGGCCTCGGCGTCTCCAGCCTCATCTTCTCCATCGACACCATCGAGACCAACCTCCTCGAATACCTCTACGCGCACGGCTTCGACGTCTGGCTGCTCGACTACCGCGCCAGCATCGACCTCCCCTCCTCGAAGACGCAGTTCTCGGGCGACGAGATCGCGACGCAGGACTACCCGGCCGCCGTCCGGAAGGTGCTGGAGGTGACCGGCGCCGACAGCGTGCAGATGGTCGCCCACTGCTTCGGCTCGACGACCTTCTTCATGGCGATGCTGGCGGGGCTGAAGGGCGTGCGCTCGGCCGTCTGCTCGCAGATCGCGACCAACATCGTCGCGCCGGTCATGACCCGCATCAAGACGGGGCTGCACATGCCCTCGGTGCTCGGCGCGCTCGGCGTGGACTCGCTCAACGCCTACGTCGACAAGGACGCCAAGTGGTACGAGAAGCTCTACGACCGCGCCCTCGACGTGATGCCGATGCAGCTGGAGGAGCGCTGCAACAACGCCACCTGCCACCGCATCACCTTCATGTACTCGAACCTCTACGAGCACGACCAGCTCAACGAGGCCACGCACGAGGCCCTGCACGAGATGTTCGGCATCGCCAACACGACCTCGTTCGAGCACCTCGCGGCGCTCGTCCGCAAGGGGCACCTCGTCTCGGCCAAAGGCGAGGAGGTCTACATGAATCACCTCGACCGTTTGGCGATCCCGATCTCCTTCATCCACGGCGCCGAGAACAACTGCTTCCTGCCGGAGAGCACGGAGAAGACCGTCAAGCTCCTCGGCGAGACGAACGGCAGCAAGTTCTACACGCGCCACGTCATCCCCGGCTACGGGCACATCGACTGCATCTACGGCAAGAACGCGGCCGAGGACGTGTACCCGTTCATCCTCCACCACCTCGAAGGGGCCGGCGCCTGACCGGCGCGCCGGCCCCAGCAGGGCACCTTTCCGCCCCGCCCGCCTGAACGTCCGGGGCGGGCCGAACCGCTCGACCGAACGCCGTTCGGCCCGCCCCCCTACGCGCTAAGGGAGCGTCACATGGAAGATTCGTTGCAGGAGGCCGTCAGGAGAATCCGCGAGGTCGTCGGCGAGGCCCACGTGCTGACGAGCCCCGAGGAGGTCGAGAGCCATTCGCGCGACACGAGCACCTGGCAGCGGCTCTGCGCCGCGGTCGTCTACCCTTCGAGCACCGCCGAGGTCGCGCGCGTGGTGCAGGTCGCCAACGAGTTCGGGCTGCCCGTCTGGCCCTACAGCAAGGGGAAGAACTGGGGCTACGGCGCGACGCAGGGCCTGCGCGAGGGCGCCGTCATCATGATCCTGGAGCGGATGAACAGGATCATCGAGGTCAACGAGGAGCTCGCCTACGCCGTCGTCGAGCCGGGCGTGACGCAGAAGCAGCTCAACGACCACCTCAAAGAGCGCAACATCAAACTCTGGGTCGACAGCACCGACTCGACGACCGAGGGGAGCGTCGTCGGCAACGCGCTCGAACGCGGCGTCGGCTACACGCCCTACTGGGATCACTTCGGCCACCTCTGCGGGCTCGAAGTGGTGCTCGCCAGCGGCGAGGTCGTCCGCACGGGCGCGGGGCCGGAGAACTCCCTCACCTGGCACACGCACAAGTGGGGCAGCGGGCCTTACATCGAGGGGCTCTTCAGCCAGTCCAACTTCGGCATCGTCACGAAGGCGGGCGTCTGGCTGCTGCCCGAGCCGGAGGGCTTCACCTGCTTCATCTGCGAGGTCGAGGACGAAAGGAACCTGCCGGCGGCCGTCGACTCCATCCGCCGCCTCGCGCTCGACCGCGTGCTCCAGAGCAACGTCCACATGGTCAACGACGTGCTTTTCATGGCCCAGATGATGCAGTACCCCTACGACCTGCTCGACGGCGGCACCTACCTCTCCGACGAGACGCGCGCGGGCCTGCGCCGCCGCCTGAAGGTCGCGCCGTGGACGATCAGCGGCGGCATCTACGGCACGCACGCGCAGGTGCGCGTCAGCAAGAAACTCATCAAGAAGGAGCTGTCGCGCAGCGGCCGCGTCACCTTCCTCAACGACACGAGCTTCGGCGTGATGCAGCGGCTGCTCCGGTTCTGGCAGAAGAACCCCGAAGGCCCCTTCGCCCCGCTGCTGAGCAAGGTGACCAACTCCTCCCTGGAGAAGCTCCAGGTCATCCCGCACGTCTACCCGATTCTGAAGGGCGTGCCGGGCGACTACATCGTCGGCTTCGCCTACTTCAAGTCGCGCGGCCCGCGCCCGACCTCGAACATCGACCCGGCCCGCGACAACGCCGGGCTGATCTGGCTGGCCGTCGTCTCGCCGCTCACGGGCGGGCGCGTGGATGAGCTGGTGCGCCTGTGCGTGCCCGCCTTCCACCGGCACGGGTTCGACTGGTCCTGCTCGCTCATCATGATCAACCCGCGCAGCGTCCTCGGCCTGATCGAAATCTTCTACGACCGGACGAACCCGGAGGAGACGGAGCGCGCGCAGGCCCTCTACCGCGAGCTGGCCGCCGAGACCCTGCGCGCGGGCTATCCGCAGTACCGCACGAGCATCGCGCACGGCCCGCACATGCTGGACGGCGCGCCCGAGTTCCGGCGGATGTTAGACGCGATGAAGTCCGCCATCGACCCGCACAACATCATCGCGCCCGGCCGCTACGGGCTCGGGCTGGGAGAGACGCATGAGTGACACAAACGGGCATTACGACGCGGTGGTCATCGGCTCCGGCTTCGGCGGCTCCATCAACGCGCTGCGGCTGGCGGAGGCCGGCAAGTCCGTCCTCGTGCTCGAGCGCGGGAAGCGCTACAAGCCGGGCGAGTTCCCGCGCGACGTGCGCGACGTGGACAAACTCTTCTGGCGCTACCCCAAGCGCGCAGAGTCGAAAGGTCTCTACGACATCCGCTTCTTCTCGGGCATCGCCGCCGTGGTCGCGAGCGGCGTCGGGGGCGGCTCGCTCGTCTACGCCAACATCCACATCCGGCCCGACGCGGTCGTCTTCGAAGACCCGCGCTGGCCCCGCGCGATTAACCGCCAGAGCCTCGACCCTTACTACGACAAGGTCGCAAAGACGCTCGACATCGCGCCCATCCCGCCCGAGGTCAAACTCGTCAAGCGCGACGTCTACCGCGCGGCGGCCGAGAAGATGGGTCGTTCGGTCTTCGACCCCGACATGGCCGTCAAGTGGGGCGGGCCGGCCGAGAACGGGCGCGAGCCTTGCCGCCTCGTCGCCGAGTGCGAGTTCGGCTGCCAGTACGGCGCGAAGAACACGCTCGACTTCAACTACCTCGCGCGGGCGGAGAGCCTCGGGGCGCGCGTCCGGCCGGGCAGCCACGTCACGCGCATCGAGCCCGACGGCGCAGGCTACCGCGTGCACTACAAGGACGTCGCCGGCGGCGCGGAGTCCAGCGTCACGGGCCGGCGCGTGGTGCTGTCGGCGGGCACGCTCGGGACGAACGAAATCCTCCTGCGCTGCCGCGACGTGTACCGCACGCTGCCCAACCTGAGCAGACGCCTCGGCCACGGCTACTCCGGCAACGGCGACTTCCTCGGCTCGATCCAGAACAGCAAGACCGACCTGCAACCGTGGGTCGGCACCGACGTCACCTCCGTCATCCGCTACTTCGACGTGGCGCCGCAGTTCACGATGGCCGCGCCGACCTTCAACAAGGCCGTCATGGAGGTCATCGCCTCGCTGGGCCAGGGCGACGGCAAGTGGGTGCGCCCCTTCGCCTCCCTCCTGTATCCGTTGATGAACTGGCTGACGCCGCTCGCCTTTAAGAAGGGGCTTCTGAGCAAGCCGTCCAAGCGCCCCGGCCCGAACGCGGGCGACCCCGCGCGCATGACCAACCTCTTCGCCATCGGGCGCGACAACGCCAACGGCATGATCCGCCTGAAGAACGGCGGGATCGACATCGAGTGGGACTACGAGCGCGAGAACAGCGCGCTCATCGGAAGGCAGGACGCGGCCATGCGCGAGGTCGCGGGCATCTACGGCGGCACCTACGCGCCGCTCATCTCGTGGAGCATCTTCCGCCGCATCATCACCGTCCACTCGCTCGGCGGCTGTCACCTCTCCGACTCGCCGGAGGCGGGCGTGGTCTCGGTGGACGGCGAAGTCCACGGGCACCCCGGCCTCTTCGTCGCGGACGGCTCCGTCATCCCGACCGCCATCGGCTTCCACCCCGTGATGACCATCTCGGCCATCTCCGAGCGCATCGCGGAGGCCGTCGTCAACAGTTTCTGAGCAGGCGCCCGGGCCGCGTCCCACCTCCCGCCCGGGCATGAAAGCCGAAGCTAAACATATGACAGAACCTCCGAAGGAAATCCGCGAGAAGCCTCAGACCGAGGGCGAGTTCGAAAGGCCGGTGGCCTGGCTGCTGGGCCGGCAGTTGATCGCCAACCTCAAGTACATCGCGCTCTACGCCGCCTTCAAGGGCAAGCTCGACGCGCGCGACTGGATGTCCACGCGGGTCTACTCGTTCACGGGGACGGCCACGCGCGAGCCCGCGGAGATAGACATCGAGCCGATCAACTTCACTTCGCACACGGAGGACGGCGAGTTCTGGTTCGACTACCTGGCCGACTCCGGCGACGGCCAGATGGCCCTCTACTCCCTCGCCTACCTCTTTATGAGCGACCTCTGGGTGGACGCGCCGACGGACTGGGAAGACGGCACGCCGCGGCAGACGCGCGAGCTGATCGACGAAGAGAAGGCCGCAGTCAAGTTCGTCGAGAATGACGAGCACCGCGCGAAGCTGCGCGAGTTAAAGCGGACGGTGCTCCCGCGCGGCGCGTTCCTCTTCGTCGGCGGCGACACCAGCTATCACATCTCGGACTACGCGACCCTCGCCGAACGATTCCAAGCCCCCTTCTGGTGGGCCTATCGCGACCTGCACAAGAAAGGCCGGGCCGAGGCGGAGGCGGGACACCGCCACCCGATCTTCGGCATCCCCGGCAACCACGACTACTACGACGCGCTCGACGGGTTCAACCGGCAGTTCCGCAGGCCGTCCACCGGAGAGGATGTCGCGCCGGACGAGCGCCAACCGCTGTTGTGTCTCCCGACCTTCATGCGTTGCCAGGAGGCCAGCTACATCGCCCTCCAACTCCCGCACGACTGGTGGTTCTGGGGCTTCGACACCGAGAACGGCGACATGGACTTCCGCCAGCGGAAGTTCTTCCAACGGCTCAAGGAGAAGACGAACCCGCGCAAGCTCATCGTCGCCACCTCGCAGCCGACGACCGTTTTCGGCAAGTACGCCGATCCCCACTCGCCGCTGGTGGAAGAGTTCAAGGCCCTCAAACTCCAACGCCCGTTCCTGAAGCGGCGCGCGGGGAAGTTCACCCCGGGCAGTTGCCGCCTCGACCTCTCGGGGGACGTGCATCACTACGCGAGGTACTGGGGGCCGGACGCGGGCCACGGCCACGCGAAGAGGCCGAGCGCCGACAACTACGCTTCGGTCGTCGCGGGCATCGGCGGGGCCTTCATGCACCCTTCGCAGACGGACGTCGGCGAGGTCGAGGAGCAGGCGCTCTTCCCCGCCAAAGAGAAGTCGCGGCGGGCCGTGGGCGATGAGATTCTCAAATTCTGGAACCTGATGACGGGTGGCTACGTCTGGCTGCTCGGCTTCATCCTCGCGTTCATCGTCTACTTCGGCGCGACCGTGCCGCAGAGCAGCCGGCAGGTCGTGGCCTGCTTCCCACTCTTCGACAAAGTCATGGGGGTTACGTGCGGGAAGATAGAGCCGACGGTGCAGCTACTGCCCACCCCGCAGCCCACCCCGCAGGTGCAGTCATACTTCTGGGGCGCCGACGCGGACACGAGGCCGGAGGGGTACTTCTATTGGGTCTCCGCGCTGCTGTTCTCCATCCTCGCCATCACGGGCGCGGTCATCTACTCCAGCGGCATGTTCAAGGAGAGCAGTAAGGAGAAGGGGCAAAACAAACTGTCGCTCCTCGATATAGCCGTCTCGAAGAAGTTCTGGCCGTTCTGGATTCTGCTGGCCTTCGCCGCCCTGGGCCTGTGTTACGGGATGTATAACTTCATGTTCACCATCGAAGGCTCCCGGATCACGCCTTTCGGGTGCAGCATGCTCGTGCTCGTCTCGCTCGTCTGGGGGGCCTGCGCCGTGGTCGAAAGCTTTCTCTACTCCGGGTGGCTCTTCAATCAGGCATACAGCAGGCGCGTGCATTGGTACGACTACTGGCCCGTCTGGGGGCTGGTGGGCTTCGCCGTCGCCGCGTCGGGTTCGTCGCTCTGGTACTTCGGGAGGTACAACCGGGTGCCCTACCTCATCTCGGACATCACGTTCGCGCTGACGGCCCTGACGGTCTTGCTCGGGCTGGTCGGTTTCGCCATCTCGACGGGCGGCAAACTCCAAAAGGCCGGCGGCAAAGTCCTCTTCGGGTTCTTCGGATTCTGGCACGCCGTCCTGCAACTGTCGGTGCCCTTCCTGCTCGTCGTTCGGGGGAGCTGGGCGTCGTTCGCGGTGACGGCCGTCTCCGTCTTCGTCTTCATGGCGCTCGGGACGTGGTTGGTTAAGCGGCACGCGTACTGGCTGGCGTTGGTCTGGATGGTCTACGGCGCGTGGCTGCTCTACGTCCCGTTCCTGCTCCCTTCAGACCAGGCGCTGCTGCCGTCCGTCTCGAACTACCTGACGAGCCACGTGTCGTCCCTCAACTTCCCGCAGTTCCCGGCGATGCTCTCGTGCCTCGCCGCCGGCCTCGTCGGACTGTTGATGACCTGCGTCACCTTCGGCTGGTACCTGGCGACGTGCCTGGCCTTCAACGGCCACAACAATGAGGCGGGCGGGGCCGCGCGGATCGAAGGCTTCAAAGGGTTCATCAGGATTCGCCTCACCGCCGATGAACTGACGGCTTACGTCGTCGGGTTCGACAAGCCCGAAATCGACGGGGACAAACTGAAGGTGAAGATCATCGACACGTTCAAGCTGAAATCCGCGCCCGGCGGAACCGCCGGACGATAGCACTTCGACGGGCGTCTTCACACAAAGGAGAGACCGATGAGCTACCTGGACTGGCCGCGCATCAACTTCACCGGTCGTTTTTTCACCAACGTCTCGACCATCAACAACGACCTCGACAACTACGACCCGAGCGCGCCCGTCCCCGACCCGGGTTGGAACCCGAACGGCATCGCGCTCTTCAAGTTCGACAGTTGCAAGGTCACGGGCGTGCAGGCCGCGGGCGACGACGGCAAGCTGGTCGGCGCCCCGGTCACGACCCTCTCGAAGCCCGCGGCCGGGAAGCTGGTCGACCTCGACCCCGACGACCAGAGCCTCTCACAGGTGATCGGCGTCGCCGTCAGTCTCAAGACCGCCGCGGGCTCGGGCTTCCAGGGCGCGCTCGAACCATGCAACCTGCAGGACATGTGGACGCGCTCGCCCGTGCCGAAGGGCAACGCCGGGGGCAGCCGCGCGGGCGCCGTCTTCGTCTCGACCCTGAACTCTGTGCAGTGGACGAAGGCCGACGACGTGAAGGCGCTCAAGCTGCTGCGCGACGCGACGCAGAACTCACAGCTCGCCATCCGCTTCGCCGTCGGGAGCTACTTCTTCGCCGACCCGGACGACCCGACCTCCGGCTTCGGGACGTTGGTCGGCTCGATTGGGCCGCGCATGAACGGCGACCCCGTGCAGTTCGTGCGCCGTCGCCTGCTGCCGGCCGCCGCGGCGCAGGCCGCGGGCCTCCGCAGCGCGGCCCACGTCGAGAGCGCGCCGCCGGCCCACGCCGAGTTCGAGGTGCAGAAGGGGGCGAAGAGACGGGCCGCCGCCCCGCTCCCCCCGCTCCAATTTCAGGCGTGCAATTTCCAGCTCGACGCGGCGAATCGGAGGCTCAGCCTCGACCTCGCCAACTCGATTCAGTTGGCGAGCTTCGCCGGCCCGCCGCGCCAGGTCGGGCAGTTGCGCGCCGTGATCGTGGCCGCGGACGGGAAGACCGAGGAGGTCTTGCAGCCGAAGCCGTTCGAGTTCACGGACGCGACCAACCAGACCCAGGGCGGCGTCGTCGACGTGTCGCTCACGCAGGGGCAGAGCCAGAAGCTGGAGGCGATGCGGGCCGGCGTCGAGCTGAAACAGAGCGGCGGGGCCTGGCAGCTCATCCTGGCCGAACACAGCAGCGGCATGTTCGCCAACATCTCGCCGTTCACGGCCCGCGTCGTGGGCGGCGAAAGCTTCTCCTTCGGCGTGCAGGCCTTCCAGTGGGGCAAGCCCCTCCCGAACCAGACGCTCGGCCTCACCGCCGAGTCAACGCAGGGCACGCCCGACTCGCTCTCCATCCAGGGCGACGGCTCCGGCACCGCCGTGACCGACCAGAACGGCCTCGCCAGCTTCAACGTCAACACTCCCACCAATCTCGACATCCCGGACGCGCGGCAACAGCTCGACAGTCTGTGCTACGTCCTGACGGGGCCGTGGGCGAATTTGAACGGCGGGATTCTGGCCTCACGGATTCCGCCCGCGGGGCTTCTGGTCTGGGCGCCGTACGCGAACGCGGGCATGACCGACCCCACCTGGGAGGGGCAGGTGCAGCCCATCTTCGACGAGTACATGCGCATCTACCCGGGCATGAAAGAGATCATGGACTTGACCGACCTCACGGTGGTTCAGGCCAACCTGCAAAAACTCCTTTCCGCCATGTCTCTGCCTTTCGAGGCACCGCACAGGATGCCCGTCACGCGCGACCTCTCGCCGCAGAAGATTCAAGTGATCATCACCTGGCTCAAAAACCAGTTAGCGCAACAGGCGGGGAAGACGTAGCGGCCGTCCCGCCCGGCGTTTTTAAGGGCGACATTTCGGGCAAGAATGCTTCATCGTTCTGGTACACTGTGCGCGGGAAACAGGACGGTCAAATCGCTCTGTCTGTGTATCGTCGTCGGGCAAAGCGGGTACAACTAAGGGGGGTGCCCGCGAATCAAAGGTTGCGGCCGACGAGATACGTTAACACCCCCTGCGGCATCCTTTGAGACACACGGAGAGTTTGATGATGAATTTTAACGGTAATCCTCTGCGCAACGTCGCCGTTTCCTTCTTCGCCGTTCTCCTGCTTTCGACCGCGGCCTTCGCGAAGGGCAGCTCGAACGCCGCGTTCCCCAACGTCCGCATCAAGAACTTCGGGCAGATGGACGAGCGCTTCTACCGCGGCGCCGAGCCGAAGGGCATCGAGGACATACAGGCGCTCAAGCAGCTCGGCATCCACACCGTCATCGACCTCCAGGAGAAGCCCGAGCCGACCGAGCGCGGCAACGTCGAATCCCTCGGCATGCGCTACGTCAACATCCCGATGGTCGACAAGGAGTACCCGAGGCCGGAGTGGGTCGCGATGTTCCTGAAGACGGTGGACGACCCCTCGACGGGCAAGTTCTTTGTCCACTGCGCGGGCGGGCGTCACCGGACGGGGTCGATGGGCGCGGTCTACCGCTTCGAGAAGTACGGCTGGGGCTACGACCAGGTCTACGCCGAGATGAAGCAGTACGACTTCTACACCTCCTGGGGCCACGGCGACTTCAAGACCTTCGTCGAGGACTACGCCCGCCACATGCAGGAGCACCCCGCGACCGCCCACGCCGGCGCCGCCGAGACTGTCTTCACGGGGAGGAAGTAGTAGGCAGTTAGCCGAAAGCGAAAGTGTTCAAAAGAATCGGGGGCGGCGAGCTTTGTAGCTCGCCGCCCCCGATTCTTTCAGGTTTCGTTAAAGCGCTTTCTGTCTTAACTGCCTTACAGCCATCCGCCTACTGCCTACTGATAGAAGTACGACGTGTTCTTCTGCTGATCCCACTCGACGCTGTCGATGTTGCGCGGGTCGGCGGCGAGCAGCTCTTCGCTGAGGCGGTCTGTGCTCGCGTGCGAGCCGATGTCCACGAAGTAGACGATGCCGCCGGTCTCGCCCTCCGCGTCGGGGCGGTCGATGATACGCAACTCGGCGACGAAGCCGTGCTTGCGGAAGAGGTGTAGGAGGGCGTCCTGCGTCGTCCCGATGTTGCGCGTCTTGACCGTCAGCTCCATCGCGCGCGTGACCAGTTCGCGCTCGCGGTACTCCAGGCCCCACAGCAGCAGCAGCACGAAGAAGGTCAGGATGAGTCCCAGCTCCCAGCGGCCCACGCCCGTCGCCAGCCCGATGGCGAGGCTCACGAGCAGCACCGTGATCTCCTTCGGGTCTTTGATGTTCGTGCGGAAGCGCACGAGCGAGGCCGCCGCGAAGATGCCGAAGGCGCGCGCTGCCGAGTCGCCCACCACCATCATCAAAGCCGAGGCGACGACCGCCATCAGGATCTGCGTCTGCGCCACGAAGGGGTTGCGCTTGACCGCGTGCGAGAGCCGCCGCGGGCGGAACGCGAGCATCGCCGAGAGCAGCGCCGCTAAGGTCAGGCGCACCGTCACCGTCGCGAACGTCATCAGCCAGTCGGACGGCTCGCCGCCCGGCCGCGGCTGCGAAGGCGTGCGGTTGTCGCCGAGTACCTGCGTGAGCGGCGAAGTGTCGCGCGCGGGCGCGGGCGTCCGCCCCGCCGCCGGCTCGGACACGTTGGCGTTCTCCTGCGGCCCGGCCTGCGCCGGCTGTTGCGTCTGCGCCTGCGGGCGCGTGGGGTCGGCCGCGCCGCCCTGGTTCGCGTTGCCCGAAGAGCCGAAGCCGCGCATCAGCGCCGCCACCAAAAGGAACCCCAGCGCGAGCGCGATGACCGCGACCGCGACCGTGAACCCCTTCCCCTGCAATCTGCTTTTTGCCATTTCCCTTTCGCCTACTGCCTGTTACCTGCTGCCGTCTGCGGCGCCGTCACGACGTTCCTCAGCGTGAAGAGTCGCAGCCCCATGCGGCGCGCGCTCACCTCGGCGTGCCTGCGCTCGGGCTCGCCTCCGCCTTCGCGCCCGAACGGCCTGAGCGGCGTGTAAGTGACGACGTACTCCGCGCCCACGTCGCGCGCGACCTTCTCCGCCAGCGCCGGCACCTCTTCGGCCGTTGAAGGCAAGAGCAGGCGGCCGCCGGCGTCGCGCGCCAGCGCACGGAGTTGCCCCTCGCGCTTCTTCGTCGCGAGGCCGTAGTTCTTGAACCAGCGTCGCATCTGGAAATCGAGGTCGATGACGCCCCCGCTGAAGATGCTCTTCTTGTACTTCACAACCTCCCCGACGAGCGAGGCGAAGCCGAAGACGTGCACACTCGCCTGCGCCGCGACGAGGTCTTGCACGACCCCCTTCGGGATTTCGTCCGAGCGGATTTCGTCGCGCGACTGCGCTTCGAGCCCGTCGGTGAAGACGACGACGTGCGTGTTCCCGACGGGCCGCTCCTTCAGCTTCACGGCCGCCAGCGCCAGGCACTCCGACAGGCGCGAGCGGTTCGCCGAGAAGAGCTTCGTCCGGAGGACGTGCGTTGCGGCCGCCGCGTCGGTCGTCCAGTCTTGCAGCAGCTCCGCCCCCCTTCGTCCGCCGTTCTGGACGAGTGCCACGCGGTCGCCCTCTCCCATCCGGCCTAGAAACCGGAGCGCGGCCTCGCGCGTGGCGTCGACCGCCCCGGTCGCGGTCACCTGCCCGCCCATGTCGAAGACGAGCAGGACGTTGGCCGGGACGCGCCGCACGCTCCGGACGCGCTGCGGCACGCCGTCTTCGAGCACGAGCACGTCTTCGGCCGCCAGCGTCGGGTCGAAGCGCTCGCGCTCGTCGTAGGCGACGACGGGCAGGCGCACCTCCTCCGTGTAGACCTTGACGGTCTCCTGCTCCTCGCGCGCGGCCGGCTGCTGCGCGGGGCATAAAGGTGATGCGGCTGACAGGAGAAGAATAAGCGCGAGGGGGGCGAGGGGTCTGTCGGTCACGGAACACTCCGTCGGTCAAACGAACCGTCTGGCGGGCGCCGCCGCGCGTGGGGCGGCGCCCGTCAGCCAATCGGCACCACGCCGCGTTCAGGGCGCCGGCGTGCCGGACGCGGTGGTCGGCGCGGGCAGGCTGTGGAGGGCGTTGATGCGGCCCATGACCTCCTGCGCGAGCCCCTCGACATCTTCGGGGCTGTAGTTGGCCGCGCGGAAGGCGTCCTTGATCTGCTCCTCGCTCAACTGCGAGAGGACGTCGCCGATCCAGCGCGCCTGCTCGACGGTGATGTTGTTGAAGAGGCCGATGTTCTTCCCGTGGTAGTCGAAACGGACGTTGCCGCCCTCGACCTTGTCGAGGAAGCCGGTCTTGATGTACTTCTCCGGCTCATTGCGGCTGTGCGAGATCGGCCCGCCGGTCTTGCCGAAGGTCGCGCCGAGGTCGCTCACGACGTAGCGCAGCTCGCCGCCGCCGTCGGTCGGGACGTAGACGACCTTGTTGTTCTCGTCCTTCAAGTCCCAGTTGTTCAAAAGCCCCATCAGCACGACGAAGCCGGCGAACTCCTTCGTCCCCGCGAACGGGTTCTTATTCCAGCTCCACATGTCGAGCCGCTTGTAGTTGTCGGGGCGCGCCTCGAAGCGGACGTTGGCGAAGCCCTTCCCTTCGCAGCGCTTCACGCTCTTGTTCGAAGGCGGCTTCGGCGCGTTCGTGATCTGCACGCACGGGACGAGGTAGTTGACCTCGGTCGGGTAGCCGGCGGCCCAGACCAGGCGCGTCGCCACGGTCTCGGGCTGCGCCTCGTTGCCGAGCTTGGCGACCCACTTCCGGCCCGAGGCGTCGCGCACCTTCCACTTGACGGAGTAGCCGCCCTGATCCGACTCCTCCCAGATGATCTGCTTCAGGTCGGGCTTCATCTCCTCGCCGCCCGGCCCGAGCAGGAGGTTGCGCGAAGCGATGTCGGTCGGCTCCTGCCAGAAGACGGGCGTGCCCTGCGCCATCGCCTCCTTCTTCTCTTCCTTCTTCTCTTCTTTCTTCTGTTCCTTCTCCTGCTTCCCCTGTTTCGAATCACTCTGGCCCGCGACCGGCAGGCCGGCCGTGAGCGTCAGCGCCGCGGCCAGCGCCACGATAAAAGTTCGGAATCCCTTATTCGACATCTGCGACACTCCTCAAAAATACATCTCAACGTTCATTCGGGTGTGGGGGCGTCGATAAAAAAGAGCTGGCTGTTGAAGCGCTCGGCGCCGTCCTCGACGGGCACGGGGCGGTAACGCCCGTCGGGGCCGAGCACGCGCGCCTTCACGTTGTCGCGCAGGTAGGCGGCGAGCAGCACGTCCTTCAGGTACTTCTTCAGGCGCTCGTCGCGGACGGGGGCGATGGTCTCGACGCGCCGGTCGAAGTTGCGCGGCATCCAGTCGGCGCTGCCCGTGTAGAGCTCCTCCTCGCCGCCGTTCTGGAAGTAGTAGGCGCGGCTGTGTTCGAGGAAGCGGCCGACGACGCTGCGCACGGTGATCGTCTCCGAAAGCCCGGGCACGCCGGGCTTCAGCATGCAGATGCCGCGCACGATTAAATCAATGGGGACGCCGGACTGCGAGGCCTCGTAGAGCGCGGCGATGACGCGCGTGTCGGCGAGGCGGTTGATCTTGACGACGATGCGCGCGGGACGCCCGGCCTTCGCGTGCTCGGCCTCGCGGCGGATGAGCGCGACTGTCCGGTCGCGCAGGGCCACCGGCGAGACGAGCATCTTCTTGTACTCCTTCTGGCGCGAGAAGCCGGTCAGGAAGTTGAAGAGGTCGGTGGCGTCGGAGCCTATGTCGTCGTCCGCCGTGAGCAGGCTGAGGTCGGTGTAGAAGTTCGCCGTGACCGGGTTGTAGTTGCCCGTGGCGACGTGGACGTAGCGGCGCAGGCCGCCCCCCTCCTGTCGGACGACGAGCGCGACCTTGCAGTGCGTCTTCAGGCCGATGACGCCGTAGACGACGTGGACGCCCGCCTCTTCGAGCCGCTTCGCCCACTCGATGTTGTTCTCCTCGTCGAAGCGCGCCTTAAGCTCGACGAGTGCCGTCACCTGCTTGCCCTGGTGCGCGGCCTCGATGAGCGACTCGGGGATGGGCGAGTTCTGCCCCGTGCGGTAGAGGCAGATTTTGATGGAGACCACGCCCTCGTCCTTCGCCGCGCGGTCGATGAACTCGGTGACGGCGTCGAACGACTCGTAAGGGTGGTGGAGCAGGACGTCGCGCTCGCGGATGACGGCGAAGTAGTCCTCCGCGCCTCCGAGCGCGCGCGAGGAGCGGTGCTCGAAGGGCGCGTCCTTCAGCTCGGGCCGGTCGAGCTTGTAGAGCTGCATCAGGTCGCGCACGTTGAGCGGGCCGTCGACCGGGTAGACGTCGTCGGCCTCGAGCTCGCCCAGCAGCTTCCCGCACATCTCGGCCGGCATCCGCGCGTCGACCTCCAGGCGCACGGCCGAGCCGAAGCGGCGCTTGCGCAGCGTGCTCTCCATCATCGAGAGGAGGTCGTTGGCCTCGTCCTCGCGCACGTCCACGTCCGCGTCGCGCGTGACGCGGAAGGCGTAACAGTCCCTGACGTGCATCCGCGGGAAGAGCGCTTCGAGGTTGGCCGCGATCAGGTCTTCGAGGAAGACGAACTTCGAGTTCGAGTCGTCCACCGGCACCAGGCGCGGCACGAGCGAAGGCACCTTGATGCGCGCGAAACGCGGGTCGACCTTGCCCGTCAGGGAGCGCGTGACGCCGTGCTCGGGCAGGGGCTCGACGACGAGCGCGAGGTTCAGACTCAGGTTCGAGATGTACGGGAACGGGTGGCCCTGATCCACGGCCTGCGGCGTCAGCACGGGGTGCACCTGCCGCTTGTAGAACTCGCGGAGCTGCTGCCGCTCCGGCAGGGAGAGCGTGCTGTACGGGACGACGCGGACGCCTTGCTCGGCGAGGCCGGGCAGAACCTCTTCCCGCAGGCAGCGCGCCTGCTCGGCGACGAGCGGGACGAGGCGCGCGCGTATCTCCCTGAGCTGTTCGAGCTGCTTCATCCCGTCGGGCGAAAGCTCCGCGACCTTGCCCGCCAGCGTCTCCTGCAGACCCGAGACGCGGATCATGAAGAACTCGTCCAGGTTCTCGGAGAAGATGGAGAGGAACTTGAGCCGTTCGAGTAGCGGCTGCGTCGGGTCGAGCGCCTCTTCGAGCACGCGCCGGTAGAACTCGATCTGGCTGAACTCACGGTTGAAGAGGGGCACCGTCGCGGCCTGCGCCTTGAAGGCCCGCGTGTTCGGCCCCTCGGGGCGCTCGCCGTCTGAGGGCTTTGTGTTGGTTGACCTGTTCATTCGTCTCGGCGCGCCGGAAACCTTTCTGCAAACGGAGGCCGCGCCCGGCTGCGTTGAAATTTTAAAGCCGAAAACTTTCCTTTATGATGCCCGCCGCCGCGCGCGCGATAGCCAGGAAGGGCACCACAAAGACTCGACCAAGAACACGCCCTCGATTACCCCGGCCCGCACGCACACGGGTACACTAAGGGCGTGACGGGAATGCAAGGGGGCTCAAAGCAAGCACCGTTCCTCCTGGCCGGACGTACGAGGTTAATTCCGCTGAACTTATTCTAATGCAAGATTTAACTTGTGCAAGCCGTCGCGGCCGGCCGCGCGGGGCTGTACGGTTTCAAACCCATGGCCGCCGGACTCTGCCTGCATTTGAGCGCGCCTGCCCGGCGGCCTATTTCAACCTCAGGGCGCCGGCCGCCACGCCCGCGTCGAGCAGACGCACGACGTCTTCGAGCGTCACCGTCCCGTAATACCAACTCCCCGCCGCGGCCGACTCGGCGTAGACGGCCTTGTAGATGTCGTAGTAGGAGCGGCTCCCGTCCACGAAGTTGAAGACCTCCGTCCGCATCAACCCGTGGAGCTGCCCGCTCGCCGAAGCCCCGACCTTCCCGCGGTTAGTCAGGTACGTGTCGAGCGAGGCGACGTTGGCCGGAATCTTTTTACTCGCCGCGCGCTCGGCGTCGGTCAGCGGCGCCGGCTGCGGCGGGTTCCCGTCGTAGAGCGCAATGTAGAACCTCTTCAGCTCGCTCATCGCCCCGAAGTTCGCCGCGAAGACGCGCTTCATGTCTTCGACCTGATGTCCCTGATAATCGCCGGGCTCGAAGACGCGGATCGAGTCGAGCGCGCGCAGCTCACGCAGGACGCCCTGCTCGACGATGATGCTCGCCTGCTTCCAGCCGCCGTCCCCCTTGTGATTCTCCGCGGCGAGTATCTCCATCGCGACGCGCTGGTCGTTGGCGAGGCGTCGCGCCCCCTGCGCGTAGGTCTCCGCGATGAGCAGGGGGATGTCATGCTCGTCGGCTTTAGAGAGGAAGTACGCGAGCGAGCCGATGAGGAAGTTGTTGCGGCGGAGCTGCGTCTGGTCGATCTGGTAGAGGTCGTCGTCCGAGGAGTGGATGTAAGGGTCGTCCCAGTTGATGAGCGCGACGGCGGGGATGCCGACGGCGCCTTCGAGGAAGACGAGGTGGTCGGACGAGCCGAAGTGCGGCACGAAGCGCGCGTTGTAGCCCTGCCGCGTCCCGCGCGTCGAGTAGAGCGGGCGGGTGAAGGGGCGCGGCAGCCCGCCCTGGCGGCTCGCGGCGAGGAAGCCGTTGTTGGTGTTGACGAGGAAGGTGCCGACGCTCTCGAAGATCGCGTCGAGGTACGAGGTGCGCGAGTGGGGCGCGAAGATGAGGTGCTGGACGCGGCTCCCCATCGCGAGGTTCGCGCCGGTCATGTCCTGGTGGACGTTCGCGAGTATCTTCTTGATCTCCTCGGGGTGCTCGCGGAAGAGCTGGTACTCGGAGAAGATTTCGTCCGTCCACCAGAAGCGCAGGTCGCGTGCGGGCCGCTTCATCTTCCCTTCCTTGATGAGCTTGCTAAACGTGCGCGCGAGTTCTAAGAGATTGGCGCAGCCGCTCCCGTCGTCGTTGGCGGAAGACTTCTCCTCCTGCAGGTGCGCGGTCAGGACTATCTGCTGCCAGCCGGGGCGCGTGCCGCGGATGACGGCCTCGACGAAGCCGGTCTTGCCGGGCGCCGCGCCCATGTCCGTGTCGACCTTCGCGTGCAGCACGACGCGGCCGCCGCGCGCGGGCTTGCCCGTGGCGAAGAAGTCCTGCACGCCCTCCGTGTGGAGGATGCGCCGCAGCGTGTCGCCTTTGCGCGGCGGGAGCACGAAGGCGAAGGTGCCCTTCGTGCCGGCGGGCGGCTCGGCGTTGATGCGCGACCAGGCGATCTGGTCTGGGTAGTCCAGGGGACTCTTGTTCTCGGAGGTCTGATACGTGACGACGCCGACCGCGCCGCGCCGGGCGACCGCGTTGTCGACGGCGCGCTGCGGCGGCCCGCTCGTCAGGACGATCTTGCCCTTCACGTCCAGGCCTTTGAGCGCGTCCTCGGTGCCGTCGCCGATGTCGACGAGCTCGGCCGTCACGTCGGCGTCGCGGCTCATGTCGGCGAGGTAGACGGCCTGCTCGCCGATGTCGGCGAGCTTCAGCTCGACCGGCTCGGTCATCCACAGCTCGGCCTCGCGCGCCGTGTAGTTCGGCCCCTGCAGCGGCTGGTCGACGAAGCGCACCTCGTCGACGCCGGCCTCGCGCGCGGCCTGCATGACGTAGTCGCGCGCCTTGAAGAAGCCCTCCATGCCGGAGTCGCGGTGCCAGTGCGAGAGCCAGCGAATGTGCTCGAAGGCGCGGTCGCCGGAGATTTCGTTCGAGAGCATCCGAATCTCTTCGTCGGACAGGAACGGCGTCGTCTGCGCGCGGCAGACGGACGCGAGCGGCGAGAGCAGAAGGGTTGCGGTCAGAAAGAAGGAGGGCGCGAGCGTCCTTTTCATCGAAGACTCCTGCGTGGCTTGGGCGTTACGAGCTGAGGGTCGAGCGCGGTGAGTTTATCAGGACTCGGGCTGCGGCAGAAGTATTTCACCACAGAGACACAGAGGCACAGCTTCTTGAGCTATTGCCCCAAGCTGTGTCTCTGTGTCTCTGTGGTTAATTCTTACGTTGGATTAGAACCTGGAAGTGTGAGGCCATGCCGCCGGGCAGAATCATCTCGCGCGCGTCGAGCCGGAGGGCGGCGAGGTCTGCCTCGGTCTCGGCCCGGGCGCTCTCAAGCTCCAACTGCTCGACGAGGCCGGCGCGGAGGAGAAACGTGTCGAGCCGTTCGAGCGAGAGCGTCTTCAGGCCGACGCGTTCGCCCTCCGCCATGACCTGCGTCCAGTTGACGGTCGTCGTCAAGTCCTGCGTGCCGGGTTCGCGCAGAACGTCTTCGACAAACTCGTGCCCGCGGAAGGCGCGCAGGGTGCCCTCCCGCCTGTGCGGCGCGCCGTAGAGCGCGGCCGCCTCGTCGCCGTAATCGACGTTGATGACGAAGCCTTTCCCGACGAGCGCCGAGACGCGCGCGAGCCAGTCGGAGACTCCGAGGTTGACCTCGGCCACCTGCCCTTCTTCGAGCTTCACCCCGAGTTGTTCGAAATGCTCGGCGAGGCGCGGCGTCGAGGGTTCGCCTTCGACGAAGACGAAACGGTCGTCGTCGACAGCGACGTAGGACTCAAGCAGGCGACCGCCGCGCACGGTCACGCGGTGCACGGGAAAGGCGTCGAGCAACTCGTTGGAGAAGACGACGGCGTGTTCGAGTCTGTCGTCCATCTCAGAGACGCGTCGGAACTCGACGCGCTCTGTGAAAGGCTTGAGCAGTTCCGCGGCGCGCCGGCGTGAGTCGGCGCCGGCCTCGTCGAAGAGGTAGCGGACGGACTCGTAGACGTGCGGCGCGTCGCGGCGCAGCGCGGACAGGACGCCGTGCGCGAAGCGGCCCGCGCCGCCGCCCGCCTCCAAGATGTTGAAGACTCGCGGACGGCCAAGCTTTTCGTAAAGACTTGTGAAGTGTCGCGCGAAGGTGGCGGCGAAGAGTGTGCTACGCTCCGGGGCCGTGCGGTAGTCGCCCGCGCGGCCCCAGCGCTCGAGGCCGCGCCGCCGGTAGTAGCCCTCCCGCTCGTCGTAGAGCGCCGCGGCCATCCAGTCTCGGAACGTCAGCGGCCCGGCATTGAGTATGCGTTCGCGCAGGCGCGCGGCGAGTGAGGCTTCGGACGTGTCTTTACTGCCGCGGCTCATCGGGCTGCTTGTCGAGCAGGCGCGTGGTGTGGTCTGTGACGCTCGCGCGGGGCGGCTCGGCCAGCTCGCCCGTGTTGTAACGCTGCGGCGGGCGCTGTGGCGCGGGGATGGGCGTCCCCTGTCTTGGCGGCAGCGCGTGCGCCTGCTGCGGCGTGCCGAGGTAGTTGGGAATGGTCGGCGGCGGCGCGTAAGCGGTTTGCGGCGCGGCGGGCAGGGCCGGCGCGTTGCTCTCGAAGAGCAGCGCGTACATGATGCGCAGGAAGCCGCCGACGGGCAGGCCGACGGCCGCGAGCGCGACGATCTCGCCGGGCAGCCCGAGCAGCGCCACGCCGAAGATGGCGAGCAGCGGCACGAACAGC
>JAFAZX010000023.1 GCA_019239425.1 Acidobacteriota bacterium
AGGCCGTGCGCATCATCAAGGCGCTCGGGCTTCAGCCGCGCCGCACGATTCGCATCGCCCTTTGGAGCGGCGAGGAGCAGGGACTCTTGGGCTCGCGCGGGTACGTCGAGCAGCACTTCGGCAAGCTTGAGACGCCGCAAGCCACGCCGCAGCCGACTCCGCCCGGCGCGGCCGAAGGGCAGCCCGCGCCGCGGCCCACGCCCGTCGGACGGCTCACGACGAAGCCGGAGTATGAGAAGCTCTCGGCCTACTACAACCTCGACAACGGGACGGGGCGCATCCGCGGCGTCTACATGCAGGGGAACGAGGGCGTGCGCCCGTACTTCCGCAAGTGGCTCGCGCCCTTCGCAGACCTCGGCGCGCAGACCCTGACGCTCGCCAACACGGGCAGCACCGACCACGTGCCCTTCGACGCCATCGGCCTGCCGGGCTTCCAGTTCATACAGGATTCGATAGAGTACAACACGCGCACGCACCACTCGACGCAGGACACGTACGAGCGCATCCAGGCGGACGACGTGAAGCAGGCCGCCGTCATCATGGCCGCCTTCGTCTACCAGACGGCGATGCTCGACGAGCGCCTCCCGCGCAAGCCCGCGCCCGGCCGCTCGGAGCGCGAGACCTCTTCAACCAGTCGTTGAATATAGTGAGAAACATTTAACCACAGAGACACAGAGGCACAGCTCGAAGAGATTTACTCAACAAGCTGTGCCTCTGTGTCTCTGTGGTTAATTCATCCGGCGTAAGGAGTACTTCACCCACATGACGAGACGACACGCAGCCGCCGCGCTGCTTCTTTTCGCCCTGCTGTCGCCGCACGCGGTCGCGGTTCGCGCGCAGCAGCCGACGCCGGCGCAGCAGGCGCAGCCGCAGCCCACGCCGACGCCCGACGCGGTCGAGCGCATCAAGGACGAGGGGCTCAACCGCTCGCAGTTGATGCAGACGCTCGAATACCTGACGGACGGGATCGGGCCGCGGCTCACGGGCTCGCCGGCGCTCCGCCGCGCCAACGCCTGGACGCGCGACCGGCTGACTTCGTGGGGCCTCTCAAACGCGCACCTCGAACCGTGGGGGCCTTTCGGCCGCGGCTGGACGCTCAAGCGCTTCTCGGCCGAGGCGGTCGAGCCCGTCGCGTTCCCCCTGCTCGCGTACCCGCGCGCGTGGTCGCCCGGCCTCGAAGCGCCGCTCACGGCCGAGCTCGTCGTCGTGGACGCGAAGAACGAGGAGGAGTTGCAGAAGTACAAGGGGCAGCTCCGCGGCAAGTTCGTGCTGATCGGCACCGAGCGCCAGCTCCGCCCGCGCTTCGAGCCGACGGCCACGCGCCTCACGGACAAGGAGCTGCTCGGACTCGCGGACGCGCCCGACCCGTCGCTCCTGCCGCCGCGCCCGCGCCGCGCGCCGCCGACGCCCGAGCAGCTCGCCGAGCAGCGCTTTAACGACCGCAAGACGCAGTTCTACTACGAGGAGGGCGTCGCGCTCCTCGTCGCCTCGAGCCCGGCCGGCGACGGCGGCATGCTGCAGTTCGTCCAGTCGGCCTCCGTGCCGCAGCCTTCCGACACGCCCTTCGAACAGCGCAAGCAGCCCTGGCAGAAGGACGCGCCCAGGCTCATCCCGCAGATCGCGCTCTCGAACGACCACTACAACCGCCTCGCGCGCATGCTGCGGCAGGGCGAGAAGGTGAAGCTGAGCGTCAACCTGCAGGTCGAGTTCGACGACTCCGACCCGATGAGCTACAACACCGTCGCGGAGATTCCGGGCACCGACTTGAAAGATGAGGTCGTCATGCTCGGCGCGCACCTCGACTCCTGGCACACGGCAACGGGCGCGACCGACAACGGGGCCGGCGTCTCAATCATGATGGAGGCAGTTCGGATTCTGAAGGCCCTGAACCTGCAGCCGCGCCGCACCGTCCGCATCGCCTTGTGGAGCGGGGAAGAGCAGGGGCTGCTCGGCTCGCGCGCCTACGTCAACGAGCACTTCGGCCCTGTGCCCACGCCCACGCCCGCCGCCGGCACCGCGGCACAGCCCGCGCCGCCGACATCTAACACGGCCCCGCGCTACAAGCCCGAGCACGCGCGCCTGAACGTCTACTTCAACGTGGACAGCGGCACGGGCGCCATCCGCGGCGTACACATGCAGGGCAACGAGGGCCTGCGCCCCTTCTTCCGCCGCTGGCTCATGCCCTTCGCGCAGTTGAAGGTCGGCGACACGACCTACACGGCGACGACCGTCACGGCCGCCAACACCGGCGGGTCGGATTTCCTCTCCTTCGACGCCGTCGGCCTCAACGGCATCGACTTCCTGCAGGACGAGATGGAGTACGGCCCGCGCACCTGGCACTCCAACCAGGACAACTACGACCGCGCCGTCCCCGAAGACCTCAAGGAGGCCGCCGTCATCGTCGCCGCCTTCGTCTACCAGGCCGCCACGATGGACGGCATGCTCCCGCGGAAGCAGCAGAAGGAGAGTAGGCAGTAGGCAGACGGCAGTAGGCAGTTCGGGCCGCGGCAGCGGCGCGGTGAATGTAGCCCGGCCTTTCAAGGTCGGGAAAGAGTTGGGACAGAAAACGCCGCGTCGCGTCGGCGACGCCTGAGCCGTTGCGGCATGGTTCAGGCGTCGCCGACGCGACGCGGCTTCTTTTACATCGGCGTCCCCGGCCTTGAAAGGCCGGGCTACATTCAGCCGCCGCTCCGCGGCGGTGAAGACTTAACTGCCTACTGCCGTCTGCCTACTGCCTACTGCCTAATACTTCCCCGACGCTAAATATTCGGTGAGGTAGCGGCGGAGCTTGTCGCGGTTGGCCTTGCGGTACTCGACGTAGTCCTGCGCGATGCCCTGGTCGGTGCGCGCGAAGAGGACGTAGGCTTCGAGCAGCCCCGCCTCTTCGAGCTGCACGAGCAGTTGCAGGTCTTTCGAGAGCTGCTTGACCTCGCCGGCCTTCTGCTGGTTCCGCACGGCCTCGATGACACCGCGCAAGGCCCCCGCCTCTTCGCGCAGGCTGTGGCGATATGCCTTCTCGCCGGGGTACGCCTGCTTGAACTTCTCGTAGTCGTTCAGCGCCCACGCCGCGCGCAGCAGGCCGTAGGCCGCCCACGCCGCGCTCCCGTCGCCCGGCTTCTCGCCCGCCTTCGGGTCGAGCGTGACGACGTTCCTGCCGTCCTTCTGCGAGAAGTTCGACTGCACGTCGATCTTCGGGTGTCCGAGGCGGACGGCCTTGGCGTTGGCCCAGCGGAAGAGGCCGTTCTCCCACGTGTAGCGGTCGTAGGGGTTGGCGACGACGGCCTCGACGTACTTGTCGCGCGCCTCGTCCAGGCGCGCCTGCTTCAGGAGTGAGTTGCCCCAGTAGCGGTACGCCTGCTCGCGGTCGGGGTCGAGCTTGATGGCGCGCGCGTACCACTCGCCCGCCTTCTCGAACTGCCCTTTCTGCAGGAACACGTCGCCCGCGAAGAGCGGCGCCTCGTAGAGCTTCGGGTCGAGCGCGAGCGCCTTCTCGTAGGCGGCGAGCGCCGCGTCGTAGTCGTTCTTCATGAAGGCCGCCTCGCCCGCGCGCATCGCCGTGTCGGCCTCGGGGACGTCGGAGAACTTCGTGGCGTTCGGGCCGCCGGCGCTGCTGCCGTCCTCCTTCAACCCCGCGATGAGTTGGTCGATGAGGTCTTTGGGCACGCCCGCGTCGAAGCCGAGCTCCCTGGCGCGGACGACCGCGGCGCGTGCGCGCGCGCGCCGCGCGAGGCGCTGGGGCGAGTCCGGCTCGGAGATGGTGTTGACGAAGAGCGTGAGGCCGAAGCGGGCGAGCACCTCGCCGTCGCCGGGGTAGCGCGCCGCGAGCTTCTCGAGGGGCGCGAGCGCCTCGGCGAACTGCTGCTCCTGGAACAGCTCGAAGGCACGCTGGCGCTCGGGGTCGTCCTGCGCTTTCTGCGCGGCGAGGGCGGGTGCGAGCGTCGCGAGGGTGAGCGCGAGCGCGGCGGCGAGCCGCAGTGCTCTCTGGGGCGTGTGCATGAAATGTCCTCCGTCGAAGTTAAGGTCAGGTGGTCGGAATCTGCGTCGGGGCCACAATCATCGTGTACGCCGGCGTCGAAGTCAAAAAGGGTGTTGGGTGCTGGGTGTTGGTTAAAAACATAGTTCTAACCGACACCCAGCACCCAACACCCAGCACCCTATTCCGGCACGTGCGGTTGGAGGCCGGTGCCGACTTCGTCGAAGGTGATGCCGGCGGCGACCTCTTCGGGGAGGCGCTCCCAGCCCCGGCCGTGCGTGTGGCGGAAGGTCTCGGCGTTGGCGCGGGCGTAGGCGCCGCCGTCGGGCTGCCAGACGCGTCGCTCGACCTGTATGTGCGGGTGCTTGAGGCGGATGACGTTGAAGGAGTTGGCCTCGCCGCGGCCCCGGGTGGAGGTGGCCGTGCCCGCCTGGACGAAGAGCGCGGAGTGGCCCTCGATCTTGTAGCGCTCGGCGGTGCGCCCCGTCTGGCTGACGTGCATGTGGCCCGCGAGCAGGAGGTCTGCGCCGCAGGCCGCCAGCGCCTCCATCGCCATCTGCGCGCGCCCGACGATCTCGCGCTCGTCCGCCCCTTCCGCCACGTCGAAGGGGTGGTGCGTGACGATGACCTTCAAGACCTCGTCCGGGTAGTTGCACAGGCGCTCGCGCAGGTGCGCGACCTGCTGCTCGTTGACGCGGCCGTACTTGCGCGTGAGCGAGCGCGCCGTGTTGACGCCGGCGACCACCATCTCCTCGTCCTCGTAGACGGGCTCGACCTCCTCGGAGATGTAGCGCCGCCACTTGTCGAGCGGCCGCGCGAAGCGCTCGAACACGTCGTAGAGCGGCACGTCGTGATTGCCCGGCACCACGACCTGCGGCTTCGGCAGCCTGTCCAGAAACGCGCGCGCCTCCTCGAACTGGTGCGTGCGCGCGCGCTGCGTCAGGTCGCCCGAGACGACGACCAGCGTCGGCTGTGCCTCGTTGATGGCCTCGACCAGCGGCTCGACCAGCGCCGCGTCGATGCGCCCGAAGTGCAGGTCTGACAGGTGGACTATCTTTCGCATCGGCTCCGCCCCCTTCGAGGGTCGCCCGGCCCTCGCCAGCGTGTCAACAAATGTCTACAAGCGCGCCCCGCGCCGGCAGTGGGCGGGCGTCGCCTCGGGCGTCGTCCCGTCGCTGGTGGCCCGCGCCCTGGCACGCGGCGGTCGCGGGCCACCCGACCTCCACGCACTGCGCGCACACCTTCTTCCTCAGCGTGTGGGACAGGGTCATCAACGGCTACGGCTACCCCCACAACCGGAACTACCACAAGTCCATCACCATCTGGCTCTGACCTGACACGGAGGGTGTTGGGTGCTAGGTGCTGGGTGCTGGTTTTTAGCTTTAACCAGCACCCAGCACCTAGCACCCAACACCCTCCCTCATCCCTCCGCCTTCATCCTTTTCTTCCGGCACGATCACCTTCAGCGCGCCGGGGCGGATGCGGTAGTGGAGCGGGGTCGTGAGCACCGTGACCTCTCCGTCGGTGGCGACGGGGATGCGCCTGGGGCGGCGCGTCTCGACCCAGATTTCGCGCGCGCAGAGCGCGTCGAAGTCGTGCGCCTCGCGCAGGCGGCCGAAGAGCGCGCTCAGGGCCAGACGCAGCAGGCCGAGCCGCCCCGTGCGGTGCGCGACGTAGAGGCTCAGCCTCCCCGCGTCGAGGCACGTGCGCGCGCCGAGTTGCAGATTCTCCACCTGGTACTCGTTGTTGCCGACGAAGACGAAGGGCGTCTTGCGCGCGATCTCCTTGCCGTCGGCTTCGAGCCGCACGCTCATGAAGGGGTAGCGCCGCAGCACGGCCAAGCTTGCGCGCAGGAACGCAGACCACTTGCCGCTCCCGTCGCGCTCCTGCAGCTTCTCGCGCCGGCGCACGATGCGCGGGTAGAGTCCGAGGCTTGAGTTGTTGACGAAGACGCGCCCGTTGACCTCGCCCACGTCCACGGGCACCACGCGCCCCTCGCAGATGTTCCGGGCCGCCGCTTCGAGCGCGAGCGGGATGCGCAGGTCTTTCGCGAAGTGGTTGAGCGTCCCCAGCGGCAGCACGCCGAGCGGCTTGTCCGTGCCCGCGAGCGCGCCCGCGACCGAGCCGACCGTGCCGTCGCCGCCGCCGGCCACGACCGCGCGCGCCCCGTTCGAGAGCGCGTGCCGCACGAACCGCTCCACGTCCCCGCCCTCGCGCGCGACCCGGACGCTCGCCCCCACGCCGCAGGCGTCGAACGCCTCCCTGACGGCGCGCGCCCGCTCGTCGTCCGCGGAGCCGCCGCCGGCCGCCGCGTTGATGATGACCTCGACGCCCTCAGCCATCGCGCCACAAGCGAAAGCGGGCGGGCGCGTCGCCCGCGGCGACCGCCCGCCCGCTCTGAAAGGATGAATGATGAAGGCGGAAGGGTGAAGGATGAATGTCAGACCCGCTTGACTTCATCCTTCACCCTTCGCCCTTTTTAAGATGCGCCGTAGCCTTCCGTGCCGCCGGTGGCCGCGCGCGCGTTGGTGCCGGAAGCGCTCGTGGTGCCGCCCGCGTCCGGCGCGCCGCCGCTCGGCTGGTTGCTGCCCGAGACGCCGCCGGCCGTCGCCGTGGGCGCGGAGTAGGCCGACTGCCGGCGCGTGCCGGCGGACGCCTGCTGCTGCGCGCCGCCCTGCTGGCCCGAAAGGTCGAGGCCGATGAGCCCCTTGAGCTTGTTGAGCAGCGCCGGGACGACCACGTTGCGCGCCGTCTTCGAAAGCTCTTCGAGCGCGCGGTCGCCGAGCGTCGAAAGCTCCTCCTGAAGCCGGTCGTAAGCCTTCGTCTCCTTGAAGCGCTCCAGCAGGCCCGGCCCCTTCGGCTCCTCCTCCTCCTGCTCCTCCGGGGCCGCGGGCGCGGCAGAGGCGTAAGACGTGAGTGCCTGCGGCTTCGGCGCGGTCGGCGCCTGGTAGCCGCTGCTGTAGGAGGGCCTGGTCTCCGGCCCGACGTCCTCGCCCTCGTCGGTGACGCGCTGGTACGCGCCCGCGGCGGCCGCGCGGCCGAGCACGGGCTGCGAGGCGTAGGAGCGCGCGCCACCCTTGAGGCCGCGGTCGAAGCCCGACTCGATGCGGTCGAAGGCGCCATCCTCTTCGTAATCCTCTTCGCCCTCGCCCTTGAAGGCGCCCATCACCGTGTAGCCGACGAAGGCGCCGACGGCGAAGGCCGTCAGGGTGAAGGGGAGCGTGTGCCGCTTGTACTGCTCGCGCCAGTCGAGCGTGTCGCTGATGTTCTCTCTCACCTGCTGGTACTGGTTCACCACCGTGTCCTTGATCTCCGTGACGGTCTGAGAAATGGATTCGCGCGCCTCCTCCATCCGGCGCTGAAGCGCGGCCTTGGTCTGGTCAACGTCTTCATCGGCTGTGTCGTTCGCGCGCGCCAAGGCTAAATCTCGTTCTTCAGCCATTGCTTGTCCTTTCTGATCTCTTCGAGGGTCGTCGTGGGCACCGGGTTATAGGCGGCGAGCTTGTTCTTCATCACGAGGACGATGACGCCGCCGATGACGACGTAGATGACGCCCATGATCAGGAAGCCCAGGCCGTAGCTCGTCGGGCTGAAGCGCTCGGGCGCGGCCGCCTCGTTCGCGAACAGGGTCGAGACGAAGAACGCGAACGCGACGTTGACGAGCGCGAACCCGATGAGCGCGACCATCGCCCCGACGGCCGTGAAGGCGCCGTTGCGCGCGTAGAAGGAGGCGTCCTCCTTCAACTCGACTTTGACCAGGCTGAGCTTCGTGTCGACGAGGCGCATCACGTCGTCGCCCAGCTTGCCGAACAGCGTCGGTAGATTCTCCAACTCCGCTCCACCCTGCGCCGGCGCGGGCAAGTCCACACGCCTTCTCTCAACTTCGGCCATCGCTTACACCCCTTTCAGTAGGCAGTAGGCAGATGGCAGTAGGCAGTAAGTCCGCGTTAAGGGAGTTGAAGGTTTAACCCCGGCTTCTCGGAAGAGGGGTCTTCAACTGCCTACTGCCTACTGCCTGCTGCCTACTCCTCTCCGAACTATCTGCGCCCGCCGCGGACGAGGAGGCCGATGACGAAGCCGGCGGCGGCCGCCACCAGCAGCGCCTGCCCGGGGTTCTGCCGCGCGTAGTCCTTCGCCTGGTTGGCGTACTCCGCGTAGTCGACGTTGCGCAGGTCTTGCAGCTTGTCGCCCACGACCGAAGCCTTGTCGGAGATGTAGTCCTTGGCCTGCGAGGCCGCGTCGGCCACCGTCTGGCCGTACTGCTTCGCGCGGTCGGCGATGCCGCCCGCAGAGGGGGCCGCCGCCGTGCCCGTGGCCGCGCCGCCGCCGGTCGTGCTGAGGCCGCCGCCGCTGCTGCCCGTGCCGGCGCTGTAGCCGCCCCCGCCCGCCTGCGAGCCGGTGCCCGCGCTGCTGCTGCCGCCGCCGCCGAAGTCGTTTTCGCTACCAGGTCTGTTCTGTGACATAGGTTTTTCTCCTCACAAAAGTCGCTCGAAAGTCTATCCAGCCAAGATGAAAGCGCGCGAGAGTCCGCTTTCCGGAAAAAGCATTTCCCGCCGTCCGGGTGCAAACGTCGTGCCGACTGCTCCCGCCGGTCTCCTGCGAGGGAAAGGCCGCGGAAACGGCCCGCCCGCCCCGCGCCTTAAGAGTTCCGTTTTGTTGTGAAAATGTACGCGCTGAATGTAGCACAAGGCTGGGAACAATACATCACGAAAAAATTACCATACCTGCAAAATTACCCTTCGGTGCCTTGACGCGGGCGGAAAAAACTTGTAAGTAAGTACTTACTTTTGAGGGCGCGGAGCATCCAAATCGACGCATGACCAGACACTTTGAGAACGACCCGGCGGCGCCGCCGCCCCACCAGACGGCCGCTCCCGGCTCGCGCATGTGCGCCGACGACCGCCGCCGACAGATCGCCGAGGTCGCGATGCGTCTCTTCTCGGAGCGGGGTTTTCGCGGCACCACCACCAAGGAGATCGCGCAGGCCGCGGGCGTCTCGGAGGCGATCATCTTCCGCCACTTCGCCACCAAGGAAGAGCTCTACACGGCCATCATCGACTACAAGGGCTGCGGCGGCGCGGCCCCGACCCCCGTCGCCGAGCGCCCCGAGCAGCCCCACGTCATCGACGAGATTCGCGACGTGGTCGCCGAAGCGGTGGAGTCAGGCGACGACCTCGCCGTCTTCCAGGCGGCCGCGCTCCACATGCTCGAACACCACGATGAAGACCCCGAGTTCCTGCGCCTGCTGATGTACATTGCCCTCGAAAATCACTCGCTCGGCTCGGTCTTCTGGGACAGGAACGTGCGCGTGCTCTACGAGTTCCTCGGCGGCTACGTCCGCTGCCGGCAGCGCGAGGGCGCCTTCCGCGAGGTGGACGCTTACGCCGCCGTGCGGGTCTTCCTCGGCTCGGTCATTCACCACTCGCTCGTCAATCTGCTCTGGGACAAAGACCCCGCGCGCCGCATCTTCCACGTGACCAACGGGGAGGCCGCCCGCCAGTTCGCAGAGATTCTGCTGCGCGGCATCGCGGCCGACCCCGACTCGGTCGGCGCGAAGCGCAAGCGCCCCGCCCGCAACCGCGAGGCCGGCGCCGACGTTAAGAACCACAGGGATAAGAACAAGAAGAGATGAACGGAATGATTCCCCGCATCAATTTACAGACGATACTTGCGCTCACACTCGTCGCGGCCCTCGGCCTCGCGTCCGCCGCGTGCGGCTCGCGCGCGCAGGCGAACAAGAAGCAGGAGGCGGCGGCCGCGACGCCCGCGCCCGCGGCCGTGGACGTGACGACCGCCCCGGCCATCCAACGTGACCTCCCGCGCTTCGTCGAGGCGACGGGCAGCCTCGCCGCCGACGAGCAGACGGACGTGGCCCCGATTGTCGGCGGCCGCGTCGTCTCGGTCTCGGTCGACCTCGGGACTTACGTGCAGAAGGGGCAGGTCATCGCGCAGCTCGACTCGGGCGACGCGCGCCTGCGGCTCGAACAGGCGCAGGCCGCGCTCGCGCAGGCCAACTCGGCGGTGACACAGGCCGAGGCGCGCATCGGCCTCCGTCCCGGCCAGCGCTTCGACGCGACGCAGGTGGCCGAGGTCAAGGCGGCGAAGGCCGCCTACGACCTCGCGGAGAAGAACCTGCGCCGCTTCGAGCAGCTGGTGGAGTCGGGCGACGTCTCGCGCTCGGCCTTCGACCAGCAGCGCGCGCAGCGCGACCAGCTGCGCGAGCAGTACCAGGCGATGCTGACGCAGGCGAACCAGTCTTACGCCGCCGTGCAGACGGCGCGCGCCGCCGCGCAGGCCGCGCAGGTGCAGGTGCAGCAGGCGCAGAAGGGCATCCGCGACGTGACCATCTACGCGCCCATCAGCGGCTACGTCGCCGAGCGCGCGGCCGACGTGGGCGAGTTCGTCTCGACCAGCTCGAAGGTCGCGACCGTCGCGCGCACGAACCCCCTGCGCGTTCGCATCGACATCCCCGAGCAGGCCATCGCGACGGTGCGGCCCGGCCAGAGCGTCTCGGTCTCGGTGAGCACGTACCCCGACCGCAACTTCGCGGGCCGCGTCGCGCGCGTCAGCCCGAGCGTCTCGGCGCAGTCGCGCACGCTCACGGTCGAGGCCGAGGTCGAGAACGGCGAGAACCTGCTCAAGCCCGGGCAGTTCGCGACCATCCGCGTCCTGCTGGCGCAGTCCGACCCGGCGGTGCTCGTCCCCGTGCGCGCCGTGCGCACCGACCAGACGACCGCGACCGCGCGCGTCTACGTCATCCAGGACGGCGTCGCCCGCGAGCGCCTCGTCGCCACGGGACGCCAGGACGGCGACCTCATCGAGATTAAAGGGAACGTCGCGGCCGGCGACCTCGTCGCCACCTCGAACGTCGAGCAGCTCGCCGACGGCGTTCCGGTCAGGCAGTGAAGGGACTGAATCATCTGCTCATTTGTTCATTCCTTCATTGAATCAATGAGCAGATGAACCAGTGAATCAATAGGACAAGGCTGTCATGCAAAAGCTAGCTGAGATTTGTGTGCGTCGCCCCGTCTTCGCGACGATGTTGATTCTGTCGCTGACGGTGGTGGGCTTCTTCTCTTTCTCGACGCTGGGCGTTGACCTCTTCCCGAAGATCGACCTGCCGACCATCACCGTGACGGTCGTCAACCCGGGCGCAGGGCCTCAGGAGGTCGAGACCGAGATCACCGACAAGGTCGAGGCCGCCGTCAACACCATCAGCGGCATCGACGAGCTGCGCTCGACCTCGGTCGAGGGCGTCTCGCAGGTCTTCATCACGTTCCTCCTCGACAAGAACGTGGACGTGGCCGCGCAGGAGGTGCGCGACAAGGTCGGCCTCATCCGCGGCGACCTGCCCGACACGGCCGAAGACCCCATCATCCAGAAGCTCGACACGGACGCCGCGCCCGTCGTGCGCATCGCCGTCTCCGCCAACAAGTCTCTGCGCGAAGTCACCGACATCGCCGACAAGGAGATCAAGGAGCGCATCGAGTCTCTGAACGGCGTCGGCAACGTCGAGATCGTCGGCGGCGCCACGCGCGAGATACACGTCTGGGTCGACCCGGATAAGATGCGCGCCTACAACATCACCGTCCCCGAGGTGGTCGCGGCCCTGCGCGCGCAGAACATCGAGGTGCCGGGCGGGCGCGTGGACGAGGGGGCGCGCGAGCTGACCGTCCGCACGATGGGGCGCATCGTCAACCCGGCCGACTTCAACAACGTCGCCATCTCCTCGCGCGGCGGCTACGCCGTCAAGGTCTCCGACATCGGCTACACGGCCGACGAGTCCGAGGAGCAGCGCACGAGCGCGCGCCTCAACGGGCAGCCCGCCGTGACGCTCGTCGTCTCGAAGCAGTCGGGGCAGAACACCGTCGCGGTCGCCGACGCGGTGAAGGAGCGCCTGCGGGAGCTCGAGCCTTCGCTCACGAAGAAGGGCGTGCGGACGCAGATCGTCGGCGACCAGTCGGTCTTCATCAAGGCGGCGCTCAAGTCCATCGAGACGCACCTCGTCGAAGGCGGCCTGCTCGCGGCGCTCGTCGTCTTCCTCTTCCTCTGGAACCTGCGCTCGACGTTCATCGCGGCCATCGCCATCCCGACCTCCATCGTCGCCACCTTCGCGCTGATGGCGGCGATGGGCTTCACCTTGAACCAGATCACGATGCTGGCGCTGACGCTGATGGTCGGCATCGTGATCGACGACGCCATCGTCGTCCTCGAGAACATCTTCCGCTTCGTCGAGGAGAAGGGCTACGGCGCGTTCCAGGCGGCCATCGAGGGCACGAAGGAGATCGGCCTCGCCGTCATGGCGACGACGCTCTCGCTGCTCGCGGTCTTCCTCCCCGTGGGCTTCATGGGCGGTATCGTCGGCCGCTTCATGTCCTCGTTCGGGTTCACCTCTTCGTTCGCCATCGCGGTCTCCCTGCTCGTCTCGTTCACCTTAACGCCGATGCTCGCGGCGCGCCTGATTAAGCGCGAGGCGCCGGCCGAGGGGCCGGGCACCGCCGTCCCGCCGTCCGAGGGCGACGCTTCGTCCGCGCTCGCGGACGAGTCGAAGGTCGTCGCGGGTGAGCCGGGCGCTCTGGCCTCCGCGTACGAGACGGCCGCGCAGGAGGCGACCGACGCTCCGCCTTCGGAAGAGGCTGCCAGCCCGCGCCGGCACGAGGTCAAAGCGCCGCACTCTTCGAAGGAGTCGCGCTGGTACAGGCCCATCGACCGCACGTACACGTGGATGCTCGAATGGTCGATGGCGCACCGCTGGGCCGTCGTGCTCATGTGCGTGCTGGTCGTCCTGAGCATCGTCCCGCTCTTCAAGTTCGTCGGCAAGAACTTCCTGCCCGTGGACGACCAGTCGCAGTTCGAGGTCAGCGTGCGCGCCTCCGAAGGCTCGACGCTCGCGGCCACCTCCGCGCTCGTCGAGAGGATCGCCGCCGACATCCGCAAGCTTCCGGGCGTCACCGACACGCTCGTCACCATCGGCGGCGGGCAGCAGCAGGTCGTCAACTCGGCCTCCATCTACGTCAAGCTCGCCGACATCCACGAGCGCCGGGAGACGCAGGACGACCTGATGCGCGACGCGCGCGAAGTTTTGGGTCGCTACCCGAAGGAGCTGCGCACGAGCGTCCAGCAGGTGGCGGCCATCTCGGGCGGCGGCTTCCGCAACGCCGACATCATGTACGTCATCGGCGGCCCAGACCTCCAGAAGCTCATCGGCTACTCGCAGGTCTTGCAGGAGAAGATGAAGACCATCCCCGACGTGGTGGACGTGGACTCGACGCTCATCGTCGGCAAGCCCGAGGTGCGCGTCCACATCGACCGCGCGCGGGCGGCCGACATGGGCGTCAAGGTGGGCGACATCGCGCAGACTCTGAACGTGCTCGTCGCGGGGCAGGAGGCCGGCACCTTCAACGCGGGCACGGATCAGTACGACGTGCGCGTCCGCGCCGTCGGCGAGGCGCGCACCAGCCCGCAGTCCCTGGAGAACCTGTTCGTGCAGTCCACGAAGGCCGGCTGGACGAACCTCTCGAACCTCGTGACGGTCGAGGAGGCGACCGGCCCCTCGGCCATCGACCGCCTGAACCGGCAGCGGCAGGTGACGCTGCTGGCGAACGTCAAGCCCGGCGGCTCTCAGGCCGCGGTCATCGACCAGATGAACCAGATCGTCAAAGAGCTGAACGTCGACCCCGCCTACACGACGGGCCTCGCCGGTCGCTCGAAGGAGCTGGGCCGCGCGGGCTACTACTTCATGCTCGCGTTCACGCTCTCGTTCGTCTTCATGTACATGATCCTGGCGGCGCAGTTCGAGTCGTTCATCCACCCCGTCACGATTCTCCTGACGCTGCCGCTGGCGATACCTTTCGGCATCCTCAGCCTGCTCCTGACGGGGCAGACGGTGAACATCTTCTCGGGCCTCGGGCTGCTGCTGCTGTTCGGCGTGGTGAAGAAGAACGCGATCCTCCAGATCGACCACACGAACGAGCTGCGCTCGCACGGC
>JAFAZX010000020.1 GCA_019239425.1 Acidobacteriota bacterium
GTGTTGGCGAGCGTCAGGGTCTGCGCGCCGAGGTCTGCGAAGGGCGCGAGCCACTTGCGGAAGTACGGGCGCACGCCCTCGTTCCCCTGCATGTAGACGCCCCGGATGCGCCCCGTCCCGTTGTCGAGGTTGTAGTAGGCCGAGAGCTTCTCATACTCCGGCTTCGTCGTAAGCCGACCCGTGGGCGTGGGCCGCGGCGCTGGCTGCCCCTCGGCCGCGCCGGGCGGGGTCGGCTGCGGCGTGGCCGGCGGCGTCTCCAGCTTGCCGAAGTGCTGCTCGACGTACGCGCGCGAGCCGAACAGCCCCTGCTCCTCCCCGCTCCAGAGCGCGATGCGGATCGTGCGGCGCGGCTGTAGATTTAAAGCCTTCAGAATCCGAACAGCCTCCATCGCGACGGCCACGCCCGCGGCGTTGTCGGTCGCGCCCGTGCCGCCGTGCCAGGAATCCATGTGGCCGCCGAGCATGACGACCTCGTCCTTCAAGTCGGTGCCCGGAATCTCCGCGACGGTGTTGTAGGCCGTCGGGTCGGAGTCGTCGAACTGCGCGTCGAGGTTGAACGAGAGTCGGACTCGCTGGCCCGCTTCGAGCATGCGCGCGAGGCGGTTGTAGTGTTCGATGGCGAGGACGACCTGCGGCGCGAACTTCGGCGCGGTCTTCTCCCACGCGCGCACCTGCCGCGGCGCGTCGGGGGCGCGGTCGAGGAGCGCGTTGAGCTGCTGCGGGTTGGCCGGGAGCGGCTGCGGCACGGTGGCCTGCTGCACGAAGATGTTGCCGCCGTCGCCGCGGCTCGGGTCGATGACGAGCGCGACGCCCTCGTCCTGGAAGAAGTTCCACTTCTGCGAGGCGAAGCGCATGGCCGCGCGCATCTCGGGCGGCCCGCCGCGGCGCGGGGCCTGGGTCGCGGGGTCGGGCTGGTTGGCGAGGTTGAGCAAGTCCTTCTCGGTCTGCCGCGTGCCCTCGGGGTCGAAGTGCGCAGCGGGGTCGCGCACCGCGCCGTTGAGAACTATCTTGCCGCGCAGCTGGCCCTTGAACTTCTGCAGGCCCTGCTCGTCGGCCGCGTTGACGTAGACGACCTCGGCCGTGAGCGGCCCCTGCGTGGCGGGCGACCAGGCCTTCGGGTAGGCGTTGAGCGGGAACGCCTGCGGCTCGACCGCGTCGGCCTCGAAGCGCCTCAAGACCCAGCCGCGGCCGAAGGCGCCCCAGGGTTCGAGCTTGGCGTTCTGCAGGCCCCAGCCGGCGAGCGTGTCGCGCGTCCACTCGTTGGCGCGGCGCATGTTGGGCGAGCCGGTCAGGCGCGGGCCGATGACGTTCGTCAGGTGGTTGAGAATCTGCATCACCTGCGAGCGGTTGAGGCCCTCGTCGCGGATGCGCTGGGCGGGGTCGTTCGGGTCGGGCGTCGGCGTCGCTCTCGGCGTCTGCGCCCAGACGGTAAGGTTCGAGAAGAGCAGCAGCGCGCACAAAAGCGCCGCCGCGTTCCGGCGTCTCGTAATCATCTTGATGGGCTCCCCTGCGAAAGTCTTACGTGCGGTCTCTTAACAGAGAGAGACGCGCGCGTCGAGACGAAGGTTACGGTGTGGGTAAAATTTAAAGTGGACGGCGGCAAAACACAAACGGAGGGCGCGATCTCTGTATCGCGCCCTCCGTTAATCAGGTCAGAGCCACCGGCTGACGCGGGTGGTTCTGACCGCTATTACCTCGCGGCGCGGCCTTCGCTGCCGGCGCGGGTCGCGGTCGGCGCGGGCGCGGACGCCGCGGGCACGTCCTCCTTATAGTCGCAGTCCTCGCGCGCGCACGAGCGCGTGGTGCCCTTCTTGGTCGTCTTCTCAAGCAGGAACGGCGCGTTGCACTGCGGGCACGGCTCGGCCACGGGCTTGTCCCAGTAGACCGTGTCGCACTTCGGATACTCCGAGCAGCCGTAAAAATACTTCCCGCGCTTCGACTTCTTCACGACGATCTCGCCCTTGCAACCGGGGCGCGGGCAGGCGACGCCCGTCGTCTCGCGCTTGATGTACTTGCACGTCGGGTAGTTCGCGCACGAGACGAACTCGCCGTAAGGGCCGTGCCGCCTGACCAACTGCGCGCCGTCCACGGGGCACGTCTCGCCCTCAATCGGCACGGGCGCGGGCGCGACCGCGCCGGTCTTCTTCGAGACGCGGCGGATGTTGCGGCACTCGGGGTAGCCAGTGCAGCCGAGGAACGGGCCGAAGCGCCCGCGCTTCATCGCCATCGGCTTGCCGCACAGCTCGCACGTCTCTGCGACCTCTTCCGCACCGCCGTCCGTCGCACCTTGCGCGCCGGCCGCCGCGCCGTCGCCGTCCGCAGCGGGCTTCGAGACCTCGCGCGTGGTGCGGCACTCGGGGTAGTTCGAGCAGGCGAGGAACTGCCCGAAGCGGCCGAGTTTGATGACCATCGGCGAGCCGCAGTTCTCACACTTCTCGTCGGTCGGGATGGCCTGCTGCTTGCGCCCCTTGACGTACGTCTCGAACGCCTTCAGGTCGCGCGCGAACTTCTCGTAGAACTCGCCCAGCGCGTCCGTCCACGCGAGCTTGCCATCCTCGATCTCGTCGAGTTCCTCCTCCATCCGCGCCGTGTAGGTCTCGTTGAAGAGGTCGTCGAAGCCGCCTTCAACTAAGAGGTCGTTGACGGTCATCCCCAAAGCCGTCGGGTGAAAACGGCCCTCGACGCGCTCGACGTACTCGCGATCCTGAATCGTCGTCATGATGGCCGCGTAGGTCGAAGGCCGCCCGATGCCCTTCTCTTCGAGCGCCTTCACGAGCGTCGCCTCGGTGTAGCGCGGCGGCGGCTCCGTAAAGTGCTGCTCGGGGCTCACGCCGTTGAGCTTCAGGTTCTCGCCCGCCTCGACCAGGGGCAGCTTGCGCGCGGCCTCCTCGTCCTCTTCGGCCTTCTCGTCGCGTCCCTCCTCATAGACTTTGAGGAAGCCGTCGAACTTCAGCACAGAGCCGGTGGCGCGGAAGAGGAAGCGGCCGGCCTCGATGTCGATGGTCGTCTGGTCGAAGAGCGCGGGATTCATCTGCGAGGCGACGAAGCGCTGCCAGATGAGGCGGTAGAGCTTCAACTCGTCGCGGTCGAGGTAGCGCGCGACCGACTCGGGCGTGCGCGAAACGTCGGTCGGACGAATCGCCTCGTGCGCGTCCTGCGCGTCCTTCTTCGAGCGGTAGTGAACCGCCTTCTCCGGCAGGTACGCTTCGCCGTACTGCGACGCGATGAAGTCGCGCGCCTCCGCCAGCGCCGCGTCCGAGACGCGCGTCGAGTCTGTGCGCATGTAAGTGATCAGACCGACCGCGCCCTCGGAGCCGACCTCGACGCCCTCGTAGAGCTTCTGCGCGACCATCATCGTCTTCTTGACGGGGAACGAGAGCTTGCGCGAAGCCTCCTGCTGGAGCTTCGAGGTGATGAAGGCGGGGACGGGGTTACGCTTGCGCTCCTTCGTCGTGACTTCGGAGACGACGAACTGCTGCCGCTCGGCCTCTTCGACGATTGAGCGAGCGCTCGCCTCGTCGCCGATGAGAATCTCGCTCTTCTTAATCTCCTGGTCGAAGCCGGAGGTCTTGACCGTCTGCTCGCCGACCTTCCACAGGCGCGCGTCGAAGGCGGGCGGCAGCCGTGCCGAGAGGTTCGCGCCGACCGTCCAGTACTCGGTCTTGACGAACTTCTCGATCTCGCGCTCGCGCTCGACGACCATGCGGAGCGCGACCGACTGGACGCGGCCCGCGGAGAGCCTCCCGCCGATGGTGCGGCACAGGAGCGGCGAGACCTTGTAGCCGACGAGCCTGTCCAGAACCCTTCGCGCCTGCTGCGCGGCGACGAGGTTCTCGTCGATCTGCTTCGGCTCCTTGAAAGCCTCCTGCACGGCGCGCTTCGTGATCTCGTTGAACATCACGCGGAAGTGCGGCTTCTTCGGCCGCTTCGGGACGATCTCTTCCGCGAGGTGCTGGCAGATGGCCTCGCCCTCGCGGTCGGGGTCGGCGGCGAGGTAGATGGCCTCGGCCTCCTTGGCCGCGCTCTTCAGCTCCGAGATGACCTTGCGGTTGTTGCGCTTCTTGGTGTCGGGGATGACCTCGTAGGTCGGCTCGAAATCGTTCTTGACGTCTACGCCGAGGCCCTTCGCCGGCAGGTCTTTGATGTGGCCGATGGAGGCCATCACGCGGTAGTCCGGGCCCAGGTATTTTCCGATAGTCTTCGCCTTGGCGGGCGACTCGACCACTACTAAATTCTTCGCCATCAACTCTTCCTCAGTTAAAAAAGGCGCGCCCGCAAACCTCGCAGAACCCGCGCGGGCGGGCCGGGAAAACATGCGCGACTCGGTTATTATCCTTTTTCTAATATTCTCTATTTCGCAAAAGGATGCAAACCCGGCACCGCTTTAGATGCACGAGGGCGGCCGCCGGCTCGCCCGGCCCGGGGCGAGTGTTTCCGTTGCTTTTCAACACTTTACGCCCGGACTTCAGGAACGCATCCTCTTCGAGTGCGCCCCCGAAGCCCTTACGCGCCGGGACTCTTAAGACTGCCCTTGCGGCCCCGAAGGCTCCGCCTGAGCTGCCTGCGGCGACTGACTCGCCCCGTCCGGAATGATCGACTCGCCGGTCTGTCCCGTCTGTCCGGAAGCAGCCGGCTGTCCCGTCGTGTCGGCCTGCGCGGGCTGCCCGCCCTGCGCGGCGCGGAGGGCGGCCAGTTCTGCTTCGAGCGCCTTGATGCGCTCCTCGTGGTCGTCCACGGCGACGGCCGTGGCGAGCGTCGCCTGCTGCTGCGCCTCCGCGGGCGAGACGGACGAGCCGGCCTGCGCCTGTAGCTGCTGGACGACGGTCGTGACGACGCCCGCGCCCTGCGCCACGTCGCCCGCCACCTGCCCGGCCTGGCCCGGCAGCACGCCCGACGCGATCACCGCGCCCTTGTCCACAATCGGCACGACCTTCTTAAGCTTCGAGAAGAATCCCATCTGCATGAACCTCCTTCGAGGGGTTGTATAAGACACAAGGGTTCGACTGCGGGGCCGACGCGGCCGAGACTTGCGCCGGCCTCAGGGGCTGGGCATCCGTTCGCGGTTAAAGCTTGAGACGGCTGTGTAAGGTAAGCCCGCGCGCCCTTGATGTCAACGCGCGGCGGCGAGCGGCGGAAGTGTTCGGCGAAGCTTCTGCGAAATTAACCACAGAGACACAGAGGCACAGCTTGGAGAGATACTGTCTTCAAAGCTGTGCCTCTGTGTCCCTGTGGTTAACTCCTTCTTAGGGGCTACCAGGCGATGCCGTAGTCCTCGCCGTGGTTACTCGACCCGCCCCACATCGTGCCGTGCCTCTGGTCGAGCATGATGGCGTTGATGGGGCCGGAGGTGCGCTCCTCGAACGTCTCCTCGTAGCCCATGCGGCGCAGCTCCGTCCGCACCCACGGCGGCATCGCGTCGGCGAGCAGGATGCGGCCGGGCCGCGTCTCGTGCGCGCCGAAGGAGCTGCGCATCTGGAAGCTGTTGATGTTCGGCGCCTCGGTCGCCTCCTGCACGGTCATGCCGAACTCGACGACGTTGAGGAAGAACTGCAAGAGGTTCTGATCCTGGCTGTCGCCGCCCTGCACCGAGAAGCAGAGGTAGGGCTTGCCGTCCTTCAAAGCCAGCGTCGGCGTGAGCGTGACGCGCGGGAGCTTGCCCGGCTCGATGACGTTGAAGGGGCCTTCCGAAGGATCGGTCACGAAGCTCTGCGCGCGCTGGCTCAGGCCGACGCCGGTTCTGCCGGCGATAACCGCCGGCACCCAACCGCCGCTCGGCGTCACCGACACGACCCAGCCTTCGGCGTCCGCGGCCTCGACCGAAGTCGTGCCCGCGTAGAAGGCCCGGTTGAAATCTTCGTCGGGAGAGAGCGAAGAGGTGGTGACGGCGTCCTGGTTGGGCCGCGGAGTCGTGCGCGGGTCTGGCGGGTTCGGGCTCCACTTGTCGAGCAGGTCTTTGAAGGGGTTGGGCCGCGCGCCCTGAAACGGATAAGGGTCGCCGGGCTTGACCGCGGGGTCGTTGCGCTGCTGGTTCAGCTTCGCCGCGCGCTGCTTCGCGTACTCCTTCGAGAGCAGCCCCTTGATGGGTTCCTCGGGCGGGAAGTAGGGGTCGCCGTAGTAGAAGTCCCGGTCGGCGAAGGCCATGCTCATCGCCTGGTAGACAGTGTTGATGTAGCGCGCGCTGTTGAAGCCCATCGCCTTGAGGTCGAAGTTCTCAAGGATGTTGAGGGCCTGAAGCATCGCCGGCCCCTGCGTCCAGTTCGTCAGCTTGTAGACCTCGACGCCTCTGTAATCGGTCTTGACCGGCTCCTCGACGTGCACCTTCCAGTTGGCGAGGTCTTGCGCGGTGATGAGGCCGCCGTCCTCCTTCACGCCGCGCGCAAGCTCCTGCGCGATGTCGCCCTTATAGAAGCGGTCGTAGGCGGCGTAGATGGCCGCCTTCCGATCTTTCCCTGAAGCCAGAGCCTGCTGCTCGGCCTCGACCAGCTTGCGCAGCGTGGCGGCGAGGTCGGGCTGTTTGAAGACCTCGCCTGGCTCGGGCGCCTCGCGCCGCTGCCCCGCGTGCGGGAGCATCACGGCGGGCGAGTACTTCCACTTCTTGATCTCGCCCTTGTTGCGCTCGATGGTGTTGGCGAGCTGCGCCTCGATGGGGAAGCCGTCGGCGAGCTGGATGGCGGGGTCGAGCACCTCCTTCAGGCTGAGCTTGCCGTACTCGGCGAGCATCGTCAGGATGCCGCCCGGCGTGCCCGGCGTGACGGCCGCGAGCGGGCCGTACTCGGGCGGGTAGCGCATCCCCTTCGACTTGTAGAACTCGGCGGTCGCGCCCGTCGGCGCGACGCCGAGTGCGTTGATGCCGACGACCTTGCCCGTGTGCGGGTTGTAGATGAGCGCCTGCGTCTCGCCGCCCCAGGAGAGCGTGTCCCAGAGCGTCGCGGTGGCGGCGATCATCGCGCACGCGGCGTCCACGGCGTTGCCGCCCTTCTGGAAGACCATCGCGCCGGCCGTCGCCCCCAAAGGCTTGCCCGTGATCGCCATCCAGTGGCGGCCGTGCAGCGGCGGCTTCTGCGTCCGCTGCGCCGCCGTATGAGTCGGCAGCGCCGTCGACAAGAGCAGCGCCGACAAAAGAACCGCGAACAGTCTCTTCCTCAGACCCATCACTCCCTCCGTTTTGAGCCCTTTAAGTTTGAGAACGCTTCCCCGACGGATGCTGCTATTATGGCGCGGCCAACCAAATTTAGAAACCGGCCGCAAAGGGGTTCTGCGATGCGGAAGTTTGTGCTCGGCCTGTGCCTTTTGTCCCTGCTGGCGCCCGGCGCGGCGTCCACGCAGGAGCGACCCACACTCTCGCAGGAGACTTTGAGGTTCGTGAGCGTCGACGCCCCGACGGTCGCGCTCACACACGTGCGCGTGGTTGACGGGACGGGCGCGCCCGCGAGCACAGACCAGACGGTCGTCATCTCGATGGGCAAGATTCAGTCGGTGAGTCCTTCGTCAACGGCGAAGATTCCCGAAGGCGCGAAGGTTTTAGATCTGGCGGGACGTAGTGTCATGCCCGGCCTCGTCCTGATGCACGAGCATCTGTTCTACCCGACGGGAAGGCTCTCGCTCTTCAACGAAATGGGCTGGAGCTTCCCGCGCCTCTACCTCGCCTGCGGCGTGACGACGATGCGCACGGCCGGCAGCGTCGAGCCTTACACCGACCTCAACCTCAAGAAGATGATCGACGCGGGGCGCATCCCCGGCCCGAAGGTTCACGTCACAGGCCCCTACCTCGACGGCAAGGGCGCCTTCGCCACGCAGTTCCACGTCCTCACCGGCCCGGAGGACGCGCGCCGCATGGTCAGACAGTGGGCCGACGAGGGCGTCACCTCCTTCAAAGCCTACATGTACATCGACCGCGCCGAGCTGGGCGCGGCGGTCGAAGAGGCGCACAAGCGCGGCATCAAGGTCACGGGCCACCTCTGCGCCGTCGGCTTCCGCGAGGCCGCCGCGCTCGGCATCGACAACCTCGAACACGGCGCCCTCATCGACACGGAGTTCGTGCCCGGCAAGCAGCCGGACGTGTGCCCCGCGCAGGGAGACACGGTCTCGAACTTCACGAAGCTCGACCTCGACTCGGCTCCCTTCCAGGCGATGATCCGCGACCTCGTCGCGCGCAAGGTCGCCGTCACCTCGACGCTCGCGGTCTTCGAGGCGTTCCTGCCCGACCGCCCGCCGCTCCAACAGCGCGTGCTCGACGCGCTCACCGCGGACGCGCGCGCGCAGTACCTCGTCTCCCGCGCGCGCGCCGCCGAGCAGAAGAACTCGCCGTGGGCCGTCGCGCTCAGGAAGGAGATGCAGTTCGAGCTGATGTTCGCGCGCGCGGGCGGGCGACTGATGGCGGGCACAGACCCGACCGGCAACGGCGGCGCGCTCGCGGGCTTCGGCAGCCAGCGCGAAATCATCCTGTTAGTCGAGGCCGGCTTCACCCCTCTGGAAGCCATCCGCATCGCGACGCTCAACGCGGCCGAGTACCTCGGCGAGTCAGACCGCGTCGGCACCGTCGCGCCGGGCAAGCTCGCAGACCTCGTCGTCGTGCGCGGCGACCCCTCTGCGAACATCAACGACGTCGAGCAGGTCGAGACCGTCTTCAAGGACGGCGTCGGCTACGACCCGGCGAAGCTCATCGAATCGGTGCGCGGCTCGGTCGGCTGGCGCTGAAGAAAAAGGCACGCGGCCCCGGCGCGGGCGTGTAGTCGGAATAAGTTTGAGGGAGGGCGTGAAAGCGAAAGGGGTGCGTGGGATGTTAAGCAGAGCCTCCAGGGTCTTACCTTTTCTTCTGCTCCTCTGCACGGCCGCGCGGGCGCAGTCGTCAGACCCTTGCGCGAAGAGCCCGCCGTCCGACCCGGCCTACTACGCGGACATGAAGGAGATACCCCGCGGGGCCGGATACCTGGCCGCCCTGTGGGAGAAGACGCAGCTCGACGACCCGGCCGTGCCCGTCGTGGTGCGCGGGCTCAAGACCATCAGCAGCGCGAAGCAGCACGCCGTGAAGGTCGGCTGCGTGGAGCTTGAGAGCCGTTCGACCCGCGCGGTGAAGTCCGTGCAGTTGCGTTGGTCGGTCGTGAGACGTGAGGCCGACGGCGCCGTCCCCGAAGGCGCGCCGGTTCTGGCGAGAGGGACGCTGCCCCCCGTCGAGGTCAAACTCCAACCCGGCGCCAGGCAGTTGGTCGAGGTGCGGGGCGCACACTACGCGGACTTCCTGCGACCGCTCTTGAAGGCGAGCGGCGAGGTCGAAGGCAGCTACCTCTTCTACCTCGGCGTCGCGCGCGTCGAGTACGCGGACGGGACTGCCGAAGACCTACCTTGAGTCTTCCTTTTAATCAGGCTTTAACCGCAAGCTTTTTACCACAGAGACACAGAGACACAGCTTGAAGTCTGTTGTCTTCAGGCTGTGTCTCTGTGTCTCTGTGGTGAAATTTCGCTCTCAGTCCGCGGCGCGGCCGTACTGGACGGGCCACGGCGCTTGCGCACCCAACTGCTTCGCGGCGTGGAGCGGCCAGTAGGGGTCGCGCAGCTCTGCGCGCGCGAGGAAGACGACGTCGGCCTTGCCGGAACTGATTATCTCCTCGGCCTGCTCCGGCTCCGTGATGAGGCCGACCGCGCCGGTGGCGACGCCCGCCTCCCCGCGTATCCTCTCGGCGAAGGGCACCTGATAGCCGGGCGCGACCGGGATGCGCGCGCCGGGGACGAGGCCGCCCGTCGAACAGTCGACCAAATCCACCCCACGCTCCTTGAGCCAGCGCGAGAACACGACGGACTGCTCCAAGTCCCAACCGCCTTCGACCCAGTCGGTCGCGGAGATGCGCGCGAAGAGCGGCAGTTCCGCGGGCCACACCGCGCGCACGGCCTCCGCGACTTGTAGAGGAAAGCGCGCGCGGTTCTCAAGGCCCCCGCCGAACTCGTCCTCGCGCCGGTTCGAGAGCGGCGACAAAAACTCGTGCAGCAGGTAGCCGTGCGCCATGTGCAGCTCGACGACCTCGAAGCCCGCTTCCGAAGCGCGGCGCGCGGCGTCTACGAACTGCTTGACGACGGCCTCGATGTCGTCATTCGTCATCTCCCTCGGCGCGGGCCAGTCGCCGAAGGGCACGGCGCTCGGCGCAATCGTCTGCCACCCGCCCTCCCTTTCGCCCAGGGGCTTGCCGCCGCGCCAGGGCAGGTCGGTCGAAGCCTTCCGCCCGGCGTGCGCGAGCTGAATTGCCGCGCGCGCTCCCTGCGACTTGATGAACGAAGCGATGGGCGCGAACGCGCGCGCGTGCTCTTCCGACCAGAGGCCCGTGTCGCCGGGCGAGATGCGCCCCTCGGGCGAGACGCCCGTCGCCTCGACGCAGACGAGGCCGGCGCCCCCGACCGCGCGGCTGCCCAGGTGAACCATGTGCCAGTCGTTCGGGAGCCCGTCGCGGCTCGAATACTGGCACATCGGCGAGACGAAGACGCGGTTGCGGAACTCGACGCCGCGCAGGCTGTAGGCGGAGAAAAGGCTGCTCATCAATCTACCCCTTGTGTGTTTGATGTCGTGCTTCCATTCTACCCGGCACGTCTGCACTCAACGAAACAGACCGAACCACCCGTACGCGGCCAGCACCTCGCCCGCGAGGAAGGAGAGCAGGTTGGCGACGACGACGGCAAACATGTCGCGCCACGTCACGCCACCTTCCTCCCCTTTGAAAGTGAAGTAGAAGAGCGCGCACTCGGCGACGGGCGCGAAGGTCTCCGCGACGGCGAGGTACGCGGCCCGGGAATAGTCTTCGAAGAGCGGCGGCAGGACGAGCACGACGACCGGATAGGTGCAGGCCGTCAGCCACAGCCCCGCGAAGAGCCTCCGCTTCGGCGGATGATGTTTCGAGAGGAGCAGGACGAGGACGGGCGTCTCGAACGCGACCGTAACGAGGTAGCCGAGCGGGAAGAACCGCCAGAGGTCTCCGGTGTCCATGAGTTACAGTAGGCAGTAGGCAGATGGCAGTAGGCAGTTAAAAGCCACCTGCCGAAACTCCTGAATGAGCCTTCCAACGTTCGCAGCGCGGGGCGGCTGCCTACTGCCATCTGCCTACTACTTTTCAGAACGTCCGCAGGAGGAAGGGCACTTCGGCGAGGACGTGCGCCGTCGCGACGGTGAAGTAGATGTCGCGCGTCGTTGCGTAGTCGGCCGCGAAGCAGAGCCAGAGCAGCAGGACGGCCGCGCCGCCCGCGAAGAGCAGCGCGCGGATGAGCCGCGGCCAACCGCGCCTGTGTCTGACGAGCGGCACCGACGAAGCGCGCCACGGCGCAAGCCCTACGCCCGCCGCCAGGGGGACGCCGACGAGCCACACGCCGTAATGCAGCGTCTCCAGAAAGACGTGCGTCGAGACGAGCAGGTGCGTCGAGACCACGCCGGGCATGACGCCTGCGCCCGCATGGCGCACGACGCGCAGCGCGACCTCCCCGTCTTCCGCCAGGGGCGCCGTGCCCGCGAGCCTCCACCACAGCAGGAGGAGCGCGACCGGCAGCAGCGCCAGACACACGCGGTAAGCGCGACTCCAACCGCGGCGCGAGAGACGCAGTTGCCGGTCTAAGAACCAGAGCGCGACGAGCGGGTGGACGTAGACGAGCGCGAGCGCGAACCCCTGCGGCACGAGCCAGCCCAGCCCCGCCAGCGCAAGGCCCGCGGGCAGAGCCCACACCCAGGCGCCCCCGCGCGAGCGCCCGCGCCCGCGCACCGCCACGAGCGCCACGACCCACACCACCGCCGCGCTGTTCCAGGTGGCGATGGCCGCGCGCCAGCTCCCCTCGCCCCACACGCTGGAGTCTGCCCACAGCGCGAGCGCCGCGTAGGTCGCGGTCAGGCCGAAGACGCCCGCGGCCGCCAGCGCGAAGAAGCAGCGCGAGCGCCCGAGGCGCACGGGCAGGCGCGTGATGAAGAAGCGCAGCTCCGCCCAGTTGTGCGGCCCGGCGAACGCGAAGACGGTCGCGACCGAAAGCCACAGCGGCGCGAAGCCGGCCAGCGCCGCCGCGGCGACCAGAAGGCACACGCAGGCGGCGGCGAACACGCGCGGCGAAGTGCGGGAAGCGTCCGCCCCGCCGCGCGCGACTCCCGCGCCCAGCGCCACTATGTCAGCGGCGCTCTGCACCTACTCCTCCTCGTCGCCCCTGCCCGTGCCCGACTTGACCGCGGGGACGAGCAGCTTGATCTCTGTGCCCTCGTCCACGACCTCGACGCGGATCGAGCCCGCGAGCGGCACGCCCTTGACGGCCTTGACGAGCGTGCCCGGGTCTTGCGGCCTGATTCCGGGCGGCGGCCCGATGTTGGCGTAGGCCACGCCCGCCGCGGCCCCCAACGCGCACACGCAGACGACGGCGGCGGCCGTCGCGCGACCCAGTTTCGCGGGGCGGCGCGAGCGCACGAGCAGAAGCCCCGTCAGCACGACCGCGAGCGAGATGAGGACGCCGCCGATGACCGTGCCCGCGGACTTGATGCCGGCCGACTGCGCGCCGCCCGGCTCGACGCCCGCGGTCAGGTTCAGGTCTTGTAAACGCGAGCGCGGGATTTGCAGACGCGCCTCGCGCAAGCCCTCGACGCGCTCGATGGTCATGCGCGAGATGGGCAGGTCGCGCCTGATCTCGTTGGGGTCTTGGCCGGGCTTCTTCGGCAGCGCGATGTCCGCGAGCGCGGGGGACGCGGCGACCAAAAGCAGCGCGAGCGCCGCGAAGTTTCTGAACAGTCTCATGGGGCAGGCTCCTTTTTTGAATAGTAGGCAGTAGGCAGATGGCAGTTGGCAGTAGGGAGGGTGCTGGGTGCTGGGTGTTAGGTGTTGGGTCAGAGCAGCCTGTCCTACCCAGCACCCAGCACCTAACACCCAGAACCTTCTTACCGCCTACGGCTCTTCGTCTTCGATGATGGAGTTACCTTGCGCGGTCTGGCGGAGGCGGCGGAGGCGCGAGGTGATCTGGCTGCTGAGGCGTTCGTCGCCGGTGCGCGCGGGCGGCGCGTCGGAGTCGAAGATGGCCTCGAACCAGGACTGCTCCTCCTGCCGCTCAGGCTCGGGCGCGGGCGGCTCTTCGACTACGGGCGCGGGCGGGGCAAACGTCTCCGGCTCGGCCGCCTTCGATTCCTGCGCCTCTTCGGCGCGCGCGCGTTCGAGCACCTCGCGCAGCTCCGCCTCGTAGAAGTTCTTCAAGCCTTCCAGCTCGTCGGCGAGGTTGAGGGCCGTCAGCACCGCGACCTTCGCCACGTCGTGGACGGCGAGGCCCGAGGCGATGGCCTGCATGCGCTCGTCCACGAGGCGCGCGACGCGCAGGACGTGCGCGCCGTCGCCGTCGGCCGCACGCAGGCTGTAGGTCTGGTTGAAGATGTTGACCCTGACCGACCCGGCGTCTGTGCTCACAACCCTTGCGCTCCTTCCCTCGGACGTGCGGTCGCCGCATTATAAAGCAAGCCGGGCGGAAGCGCGCGCCCGTTCCGCACATTCGCGAGGACATTTCACAAACGCCTGACGAAGCACCTGCCCGGCAGCTGTCTGATCAGCTCGCGCAGCTCAAGCGCGAGCAGCAGCCCCGCGAGTTCATGAACAGGCAGGCCGCTCCGCTCCGCGAGCGCGTCGATGTGCGCGGGCTCGTCCGTCTTGATGAGCTTGAGCAACGCGCTCTCCTGTTCCGACAGTCCCGTGGGTTCGCGCGGACTCGGATGGGAAGAACTGCCCTTCCCTTTCACTTCGGGCGGGAGGATGGCGGCGGCGGTCTCGGGCGGGAACTCGGCGACCACGTCCTGCCATTGCTGAATCAATTTCGCGCCCGCGCCTTTGATGAGGTAGTTCGTGCCGAAGGAGTTTCGGTTCGTGATGTTGCCGGGGACGGCGAAGACCTCGCGCCCCTGTTCCAGAGCGAGCCGCGCCGTGATGAGCGAGCCGCTGTTCTCGGAAGCCTCGACCACGACGACGCCGAGGCTCAGGCCGCTGATGATGCGGTTGCGGTATGGAAAGTTCTCGGCCACGGGCGGCGTGCCCAGTGGGAACTGCGTGACGAGCGCCCCGCCCTTCTCAAGAATCTCCGCGGCGAGCCGCCGGTGGTCGCGCGGGTAGACCTCATCAATCCCCGTCCCCAGCACGGCGACGGTGCGCCCGCCGGCTTCGAGCGCGCCTCTGTGCGCCGCCGCGTCCACGCCGCGCGCGAGGCCCGAGACCACCGTCACGCCGCGCGCCGCCAGCTCGCGCGCGAGCTGCGCGGCCACGTTCTGCCCGTACGTCGAGCAGCGCCGCGAACCGACCAGAGCGACGCACGGTGCCTCAAGACACGCGCGCCAACGCCCGCGCACGTAGAGCGTCACCGGCGGGTCTGGAATCTCGCGCAGCAGAGACGGGTACGCGCCGTCGTCCAGAGCCAGAACGTCCGCGCCTTCCAGAGCGCGCACACGTTCCAACTCGACGGCCGCCGCCCCCATCCGGTCGCGCAGCGCGATGGACTCGACCGCCTCCGGCCTCAGACGCAGGCGCTCCAACTCCGAACGCAGGGCACCGAAGACGCCCTCGGCCGACCCGAACCTCTCCAGAAGGCGCGCGGCCGCACGCGGCCCCACCCCCGGCGTCATGTTCAACGCGATCCACTCTCGCATAAGGATGAAGGATGAAGGATGAGGGATGAAGGCGCGTCGGCGAAGGTGAAGGCTTTAACTTCCGCCCTCATCCTTCCGCCTTCATCCTTTGTCTTTGGCGGAGGCGTGTGGGAATCGAACCCACCCGCGCATGCTCTCACAGGCGCGCTAACGGTTTTGAAGACCGCGCCGCTCACCAGAACGGATGCGCCTCCTCTTGTCTGGCGGGACGCCGCCAACCTACGCGGCGCGGGGCCGGGCTGTCAAGCGCGGCCCCGCGCGTTTGACTTCGCGCCCGCCGCGCGGCGAAAGTAGCTGACGCTTTCACTCTCCCTTCGTCCGCCCCCGACGGAAGCTTCGACATGAAAAGACTCCTCTGCACAATTCTCATCCTCCTCTCCGCGCACGCGGCCGCCGCCGCGCAGACGCCCGCGAAGAAGCCGGACGCCGCGGCCGAGCTGCGGCGCAAGACTTTCGAGAAAGTCTGGGAGACGGTGCGCGACAAGTTCTACGACCCGAACTTCAACGGCGTGGACTGGGGTGAGGTGCGCGAGCGCTACGCGCCGCAGGTCGCGGCCGTCAAGACCGACGCGGAGCTGTACGACCTGCTCAGGAAGATGCTCTCGGAGCTGAAGGTCTCGCACATGGGCGTCATCACGCCCGACGCGCTCAGGCAGATGACGGCGCCGCCCGTGACGACGGGACTCGGGCTGAGAAACGTCGAGGGGCGCGTCGTCGTCGTGCGCGTCCTCCCCGGCTCTCCGGCCGAGCGCGAAGGGCTCCGCCCCGGCTTCGTCGTCGAGAAGGTTGGCGGCGCGGCCGTCAAGGATTTGGACGACGCGCTCGGGAAGCTGCACGGCCCAGCGAACACGAAGGTCGTCGTCACCATCCTGAACGAGCGCGACGAGGCGAAGGACGTAGCGCTGGAGCGCGTGGCGCTCGGCCGCGGCGAGGTCGAGCGGACGAACTTCGGCGGGATGTCTCTCTACGCGCTCTTCGAGTCGCGGCGGCTCGAAGGCGGCGTCGGCTACATACGCTTCACGAGTTTCATCCCGGCGCTCAACCGGAAGATTCATGAGGCCGTCGCCTCGATGCTCGACGCGCCCGGCCTCGTCATAGACCTGCGCGGCAACGGCGGCGGCGACGACTCGGTCGCCGTCGACCTCGCGGGCCTGCTCTTCGACCGCCCCGTGCAGCTCATGGTCACGCGCGCGCGCAAGGGCGAAGACTTCTACTACAAGGCCAGGCCGTCGAAGCGGCCCTACCTCGGCCCCGTCGTCGTCCTCGTGGACGGCGCGAGCGGTTCGGCGAGCGAGCAGTTGACCGCCGGGTTGCAGGAGGCCGGGCGCGCCTACGTCGTCGGCCACACGACGGCGGGCGACGACATGGACGCGGAGCTTGAAGGGCTGCCGACGGGCGCCTACCTCATCTACGCGGCGGGGCTGCCGCACACGCCGAAGGGCCTCGTCGTCGAGGGGCACGGCGTCAAGCCCGATCTTGAGGTAAACTTGACGCGCGCCGGGTTGCTGCGCGGGCAGGACGCGCAGCTCGACGCGGCGCTCCGATACATCCGAACTAAAACGTCAAAAGGAAACGACTGAAGATGGCAGAAGCCGAAGCTCAGGCCGCCGAGGGAGCCGGGCGCACGCTCGTCCGGTACGAGGTTGAGGAGGGCGTTGGACTGCTCACGCTCGAAGACCCGCCGGCCAACACTTACACGTACGAGATGATGCGGCAGTTGGACGCCGCCGTCCTGCGGGCGCGGATGGACGAGGCGGTGCAGGTCATTGTCATCACGGGGGCCGGAGAAAAATTCTTCTGCGCGGGCGCGAACATTTCGATGCTGACGGAGATGACGCCGACCTTCAAATACTACTTCTGCCTCCACGCCAACGAGACGCTCTCAAGGCTTGAGCAGACGCCGAAGCTGGTCATCGCGGCCGTCAACGGCCACTGCGTCGGCGGAGGACTCGAAGTGGCGCTCGCCGCAGACCTGCGCGTCGCGCGCAGAGGGGCGGGCAAGATGGGGCTGCCCGAGGTGAGCTTAGGCGTCCTGCCCGGCACGGGCGGGACGCAGCGCCTCGCGCGCGTCGTCGGGAAGTCGAAGGCGATTGAGCTGATGGCCGAGGGGCAGCTCTTCGACTTCGAGCGCGGCCTGGAACTCGGCCTCGTCAACCAGCTCTTGGAAGCCGACGCGGCCGCGTCGTTCCGGGAACAAGTCCTCGCCTACGCGCGCCGCTTCACCGCCCCGGGCCGCGCCGCGCTCGCCGTCGGGCGCATCAAGCGCAGCGTCCAGTCCGGCGCCGAAGTCCCCTTCGAGTACGGCCTCGCGCTGGAGCGCGAACTCCAGCAACAGCTCTTCCAATCCGAGGACGCGCGCGAGGGCCTCAGCGCCTACGTCGAAAAACGCAAGGCGACTTTCAAAGGAAAGTAGGTGTTGGGTGCTGGGTGCTGGGTGCTGGTTCAAACCAAAACCCAGCACCCAGCACCCAGCACCCAGCACCCAGCTATGTACGAAAACATCAAGGTCGAATTCGACGGCGGGGTCGTGACGATCACGCTGAACCGGCCGGAGAAGCTGAACGCGCTGGCGGGGCACATGCGGCGCGACCTGGCCGAGGCTCTGGAGCGCGCGGGGAGCGACCCCGAAGTGCGCGTCGTCGTCCTGACGGGGGCGGGGCGCGCCTTCTGCACGGGCGCGGACGTGGCGCGCATGAGCGAGCTGATGGAGCGCGGCGAGGTCGAGGAGTTCCGAAGACTGCTCGGCGCGGGCCGCCGCGTGCTGACGGCGATGCGGCAGATGTTGAAGCCGGTCGTCGCGGCCGTCAACGGCCCCGCGTACGGCGCGGGCTTCAACCTCGTGCTCGCGTCCGACATCCGTGTGGCGGCCGAGTCGGCGACCTTCAGCCAGTCGTTCGTGAAGGTCGGCCTGCACCCGGACTGGGGCGGGTCGTTCTTCCTGCCGCGGGCGGTGCCCGCGAACATCGCGTGCGAGATGTTCTTCCTCGGGGACGCCATCGACGCGCGGCGCGCGCAAGAGCTCGGGCTGGTCAACCGCGTCGTGCCGGACGCGGAGTTGCTGGCAGAAACACGTAAGCTGGCCGAGCGCCTGCGCGTCGCGCCGCACGCCTCGGTCGCCGCCGCCAAGCGCGCCGTCTACATGAGCGAGGAGGAGAGTCTCGAACGGATGCTCCAGTACGAGACCGAGGCGCAGCTCCAATGCTTCCAGTCCCGCGAGGCGAGAGAGAGAGTCCGCGCCTTCCTCGAACGCCGCTCCGGAAGGATGAAGGATGAGGGCGGAAGGATGAAGGGATAGCCGACCGCGTCCCTCTCATCCTTCCGCCCTCATCCTGCATCCTTCATCCTTTCCCTTTACGGCAGGTCGGGCTTCGAGAGCGGCGAGCCCTTGTCGCCGACGTAGACGTCGAGCACCTGGAAATGCGACGGGATGCCGGTGGCGAAGGCGTGGTTCGTCAGGAGAATCGAGCCGTGGCCGTCGAAGGCGATGTTCGCGGGCGAGTCGTAGGGCGCGATGTCGCCCGGCGCGGCGTTCGAGAGCCGCCCGACCTCCGCGCCGTTCGGCCCGAGGATGAGGACGCCGGAGAAGCCGGGCGTCGCGATGGCGACGTAGAGGTTGCCGGACTTGCCGAAGGCGATGCCGTCGGGCAGGTCGGTCGGCCCGAAGTGCTTGAACTCCGCGGCCGAGCCCGGCGCGGGCGATGCGACGAGCGGCACCGTGTAGATGTAAGCCTGCCCCGTCTGGTCGGCCGTCACGCTCACGAAAGCCTTCGAGCGGTCGGGGCTCAGGCGGATGCCGTTGGTGCCGATGGCGATTGGGGGAGCTGTGGCGAAGCGCGCGTCCTGATACCAGATTTGCGGCGTGCCGCCGCCCGCCGGGACGCGCCAGATGGTCGCCTGCAGGGAGTCGGTCACGTAGGCGCTGCCGTCCTCGTCGAAGGCGACGTCGTTCGGCAGCGCGGGCGCGTCGAAGGCGGTCGGCGAGCAGGGCGCGTTGCTGCCGTTGCACGCGGGCAGGTCTGGGAAGGGCGCCGAGTACGCCTCCTGCTGGCCCGAGCCGGTGTCGAGGCGGTACATGCCGAGCTGCAGGTTCAGGACGTAGAGCTTGCCGTTGCCGTCGAAGGCGATGCAGGAGTTGGCGTGCTCGGCCGGGAGGTACTCGCCCCGCGTCTCGTAGGTCGCTTCCAGCGCGCCGGTGTCGCGGTTGAAGGCGACGACGGTCGAGGGGCCTGTGCCGGCCGTGCCGAAGCGCGCGGGGCCGGAGACGTAAACCTTGTTGCCTCTGACGGCGATGCCTTCGGGGAAGCCCGGGGGCGTGGGGAACGTGGCTAAGACCTGGACGTCGCCGTAGGGGCGCGGCTGCTTGGCGGCGGTGGCGGCGGGGAGGAGCGTGGCGGCGATGACGGCTGAGAGAGTGATGACGGAGGCAATCTTCGGCAGCTTCATCTTGTCAGGGCACCTTTCTTTGGCTGGTGGTTAGGGCTCAAGGCGCGCAGGCGGCGCGGACGGACGGCCTGTCGCGCGTTCCGGAAAGTCTTCTAACCCCTCAAGCGTAAAAGGCGCGCGAAAGGGATCATTATTACCGCGCCGCGGAAATATTTTTTTTCGACCCCCTTCCCCGCTTCCAAGGGAGTTGAGATAAACTCTGCTCGCCGATGAGACTCAGGGACAGGACGGCCTTCATCACGGGCGGCGGGCGCGGCATCGGCCGCGCGGTGGCGCGGGCTTTCGCGCGCGAGGGCGCGCGCGTCTTCGTCGTTGCCCGCACGTCGGCCGAAGTCGAGCGCGTGGCCGCAGAGGTTCGCGCCGAGTTCGGCGAAGAGTCGGCCGCGCACGCCGCCTGCGACGTGTCCGACCCGCGCTCGGTCGAGGCGGCCTTCGCCGCGGCGCGTGAGTTCTTCGGCGCCGGCCCCGACGTCCTCGTCAACAACGCGGGCGTCGCCGAGAGCTCCAAGTTCACGGAGACCTCGGACGAGTTCTGGCGGCGCCACCTCGACATCAACCTGACGGGCACCTTCCACTGCATGCGCGCGGCGCTGCCCTCGATGGTCGAGAAGGGCTGGGGCCGCGTCGTCAACGTCGCCTCCGTCGCGGGCAAGACGGGCGCGCCGTACGTCGCCGCCTACACCGCCTCGAAGCACGGCGTGGTCGGCTTAACGCGCTCGGTCGCGTTGGAGGTGGCGCGGACGGGCGTGACCGTCAACGCCGTCTGCCCCGGCTACGTGGACACGGAGATGACGGCGCGCGCCGTCGAGAACATACAGGCGAAGACCGGCCGCACGGCCGCCGACGCGCTCGAAGCCATCAAGCGCATGAGCCCGCAGCAACGCCTCGTCACGCCCGAGGAGGTCGCGGCCCTCGCCCTCCTCCTCGCCTCCGACGACGGCCGCGGCATCACGGGCCAGGCGATTAACGTGGATGGCGGCACGGTGATGTTTTAAGTAGGCGGTAGGCAGATGGCATTAGGCAGTCAAAGCTTATTGCCTTAACTGCCATCTGCCTTCTGCCTTCTGTCTTTATGAAAACGATTAATCCAAAATCGCTCGGCCGGCCGCGCGGGTATTCGAACGGGCAGTTGACGCGGGAGGGGCCGCGCCTGCTCTTCGTCGCGGGCCAGATCGGTTGGGACGAGGAGCAGCGGCTCGTCAGCGAGGACTTCGTCGAGCAGTTCGACCGCGCGCTCCGCAACGTCCTCGAAGTCGTCCGCGAGGCGGGCGGCGCGCCGACCGGCGTCGCGCGGCTCGTCGTCTACGTCACCGACAAGCGCGAGTACGCCGCGCGCACCGGTGAGCTCGGCGAGCGCTGGCGCGCCCTCATGGGGCGTCACTACCCGGCCATGGCCCTCGTCGAAGTCAAAGGCCTCCTCGAAGACGGCGCCAAGGTCGAGATCGAAGGCATCGCCGTTCTTTAGTGATGAGTGATGAGTGATGAGTGATAAGAGAAACCGGGCCTCCCGTTCTCCTCTTATCACTCATCACTCATCACTCATCACTCAACACATATGCTTCAACCCAAATCTTTTCTCTACGAGGTGCGCGAGGGCGTGGCTTGGCTGCGCCTGAACCGGCCGGAGCGTCTGAACGCCCTGACGTTCGAGGTCTACCGGGAGCTGACCGACGCGTTCGCGGCGCTCGAACAGGAGCAAGAGGTGCGCGCGGTCGTCATCACCGGCGAGGGGCGCGCCTTCTGCTCGGGCGGCGACGTGCGCGACATCATCGGCGCTCTGCAGTCGCGCGACGCGGAAGGGCTGTTGGAGTTCACGCGCCTGACGTGCGAGCTGGTGCGCAACATCCGGCGTCTGCGCAAGCCCGTCATCGCCTCCCTGAACGGCACGACGGCCGGCGCGGGCGCCTGCATCGCGCTCGCCTCAGACCTGCGCGTCGCCTCGTCCGCGGCGCGCATCGCGTTCCTCTTCGTCAAGGTCGGACTCTCCGGCGCGGACATGGGCGCGGCGCACCTCCTGCCGCGGCTCGTCGGCCTCTCGAAAGCGACCGAGCTGCTCTACACCGGCGACTTCATCAGCGCCGAGGAGGCGCTCGCCTGCGGCCTCTACAACCGCGTGGTGCCGCCCGAACAGCTCGAAGCCGAGACACGCCAACTGGCCGAGCGGCTCGCGCGCGGCCCCTCGTTCGCGCTCGCGGTGACGAAGGAGATGGTCAACCGCGAGCTGGACATCTCCTTCGACGCGGCGCTCGAACTCGAGGCGCAGGCGCAGGCCGTCTGCATGCAGCACCCCGACTACGGCGAAGCCTACCGCGCCTTCGTCGAGAAGCGCGAGCCGCGCTTCGGCGCCGCGCGCCGCGAGGAAGAATGAGCCGGCGGATATTCACGGCGGCGTTGCTGCTGCTCTCGCTCGCGCGAGCCGTCTCCGCGCAGGAGCCGCGGACGGCGCCGGAGCCTTCGAAGGTCTTCCGGGAGGCGCGCGCCGCCTCCGACGCCTTCGAGTTCGAGATGAACGGCTTCGCCTACCGCGTCGCCGCGAACGGCAACGGCCGCCGGACGAAGGGCACGAAGGTACGCGGCTTCAACCTGCGGCTCGACCGGGGCGAGGCGGTCGCGCGCCTCTTCTACTCAGAGTTCGAGGGCGACCTCCTGCTCCTCCTCCACACGGAGATCGCGGGCGCCGGCTTCGGCTTCGTCACACGCCTCGAACAGCCCTCGATGCGCGGCCTCTGGCGCCAGCGCATCCCGGCCGGCGACGTGGGCCGGCCGCTGCGCGACGGGCGCGACCTCTACGTGACCGGCTTGGGGGTGGTCGGCAAAATCGACCTGCGCACGGGCGAGTACGCGTGGCTGCACGACGACCTGGAAGTTGAGCACGGCCCCGAGCCGAAGCCCCTCCACACCTTCGACGAGCCCGAACTCAGCGGCGACGAGGTTCTGTTCCGCGAGCGGCCGGTTTACAATCCGCGCAGGACGCTCGCCGTCAGCCGGAAGACCGGCAAGGTCGTCCGCGTCGAGTGAAAGACGCTAAAGGGATGCAGCGAGACCGGTTCATCGAGGAGACCCCCTTCTTCAACGAAGGGCACGCGCGCCTGGCCGCGAGCGTCTCAAACTTCGCCGCGCGCGAGGTCGAGCCGCTGGCCCACGCCGAAGAGGGGCCGGAGGCGGACGAGAACTTCCGCGCGCTCCTCTCCCTGCTCGCGCAGGCCGACCTCTTGAGCTACGCGGTCGCGCGCGGCGACGGCACGCCGCTCGACGCGCGCGCCCTCTGCGTCGTGCGCGAGGCGCTCGCGTACCACTCGCCGCTCGCAGACCTCGCGTTCGTCATGCAGGGCCTCGGCACCTATGCCGTCTCGCTCGCCGCGCCCGAGCACGTCCGGGAGTTCTGGCTCTCCCGCGCGCGGGCGGGTAAGTCAATCGCCGCCTTCGCGCTCACGGAGCCCGAGGCCGGCTCCGACGTCTCCTCCGTCCAGACGACCGCGCGCCGCGAGAACGACTCGTACGTCATCGAGGGGCGCAAGTGCTTCATCTCGAACGCGGGGCTCGCGGACTTCTACACGGTCTTCGCGCGCACGGGCACGCGCACGGACGGCCGCGCGGAGCTTTCGGCCTTCATCGTCGGCGCGCGCATGCCCGGCTTCCGCGTCGCGGCTCGCACGGCGCTCTCGGCCGCGCACCCCATCGGCGAGCTGGAGTTCGAAGGCGTGCGCGTGCCGGCCGAAGACCGCGTCGGCGCGGAGGGGCAGGGCTTCTCTCTGGCGATGCAGACGATGGACATGTTCCGCGCCAGCGTCGGCGCCGCCGCCTGCGGGATGGCGCGCCGCGCGCTCGACGAGTCGGTCGCCTACGCCAGGGCGCGCCGCCAGTTCGGCGTGACGTTGGCCATGCACCAGCTCATCCAGGAGAAGCTGGCGGTGATGCAGACGGAACTCGACGCCGCGCGCCTGCTCGTCTACCGCGCCACGCACCTCCGAGACTCCGCGGCCGCCCCCGCTTCCACGCTCACGCGCGCCGCCAGCGAGGCCAAGTTCTACGCGACCGAGGCGGCCCAGCGCGTCGTCGACGAGGCCGTCCAGATACAGGGCGGCCGCGGGCTGGTGCGCGGCAACACCGTCGAGCGCCTCTACCGCGACGTCCGCGCCCTGCGCATCTACGAAGGCACCACCGAGATCCAAAAACTGATCATCGCGAGGGAGATGTTGAAGGAGTAGGCAGTAGGCAGATGGCAGTAGGCAGTCGCTCCGCGTCGTGGACGTTGCAGGGTGAAATCAAAGTTCTTGTTAACATAACAATAACTGCCTGCTGCCATCTGCCTACTGCCTACTGAATTTTATGCGTATCAACGTCATCGGCGGGGGGCCGGCGGGGCTGTACTTCGCTTTGCTGATGCGGCGGAGCGGGGTGGCGCGCGAGGCGGTGGTCTACGAGCGGAACCCGCCGGGGGCGACGTTCGGGTGGGGCGTCGTCTTCTCGGGGCGGACGCTCAGGAATCTGCGCGAGGCCGACGAGGTCTCGCACCGGCGCATCACAGAGAGCTTCGAGACCTGGGACAACGTCGACGTCCTGCTGCGCGACAGCAAGATCAGCATCCGCGGCAACGACTTCTCCGGCATCGCGCGCCTCAAACTCCTCAACATCCTGCAGGAGCGCTGCGCCGAGGTCGGCGTCGACTTGCGCTTCAACACGAAAGTCGAAGGGATCGACGCGCTGGCCCGAGACTGCGACCTGCTCGTCGCCGCCGACGGCGTGAACAGCGTCGTGCGCGAGCGCTACGCCGAAGACTTCCGGCCCGTGCTCACCGCCGGGCGCAACAAGTACATCTGGTACGGCACGCGCCGCCTCTTCCACGGGCTGACGCTCACCTTCCGCGAGGCCGCAGGCGGCGTCTTCGCAGCGCACTCGTACAAGTTCAGCGAGGGGCTGAGCACCTTCATCGTCGAGTGCGACGAGCAGACGTGGCGGCGCGCGGGGCTCGACCGCATGTCGGACGCCGAGGCGCGCGCGTACCTCGGGCGCGTCTTCGCGCAAGACCTCGCGGGCGAGGAGCTGCTCTCGAACAACTCGCGCTGGATAAACTTCCTTCTGGTGAAGAACGAACGTTGGAGCCGCGGGAACGTCGTCCTGCTCGGCGACGCGCTGCACACGGCGCACTTCTCCATCGGCTCGGGGACGAAGCTCGCCATCGAGGACTCCATCGCGCTCTTCCGGCACTTCGCCGCCGGGGAGGAGGTGCCCGCGGCGCTCGCGGCGTTCGAGCGCGAGCGCCGCCCCGTCGTCGAGGAGTACCAGCGCGCGGCCCACGAGAGCCGCGTCTGGTTCGAGCGCGCCGCCGAGCACGTTCTGATGGAGCCGCTGCCCTTCGCCTACAGCCTCATGACGCGCAGCACGCGCGTCGACCTTGAGAGCCTTCGACGCCGCGACCCGGCCTTCATCGCCGCCTACGAAGAGGCGGCCTCGCGCGCAGCCCGAGACTGACCGTGAAGAGAGATGCCAGGACATTCGGCGCGCTCCTCTGCCTCGCGCTGCTGTCGTGCGCGGGCGGGCGCCCCGCGGCCTTCGCCCTTCAGGGCGCGTACACGCGCGACGAGTCCGTGCCGCGCGGCGCGCTGGCGGACGTGAAGGGGCTGCGGCAGGTGGCGCTGCTCGTGTCGCGCGCGCTGGTGGTGGACGCGCGCGACCCCGCGCTCGTCGCTTTGGAGGACTACCGGCGCGCGCTCGGCGGCAACGCGCCCAGGCAGCACGACGCGGCCGCGCGCCGCGTGGCCGATAAGGTCAACAAGTACATACGCAAGTACAGGACGGCGACCGCCGTCGACGACCTCTCGGAGGCAGACCTCGTTCTCGTCTTCAAGGTGACGAGCCAGCGCCGCTCGGCCCTCCCCGAAGACCCCTTCATCTGGGGCAAGCTCTTCGTCATCGCCCTCGGCCCCGACCGCACCCCGCGCGTCGTCTGGGAATCGCAGGGCGAGGACACCAACCCCGAAGACGCCACCGGCGACTTCATCAAAGCGTTTCGGAATGCACGCGGAGAAAAGTAGGCAGTAGGCAGACGGCAGTAGGCAGTTGAAGAGGTCTTGTCTTAACTGCCTACTGCCGTCTGCCTACTGCCTACTCCCTTCCCATTTCGGCGGGAGGAGCCGGCGGCGGCCGTCGGCGCTGAGTGAGACGTTCGGTTCGGAGAGTCCTTCGCGATCCCAGAGCTTGCAGGTGACCTGCTTGTGCGACTGGTCGAGCGCCTCGCAGTAGTTCGTGTAGGTGCAGCGGCGGACTTGCGTGCCGAGCCCCGCGCGCGTCTTCAGGAACCAGTCGGGGTCTGCGAGCGACTGGCGCGCGGCGCCGACGATGTCTGCGTCGCCGCGCCGCAGAATCTCTTCGGCCAGCTCGAACGTGCCGACGCCGCCCGCGGCCACGACCGGCGTCTGGAAGCCGGCCCCGTTCACCGCGCGCTTCACCTCCCTCGAAAGTGAAAGGTTGCGGCCGAACGGGCCTGCCTCGTCGGAGAGCACCGTCGGCATGCACTCGTAGCCGCTCCGGCCCGTGTAAGGGTAGACGGCCTGCCCGACCTTCGGCCGCTTCGCGTCCTCGAACTTGCCGCCCTTCGAGACCGAGAGGAAGTCTAGACCAGCGCGCGCGAACTCGGCCGCGTAGAAGGCCGCGTCCTCAACCCGACTCCCGCCCTCGATCACCTCGTCGCCGAGGAAGCGCACGCCGACCGTGTAGTCGTCACCGACTTCGGAACGCACCGCGCGGAAGACTTCGAGCGGCAGACGCACACGCTCCTCCCGAGAGCCGCCGTAGCCGTCGCCGCGGTCGTTGCGGCGGCTGAGGAAGGAGGCCATCGTGTAGGCGTGCGCGTAGTGCAGCTCGACGCCGTCGAAGCCGGCCGCGCGCGCGCGCCGCGCGGCTTCGGCGAAGAGTTCGGGAAGGACTCGGGGCAGCTCGCGCACGTGCCCGAGGTGCGTGTCGGTCACGCGCTCGCGGTAGCCGAAGTGGAGCGACTCCAACTCCCTCTCGTCCAGCACGCGCTCGACGACGGCGTCGGGCGCGACCTTGAGAAAGGCGCGCACCTCCGTCTCGTCACGCCCGAGCCAGCCCTCTTCGTCGAAGAACGCGGCGAGGGCCTGGCGGTGACGGTCTGTGACGTTGAGGAAGCGCTCGAAGAACTTCGAAGGTTCCGGGCGGCGTTTGACGGCGAGGAAGTCGATGAGCTGTATGAAGAGGCGCGTGCGGCCGTGGCTCTCGCGCCGGACGGTCTCGACCAGCTCGCGCAGGCCGGGCAGGAAGCGGTCGTGGCCGATGCGGAGGAGCGGCCCCGAAGGCACGTCGCGGATGCCCGTCGCCTCGACGACGAGCGCGCCGGGGCGGCCCGCGGCGAAGCGCCCGTACCATTCGAGGTTCTCGCGCGTGACGAACCCGTCCTCGGTCGCGCGCCAGGGCACCATCGCCGGCACCCACGTCCGCGACTCGAGCTCGACGCGGCCGACGCGCACGGGCTGGAAGAGCAGGGAGCGCGCGGCCTCCTCTTCCGTGGGCCAGAGGGTCTCGGGGATGGAATGCCTGATGACAGGTTCGGGGTGCCACATAGGTTTCGAGGCTCGGAGTGTAACAGGCCGCGGCGGCGCGAGTCAGCTTGCGGGTTTAGTCGTTCTTGAGAGTGGCGGTGAACCGCCCTCCGCTCCACTTTCAAGAAAGCAGAAACCCGACCCGCCGGCCGTTCGTAAGGGGCTGGCAGGAAAGCGCGGCGCGCGCGACGGTCAGGGGATTAAGTACATGAAATGGGAAGAGTTTCTCGGTCGAATCTTCAGGGGCGGGCTGCGGCGCGTCACGCCCGGCGCGGCGGGCACGGCGCCGAAACTCGCGCGCGGCGGCGCAGACCTCTTCGCGGGGCAGGTGGCGCGCACGACCTTCCGCATCTTTAAGAACAACCTGCTCGCGCTCCCCTGGATCAAGGACGGCGAGGAGTTGTCGGCCGCGCTCGACGGCGCGCGCGCAGACCTCCTCCGCTCGCGCAACGCCTACCGCGAGAGCCTCAAGTCGCGCCGCGCCGCCGCCCGCGCCGAGGCCGACTGGCGCCGCGCCACGGAAGAGTTCCGCCGCCACGTCGCAGACCTCAACCGCCGCCTCGCCGCCTACAACCTCAAAGCCCCCTCCAACGCCTTCCGCAAGTCGCCCGTCGACGCCGACCGCGAAATCAACCACGTCCTGCGCGACGAATAACGCCCGCCGAATCAGTAGCCATTCAACTTCCGCGCGGCTATACTTGAGCCGGCGTCCGCCAGCGTCAAACCCGAACAGCTTAAGAAGGGCTGAACTCAATCCTTGAGATTCGAGTGGGACGACGCCAAGGCGGCCGCCAACCTGCGCAAGCACGGGGTGAGCTTCGAAGAGGCCGCCGAGGTCTTCTGCGACCCGAACGCCTCCGACGATTACGACCCGGAGCACTCGGACGAAGAGGCGCGGTTCTTTATCATCGGCCTGTCGAGCCGGCGGATGCTCTACGTGGTCTACGCCGAACGTGCCGACGACGTGGTGCGCATCATCTCGGCCCGGCGCGCCAGTAAGTTCGAGCGCAAAATCTATGAGCGAGAAAGAATCAGTTAGGCCGTTCGTCTTCTCGGTCATCGAGGACGACGGAGAGAACGTGACCATCGAGGTCTCGGAAGAGGATTACCGGCGCGACATCGAGGCCGGGATGAATGAGGACGAGACCCTCAAGCCGGGTCGCTACAAGTTGAAGCGCGGCGGCTTCCTCAAACGACACCCCGAGTTGAAAGACGGGATGAGGAAGCGTGCTTGAGGGCTGGATTGCAGAACTGAAGACGGAGGTTGAGGCGTTTGACGGACGAGCTTCTTGAGTGGCGGCGTGAGTTCCCTATCTTAGAGAGCGCGGTCTATCTGATCTCGCACTCCTTAGGCGCGATGCCGCGGCGGACGTACGAGCGCCTGCACGACTACGCGGACGTGTGGGCGACGCGCGGCGTGCGCGCGTGGGCCGAGGGGTGGTGGGAGATGCCGCAGACGCTCGGCGACGAGCTGGGGCGCATCATCGGCGCGGAGCCCGGCACCGTCGTCATGCACCAGAACGTCTCGGTCTGCCAGTCGCTCATCCTCTCCTGCTTCGACACGACCGCGGAGACGCGCCGCAACAAGATCGTCTATTCGGAGCTTGAGTTCCCCTCGGTCATGTACGTCTACGAGGCGCACGCGCGCGACGGGCGGTTCCGGATCGAGAAGGTGAAGTCGGAGGACGGCGTCACCGCCCCGCTCGAAGCGACGCTCGCGGCCATCGACGAGGAGACGCTGCTCGTCCCCGTCTCGCACGTCCTCTTCAAGAGCGCTTCGTTGCAGGACGCGCGCGCCATCACCGAGCGCGCGCACGAGGTCGGCGCGCTCGTCGTGCTCGACACGTATCAGTCGGCCGGCACCGTGCCTTTCTCGGTGAAAGACCTGGACGTGGACTTCTGCACCGGCGGGTCGGTCAAGTGGCTCTGCGGCGGCCCCGGCGCGGGCTACCTCTACGTCGCGCCGCGCCTGCAACAGAAGTTAGAGCCGAAGGTGACGGGCTGGATGGCGCACGCCGCGCCCTTCTCGTTCGAAGATTCGATCACCTACGCCGAGGGGGCCGCGCGCTTCCTCCACGGCTCGCCGGCCGTGCCCGCGCTCTACGCCGCCGAGTCCGGGTACAAAATCATCAACGAGGTCGGCGTCGAGCGGATTCGCGCGAAGAGCGTCCGGCAGACGCAAAAGCTGATCGAGCTGGCCGAAGAGGCGGGCCTGCGCGTGACCAGCCCGCACGACCATTCAAAGCGCGGCGGCACCATCACGGTCGCCGCCGAGCACGCCGCCGCCGTCACGAAAGAACTCATCCGCCGCGAGTTCATCGTCGACTACCGCCCCGGCGCGGGCATCCGCATCTCGCCACACTTCTACACGAAGGACGAAGAACTCGACCTCGTCGTCAGGGAGATTCGCGCCATCCTCGACACGCGCGCCTACGCCGCGCACGAGGCGGCCGGCGCCGCGTTCTAATTAACCACAGAGACACAGAGGCACAGCTTGAAGAGATATCTCTTCAAGCTGTGCCTCTGTGTCTCTGTGGTTAATCTTCAGCGAACGATGAGTTTGCCCTTGTACATGTTCATGCCGCAGGTGAACTCGTATTCGCCGGGCGCGCCGGGGAGGATTTCGACGGCGACCGTGTGGTTCTCGGGCAGGTGGGCGCGGCGGCCGAAGTCCGGCAGCACGACCTCCTCGCCGCAGAGCGAGGCCTCGCGCCGCGTGAAGTTGAGGCGCAGCGGCCGGCCCGATTCGACCACGATTGACGCGGGCTGGTAGCCGCCTTTGACCGTCACGTCCACCACCTGCACGCCGCCCGCGCTCGTCCCGGCCGACACCGCCTCGCCCTCCCAGAGCCAGAAGTACCAGACGATCCAAACGATGACGCCGAAGCCGACGAGCGTGACGACGAGCTGCGTCGTGTTCATGAACTCACCTCCCTGCCGGCACGCGGCTCGAAGAAGCGCAGGCGGTTCGCGTTCGTCACGACCGTGATGGAAGACGCGGCCATCGCCGCCCCCGCGATGATGGGCGAGAGCAGAAGCCCGAGCACCGGGTAGAGCGCGCCGGCCGCGACCGGTATGCCGAGCACGTTGTAGACGAACGCGCCGAAGAGGTTCTGCCTGATGTTCGCGAGCGTCGCGCGCGAGACCTCGATGGCCGTCACGACGCCTCTCAAGCTTCCTCCGACGAGCGTCACGTCCGCGGCCTCAATCGCCACGTCCGTCCCCGTCCCGATGGCGAAGCCGACGTCCGCGCGCGCGAGCGCGGGCGCGTCGTTGATGCCGTCGCCGACCATCCCGACGAGGCCGCGGCCCTCCGCCTGTAGCCTTTCAATTTCGCGCGCCTTCTCCTCGGGCAGAACCTCCGCGAGCACGCGCTCGACGCCCGCCTGCCGCGCGATGGCGCGGGCCGTACGCTCGTTGTCGCCGGTAATCATCACCACGTCGATGCCCATCGAACGCAGAGCCCGCACGGCCTCGGCCGAGTCCTCTTTCAGCGTGTCGGCGACGCCGATGATCCCGGCCGCCTGTCTGCCCACGGCGACGAACATCGGCGTCTTGCCCTCGTCGGCGAGTTGCGCCGCACGCTCCTCGAACTCGGAGAGGGAGACTTTCTCCCGCGCCATCAGTTTCCAGTTGCCGACGGCGACGCGCCGGCCTTCGACAATCGCCTCGACGCCGTGGCCCGGCACCGCGACGAACTGCTCGGGCTCGCCGACCTCCACCCCGCGCGCCCGCGCGCCTTCGACGATGGCCGCCGCCAAGGGGTGCTCGCTCCTTCGGTCTGCCACCGCGGCGAGGCGCAACAACTCCCCCTCGTCGAAGCCCCCGAACGGCAGCACGTCCGTCAACTCCGGCCGCCCCTTCGTGAGCGTGCCCGTCTTGTCGAGCACGACCGTCCTGAGTTTGGAGGCGGACTCGAGGGCCTCGCCGTTGCGTATGAGGACGCCGTGCTCGGCGGCCTTGCCGACGCCGACCATTAGGCTAATGGGCGTCGCCAGGCCCAGGGCGCAGGGGCAGGCGATGACGAGCACGGCCACCATCGTCACCACCGCGTGATTAACCGCCGGCTGCGGGCCGAAGTCGAACCACGCGAGGAATGTGAGGATGGCGATGATGACGACCGTCGGCACGAAGTAGGAGCTGACCTTGTCCACGAGCCTCCCAATCGGGGGCTTGGAACTCTGCGCCTGCTCGACCATCTGGACGATGCGCGCGAGCGCCGTGTCCGCGCCGACGCGCGTCGCGCGGAAGGTGAAGGCGCCCGTCCTGTTGACGCTCGACCCGATGACCGCGTCGCCCCGCTTCTTGTCCACGGGGACGGACTCGCCCGTGACGATTGACTCGTCGAGCGCCGACTCGCCGTCGAGAACGGTTCCGTCCACCGGCACCTTCTCGCCGGGGCGGACGAGGACTGTGTCCCCGACCACGACCTCCTCGACGGCCACGTCCAACTCACGGCCGCCGCGGACGACGCGCGCCGTCCTGGCCTGCAACTCAAGCAGTTTCCTGAGCGCCGCGCTCGAACGCGTCTTCGCCTTCAGCTCTAAAGCCTGGCCGAGCAGGATGAGGGCGACGACGATGACCGCGACCTCGAAGTACATGCCGCCTGTGCCCGCCGGGAAGAGCTGCGGCGCGACGGCGGCGACCGTCGAGTAGGCCCACGCCGCGCCGGTGCCGAGCGCGACCAGCGTGTCCATGTTCGTGTTGTGGTTGCGCAGTCCGTTCCAGGCGCTCTCGAAGAACTGCCGCCCCGACCAGGCGAGCACCGGCAGCGTCAAGACCGCCGAGGCGAGTCCGACGGCGCGGTGGAAAGGCATCAGCGCGTGCCGCCACGCCGGCACGAACTCCGCGAACATCAGAAGCAGCAGCGGGACGCCGACCGCCGACGCGAACCAGAACTTACGCATCATCGTGCGGTAGCTCTCGGCTTGCGCCTCCTCCGCGCCGACGGTCTTGGCGTGATGCGCGTGCCCTTCGTGTCCGTGCTGCGCGTGGGCGGGCTGCGTCGCGGCCGCCGCCGGAGACCTGCGTAAGGAGGTCAACTGGACGGGCGCGGCCGACAACTGCACGGGCGGCGCTTCCGGATGTGCGGTCGAACAGCAGCCCTCCTGCGTGAAGACTCCGCCCGGGCCGGCGGCGTCGAACTTCTGCTTACACCCTGCCGAGCAGAAGTAGTAGCGCACGCCTTCGCGCTCGCTCACGCCGGCCGCGCGCGCCGGGTCGACCGTCATCCCGCACACCGGGTCGACGAAGTTATCTCTCATCGCCGTCGCCTGCATCTTCTACCCCCCCGTCCTCAAGCGCCGCGCTTCCCGCGCTTCAACCCTTCCGTCCGGTCGTGGTGCGCGTGTCCGACCTCCGAGCCTTCGATGAGGCCGCAGATGTGGCCGGGCGCGCGGCCGAGCTTGTCCCACTCTTCGAGCGTGGCCTTCAGCTCCCGGCGGTGGCGTTGCAGCTCGCGCAGGCGCGCGTCCAACTCCTCCATGCGGCGGCGGACGATCTCGCGCACCTCGTCGCAGGGGCTTTCGCCTTTGCGCGCGTCCTCGATGATGCGCCTGACCTCGTCGAGCGAGAAGCCGAGCGCCTGCGCCTGCTTGATGAAGGCGAGGCGGTCGAGCACGTCCTCGCCGTAGACGCGGTAGCCGCCGTAGGTGCGCGAGGGCCTTTCGAGCAGCCCCGACTTCTCGTAGAAGCGAAGCGCCTCGACGCCGACGCCGCTCCGCTTCGAGACTTCGCCGATCTTCAGCATCCGCCGCCCCGCCTCCTCGTCCACCACCCTCAGGCCCCGCTTCAGCTCCCTCATTGTTTCGCCCCCGTTTTTCGACTGGGGCAAGTATAAACCCTGGACTCGGCTACAGAGTCAACCGGTAAATTCACGCCCTCACATCCCATGGCCCGCGCCGCGGCCGCCGAGCCGTATCCTAAGGAACATTTTGTACGAAACCGGGTTCCTGCCGTAGAGCGCGTCGAGCGCCTCCGGCTTCGAGTAAAGGGTCGTGTTGCCGCCCAGGCCCAGGGTGTACTTGTCGCCCGCGTAGAGGTCGCGGACGTAGCCGAAGGTGTAGGCGCCGATGCGGAACTGCGGGTGCGCGTGCTCGCCGTAGCCGAGTTTGCGCAGGTCTTCGGGGCGGAGAATGTCCTTCTTGTCCACCAGCTCAAGGCGCGTGTAGACGTAGTTCCTGTCCAGGAAGTTGAGTGTCGATTCCAACGTGTAACTGTTCAGGCGGAAGGTGTCGCCCTCGTGCCCCTCGCGGTTGCGCCCCCAGATGAGGCCCGTCGCCCAGTTCCCGCGCCGGAGCGGGCGGTTGTACTGGACGGAGGCCGTCTGGCGGCGCGTGTCGCCCTCGTGCAGCAGCTCTGGGTTCTTCAGGAGTCCGTAGGAGTACTGGAAGACCCAGTTCGCGCTTGGCGCGACCGAGACGCGCACCGAGCGCGAGTCCCAGGGGCCTGCCTCGAAGCCGTACCTGTCCTCGTCCGGCTCGCGGCCGTTGAAGACCGAGCCTTCGACCTTGAGCCAACGGTAGGTGAAGCCGGTCGTAAAGACGCCGAAGGCGATGTGCGTCGAGTCTTGCAGGTGATGCGCCAGCGGCGCCGAGGGGTTCTCGGAGGCCGAGGCGCGGTGCATGAAGGCAACGGGGCCGAGCGCCGGCTCGCCCGGGTAGCCGAAGTAAGCGAACCACGAGCCGCGCTCGCCGACGGGCAGCGTGTACTTCGCCGACAGTTCCATCAGAAGGTCGTGCGGGTGCTGAGCGTCCACGATGGGGCGGCCCCTGTAAACCTCGCCCGTCTGGAAGAGCTGCGGCGAGCCCGCGCCCGAGTAGGTCAGAGGCTCCGCGCTGAACATGCCGCGCAGTTCCAGAGTCCCGCGCCCGACCCCGCGCGAGGCCATCGGCATGAACCAGTTCTGCGACTCGAACTTCGTCACGCCGCGCGGCCCGCCCTGTGCGTTGACGCCTATCTTCGCCTCGCCGTGAAACATGAGAGTCCACTTGCCCGCCTGCTCGTGGATCATGTAGGCGGGGGTGGAGGCGGGCTCCCAGGAAGTGCCCGAGCCGTTGGGGCTCGTCATGGGCTGGCCCGCGGCGCCGTGCATCTGATGCGGGTCAACGGCATCCGATGGTTCTGCCATGTCCGGCATGCCGTGACCGTCGTGCTGCCCCGCCGCGCCGCCGTGCGGGCTGTGCGCACCGCTCGCGTCATGCGCCCCGGCTCCCGAGGGCGTGGGCGAAGGCCGCGGGGTTGGGTTCGGGGTCGCGGCCGGGGACGGCTGCGCGCGGGGCGGCTCTGCGTGTTGGTGGTGCTGCGCCGCGGCTCCGTGCGCGGCGGCGAAGAGAAACGCCGAGGCCAACAGGAAAGCTCGCAAGTGGCCGGCGCCGAGATTGAAGATTATCATGACTGCCCCCGTCGAAAATTTTCGGGCCAATTTCTGCCCACGGGGGAAGTCTAGGGTCTGGAGACGACTACAGAGTCAAGAGGGAAATTCCGGGGGGGCGAAAGGCGCCTCACGCAAAGGGATTTCGCTCCTTTTGACGGGCGGCCGTGGCAGGCCTTACGCTCACCTCTCTACCCCTTGCGAAACTAATCCGTTATGCCCGAGCCCTTATCCTATAACAAATATCCGGCGAGTAAGGAAAGACCTTATCACCATCACTACGAACCGGAAAGTTGAGGGTTGACGGGATATTGACGGCTTTATTTCGGGGCGTATTAAAATTCAATCCGCAGGCCGAATATCGGCAGGCGCTGGTTCTCACTTAAGAACTGCGGCGTTTGTTGATAGAACTCGTAGTTGGGCTGAACGACGCTGTCGTGGTTGGTGATATTGAAGTAGTCGAGGTAGGGCGCGAACGACCAGCGGCGGAAGGCGAAGCGCTTCTCGGCGCGCAGGTCGAGGCTGGCAAAGTTCGAGAGGCGGAGCGCGTTGATGTCAGATTCTCGTGCGACGCGTTGGATGAAGGCGAAGGGAGTTGTCACGGGCGTGCGGCGCGTGTAGGGCAGGCCGCTCGCGACGCGGTACTTGGCGGCGACGGTGAAGCCTCGGAAACGCGTGACGCCGATCAGGGTTAGCTGGTGCGGGCGCTCGAAGTCAGAGGGGAACTCGACGCCGCCGTCCGAGAATCTGCGCCGCGAGCGCGTGAACCCGTAGGAAGCTTGTCCCGAAAAGAGTCCGCTCAGGGCCTTTTGCAAGGAGACCTCGAAGCCCTCGGCTTCGCCCCTCCCCGTGTTGAAGTAGTTTCCGTCCGAGGCGAAGTTCTGTGTGGGTCGAAGCGGCTGGACGACCAGGTCGTCGTAAGTTTTCCGGTAAGCCTCGAAACGCACGCGCAGATTCTCGCGCGCGAGCCACTCGACGCCGCCGACGAGGTGCGTCGCCCGTTGCGTCCTGAGGCTCCGGTTGCCCTGTGTGAGCGAGAGCACGAAGAGGCTCGGCGGCTGTCGGTAGATGCCCGCCGCGAAGGTGAAGGCGAGACGCGGCGCCGCGTCGATGCGCGCCGCGAAGCGCGGGCTGGTCAGAGTCTCCTGCGTGACGCCGTAACGGTCGAGCCTCACGCCCGGCGTGAGCGAGACCCGCGGGGCGATGCGCCATGTCGCCTGTGCGTAGGCGTAAGCGGAAGTCGTCGCGTCGAGCCGCAGACGGTTCGAGCGCGGCGCGGCGTTGAACTCCTCTTCCAGAGGGCTATAGAACCGGCCCGTATTCTCGAACGTGAAATAGTCCGCCCGGTCGAAGTAGAGGCCGCCGCCGAAACCCGCTTGCAGATTTTTGGTAAGCTCCGAAGTCGCCTCCTCTTTAATGCCGAATTGAGAATCGCGCAGGTCGCGCGAGCGTTGGAGGAAATTCGACGCGGGCAGGTAGAAGGCGCCGTCGTTGTGCGCGCCCGTCGCCCAGAGGGTAGTCTGCGCCAGAGTCTTCTCGCCGAAGACGGAGCTGAGGGTCGCGCCCGCGACGAGGCGGCGCGAAGTTCGGCGCATACGGAACCTGTCGGTGCGGCGGTCGATGTTGAAAGCCTGGTCGTCCGTCTGTTCGAAGTCCTCGAAGAAGTTCAGCACCGAGACGGAGAGCTTCTGGCGCGGCGTGAAGTCGTAAGTCAGCTTATTCGTGAAATCCAGCGTCCGCGGATAACCGATGATGCCCTTCTCCGCGATGCCCGCCACGTCGAGCGCCACGTCGATGTAGCTCCGCCGCGCAGAGAAGAGCCAACTACCCCTCTTCCCTAGAGGGAGATCGACGCTCCCGCCCGCCGTCCCGGAATCCGCGAAGATGACGCCTTGCACGCGTTCCCTATTCGCCTGCCGCAAGGTAACGTCGAGCGCGGAAGACATCCTGTCGCCGTAGCGCACGCCGAAGCCGCCCGCCGAGAACTCCGCGCGCTCGAAGATGTCCGGCGCGAGAATCGAGGCGCGCCCGCCGCGGTTGCCGTCATACTTATCGGTGAAGTATGTGAAGTCCTGGACGGGGATGTTGTCGATGAAGGTCAGGTTCTCTTCCGCCGTCCCGCCGCGCACGAGCAGGTCTGCGAACTCGCCGGAGGCCGCACTGACCGCGGGCAGCGAGTTGATGACGCGCAGGGGGTCGCCGCCGCTGCCGGGCGTCTGGCGTATCTCTTCGCGGCTGAGGGTGACGTTGCTGACCGCCTGCTCAGTATTCTCGGCGAAGGTCTCGCTACGAACTTCGACCGACTCGCTGACGGTTACGTCGAGCTGTACGTTGAGTAGAGTGTTCCGACTGCCTGTGACCGCAATCTGATTCTTGATGATGGGCGCGAAGCCGTCGGCGCTTATCTCCAGATCATAGACGCCGGATTCGACTTCGAGACGAAAGCTCCCGCCCACGTCGCTCGTCGTCGCGGCGCCACCTTTGACGGCGATCCTCGCGCCCGGGACGGGCTGACCGCTCGTGCGTTCCGTCACCTGTCCGATGACGAACCCTTTCGGGCGACCGGCAGTCTGGGCGAGATTATTGGTGAAGGAGAAACAGACGAGACCAACTGTACAGATGATGAGACGTAAGCCGGACATATCGTCAGAATGTTGAGCCGACTAGAGGCAAGATATTTTTGACGCGCGTAAGTTAACATAAACCGCCACCCACTTTATTTGGAATATTCAACCTCTAACGAATTAATTTTATTTTCAAGCAATCTAACGGCATCCTTAACAAGATTCGGGTCGCGCAAATCAATTTCCAAAAATCGTTTGAGCAAAACGTCCGGCGGCGCGTCAAACCCGTTTTTCATCAACGCGATGTAGCGCGGAACAAATTCCTTCGGGTTGCGCGAATACATTTCGTAAAACTTCAAAGCCAGCAACGCTCCATAGACATAGTTAATGTCGTAGAGTGGGTCTTCGTAGAAAAGCGTGCTGGTTATCCATTGCATCTTTAGCTCGTGGTGTTTATCCGCCCAAATCGAATAGCGTGAGGCGATCTGTTCGGTCAGTGCGTCGAGATCGTCCGCGGTTTTTATCTTGCCCTCTTTAACTCCACCATAGATGGCTTGTTCTAAGGTTTCCTCTTGCGCGACGGAAAACAATGTCATCCCTTTGCCCTCAAAAAATTGTTCAAGAAAATACCGTCTTCGCGCCGCATCCGATTCGTGATTGTAAAGATACTCGGGCAAAAGTAGCTCGTTGAAGATGGCAAACGATTCAAACAAATAATGCGGGCCTTCGGCGTAAGCCGGCAGAACGCGATTATTTTTCATCAGTTGACGATGAACGGCGTGCGTTGATTCGTGCGCTAACACGCGCACGTCGTTGTAAGAGCCCGCAAATCCGCCGCTAAAAAAGACGGTCGTCACTCCCGGAAAGCCTTTGGAAAAACCACCGCCGCGCCGTTTTTTATCAGGGACAATATCCATGCGCCCGTTAGCCGGATCGAGCAGAGACATAAGTTCGTCTCCATACTCCGCGCCGAGAGGCGACAATGCTTCACGAATAAATCGGCTCGCCTGCTCGATATTAAAACGCGGCACTTCATCGGCATTTGCGCTTGCGGAAACATCCCACACATTCACCTCTGAGTAACCGAATCTCTTTTTGGCGTAGTCGGCGCGAAGACGTTGATAACGTTTGTAAACGTCCGAGAATTTTTCGATTTCCCGCAAAATATTTACAACGTCCGTTTTCGTCCAATAACTTTTGAAATAAATTTCGGCGGGCGCATCTTCAAAATGATGAAGTTCGGCGAGGCGATTCCTGGCAGCAACCAGATTTATCAGGGCAAAAGCGTAAAGGTCGCGTTGCGAAGCGTAGCCCGCATATAATTTCTTAAAGCCTGCTTCGCGCACATCGCGGTCGGGATAGTTGGCGATTGCGAGCCGGTCGCGGCGCACGTCAAACTCGCCGCTTTTTGTTTTGATTTTTTCGAATACTGGGCGGCGCAGTAATTTTTGATAGAGGTCGTATTGCCATTCACTCGTCAAAGGCGACGTAATACTCAAAGTCTCCTCTTCCTTGAGCGAGAGGGTGTGCGACCGATTGCGAGCGGCAGACTCAACGGCGAATCGATAAACTTTGAGTGCCGGTTTCCGTTTGATGAAACTTTCCAGAGTTTGCGGTTTAACCTGAATCAATTCTTGCTGCAAAAAGGCGGTTCGCCTGGTAAACTCCGCGTCCATCGCAGAGCTTTCCGCTTCGCTCATTTCATCGTCGGTATTGACCGCGTAGCGCAAGTAAAGATATGTGTCGTGGCGAATGAACTCAATTAAGACCTCGTCGTAAAGGCTTAATGCCGAAAGCAGATTAGCGGGCGAGGCTGCGACTTTTCCCTTCAAACTTTCCAACCGTTTCAGAACCGCATAATAGCTTGCGCGCTCCACCTTTTCAGCCTGTGGATTCGCGTAGAAGTTTTTCTGAAAGTCAAAGTGGTACTGTGCAGCGGATTCCTTCGGAATAGCCACGAAATCATCTTGGCATAAAACAGGATCAGCAAGCAGGGTCAGCATTAATATCATCACCGTAACTTGCCGCAACGATGAAAAAGTTCTTATCATTTCACTCTCAATTTAACTCACGGCTTGAAACGTCTAACGCCCGGCATCACCCGCCGCGCGGCCCTGCTGCTTTTACACGACAGTCACCGTATCCGCGGTCGGGTGCATGCCATCGTTAGGCGGCTTCATCCTATAACGTGGTACAACGTCGATGCGAGGGGCTACTCGTCCTCGGGGTCCTGCTCGAAACTGTCTATCTCGCCTTCCCCCGTCACCTTGACGTAGTAGAGCACCGTCTCCTTCTCGAAGGCGGCCCTGTACATGTAGAGCCTGTCTGCCCCGTCGGCCTTCTCTTCCAACAGCGCCAGGGATTTGAGCCGGCCCTTCTGCTGGTCGTATAGCTGCTTCAACCTCTGGACGACGTCCGGAGGCAGGGCGCTCCGCAGCCTCGGTGAAAGCAGCGCGGGGTCAACCTTCCCTTCCGAGATGCCTTCAGCCAGTAGCCTCACCTTCTGCGTGATCTGCGGATCGGTGTCGGTGATTGGCCGGGCTGGGATCGCGAGGTCGGGGATGATTTTAGTCGCGAGGCGGAGGGAGAGTTTGTAAGGGGCGTCGTCCCCCCAGGTCTTGTTACACAGCACGATGATGCTCGTCTTGTCGCCCACAAAGCGGAATAACTGTGCCGCAAACCCGGGCGTGTTGCCGCCGTGCCCGACGATTTTATGCCCCCGGTAGTTGTATACAGTCCAGCCGAGTCCGTAGCCGATCTCCGCGCCGTTGATTTGCGCCGGAGCCCACATCTCGTCCAGGCTCGTCTTCTTGAGGAGCCCGCCCCCCTTTAGCGCGGCGTCGAACTTCGCCAGGTCGGCTACCGTCGAGAGGAGGTTCCCGGAGCCCAGGGTCTGCGAGGGATGAATCGGGGGCGGGACGTTAAACTTATCACGCTCCCACCCGTACCCGTTGGCCCTGCCGGGGACAACTTCCCAGGGGTCGTTGACGCGGGTCGCCGTCATCCCGAGCGGCGTAAAGATGTGCTCCGAGAGGAACTCGCCGTAAGAGCTCCGGCTCACCCTCTCGATGATCAACGCGAGCAGGTAGTAGTCGGTGTTCGCGTACCTGTACATCGTGCCCGGCGGAAATTGCAGCGGCGCGGCCGTGATAATCCCCAGCAACTCCTCGCGCGTATAGGGCCTGCTGACCGTCTCCAGACTCCACGGCACCGGGTCCGGCGCCAGGCCCGACGTGTGCGTCAGGAGATGTCGGATCGTAATCTCGCCCCAGGCCGCGGGGAGGCCGTCCAGGTGTTTAGTGATTCTGTCATCGAGCCCGAGTCGGCCGCCCTCGGCCAGCATCATGACCGCGGTCGCCGTGAACGCCTTCGTCAGGGAGCCTATCTGGTAGACGCTGTTCTCCGTGGCCGGCGCGCCCAGTTCCACACTCGCCAGACCGTACCCGCGCATCTTAAAGACCTTCTCGTCTTTAATGACGGCGAGCGAGAGGCCGACTATGTGTCGTTTCTGCATTTGCGAGGTGACGTAATCATCAACACTGTCGGCCAGGGCCGCCGCGTGCGAACAGAGTAGCAAAAGGGCGGCGATTGAGAATTTAGCGGGTAGTGGGCGCATACATTACCTCCCGAGTTTGACTTCACTATTTGTGAAGTAAACACCACCCGCTTCTGTTTTATGGCAATGATTCCGGGGCGGCCTAACGCCAGGCATACCCGCCCGCCCACAAGCTAGAGGTAGATGAGAGGCGCCGTATCGCGGGCCGGGCGCATGCCGTTGTGTGGCCACTTGCGGACGTATCTACGAAAACACGCGAGGAATTTTTCATTGCTAAGTCTGAACATAGACAGACTCTCGGTACTTAAATGTCTTAAGCTCCCGTACGCTTCGCAGGCTCGATGAGTTTGCCCCTGCCTCAACGGTCGGACAGCTATCGCTCCCAATCCGGGAGATGCCATAACAGACTCAGATATCCCTCAAGTGTCGGGAAGAGGATGATGGGTGTGACCCCGAGCCTCATTGACGCCCGCCTGGAGAAAGAGAAGGCATACTGGCTCGGGCGTTTGACGGGCGAATTACCCGTATCTGGCGTTCCGCTCGACAATGAAAGACCGCCTGTTTGGACAGGCCGCAAAGGCTCGGCCACGTCTCGCATCGACGCGGACACCGCGCGCCGCCTCATGGGTTTATGCGCGCACGAGGACTCGCTCATCTTCACCGTTCTGGTCGCGGCGTTACAAATCTGCCTCCACAAGTACACCGGTTGTGAAGACCTCATAGTAGGGACGACAATCCACGAGAAACACGCCGCCACCGCCGCCCTTAACAGGGTGCTGGCGCTCCGGCTTCACATCGACCCGTCGGCCTCGGTACGGCAGTTACTGCTTGAGGCGAAGAGGATGGTGGCCGAGGCGTATGCTCATCAGAAATTCCCCTTCCCCCGCATCCTGCAACTGCTCAACGTCGAGGCGCGACCGGATAGAGAAGCACTTTTCAACACGGTGATTCTGCTCTCCAACGTTAACAACCTTGAGAACGTCAGCCACCTCAAGAACGACATCACTCTGGTCTGCGCTCGCCGCGGCGACTCGCTCACGTTGACGATCTTCTACAACGATAGTCTGTTCAAAAGAGGAAGTATCCTGGTCTTCGGCCGCCACTACCGTAGGCTGCTCCGGAACATGCTGGCGGACCTCGACCGTCCGGTCGCACAACTGGCGCTGCTCTCGGCAGACAAGCAGCAGGCACTGTGCCGGCGCTTCAATCAAACGCAGTGCGAGTACCCGAAGCATAAGACGGTTCATCAACTCTTCGAGGAGCAGGTCGAGCGCACGCCGACACGCATCGCCGCCGTCCACCGAGGCGGCCGGCTCACCTACCGCGAGCTTAACTTGCGGGCCGACCGGCTGGCGCGTCACTTGCGCCGCCTGGGTGCCGGCCCCGGCACACATATATGCGTGCTGTTACCGCGCTCAATGGGGACGCTAATCGCCCTCTTCGCTGTTCTCAAAACCGGGGCCGCCTACGTGGCGCTCGACCCGGCCCATCCGCCGCACCGGTCAGCCTTCGTCATTAATGATTCGCAGAGCCAGTTCGTCCTCACGCACAGACGGCTTGCGGACGGGCTGCCCCCGCACGGGGCGCGCGTCGTCTGTTTAGACGAGGCGGGGGCGGCCGTCGAGACGGAGGGCCGCGAAGACATGACCGGTAGCGCGGTGCCGCAAGACCTGGCGTACGTCATCTACACGTCGGGCTCGACCGGGCAGCCGAAGGGGGTGAAGATACAGCACCGGGCGTTGGTGAACTACGTGTGGTGGGCGCGTGAAGTCTACCTGCGAGGCGAGCAACTGTCCTTTCCTCTTTACTCATCCCTGGCGTTCGACCTCACGGTCACTTCCATTTTCGTGCCCCTCGTCACAGGGGGTCGGGTGCTGGTATACGACTCGGAGGAGAGTAGCGCGGCCCTCGAAGAAGTTGTCACCGACAACCAGGTGGAGGTCTTAAAGCTGACGCCGAGCCATCTGGCCCTGCTGGCCGAGAGGGACAATCGAGGCAGCCGCATCAAACGTCTTATCGTGGGCGGCGAAGCGTTGTCTACCGCGTTAGCGCGGCGCATCCTCCACAGCTTCGGCGGCGGGGTCGAGATATTCAACGAGTACGGCCCGACGGAGGCGACTGTCGGCTGCACGCTCTACCGCTTCGACGCGACCAGAGCGGATCGTGCCTTCGTGCCCATCGGGCGGCCGGCGGCGAACACACAGGTCTATGTTCTGGACGAGCAACTCAACCCCGTAGCGGAGAACGTCGTCGGCGAACTCTATATCGCGGGCGACGGGCTGGCCGCCGGGTATCTTAACCGGCCCGAACTGACGAATGCGAAGTTTATCGCCAACCCCTTCCGCCAGGGAGAGAAGATGTATCGGAGCGGCGACCGGGGGCGTTGGCTCCCCGAGGGCGAGCTTGACTTCGTAGGGCGCGGGGACGAGCAGGTTAAGTTTCATGGTTACCGCGTGGAGTTGAACGAGATCAGGAGTGCCATCAATCGTCATCCGCAAATCCGCGACAGCGTGGTGACCGTCGGGCGCGACGAGGGCGGCAATCAGGTGATGGTCGCTTACTACGCCGCGCGGCGGGAGCTGGCGAGTGGCGAGTTGCGGCAGTTCCTTGCCACCAGTGTCATCGCCGAGACGCTGCCGAACTTCTTCGTGCATCTGAGAAGACTGCCGCTCACGCTCAACGGCAAGGTCAATCACGCCGCGCTGCCGCCCGCGCGTGTAGTAAGAGAGCAGGGCGGGCGAGGTCTGGCCGAGACGTTAACGCCTGTCGAAGAGGTGTTGGCCGGCATCTGGGCGGAGGTCTTGCGGCTGGAGCGTGTGGGCAGGCACGACAACTTTTTCGAGTTGGGTGGTCATTCGCTCCTCGGGGCGCAAGTGGTCTCCCGCGTGCGCGAGGCGTTCGGCGTGCCCGTGCCCCTCCGGAGCCTGTTCGACTCCCCCACCGTCGCCAGCCTGGGCGAACAGGTGGGACGTCTGCTCGGAACGCGCCTGCCGTCAGCCGGCTTGCCTATCAAACGTCTGCCGCAGGCCGACAGCTACCCGCTCTCCTTCGCGCAGAGCCGGATGTGGTTCCTCTCACGAGTAGAGCCGAGCAGTCCCTTCTACAACATCCCCGCCGTCGTGCGCCTCGAAGGTCAACTGAACACAGAGGCATTGACGCGGGCGCTCAACGAGGTCATCAACCGGCACGACAGCCTGCGGACAAACTTCAAGCTCGACGGCGGTAAGCCGGCCCAGTTCATCGCGCCCGCGCGGGAACGTCACTGGCCCGTCATCGACCTGAGTGCGCTGCCCGACAAGGAGCGCGCGGCCGAGGCGCAGCGGTTGGCGCAGGAAGAGGCGCTCCGCCCGTTCGACTTAACGCGCGATTCGCTCTTCCGCCTCTCGCTGCTTCGGCTGACCGAGCGGGAACATATGGCGCTCGTCACGATGCACCACATCGTCTCGGATGCATGGTCTACCGACGTCCTGCTGCGCGAGGTGGCGACGCTCTACGAGGCATACCTACAGGGCCGCCACTCGCCGCTCAAGGCATTACCACTCCGGTATGTCGATTACGCGGCGTGGGAGCGGGAGCGACTACAGGGGAGTGCGCTGACCGAACTGCTTGCCTACTGGCGCGGGCAGTTGGGAGGGGAACTAACGGCGCTGCGCCTGCCCACGGATAAGCCGGCCACGGCGCATAGTTTTCGCGGCGCGCGCTACTACTTCGAGCTGAGCGCGGAGACGAGCCGGGCGCTCAAGACGCTGTGCCGGCAGCACGGGGTCACGCTGTACATGGCCTCGCTGGCGGCCTTTCAAGTGCTGCTGCATCGCTACACCGGACAGGAAGACATCGTCGTCGTCTCGCCGGTGGCGGGGCGCGGCCGCGCCGAGACGGAAGGGCTGATAGGCTGCTTCGTCAACACTCTGGTACTGCGCACGCACCTCGGCGGCGACCCGAGTTTCGCCGAGTTGTTGCACCGCGTCCGCGAGGTCGCGCTCGCCGCCTACGCGCATCAGGACATGCCGTTCGACCGACTGGTCACGGAGTTGCAGCCCGAGCGCCGCCAGAGTCACATGCCGCTCTTTCAGGTAATGTTCGCCGTGCAGCACGCGCCGCCCGCCGAGTACAGGATGCCGGGGCTGACTCTGCGGCTGGAGAGGGTCACGAGGCGGACGGCGCAGTTCCCAATCATGCTGGTCCTCGAGGAGGCGGCGCAGGGACTTGGCGGGATGTTGGAGTACAACACCGACCTTTTCGACGCGCGGACGATTGAGCGAATGCTCGGGCACTTTCAGGAGCTGCTCGGAGGGTTGACCGCGCGCCCGCACGAGCCGATTTCAGCACCACCGCTGCTTACGCGTGCCGAGCGGCGGCGGATGCTGTTCGAGTGGAACGAGACGGCGAGCGGGCAGCCGCCTGACACGTCTGTCCACCGGCTGTTCGAGGAGCAGGCCCGCCGCCGCCCGCACGCACCCGCTTTAGTCTCGTCTCGTGAGCAACTCTCTTATCTGGAATTGGACGGCAGAGCAAACGCGTTGGCGCGGCACCTGCGCGCGCAGGGCGTGAGGGCGGAGTTGCCGGTCGCGATTCTGCTTGAGCGTTCGACCGAGATGGTTGTGGCCGCGCTCGGCATCCTGAAAGCCGGCGGGGCGTATCTGCCCCTCGACCCGGAGTGGCCGCCGGAGCGCCTCGCCCACGTCCTCGAAGACGCCGGCTTGCGCCTGCTCCTGACGCGTCGCGGTCTGGCCGACCGCGCGCGCGCGCGGGGCCTGCGCACGATCTATCTCGACGCCGACTTGAGCGAGGCCGACGACGTGCGCGAGCAAGAGCAGGCCGGCGAGTCGAGCCCGGAGAACCTTGCTTACGTCATCTGCACCTCCGGCTCGACGGGCCGCCCTAAGGCAGTGGCCGTAGAGCATCGCGCCCTGTCTAACCTCGTACAATGGCACCGGCGTTACTTTGAGGTCGGCCCCGCGGATCGTGCCACGCTGATTGCCGGCGTGGCGTTCGACGCGGCGGTATGGGAACTCTGGCCCTACCTCTGCGCCGGCGCGAGCCTCTACCTGCCGGACGACGAGCTTCGTTCCGCGCCCGAGCGGCTGCGCGACTGGCTAGTGGCGCACGACATCAGCATCTGCTTTATGCCGACTCCCCTTGCGGAGAAGGCGCTGGCGGTGGCCTGGCCTGCCGACGCTCCGCTACGCACCCTCCTCACCGGCGGCGACAGGTTGCGCCGCCACCCGGATGCTGCGCTGGGATTTCGCCTGGTGAACAATTATGGGCCGACGGAATGTGCTGTCGTCACGACCTCCGGTATCGTCTCGCCTGACGAGGAGGCCGTGGGACTTCCCCCGCTCGGCCGTCCGATTGACAACGCTCAAGTTTACCTGCTCGACGCGCGCCTTGAGCCTGTGCCCGCCGGCCTGACGGGAGAGTTGTACATCGGCGGTCGGGGTCTGGCTAGAGGGTATCTTAATAACCCGCGGCTGACGGCCGAAAGATTCGTGCCACATCCCTACGCCAAACGGCCGGGCGCGCGCCTCTACCGGACGGGCGACCTCGCGCGTTACCTGCACGACGGGCGGCTCGAATTTCTCGGGCGGTCAGACCAGCAGGTGAAGATCAGAGGCTTTCGCGTCGAGTTGGGTGAGGTGGAGGCGGCCATTACAGAGCACCCGGCGGTGCGCGCGGCGGTTGTCATCGCGAAAGAAGGTGGTTTGGGCGAAAGGCACTTACTCGGTTACGTTGCGGCGGGGCCGGCGGCACCGACCGCGCGCGAGTTACGCGAGTTTCTGAAGCTGAAGCTGCCCGAGTACATGATCCCGACGGACTTCCTGCTGCTGGATCAACTGCCTTTGACGGCTGACGGCAGTAAAGTTGACCGTCGCGCCCTACCCTCCCCCGACACGGTGTCAGCACAACCCGGCGCGGCATCCTCCCCGCTTGAGCGACAGATCGCTGGCATCTGGCAAGAGGCCCTCGGCCTTGAGCACGTCGGCCTCGACGACAACTTCTTTGATATGGGCGGCCACTCGTTACTGCTGGTAGAGGTAGTCAGCAAGATGACTGAGGCGTTCGGCCGGGAGGTGTCTGTCGTCGAGGTCTTCGAGCATCCGACGGTCAGTGCGCTGGCGCGGCACTTGGGCGGTGCGAGCACTCAGAAGCCCTCGGCCCCGCACGCCCTCCAGCGGGCGGAGGCTCGTCGCGCCGCCGCGCGCCGGGCTCAACAACGCGGGGAGCGCCGCTGAGCCATGCGAACGCTCCCTTAGTTCTACACAGGGAAGAGGTGACAAGGATGACCACACCGACCTTAGACGCGGCGACGCGTGCGGGAGAGCCGGGAGACGCGCTGGCAGTGATAGGGATGGCCGGCCGTTTCCCCGGCGCGCGGAACATCGAGGAGTTTTGGCAGAACCTGCGCGACGGCGTCGAGTCGGTCACGTTCTTCTCGGATGAAGAGTTGCTCGCCGCAGGCGTGGCGTCCGGGGTGGTGGGACGCGCGGAATACGTGAAGGCCAGAGGCGTGCTCGACGACGTGGAACTGTTCGACGCCGGCTTCTTCGACTTCACGTCGCGCGAGGCCACGATGACGGACCCGCAACACCGCCTCTTTCTGGAGCACGCGTGGGAGGCGATGGAGCGAGCCGGCTACGCGCCCGGCAAATTCACCGAACGCGTCGGCGTCTTCGGCGGCGAGAGTCTCAGTTCTTATTTCCTTCACTACCTTTACACCAACCCGGCGTTGATTGAATCAGCGGGCGAACTGCAGACGGCCATCGGGAACGACCACGGCCATCTGGCTAACACGGTCTCCTACAAGTTGAATCTGAAAGGCCCGGCACTCAATGTCCAAACAGCCTGCTCAACTTCGTTGGTGACCGTTCACCTGGCCTGTCAGAGCCTACTGCACTACGAGTGTGACATGGCCCTGGCCGGCGGCGTCTCCGTCAGCGTGCCGCAGACGCGGGGTGCGTTTTATCAGCGCGACGGTATCGTCTCGCCCGACGGCCACTGTCGCGCTTTCGACGCCCAGGCACGGGGGACGGTAAAGGGGAGCGGCGTCGGCGTAGTGCTGCTGAAGCGCCTGACCGACGCGCTGGCCGCCGGAGACACTATCCAGGCGGTCATCAAGGCTACAGCTATCAACAACGACGGCTCGGTCAAAGTAAGCTATACCGCCCCGAGCGTCGGGGGACAGGCCGACGTGATAGCGGAAGCCCTGGCGCTGGCTGCCGTCGACCCGGCGACCGTCGGCTACGTCGAGACGCACGGCACCGGCACGGCGCTCGGCGACGCGATAGAGATAGCCGCGCTCACGCGTGCCTTTGGCGTAAGCTCCGAGGCGCGCGCGGCCTGCGCCATCGGCTCGGTCAAGACTAACGTCGGCCACCTTGATGCGGCGGCGGGCGTGGCCGGGCTCATCAAGACCGCGCTGGCACTCAAGCACAAACAGCTCCCGCCGAGCCTGCATTTCGAGCAGGCGAATCCCAACATCGATTTCTCAGGCAGCCCTTTCTACGTCAACACCAGGCTCGCCGAGTGGCGTTCAGACGGGCGGCCGCGCAGGGCGGGCGTTAGCTCTTTCGGCATCGGCGGCACGAACGCACACGTCGTGCTCGAAGAGGCGCCCGCAAGCAGGCCGTCCGACGAATCCGCCGCCGACAAGCTGTTAGTCCTGTCGGCTAAGACCGCATCGGCACTTGAGCGGGTCACGGACAACTTAGTCAAGTTCTTGGCGCGCCACCCGGAGGCTAACCTCGCCGACGTGGCTTACACGCTTCAGGTCGGCCGGGCGGAGTTCGGCCACCGCCGCGCGCTCGCGTGCCGCGATGTGAAAGACGCACTGGGCGCGTTCACCGCGGGCGATACGAACAGGGTGCTGACCGGCCGTCACGAAGGCGGCGAGCGCCAGCCCGTATTCATGTTCCCCGGACAGGGAGGCCCATGCGGCAACATCATCCCCGGCTTATACGAGGGCGCGCCGGCGTTCCGCGAACAGGTCGATCACTGCGCGGAGATAGTCAAATCGCACCTCGGTCTAGACCTGAGTGGGTTTCTATACGCGGAGGGCCCCGAGGCCGCCGAACAACCGAAGCAGGCGGAGCTAGCACAGGTGCTCCTCTTCATTAACGAGTACGCCCTGGCCGCGCAGTGGGAGAGTTGGGGGGTGCGGCCGGGGGCGGTTGTTGGGCACAGCCTCGGCGAGTACGCCGCGGCCTGTCGGGCGGGCGTGTTCTCGCTGCCCGACGCACTGATGTTGGTTGCCGAACGCGGCCGCCTCATCCAACAACTGCCCCACGGCGCGATGCTCTTCGTGGCGCTGTCGGAGCGAGACGTAGAACCACTACTGCACGCTGAACTATCGCTGGCCGCGAGTAACGGCCCGACCTCCTGCGTGCTGGCGGGCACGTTCCAGGCGGTCGCCCGGGTCGAGCGGCAACTGGCCGAGGAAGGTTTACACTGCCAGCGGTTACACACGTCTCACGCTTTCCACTCTGCGATGACGGAGCCCGCGCTCGCGCCGTTCCTTGAGCGCGTGCGTCAAGTCGAGCTCAGCGCGCCGCACATACCCTGCCTCTCCGGGCTGACCGGGACGTGGATGACCGCCGACGAGGCAACCGACCCGCACTACTGGGTGCGGCACATACGCGAGACGGTTCGGTTCGCCGCGGCCGTCAAAGAGTTGTGGCAGGAGCCGGGTCGCGTACTGTTGGAAGTCGGGCCCGGGCAGACCCTCAGTGAGTTGGCGCGGCTGCCCGGCGCCCAACCCGCGCAGGTCGTGTTCTCTTCGCTGCCGCGTGCGCACGACGGGCGCTCCAACTTGACGTTGCTCCTGGAGACGGCAGGGCGTCTATGGCTGGCTGGCGTGGCTATTGACTGGCCCGGATTGCACGCGGGCGAGCGGCGCCGACGTGCCGAGCTACCCACTTATCCTTTCGAGCGGCGGCGCCATTGGGTCGAGGGCGCGCCGCCCGCCGGCGCGGCGCCGGGCGACAAAGAGGCGGCCGAAATGGCTGCGGGGCCTCTTTCGGCAGAGCAGCAGCCGCCGCCTTCCTCGCCTGACGGTCGGTACGCCCCGCCGGCAAACGAAAGGGAGCGAATCATCATGCACATCTGGGCGGAGCTTTTCGGGCTGGAGCGTGTCGGGGCGCACGACGACTTCTTCGCACTGGGCGGCTCCTCTTTGCTCGCTTTGCAGATCGCTTCACGCCTGCGCGCGCAGTTCCAGATAGCCCTGCCGTTGAGTCGGCTCTTCGCCGCGCCGACCCCGGCTAAGCTGGCGGAGGTTGTCGCCGAGAGCCAGTTGAAGGAACAGGAGGCGGAGGAGCTTGAGCTGCTGCTGGCTGAGATAGAGTCGCTCCCGGCCGATAAGGTGCAGGCTGCGCTTGCTCGCTTGCAGCCGACTCCGCACGAGCAAAGTTAAGATGGATGACATCACCACGCGCCTCGCCTCGCTCACACCGGAGCAGCGCGAGTTACTCGAACATCGGCTCAAACGGCAGGGTCTGCACACCCCGCCGGCCGGGGCCGCCGTGCCGGATGCGGCCGGCCCGCCACGGGCCGGCCCCGGTGTCGAGGTTACTCACGACACCGCATGGCAGAGTGCGCCGCCTGCGGGAGAGATGAGTTTCGGCCTCTACTTCTTCTCGGGTGACGGCGCGCAGCTTTCGGACGACAAGTATCGCCTCATCATCGAGTGCGCGAAATTTGCCGACCGGCACGGGTTCACCGCCGTGTGGACGCCCGAGCGCCACTTCCAGAATTTCGGCGGACTTTATCCCAACCCCTCCGTCCTGAGTGCCGCGCTCGCCGTGTTGACAGAGCGCGTGGAGATTCGCGCCGGCAGTGTCGCCCTACCGCTGCATCATCCCGTGCGGGTCGCCGAGGAGTGGTCGGTCGTTGACAATCTCTCTCGAGGCCGGGTCGCCGTCTCGTTCGCATCCGGCTGGCACCCGGATGACTTCCTCTTCGCGCCCGACGCGTACGAACGGCGGAAGGAAGTGATGTACCGGCACATCGAGGTCATCCGGAAGCTGTGGGCCGGAGAGTCGACACGTCTGCCGGGCGTGGGTGGACAGGAGGTGGAGGTCAGAATGCTGCCGAGGCCCGTGCAGCAACATTTGCCCATCTGGCTCACCAGCGCCGGGAGTCCGGAGACGTGGCGCAGAGCGGGCGAGCTCGGCGCTAATGTCCTGGCCGCTTATGTCAGTTACTCGCCTGATGAGCTGGCGCGGCGCGTCGCACTTTATCGTGAGGCGCGCGCGCGGCACGGCCACGACCCGCGGACGGGAGTCGTCACGATGATGTTGCACACTTTTGTCGGGCCAGACGACGCCGCGGTGAAAAGTATGGTGCGGCGGCCGCTGACGAACTACCTGCGCACTTACTTCAAACAATTCGAGAAGGTTCGCTTCGGCGCTGACAGTTTTCCGGAGGCGGACAAGGCGGCGCTGATGGACGCGGCCTTCGAGCACCACTTCGCGGAGCGCACGTTGATGGGCTCGCCGTCGAAGTGTGCCGGCGTCCTGGACCAGCTGGCGCGCGCAGACGTGAACGAGACAGCTTGCCTGGTCGATTTCGGCCTGCCCCTCGGTGCCGTGCTTGAGGGTCTGCACCACCTTGACGCACTCCGCCGCCACTACGCGCCGAAGCAGCCGTGCCCCCGCAGCCAGGATTTGAGTTAAGCAACCCGACCAGAGTCGAGGCGTCGGAAGTAGAAAGGAAGTAACGATGAAAGACTTGACGGAACGCCTCTCCGCACTCACGCCGCAACAACGTGCGCTGCTTACGGCACAGCTCAAAGGTAAGGGCCTACATGTCCCGCAGGGCCAATCCATCCCCCGCAGCGAGAGGCGGGACTACTACCCGCTCTCTTACGATCAGGAGCGCATGTGGTTCATCGACCAGTTACACCCCGGCAACCCGGCCTATAACATTTTCAGCGCCAAGCGCGTCGTCGGCCCGCTTCAGCCGGACAAGCTCATGCAAAGTCTGCAAGAGGTCGTCCGGCGTCACGAGGTTTTGCGCACCGTCTTCGTGTCAGTAGGGGGTGTGCCGATGCAGCAGGTGCGCCCCGAATTCAAGGTACCCTTACCCCTACTCGATTTACGAACGTTCCCGGTCGGCGGGCGCGAGGCCGAAGCCCGCCGGCTGTGCCGCGAGGTGGCGTTGCGCCCTTTCGACCTCGCCACCGGGCCTCTGTTACGCGCCTGCCTCATCCGTCTTGCGGAGCACGAGCATATCCTTCTGTTCTCAATGCACCACATCGTCTCGGACGGGTGGTCGATATCCGTCTTCGCCTGGGAGCTGGCGACGCTTTATGACGCCTTCTGCGCGGGGAAGCCTTCGCCGCTGCCCGAGTTGCCCGTGCAGTATGCAGACTACGCCGTCTGGCAGCGCGCCTCGATGACGGACGAAATATTGAAGGAACAACTCGCCTACTGGACGCGTGTGCTGGCCGGTTACACTCCCCTCCGATTGCCTTTAGACCGCCCGCAACAGACGGGTCAGAGCTTTCGCGGCGCCTCACAGTCGGCGCGACTGACGGCGCGACTGACGGAGGCGCTGAAGACTCTGAGCAGGCGTGAAGGCGTCACGCTGTTCATGACGCTGCTCGCCGCTTTCAAGAGTCTGTTTCATCGATACAGTGGGCAGGAGGACATCGTCGTCGGCACGACCGTCGCCAACCGCAACCGCGTCGAGACCGAGGCCCTGTGCGGGTTCATCGTCAACATGGTGGTGCTGCGCACGAACCTCGCCGGCAACCCAACCTTCCGCGAGTTATTGCAAAGGGTTCGTCGTGTGACCTTAGAGGCTTACGCCAACCAGGATTTCCCTTTTAAAAAGCTAGTCGAAGTTCTGCGCCCGGAGCGCGACCTGAGTCGCAGCCCGTTCTTCCAGGTTGTAATCACGCACTACAGCTCCTTCGCGCCGCCGCCGCTGTTCCTTGATTTAGACCTGAGCCCGGTGGCAATCGACGACTTCTCAACGCAGTACGACCTGATCGTTAAGCTGCTGGAGACGGACGAAGGCTTGACCGTGCTTATAACCTACAACGTCGCTCTCTTCGACGACGCGACCATCACGCGGCTGTTAAGTCTTTACGAGACGTGGCTGGATACCATCGTGGCAGAGCCCGGGCGGCCAGTCCTGGACGTGTCGCCCCAAGCAGGCATGGACGAAGGCGACCTATCCGCCGCGCACGCTCGGGACGCCTACCGGACTGAACAATTCGCGTTCGAGCGGTAGGAGGCGGGCCGGGTAGCCGCCGCCGTGCGGGCGGGGCGCGAGGTCTTGTCCGCGCCGGCGAAGGTCGAGCAGCTTGTTGACGAACGAGGTGCCGACGCCGAAGAGTGCTGCCACCTCGCCGGTGGTGCGGTCGCCGCGCAGGGCCGCCGCTGAGACCTTCTGCCGCAAGTCTAAGGAGTAGGCTTTCGTGGCGCGGCAGGCTACTTCAAGTCATTGCCCGCACTCAAGCGCGAACTGCTATAGGCGAAGCCCTCGAAATCGAAACCCGCGCTCCGTTTTCGCCATCCGCCGTTTTATAAATCCTTTCAAAAATCCTTTAAAAAAATTTTGATGTCGTTTCAAGCCTGATTTCAAGACTTTCGGCCACCCTTACAGCTACATTCCGCGCCGCGAGATGAAGTTCCCCGCGCGTCAAGACCCCCTCGACCTCAAAGATTTAAGTCACCGACAACGAAGGAGAACATCATGCTGAAACACCGACTCGCCCGCCGCCTCTCCACCCTGCTCATGCTCGTCGCCATCCTCGTGGCGGGAGCGTCCGCCCCCGCCGCGTCCACGAACAGGGGGCCGTACTGTCAGTACTCTGTAAACGACGCGGGGCAATGCGTAATAGTGTGTTGCAGCGCGGCGGGGTACTGTAGCGAAATCTCTTGTTGATAGGGCAAGCGAAGGAGAGGATTCGGCAATGAGAGGGGCGGGGCTTCGGCCCCGCCCCTCACGGGCGCCTTCGTCTCCTCCTTTCGTCTTCTCGACTGGGAAGCCTCATGAACAATCTAACTAAAAGACTCGAACAGCTCGCCAACGTCGCGATCATCGTCGTCGCCCTTCTACTCGGCGGCGTCCTGGTCAAGCAGTACCTGCTGCCGCCGGCCGAAACCCCGCAGGCCCAAGCACGGCTTAAGCCCGGGACTAAACTTTCGGTGCCGGGGGTCGAATGGGGTAAGAACGAGCGGACCTTACTGCTGGTACTTTCGACGAGTTGTCACTTCTGCACGGAGAGCTCCACGTTCTACCAAAGACTCGCTCAGGAGAAGGCTAAGAAGGGAGGGGTGGGTCTCGTAGCCGTCCTGCCCCAGAGCGTCGGCGAGTCACAAAAGTACTTACAGAACCTCGGCGTCTCCGTCGACGACATCAAGCAGGTGGGGCCTGACGCCCTGCAGGTGAGGGGGACGCCCACGCTCATCATGGCCGACCGGACGGGCACGGTGGTCGAGTCGTGGGCGGGCAAATTACCGGCAGAGGCCGAGGCCGAGGTGTTGGAACGCTTCTGAGCGGGATGCCCCGAGGGGGCCGCAATAGCTTCGCTCTGCTTCCGGCGGCTTCGGCCGCCGCGAAGTCCGCCTTTAACTTACCAAGCCAGGGAGGCCACATGAGACTAAGAAAGTTACTCTCTCTTACCGTCCTGACGGCGGCACTGCTCTTCACGCTCCTGACGGGGAGCCCCACCAAGGCCCGCGACTGTCCGTACGACATGTGCGCGAGCCTCTACAATTCGTGTGAGGCGTCGTGTAACGGCAACAAGGGGTGCATCAAGACTTGCAAGTATGATTACAACGAGTGCCTGTGCTCGAACTGCGGTTACACCTGCCCCGAGATACCGTAAGCCGCGTCTAAAGCCCGCGCACCGGCGGCATCAAGTTGAGAGGCGAGAAAGTCCCGTATGGATTTCTCGCCTCTCGCTTTTGCCTTCTCGGCCCTATCTGTTGATGAGCACGATGTCGCCGGTCTCGGTCCCGCGTTCGGCGACGATCATCTTGCCGTCGGGCGACCAGGCGAAACGAAAAATCGTCTCGGACGTGAAGTTCGTTAACTGCTTCGGCGGGCTTCCGTCCAGAGGTTGCATCCAGACGTTTGAGACGCCGTCGCGGTTATCGATAAAGCTCAAGGCGCGTCCGTCCGGCGTCCATTGAATCCCCGCTTCGACGAACGTCGTCCGGGGCCTGTCGAACACTTTAACGGGTTCGCCGCCGTCGAACGGTATCACGGCGAGTTTGGAGAACTTATCGACCTGCGCGCGGTAGAAGCAGGCGATGAAGCGTCCGTCCGGCGAGACGCGCGGGACCGACGCGATCTTATCCGAAAGTTGAACCGCCCCTTCGCCCCCTCCGATTGGAGTTTTCCACAACGTCGGCGAGTCTTTAATAACCGACATGTACACGACCCAGCGTCCGTCGGGCGAGATGTCGGGGCGCCAGTCGAACCCGCCGCCGGTGAGTTGCGTGAGCTCACCGTTGTCAAGATTCATCTTCCACAAGCACTGTCCGGCGTCGGCGGCTTTCGACACGTAGACCAAGGTGCGCCCGTCGTCCGAAACCGCCGGCTCGAAGTTCGCGCCGGCCGTGGTCGTTAACTGTTTCTGGTTGCTGCCGTCGGCGTTCATCAACCACACGTCTTCTTTCCCGCTCGCCGTCGAGCCGTAGATGATTTTGCCGTCGCGCAGCCACTCGACGCCTAACGTCCAGCCCAAATCTTTACTGTTACCCGAATGAATCTGGACCGCTTCGGCTGACCTGTCGCCCGGCGCAATCCACAGGTTCGCGATGCGGCGGTGGAGGATCGTCACGAGCGATTTCATGTCGGCGGTGACGCCCGCACTCGAATAACTATTCAAATCTTTGGTGACCGCGCGCGCCCCGCCGTCGGGGTAATCCACTTGCCACAACTGGTGCGCGAGCAGCGAAGCGTTATCGCGCGCGGCGACGATTAAACCCGTCCCGTCCGCCAGCCACTCAATCGCTTGAATCGCGTCCCACCGGCGAGTGTCGAGGAGTTTTTGACCGCCGTTCGCTACCTGCACTTCGACCAGAGAGGCCACCGTGCCCGCTGCCTTCGGGGGCTGGATTCTCGCCGTGAAGATAATGACCTTACCGTCGGGCGACCACGCGGGCGCGGCGTCGGTGATCCAGTGAACTCCCGGACGGACGGCAAGCTCTCGCTGCCCCCCGTCGTCGAGGTCGGCTATGATCAGGTGCGCTTCCTTACGGCTTAAATCATTTCGCTCGAACGCGAAGTGTCTCTTGTCCGGCGCGAAACTTATCTGGCTGTCAACGTCCGTCAGGAGCTTGCGCGCCGCCCCGCCCAACACCGGAACCTGATACAAACCCGACCCGGCCGCGTCTTCACCGTACTTGACGTAGAAAACCGAGTTGCCGTCGGGAGAGAAAGTAATCCCTATAAAACGGCTGCTGCTCGGCGGAACGATTTCGATGCCGCCCGCGATCTCTGCCTGCCTTACCCACAAACTTTCCTGCCCGCGCTCACTCTGCACGTAAGCGACGTACTTGCCGTCGGGGGAGACGGCGGCGCGCAAAACGTGTCCGGTGTTAGTCAGCTGAGTCGTGCGCGCGCGCGGCGACGCAAAATCGGGGGCGGCCTCGTCTGTTCGCGTATAACGAAACAGCCCGACGGTGACCGCGGCGGCGAGCAGAAAGATTAACGGCGCGAGCAACCTGGTTCGAGAATTAAAAAGCGCGCGACGATGCGCCGAACGTGAATCGCCGCGGCCCGCGGGCGGCGGGTTTGACGCCGCACCCGCCGTGACGTGTACGGCCTCGGAATCGCGTTCCTGATTCTCGTCTGCTCGCGCGTCTTCGCCCGCGGCCTCAAGCGTCTCCGCGCTGCCAGTCTCTGCGTCAGCACCTTCCGCGCCGCTAATGTTCTCGCCGCCGACGGCGTCGTGAGCGGCCGCCTGCCGCCCGGCTTCCGGCTCGCCGCTGGTCGCGCCGCCGACCGCTTTCACGTCGGCGATGAAACGGTAGCCGTGCTTCGGCACGGTCTCGATGAATTGACGGTCGGTGCGGTGCTGGCCTAAAGCCCTCCGCAGCGTAAACACGTTCTGCGCAATCGTGGACTCTTCGACGAAAGCATCGGCCCAAATCTCTTCCAGTAACTCATCCTTGCCGACGACGTGCCCGCTCCGCCGTACGAGCAGCGCCAAGGTGTCGAAAGCCTTCGGGGTCAAAGGCACGGGGTCGCCGTCGCGCAGTAGAACCCGTTTCTCCAAGTCCAAAGTGAAGTTATTGAAACTGTAGCGACGCGCTTTGCTTTCGGTCTTCACCGTTTCATCCCTGATCCCCGTCAGCCGGCCGCGGGGTCGCCGAATAGGAAAGGTGTGAGTCCGGAGGGGCGGTGCTCCCTCCGGTCGGGGGCGGGGTTAAGCCCCCCTCGAATCCGCAGTGCGGCCCGGTCGAGTGACGCCGCCGAAAATTAATAAAGCCTTTAATCAGACCTTTCAAGAAAATTTGATGAGGTCTCAAAGCTGCTTTTCAAGAATTTCAGCCATCCTGAAACCAGCACTCTGCCCCGCGAGATGAATGTTTATACATATCCCTAGATGCTCGACGAACATTAAGGGATGTCAGACCCAGGGTCTCCCCGCGTGCAAACTAAACGTCAAGAGGCCGGCTAAGGGAGTCAGAACGTCGGGCATCCGGGCCGGATCATGGCGAGTCCGGGCAAACACCCCGTGGGAGGTCTGTAGTGTTGTATGATGACGGTCGATGGAGTTGTTCGCCGCGTCCGGGTCGCGTGATGGGGAGGGGCTGAATGACGGAAAAGCCAGCCGTTGACGCCGAAGGTAAGCGGGGTAGCTTGGGTGACAAGGGAGATAGGGTCATGTCGCCCATCAAGTATAAATAAGTGTTAACCTCGGCATGGAGAAGGATTGAGCCGTGACGGAGCTTTTGTCCTATAACAAGTACCTGCGCGTGCCCGAGCTGATCGGGTTGCAGGAGTGCCTGTCCGACCCGGCGCACCACGACGAGCTGCTCTTCATCACCGTCCACCAGGCTTACGAGCTCTGGTTCAAGCAGGTGCTCCACGAGATCGACGCCGCCCGCGCGGCGATGAGTGAGAACCGCGCGCCCGTCGCGGCGCGCGCCGTGGCCCGCGTCGCGGAGATAGAGAAGCTGCTGGTCACGCAGATACACGTCCTCGAGACGATGACGCCGATCAACTTCCTCGGCTTCCGCGACCAGCTCAACCCCGCGAGCGGCTTCCAGTCGATGCAGTTCCGCGAGATAGAGTTCTCCTCCGGCCTCAAGGACGAGGAGATTCTGCGCGCCTTCCAGCGGGACGAGTTCGCGACGGCGCGCCTGCGCGAGCGCATGTCTGCGCCTACGCTCGGCGAAGAGTTCTTCGCGCTGCTCTCGCGGCGGGGGCTGGACGCGCCGCCCGACGATGCTTCCCGAACCGAAGACGAGAGGCGCGCGCTCTACCAACGCCGCGTCCGCGCCGTGCTCGAAGTGGTCACGCACTTCGAGGAGCGCTACGAGGAGTACCAGCTCTCCGAAGCTCTCATCGCGCACGACGAGTTCTTCTCGCTCTGGCGCTACCACCACGTCAAGATGGTCGAGCGGATGCTCGGCACCAAGAAGGGCACCGGCGGCAGCGAGGGCGTCGGTTACCTGCGGACGACGCTCGACAAGAAGTTCTTCCCCGAACTCTGGGAGGCGCGCACACACCTCGACTCCACCCACGGCGCGCGGGGCTGCCCCTTCGCCGGCCACGCCTGAGACGAACCCTCTGCGCTTATGCCTAACGTCGAATTCCCCGAGCGCTTCAACATGGGCGACTACTTCCTCTATCACAACCTGGAGGAGGGGCGCGCGGGTAAGACCTGCCTGTACTACCGCGACGAGAGTTACACGTACGGCGAGGCGGCCCGGCTTTCGAACCGCGCGGGCGGCGCGCTGCGCGAGCTGGGCGTGAGGACGGAAGACCGCGTGCTGATCGTGCTGCCCGACTGCCCGGAGTTCGTGTGGGCCTGGTTCGGCACGAACCGCCTGGGCGGCGTCATCACGATGGTCAACCCTTTGCTGCCCGCGGAAGACTACCGCTACTACCTCGAATACACGCGCGCCCGCACCGCCGTCATCCACGAGTCGCTGCTCGAGAATTTCACGCAGGCCGCGGCGGGCGCGAGGCACTTGCAGAACGTGCTCGTCGTCGGGGAGGAGCAAGGTCGCTTTCACTCGTTCAGGGAAGCGCTGGGCGCGCAGTCTGACGAATTAACTCCGGCCGACACGCACCGCGATGACATAGCCATCTGGCTCTTCACCTCCGGCTCGACCGGCCACCCGAAGGGCGCCGTGCACCTGCAGCACGACCTGCCTTACAACACCGAGTGTTACGCGAAGGGCGTGCTCGGCCTCAACGAGCAAGACCTGACGGTCTCCGTCCCCAAGCTCTTCTTCGGCTACGCGACGGGCACGAACCTGCTCTTCCCCTTCGCCGCGGGCGGCGCGACCGCGCTCTTCTCCGAGCGCTCGACGCCCGAGAAGCTGTTCGAGGTCATCGAGCGCTACCGCCCGACCGTCCTCACGAGCGTCCCGACGATGATCAACGGCATGCTCAACCTGGACGGCGCGGCGCGGAAGGACTTGTCGTCCCTGCGCATGTGCCTCTCGGCCGGCGAGGCCCTGCCCGAGGAGCTGTACCGCCGCTGGGTCGAGACCTTCAATGTTGAGATTTACGACGGCATCGGCTCGGCCGAGATGTTCCACATCTACATCACGAACCGCCCCGGCGACGTGAAGCCCGGCAGCCTCGGCCGCGTCGTCGAGGGCTACGAAGCGCAGGTCGTGGACGCCGAGGGGCGCGCGTTGCCCGCGGGCGAGATGGGCACGCTAAGAGTCAAAGGCGACTCGGCCGCGCTCTGCTACTGGCAGGCGCACGAGAAGTCGAAGCAGACGTTTGCCGGCGACTGGTGCACGACGGGCGACCAGTTCCACTGCGACGAGGAGGGCTACTTCTGGTATCACGGCCGCACCGACGACATGCTCAAGGTCTCGGGCGTCTTCGTCGCGCCCGCCGAGATCGAGAACTGCCTGCTCCAGCACGAGGCCGTGCTCGAAGCGGCGGTCGTCGGCCACGACGAAGGCTCCGGCCTCATCAAGCCCAAAGCCTTCCTCGTCATCCGCGAAGGGCATGAGGCAAACGAAGCGCTCGCGTGGTCGCTCAAGGAGTTCGTCAAGTCACACCTCGCGCTCTACAAGTACCCCCGCTGGGTCGAGTTCGTCCCCTCGCTCCCCAAGAACGACCGCGGGAAGATCGACCGCAAACAGCTCAAGTCGCTCTGAGCCCCGGCCGCCCTCCGGCCCAAGTTACCGGTAATTTTTTGAAATTTCCGGTTGACACCGTCCGAAACGCGAGAGTAGACTCCCTGAGCCCTCGCGACCCGATAGTACCAATCTTACAACCCGAGCCCCATGAAAACGGTTCGACTCTTGTCCCAGAGAGGTGTCTCTTCATGCCCCCCAAGCAACGACGCCACCGCCCGCTCGTCATGGTCATCGACGAGTCGAGGCACACGCGCAACGCACTGCGCTTCTACCTCTCGAACGCAGGCTACGACGTCGAGGAGGCCGCGAACAACCACGCGGCCGTCGAGCGGGCGGCCGGCGACGCGCCCGACCTCATCCTCATCGACCTGAACATGCCGGGGTCGAGCGGCGTGCTCGCCACGCAGAGGCTCCGCGGCGCCCCGCTGTTGAGCGGCGTCCCCGTCGTGGCCTGCGCGGGGCCGGACAGCCAGGCGTACCGCGACGCGGCGCGCGTGGCGGGCGCCGACGCGTACGTCACCAAGCCCTTCAACCCGGCCGTGCTCCTGCCCGTGGTGAAGAGCCTCCTGAACCGGGGGCGCATGGGCGTCCTCCCGAGCAGCGACGTGACGCAGTTGGCGACGATGGTCTTGTGAGCAGGCCCCCCGACCGCAGCCCCTTCCCGCCGGCCCCGCCGCGCGCGCCCTTCACCAAGCGCATCGAAGTCCGCTTCGGCGACTGCGACCCCGCGGGGCTGGTCTACTACCCCGTGCTCTTCCACTACTGCCATGCGGCGATGGAGGATTTCTTCGCGGGGCGCTGCGGCGTGAGCTACCCGCGGCTGATGTCGGAGCGGCGCATCGGCTTCCCGACGGTGAACGTGCGCGCCGAGTTCTTCGCGCCGCTCGTCTACGGCGACGCGGCCGACGTGGAGGTGTGGGTCTCGGCCGTCGGCCGCACGTCCGTCACGTTCGAGTACCGCCTGCGCCGCGCGGCCGACGGCGGGCTGTGCGCGAGCGCCACGCACGTGCAGGTCGCGATGGACCTGGACGGGCGCCGCGCCGTCCCCGTCCCCGAAGACCTCCGCCGCGCCTTCGTCGATAGCACCAATTAAACGTGTTAATCCGCGGCGTTCTGGAAAGCACGCCGCAATCATTCTTTTATTTAAGGGCATTAACCCAAACGCGACCCGGCGTGGTCTGAAACGCCCGCGCCTTCCGGCGCTTACCCAAAGTCTCTACAGTCTCTAAGTGAGGTGCACCGTGAAAAGAAAGCTCCTGCTCTCCCTTGCAGCCCTCTTCGTCCTCTGCGCGTCGCAGGCCGCGAAGGCCGACACGCTGACGTTCGCGCCGACGCCCGTCGACCTTAACGACCTCGACCACCACATGGTCTACACCTGGAAGGTCTCGAACGTGGCCCTGCCCCAGGGGCAGCAGATCACGGGCGCGCGCATCACCATCAAGAACATCGCGAACTGGGACACGAACCCCAACCGCCTCTTCATCCACCTGCTCGACAACGCGAAGAACGCGGGCGTCGCCTCGTTCGTCGACGACCCGACGAACAGCTCGCCCGTCACCGACATCACGGACGATTTCGTCAACCCGCGCTACCACAACCAGAGCAACTGGCTGGTGGCGAGCGGCACGGCCGACACGTTCCTGACCTCGCAGTCGTTCACGATGACGCCGACTAACTTCGTCTACAACTTCACAACCGCGCAGCTGAACGCGCTCTTCGCCTACATCTCGAACGGCGGCAACTTCGCGCTCGGCTTCGACCCCGACTGCCACTTCTTCAACGACGGCATCAAGTTCGAAATCTTCACGGCCAACTCGCCGGCGCCCGTCCCCGAGCCCGCGACGCTCGCGCTGCTCGGCACCGGCCTCGCCGGCCTCTACGCGCGGAAGAGGAGAAAGGCCAACCGCGCCGCCTGAAACCGCCCGCGCTCTCCCCTTCGGCCGGCCCGCGAAGTAACTACATACTTCGCGGGCCGGCCCTTTTTTATCGCCCCGCTCCATCCCCGCCAGTACGTCAACACGGGCAATTAGGCCGAGCGCACTTGCATGAGAGGGGGCGGGACGGGGCATCAAAACCTCGTCCCGCTCTCTTTTGTGAACGGGAGGGGGCCGTGGGCGTTTTTGAATGGGGATTCGTGTGACTTATAATCCGAGCGCCTCGCGGCGCTGGAGGTTTTCGGCCGTGTCCAAACGTAGAACGACTTCGCTCATCATCTCGCTCGTCCTCTCCTTCGCGGCCGTCGTGCCGCGCGCGGCGCTCGGCTACCGCGCGGCCGACACCGTAGTTATGGCCGTCACAGACGCCACGCCCGCCGCTCCCGCCCCGGCAGAAGCCAAAGCCGAAGCCAACGTGGACGCGGACGCGCAGCCGCAGAAGCCGAAGGGCAACGCCTTCGCGCGCGCCATCTCCGCGCCCTTCCGCGCGCTGGCGCGCCTGTTCGGCGGCGGCCGCAAGTCCGAGGCGGCGAAGAGGCCGGCCGCACCGGCAGAGTCCAGGACTCAGACTCAGACGACCGCACAGACGGCGCCAATCGAAGCTCCGAAGGTCGAGCCCGTCAACACCCCGGCCGCGCCGACGAACGAGACCGAGGCAATCACCAAAGTCACCGCGACGAACGTTACTCCGACGAAGACGGCGGACGCGACTCCTTCACAGGAAGGCGTGCGCATCGTCCGCCCTTCGGCGGGCGAGACGGCCGAAGTCCTGAAGCCGAAGATGTGGATTCCCCTCATCGTCGGCGTGCCCTCCGATTCCGTTTCGCAGGGGCGCGCGCTGCTCCAGCACGGCTACGTCCAGGAGGCGATTGCGGAGTTGCAGGTGGCCGCGACGACCGTCGGGCCGCAGTTGGGCGAGGCCAACAACCTGCTCGGCCTCGCCTACGACCGCATGGGCTGGCACAGGCAGGCGGCCGAAGCTTACGGGCGCGCGTTGGCGGTCTCGCCGAAGGACTGGGTCGTCCTCGCGAACCTCGGCTACTCGCTCTACCTCGCGGACGACTTGGCGGGCGCGCTCAAGCGGCTCAGACAGGCGTCTAAGCTCGCGCCGTCCGAGCCGGTCATCCACAACAACCTCGGCGTCGTCAACGCGCGCCTCGGCCGTCTCGGCGACGCTTATCAGAATTTCGCGAAGGCTTCGAACGACTACGAGGCGCACGTCAAGCTGGCCGGCATCCTCGAAGACCAGCGGCGCGACAAGGAGGCGGTCAAGCACTACGAGGCCGCCCTGCGGCTCCAGCCCGGCGCCAGCGCCGTCCTCGAAAGACTCGTCGCCCTCTACGAGCGTACGGGCGAACGCGACAAGGCCGACACCGCCCGCCGCGCCCTCTCCCAGCCCAAGAACCCGCAGCGGACGGCCACCGGCGGCGGGGGGTGAGAAGCAGTAGGCAGATGGCAGTAGGCAGTAGGCAGTTAAGACAAAAAGATGGCCTGAAAGAATTGGGGAGGCGAGCGTTGCAACTCGCCTCCCCGAAAAATTTTCGCCACTTTACCTACCCGTTAACTGCCTACTGCCATCTGCCTACTGCCTACTGTTCCCGCGTGACAGAAATTCAACAGGGCGTTTGTTGACAGGGGCGGGCGGGGTTCTTAGGATGTACAAAGTTGAAAGGGGAGTAGGTCGCCCGCTCTGCTTGCGGGTCTGGTGAGGCCGTCAGGACGACGCCCGCGGTCGGGCGTCCGGTTCACCGGGAAGAGTTCAGTCGGGCTCGTTGACCAAGACCTTTCGCGGCCCTGTGTGGCGCGCGGAAGGTCTTTTTCCTTTTTGCGCGCGAAGTGCTTACGCTTTCGGGCAAGAAAGGAACGGGACATGGCAGAGCTTTTCCCTCTGGCCGACTACTGGTGGTTCTACCTGGGCTTCACGGCCTTCGTGCTCTTGATGCTGGCGCTCGACCTCGGGGTCTTCCACCGGGAGGCACACGAGGTCTCGTTTAAAGAGGCGGCGACGTGGAGCGTCGTGTGGGTGGCGCTCGCCCTCGGCTTCAACTTCTTCCTCTACCAGTACGCGCTCTGGAAGTTCCCGCCGGACGTGGCGTGGCGCGTCGCGCTCGAATTCCTCACGGGCTACGTCGTCGAGAAGTCGCTCTCGGTCGACAACGTCTTCGTCTTCGTGCTGGTCTTCGGCTACTTCGCAGTCCCCGCGAAGTACCAGCACCGCGTGCTCTTCTACGGCATCATCGGCGCGCTCGCCTTCCGCGCGGTCTTCATCGCGCTGGGGAGCGCCCTGATGCAGTACCACTGGGTCGTCATCCTCTTCGGCGCGTTCCTCATCATTACGGGCGTCCGGATGATGTTCACGCCCGAGAAGGGGGTCGAGCCGGAGAAGAATCCTCTGATACGCCTCCTCCGCCGCCTCGTGCCGACGACGCAGGAGCTGCGCGGCCAGCGCTTCTTCGTCCGCGAGCGCGGCGTGCTCCACGCCACCCCGCTCTTCGTCGCGCTCCTCTTCCTCGAAGCGACCGACGTCATCTTCGCGGTGGACTCGGTGCCGGCCATCTTCGCCCTGACGAAGGAGCCGCTCGTCGTCTTCACTTCGAACGTCTTCGCCATCCTCGGCCTGCGCGCGATGTACTTCATGCTCGCGGGCGCGATGGACAAGTTTCACATGCTGAAGTACGGGCTGGCGGTGGTGCTCGTCTTTGTGGGGTTGAAGATGGTCTGGCTCAACGGCCTCTACGGGGGCAAGTTCCCCATCAGCATCTCGCTCGGCGTCATCGCGGGCGTCATCGCGCTCTCGGTCTTGCTCTCGCTCGCCTTCCCGAAGGCGCGCGCCGAAGTGGAGGGCCGGGCCGACTGAAGAACAGAAGGCGGAAGGCGTTCGGGGCGCTGTGAGATTCCCGACCGCCTTCCGCCCTTCTTTCGAGCCGGCCTACTGCCCGGCGACGAGGAACACGTCCCACGCCCAGCGGCCCGCCTTCGCGCCCTTCGCATCGTCCACCTTCGCGCGGTAGCGGAAGCGGTTGCCGTAAGCGTCAGTGCGCTTCGACTCCTTGTAGTCGAGGTGGAGGCGCGAGATGTCGAGCGAAGGCAGCGTGTGCAACTCCTCGGGCTGCGACACCCCGTCGTGGTTCGCGTCCTGCCACAGCCGCAGGTAGGCGAAGACCGCGTCCCTTCCGTCGATCACGCCATCGCCGTTGCCTCCCACCGCCGCCCGGTCGAAGTAGGAGAGGGCGTTGAAGCCGTTGGCCGGGTCGGCGGTCGGCGGCTGCGGGGTGACGTTACCGAACATCTCACGGCCGCTGTCGATGGTGCCGTTGCCGTTACGGTCTAGCACCAGCCACGCGTCGTCCGAACCCGCGGCCGTCCACGAGAGCCGCTCCCGCGCCCCGTCGGGGTTGCCGTCGAGGTCGAAGAGGACGCCGCCCGCGGTGCCGGTCAGGGAGAAGCCGTCGCCGTTTACGTCGACGAGCACGGGCGAGTAGCAGGTGTTGTCCACCAGGCCGTAGTTGTAAGGGCAGTCCGAGATGGGCACGACCTGGCCGCAGGAGTAGGAGGCGGGCGGGTCGGGGCAGCCCCCGCCCGTACCAATCTCGGAGATGGGCGTCGGGGAGGAGGTGGGGCAGCAAGCGACACCATAGCTCACAGAGAAGGTTGAGTTGTAGCCGGAGGGGCAGGACAGGCTGTCCGTGCTGAAACAGCCGTCAGCGAATGTCGTCCCCGTCGGGCACACCCCCGGACCGCAGTTCCACGAGCATATGGGTATGCTCGTGCCGGGGGCGGTGCCATACGCCTTCAGGCAACATGAGGCGGGCTGGGCCGGGCCGGGCCGGGCGGGGGCGTCGGCGTGGCCGTGGCGGGATTCTCGCACCGCCCGGGTATTGTGTCGGTATTGCAATATCCATCGGTACAAGTCGCAATACAGGTGAGATTGGGTGCCAGGTATCCACAGTTCTTTCTCCCGTCCTGATCCTCGCTAGGGCCGGAGTTGTCGAAACAAGAGACGGTGGTTACCTGCACCGGCGCGAACGAAAAAGCCGAGGTTAATCCCCTCGGCTCTGCCGCACACGGTGGAGTTTTACTCCGATTATTACTTGTGATTGCTGGCGGGGGAATGTCGTTGGTGAAAGAAGCCAAAGTCGGGAAACCGTACGCCTGAAATTGATCGGTGTAAAGGAGGTGCAGGTAAGCAACCGGCGGCTCCCGTCTCCAGAAGGAGCCGTCGGCGAAGCGGGCCTCCTGCACGCCTATCGTTATCTGGAATCGGCCGTATAGTTCGTTATCTTTCGCCAAAGGCTTGAGCAGCAGGGCGGGGTAGATCGTCGGGATTTCTATTGTGCGTGTGTCGTTCGCCTCGACCCAGGTGTTGACGACCTGCGTGGTGCCTTCCGACAGGACCTTGGTCGGGTCTTCCACGCTGATAACCTCCCACCGGAGTTGCACCGAGTTGACGATTTTAGAAGCTCTATTTTTAATAGTCACCCTTTTAATTTTCGTAACCCCTAAGTGCTTCCCTCCGCCGGACAACGATTGAATGCCGCCGATGGCTACCGGAATCAAGGGGTCTTCGAACTGGCTCATATCGAGCAGCGTCGCGAATGTCCATTTCCCCCGCGGCTTTTCCCCTTTCACCTTCAGGTCGTCGTCATTAAACTCTCTCTGTATGTCCTCGCCGGTCGGGCCAGGCATAGCATTAGGGAGTTGGATGTTGTTTCCGGCCGCGCCCCCGTTGGCGGATGACTGCGTCGTACTGGCTGCGAATCCGCACAGGACGACACCCGCGAGTAAGAAGAAGAACGTAAAGAGGAAAGCATTATGGCGGCCGAAAATCGGGCGGAAGTCGTGAGTATTCATATCGTCTCTCCTGTCAGATGCGGACGTGGGTACCGGGATGCGAGGCCGGACGGGAGACTGTACCTAACCGTGAGAGGTTACCGCGCCGGGGGCGTCAACAGGTTTTCGACGGCGCGCAGAACTTGTACTCCCATTCCGGGGGGGGGGTCAACGTAATTCTCGATCTACCCCGCGCAGAAACATCAGACTTGCGCCCCTCGTGTCATCGAGGATTGGGAAGCCACAAAACAGGGCGGGGACGAAAGGCGGCCTGCCTCACGTCCCCTTAAACTTCCGCCTGAGAATCGGGCGTCTCTACTGCCGCTTGGTCAGGTTGTAGTCGCGCAGGCGGCGGTAAAGAGTCGAGGGCGAGATGCCGAGTATCTCGGCGGTCTTGCCGCGGTGCCAGCCGGTCTGCTCCAGGGCGGCGAGTATCTGCTGGCGCTCGACCTCGCGCAGGGGCGGCGGGACGGCCGCGGCGGCGGCGCCCTGCGCCGTGTCGCCGCCGGGCGCGACACCTCCGCCGGGCGCGACGACGGAGCGGAACGAGAGCGCAGGGCTCACAATCTCGGGCGGGAGTTCGCTGGTCGTGATGCGGCCGTCGTTGGCGAGCAGGACGGCGCGCTCCAGGGTGTTGCGGAGCTGCCGGACGTTGCCGGGCCAGTTGTAAGTCTTGAGCGCCGCGAGCACGTCCGGGGTCAGCTCGGGCGCGTGCTGGCCCGCGAGCCGCGCCAGCAGGTGGCGCGCGATGGGTTCGATGTCTTCGGGGCGCTCGCGCAGGGGCGGCAGGTTTATCTGGAAGCTGTTGATGCGGTAGAGCAGGTCTGCGCGGAAGCGCCCGTCGGAGGTGACTTCGGTGATGTCGCGGTTGGTGGCGGCGACGATGCGGACGTTGACCTGCACCTTGCGCACGGCGCCGACGCGGAAGAAGGAGTTCGTCTCAATCGCCCGCAGCAGCTTCGACTGCAGGGGCGGCGGCAGCTCCGTCACCTCGTCCAGGAAGATGGTGCCGTTGTCGGCCAGCTCCCACAGGCCGAGCTTGCGCCCCTTCGCGCCCGAGAAGGCGCCGGCCTCGTAGCCGAACAGCTCCGACTCCAGCAGCGATTCCTGGAACGCCGCGCAGTTCAAATCGATGAAAGAGCCTTCGCCGCGCTGACTCAGGCGGTGGATGGCGTTGGCGACCAGCTCCTTGCCCGTGCCCGACTCGCCCGTAATCAAAACGGACGCGTCCGAAGGCGCGACGCGTTCGACCAGCCGCAACACCTCTTTCATCGCGTCGGAGACGAAGACGATCTCGGGCGTCGTCGTCTGCCGCTCGACGAGCGTGCGCAGGCGCGCGTTGTCGACCCGGAGTCTTCTCTTCTCCGCGGCCTGCTTGACGAGCACGTCCAGCTCGGCAATTCGATAAGGTTTGGAGAGGTAGTCGTAGGCGCCGAGCTTCATCGCCTCGATGGCCGACTCGACCGTGGCGTGGCCCGTGAGCATGATGACCTCGGGCGGGTTCGGCCGCTGGTGGACGCGGCGCAGAAGCTCCATGCCGTCCATGTTCGGCATCGAGATGTCGGAGAGCAGCACGTCCACGTTGCTCTCTTCGAGGAGCTTCAGGGCGGCCTCGCCGTCGGGCGCGACCCTCACGTCGTGGCCCATGCGCTGGAGTTCTTTTTGCAGGACGAGGCGGAGGTTCGCCTCGTCTTCGGCGACGAGTATGCGCGCGGGTTGTCGGTTTTCACTCAACTGGGCAGGTCTCCGTCCGGATTTTTAGTCGCGGGGAGCAGAATGCGGAACGTGCTGCCGCGACCCACGGCCGACTCCACGCCGATGCGACCGCCGTGCTCGGTAACAATACCATAACAGACGGCGAGTCCTAACCCTGTGCCGCGCCCGACCTCCTTCGTCGTGAAGAACGGGTCGAAAATCCGCTCGCGAATCTCGGCGGGGATGCCCTGCCCCGTGTCGCTCACCTCGACGACGACGGCCTCGCTCTCCTCGTCGCCCTCGACGAGCGTCCGCATCGTGAGCGTGCCGCCGCGCGACATCGCGTCGATGGCGTTCTCGGCGAGGATGATGACGGCCTGCTGCAACTGCCCCATGTCGCCCGAGACGAGCGGAAGCTCGTTCGAGAGCTCGACCTCGATCTTGATCGACGCGCCGCGCTTCTGGTGCGCGAGCAGGCGCGCGGCCGACTCGACGACTTCCGACAGGTTGACCGGCGCGGGCTCGACCGCACGCGCGCGGCTGAAGTCGAGCAGGCCGTTCGTGATCTGCTTGCAGCGGAACGCCTCGCCGCGGATGAGCTGGAGGTACTCGCGCAGGTCTTCCACGTCCGGCCCCTCGCCGTAGACGCCCTCTTCGACGCGCGACTCAAGCGCCTCGGCGCAGGCCGAGATGGTCGCGAGCGGGTTGTTGATCTCGTGCACGACGCCCGCGGCCAGGCGGCCCACGGCCGCGAGGCGCTCGGTGCGCGCGACGGCCCGGTTCGCCTGCACGCGCGCCGTGATGTCTTCGCCCACGGTGATGACGTGCGAGACCTCTTTGCCCTCGATGCGCATCGGGACTTTGCTAACGAGCCAATGGCGCGTCGAGCCGTCGCGCGCGCGCGACTCCTGCTCGATGCGCTGGATGTCGCCGGTGCGGAAGGCCGAGTTGAACTCGCGCTCCATCTGCTCGCGCGGCTGGCGCTTGAGGACTTCGAAGATGTTGCGGCCCAAAACGTCGCGGCGCGGGATGCCCTGCCCGCCCAACTCCCGGTTGCGGTTCCACGCGACGACGCGGTAGTCGCGGTCGATGGCGTAGAGCGAGACCGGCAGGCTGTCGATGATGGCCTCGGTGAAGCGGCGCTGGCTCTCGGCCTCGGCCGTGCGCCGCTCGACCTCGCGCGCGAGATGCACGGAAGCAGAGCGCGCGGCCTCGTACAGCGTCGAGATGCGCGCGGCCAGAGCGGCCTGCTGCGCGGCGGCTTCGACCAGGCGCTCTTCGGTCTCGCCGCAGGCGGCGCGGCGGTCGTATGCGACGACGAGCGCGCCGAGCGCGCGCCCCTCGAACCGGAGCGGCGAGGCGAACTCGACCAGGTGCATCTCGTCTTTGAGGAAGAACTGCGCGGAATCTTCAATCCGCTTCGAGGCGGACGGCGAGGTCGCGAGCCAGGCGCGCAGGCGCTCCAGGTGGAAGAGAGAGGCGTCTTCCTCCGCACTCCCCTCGCGGTCGAAGACGCAGACGTTCACGCCCTCCTGCCCCGCCTGACCCGCGCGCGGCTTCCCGCCCACGTCACGGATGAGCACGGCCGCCGAGAGCGCCGTGTCCGCGCCCTCGAAGGTCGCGCCCGCGACGCGGCGGACGACCTCGGCGGGACTGAGGGCGTGGAGCAGCCCGCGCCCGAGGTCTGCGATGAAGGAGAGCTCGCGGTTGCTGCCGCGCAGGAGGCGCTCGCGCTCGGCCGATTGCAGGTGCGCGCCGACGCGCGTGAGCAGCTCGCGCGCGGTCGGGCCTTTGACGACGAAGTCGTCGGCGCCCGCGGCGAACGCCTCGACCTTGTACTCCTCGCGGTCGTGTGAGGAGAGGATGATGATGGGGAGCCTTCGGGTCGCGGCCTGCGCGCGCAGCAGGCGGCAGAGCGCGAGGCCGCTCACGCCGGGCAGCTCCACGTCGAGGACGACGAGGTCGCAGCCCTCCCGGTGCAGCTCGCGCAGGGCCTCGGCCGCGTCGCCGCAGGCGAGCACGCGGTGGCCCTCCGACTCGAAGGCGCGGCGCAGCCCCGCGCGCACGCGCTCGTCGTCCTCGACCACGAGCACCGTCGCGGCCTTCTCCGAAACGTGGGAAGAGACTGTCATTATCCTTGCTTCGCTTAAACCTTGGGCGGGGTCGGGGCGTACGTCCCGCCCTCGTGTGGAGCAGCCGAGGGTTTCAAACGGGGCACAGGGGCGCGTCGCCGGGGCGACCCTGCTTCGATTGAAAACGACCGGGCGGGGGAAAGTCAAGACAAAGAAATGATGAATGACGAGTGGTGAGTGATGAACGAGGGGCGGCGGGTCTTTCATTCATCACTCACCACTCATCATTTCGACAACGTTTCCGACTCCGCCGCTTCCCTCACAGCTCCCTCCCCATAACACTCGAAACGAGTGCCATCCAGTCCAATAGTTTGAACGACGCACGAGATGCTGTACGGAGAATTTTTGTCTCCGAAGCGAAGGCATCTTGCCGCGCGTTCGGGCCATCACAAGGCACACCTCGCCTTCGTTGACCTGCATGCCCACCGACAATTCAAGACCCGGGGCGGTTCCCGCCCTCACTCGAAAAGGAGTCGAGTCAGATGAAGATCAAGTCGAACGTCAAGGCCGGTTCGTACAGGGTTCTAGCCAGCACGGGCGGCTTCGAGGAGTAGCCCGCAAACACGCTCTTCCATCTCATTGGACAAGGAGACGAAACGATGAAGGTTAAGAGTAACGTCAAGGCGGGTTCGTACAGAGTCCTCGGCACCAAGGGCGGCTTCGACGAGGAGCCGTAGCCGAGTAGGATTTCACCACGGAGACACAGAGGCACGGCTTGAAGACTAATTGCTTCAAGCCGTGCCTCTGTGTCTCCGTGGTGAAATCCTGCTTTAGTTGATGGCCGTGGAGGCGAGGTCGCCGGTGCCGAGGTCTGCGGGCCGCGCGCTCTTGTCCTCGGGCGGGCGCTGTTTGTGGAATGACTTGGCGGAGTACATGGCCTCGTCGGCGGCGATGAGCAACTGGTCGAGCGTGTCGCCGTGGACGCCGTAGGAGGCCGCGCCGACCGAGATGCCGACGCGCGCGTGCTTGTCGCCGCGCACGTGGAGGGAGAACTTCGAGACGGCGCGCTCGATGCGCTCGCGCAGCTCCGAGGTCTGCTCGGCCGAGAGGTCTTGGACGATGGCGACGAACTCGTCCCCGGCGTAGCGCGCGAGGAAGTCGTACTCGCGCAGCTGCGCGTGGAGGATGCGCCCGACCTCGCGCAGCATGCGGTCGCCGGTCTTGTGCCCGAAGGTGTCGTTGACCTGCTTGAAGTCGTCGAGGTCGAGCATCACGACCTGGAAGGGCCGCCCCGTCCGGCGGGCGCGCGCCGCCTCCTGCTCGTAGCGCACGTACATCGCGCGCGCGTTCGGCAGCCCCGTCAGGGTGTCCGTCAAAGCGTTCGACTCGGCCAGCGCGTGACTCATCGCGTTGGCTAAGGCGTCGGACGCGAGGCGGGCGACCGTGTCCAGAAGCCGCAGGTGGTCGTCCGTGTAACGCCTGGCTTCGGTCGAGTAGACGGCCAGGGCGCCGACGAGCCTTTCGTCCTTCGCGAGCGGCAGCGCGACCATCGAGCGGAACTGGCAGCCCTCCGGGAGCGGCACGTCCGCGAAGTCGAGCATCGGGTCTAGAAGGTATGAGGCGCGGCGGTTGGCGAGCACGAATCCGACGACGCCCTCGCCCGGCGCGACGGCGCGCCCGCGCAAGGCTTCGGCGTAACGGCCCGAGACGTGCGCGGCCGTCGCGTAGCCCTTCTCCTCTTCGTAGAGGTAGACGGCGCACAGGTCGAACGGGAGGATGTGCCCGACCTTGTTGACGAGCACCGAGACCGTGTCCTCGATGTCGAGGGACGAGCCGAAGGTGCGCGCGATCTCGTAGAGCGCGTAGACCTCGCGGTGCGCGTTCGTGATCTGGTTGAGGTAGTGCGGCGCGTCCGAGCGGTGGACGGGCGAGATGGAGGCGGCCTCGTCCGACAGTTCCTCGCCGAGCAGGTCGCGGTGCTCCCACTCCTCGGTCGTGACGCCGCGGTTGTCCAGGCCGGCGGCGACGACCTCCTCCTCGAAGCGCGGCAGGTGGCGCATGAAGACCTCGACGACGCGCGGGTCGAAGTGCTTGCCCGCGCCGCGCCTGAGCATCGCGCACGCCTCCTCGGGCGTCATCCCGCGCCGGTACGGGCGGTCTTCGCGCGCCGAGTCGAAGCAGTCGACGACCGAAAGGATGCGCGCGGTCAGAGGAATCTCTTCGCCCTTCAAGCCTTCGGGGTAGCCGCGGCCGTCCCACTGCTCGTGGTGATAGAGGACGATGGGCACGACCGGGTACGGGAACGCCACGCGTTCGAGTATCTGCGCGCCGACCGTCGTGTGCACCTTCATGCGCTCGAACTCGGCCTCGGTGAGCTTGCCGGGCTTGTTGAGGATGTGGTCGGGGACGGCGAGCTTGCCGATGTCGTGCAGGAGCGCGCCGGCCTTGAGCGCCTTGATCTCGGAGGGCGACAAGCCCATCAGCTCGCCCATGCGCTCGCAGTAGAGCTGGACGCGGCGGACGTGGAAGTGCGTCGTCTGGTCTTTGGCGTCGATGGCGGTGGCGAGCGCCTCGACGGTCGCGAGGTGGAGGCGCGAGACCTCTGCGGCCTCGCGCGTCTTCTCGGCGACGCGCTCGAAGTAGGTGCGGTAGGTGGCGAGGGTGGCGGCGATGACCGGCACGCTCAGGATGACGTAGAGCAGCCCGAAGCGGCTGATGGAGACGTAGACGAGTCCGGCCGCGAGCGCGCCCGCGAAGAACGTCCAGGAGCTCAGGAGGTAGCCGTCGCGCCAGCAGCGCCAGAAGGGGCGCCGGCTCTTGAGCGCGAGCAGCGCCGCCACGAGCACGCTGTTCAGGGCGTACTGGACGAGCGACATCAGGACGAGCGGCAGGATGAGCTGTTCGAGCGGGACGTGCGTGCGGAAGCCGAGCGGCCGGTCTGCGACCCCGGAGTGCGCGGCGAGCGCGAGGTAGAAACTCTGCCCGGCGACGTAGGCCGTGACGGCCATGCAGGCGGGCATGGCGACCCAGGTGGCCCCGCGCTTCGAGATGCGGAGCGAGCTGGTCAGAAGCTCCAGCGCGCCGAGGACGATGCCGGCCGGCACGCCGAGGAAGATGACGCCGAGGAAGACGAAGCAGTCGCCCGCCGTCACGACGGCCTTCGTCCCCGGGATCTTCACGGGGAGCATCCCCGAGATGACGACGAGGCTGGCGAGGACGACGAGCTGCGCCCACTCCGTCCCCGTGAACGAGAGGCAGTGAGTGACGCCCCACCCGAGCGCCGCGGCGCCCCCCGCCACCAGCGCGGCCCAGTAAGCCCCCGCCGCGCGGCTGTAGTCAGACATGTCGATTCGAATCACTCACACCTCCTCGAAAGGCTGAAGGAGGAAGGCTGAAGGATGAAGTGAAGAAGGCGTGCCCTTCCTCCTTCAGCCTTCCTCCTTCAGCCTTCCCTTAAAACCGTCCGTCGCCGGAGGAGAGGGCCGGGAGCAAATCGGCACTCGCCTCCGGCGACGGGCTTGGGGGCAAACGGCGGGCAACGTTGTGGCACTCGCCCGCCGGGCTGGGTGAGAAATGTGGGAGGCGTCCGTCGGGTGACCTCGACTCTCTACGCCTCCTCTTTCAAAACTGGTGCGGCCTCCCGGTCTCCGTGCGGTGAGTCCGGAGGGGCGCGTGCCGTGCCCCCGCAAGCCGCGACGTCTCTCTTAACAACACGCGTGCCGGGGACGAACGGCCGTTTTCGGCGGGGAAAACCGTGAGCGCGCACGCGGCGAGGTCAACGTGACGCGTCAGCCTGATTCGCGGAGGGCAGAATGAACGCGCGGGTGTGTGAGGGGTAGAACGATTTAAGATGAAGAAATGAATTAACCACAGAGACACGGAGGCACAGCTTAGAGCAACTAGCCCCGAGCTGTGCCTCCGTGTCTCTGTGTTTAATAGTTCTCAGCTACACCCGAGCGCACACAGCCGCGTCAGGCGCGGGGGTCGCCTTTGAGGTAGTGGCCGGTGACTTTGCGGAAGGCGTCGGAGGTGTCCTTGCCGGCGAAGCCGTCCACCTTGAGGAAGATGCCGGGGAAGAGGTTGAGCGCCTTCTGCAAGGTCTCGGCGAGCGCCGACTTCACCTTCGGCCCGTAGACGACGAGCGGCTCGAAGGCCGCGAGCGGGTCGACCGACTCGGGGACGGGGACGGAGGTCGGCAGCGGGTGCCCCTCGACGTTGAACTGGATCGTGCCGTGCTCGGCCATGCGCCGCAGCAGCGCCGCCGCGCCGCACTGCTGCGAGACGGCCGACTGCGACCACTTGCCGTCGGCCACGTACTTGCCGCTCCTGTACTGGTTCGTGAAGCTCCAGAGGTACGGCGTCAGGACGTCCGGGTGAAAACGTCGATAGCCGAAGCCGTTGTACTCTTCGAGCTTGTAGAGCGTCGCCGGGATCGTCCAGTCAGTCCACTTGTCCAAGCCCTTGAGTTTCAGGGAGTCGGTCGCGCTCTCCTCCCACGTGAAGGGCGGCTTGCCGGTCTTCGGGCGTCCGGCCGGGACGTGGACGGTGCGCGCCGTGAGCTTGTCGCCGTTGTGCAGGTGGAGGTTGAAGTTCTGCGAGCACTCCATGTTATGTATCACGCCGATGAAGTACCAGGGGATGCCGAGCGGGTCGCCGACCGCCGCGTAGCGGTTGCGGTTCTGCTCGATGGTGCCGGAGAGCTTGTCGACCACGCCCGCGCGGGCCGCGTTGATGATGCACGTGTCGAAGAGCCTCTGGTACTCGTCCCTGAGCTTCTGCGTCAGTGGGATTGCGGGCATAAGGGTTCTCCTCGTTTCGGTAGGTGCGCGTGGAGTCAAGAGAACGCCGCAGAGGGTACGCCGGCCCGCGCCCCTCTGGCAAGCCTTTTCGGCCGGGCGCGTTTGACAAGGCGCGCGGGCCTCACGCACTCTCTTCGCCAAACTTCGGGAAGGTCTTGGGCGGTGAACTCTTGGGAGTGAGTGCGGGCGAGGCGGGCGCGGGGCGTGAGGGCTACGTGGGGCTGCTGCGCGCGAACCGCGACCTCCGCCTGCTCTGGCTCGGGCAGGTCGTCAGCCAGTTGGGCGACTGGTTCGACACCATCGCGCTCTTCACCCTGGTCTTAAGGCTGACGGGGTCGGGGCGCGCGGTGGGCCTGGTGCTCGTCGCGCGCTTCCTGCCGAGCGTCGTGCTCGGGCCGCTCTCGGGCGTGCTGGCCGACCGCTTCAACCGCCGCCACATCATGATCGCCTCGGACGCCGCGCGCGCGCTCGTCGTGCTCGGCTTCCTCTTCGTCCGGGAGCCGGGGCAGCTCTGGCTCGTCTACGTCCTCACCGTCCTGCAGCTCGCCTTCTCGGCCTTCTTCGAGCCGGCGCGCTCGGCGGCGCTCCCTTCGGTCGTGCAGGAGCGCGACCTCGTCACGGCCAACTCGATCTCTTCGGTGACGTGGTCGGCGATGCTCACGCTCGGCGCGGCCGTGGGCGGCCCCGTCACCGACTGGTTCGGCACCGACGCGGCCTTCGTCATAGACTCTCTGACCTACCTCGTTTCGGCCGCGCTCATCTGGCGCATGCGCCTGCCGCGCCGGCCGCCGCGGCCGAAGACGCGCCTGACGCTGGCGAAGGCGCTCGGCGTGACGGACACGCTCGAAGGCCTGCGCTACGTCCGGCAGCGGCCGCGCGTGCTGGCCGTGCTGATGGTCAAGCCGGCGTGGGGCCTGGGCGGGGGGATTCTGACGCTGATGCCGGTCTTCAGCGACCAGGTCTTCCGCCTGAGCCTGCGCGGGGCGGCCGGGGGCGCGGCGCTCGGCCTGAGCGCGCTCTACGCGGCGCGCGGCGTGGGGACGGCTCTGGGGCCTGTGCTGACGCGCCGCTTCTACAGCGAGACGCGCGCGCAGATGCAGCGCGCCATCGGCGTCTCGTTCCTCGTCGCGGGCGTCTTCTACTGCGCGTTCGGCGGGGCGCCGACTTTTACGCTCGCGCTGCTGTGGCTGTTGATCGCGCACGCGGGCGGGAGCGTCCTGTGGGTCTTCTCGACCGTGCTCTTGCAGTCCTCGGTCGAGGACGAGTTCCGCGGGCGCGTCTTCGCCGCCGAGCTGATGCTCCTGACGCTCGCGCTGGCCGCCTCGAACTACGTGACGGGCGAAGCCCTCGACCGCTTCCAAATCTCGCCGCGCGCGGTCGCCGTCACCATCGGCTTCCTCTTCCTCCTCCCCGGCCTCCTCTGGCTCCTCACCCGCCGCCTGTGGGACAGAGATGGGCAACACTAGAATGATACTTTCAGCCTCCCGACCTCTTTTCGAAGTGTGTAGAGCCGAACCTCTTTCCTGATTGCCACGTCGAGGGCCTGTGCGAGCAGGGAGCTTTTAGTGAACCTCATCCACAATTGTGCCGACGCGTACTGAGTCTCCACGTTGCGTATCCAGCAGTTCCTCGAAGTCGGATCGACGTACTTTATGACATATGCCATGCCCATCGCGCCGGCAAAACATTCGCAATGCTGGACGCAGTAGCTCACCCTCCGGCAATCTTTATTCGCGAGCGCGGCCATGTTCGCATCCACGGCCATCTCCGCCTGTCTCATGGCGTTACAGTCACTCGGCTGACATCCCACGCCCGGCCCGGCCTGTGTAAGACGGAACGGCCGTTCGGGAAGATTTAGCTGCACCGGCAGAGTCTGGATAACCCTTGAACCTTGCCTGAGCAGGAAAGAGATTTCACCCGGCCTGATCTCCTGTTCGACGACATAAAAATTGCTTCTCCCGCCGGCGTCTTTATGGTTGATGACGGCGACGGTATTCCTCGCGGATTTGCCGCCATCCAGGTTCAGGGCCTCCTCCGAACTCAGCAGATAAACCTGCTCATCCTTGCCGCTGTAGAACTCGGCGTCGGCGCCCTTCAACGAAACATTCATCTCTTTGATATACCGGGATGTTTCCTCGGACATTCTGGTCGAACACTCCCTGTTATCAGCACTGGCCCGGTTGGAAGGCGTCAAGCCCGACAGGCCGATGAGCGCGACCGCAATCGCAATACCTAACAGTTGAAGCTTCTTTCTCACGGCTTTCTCTCCTTACGTTCCGTAGTGACACCCGCCCCTCCCCGTCTCGGGGCTAGGGCGTGTGCGGCGAGGAATCGGGCGGCGGTTCGGTCTTAAATTCTGGAGCCCGCCCTTATCCGTGTGTGAACGCTGCAAAAGAAACGTAACGCGCCGCGGCGTTTCTGCTTTCTCCTGGTTTGTCGGCTCTGTGCCTCACAGACTCCGGCCCGCTGCTTTTAACCCTCCACCTTTTCCTTTATCATCCACGCGTCGTTCACCACGCCGTCGCCCGTCACCGAAAGAAGAATGGAGAGTTTCATGGAGATGAGACTGAAGAGCATCGCCCTTTGCGCTGTAGCGCTGGTCTTCGTGCTCGGGCCGGAGGCTTGGGCGCAGTCGCCGAAGGGGCGTTTGAGTGTCGACCTGTTCCTGGATTGGGAGATGGTGGCGTCGCCGCAGGTCTCGCCGGACGGGAGGCAGGTCGTCTACACGCGGCGCTGGACGGACAAGGTGAACGACAAGTACGAGGACGAGGTGTGGGTGATGGACGCGGACGGCGGGCGCAACCGTTTTCTGGTGAAGGGTGCGCAGGCCGTCTGGGCGCCCGACTCTCGACGCGTCGCCTACGTCGCGCCGGGGCAGCCCGCGGGGTCGCAGATCTTCGTCCGCTGGATCGACGCGCCGGGCGAGACGCAGTTGACGCGGCTCGAACGCTCGCCTTCGAACCTCGAATGGTCGCCGGACGGCGGCCACATCGCCTTCAACATGCTCGTGCCCGGCACGCCCGGCCTCTCGGTGAAGATGCCCGCGCGGCCCGCGGGCGCGAAGTGGGTGGACGCGCCGCGCGTCGTCGACCGGCTCAGCTACCGCAGCGACGGCTCGGGCTGGCGGCCCGAGGGCTTCACGCACGTCTTCGTCATCTCGGGCGAGGGCGGCGCGGCGCGGCAGTTGACCGACGGCGACTACCAGCACGGCGCGCCGGAGTGGTCGGCCGACTCGAAGACCGTCTTCTTCAGCGCGATCCGCAAGCCCGACGCGGAGTACCTGCGCAACGACTCCGAAATCTACTCGGTCGCGCTCGACGGCGGCGCCGTCCGGCAGTTGACCGAGCGCAAGGGGCCGGACAACAACCCGCGGGTCTCGCCCGACGGCAAGCTCGTCGCCTACACCGGCAACGACCAGAACGAGAACACCTATAACGTCACGCGCCTCTACCTCATGAACGCCGACGGGTCGAACAAGCGCGCGCTGACCGAAGGCTTCGACCGCTCGCCTTCGAACGTCACCTGGGCGGCGGGCGGCCGCGGCCTCTACTTCACGGCCGAAGACCGGGGCTCGCAGAATCTTTGGTACGTGCCCACGTCGGGCGGCGCCCCGACGCAGGCGTCGCGCGGCGAGCAGATATTAAGCGTCACTTCGATAAGTAAGGGCGGGCTGCTCGTCGGCACGCGCACGTCGTCCGACCGGCCGGCCGACGTGGTCGCGATTCGCACGCGCACATCAGGGGAACCCGTGCAGGAGGAGCCGCTGTTCGAGCCGGCGCAGTTGACCGGTGTGAACGCAGACCTGCTCGAAGGTCGAAAGCTCGGGCAGGTCGAGGAGATTTGGTACGACTCGGTCGGCATGAGCGGCCAGCGCTGCGCCGCCACGGACGCCTCGCCCGCCGCGGCGAAGGTCACCGACTGCTCGCGGACGCGCGTGCAGGGCTGGGTCGTCAAGCCGCCCGACTTCGACCCTTCGAAGAAGTACCCGCTGCTGCTCTACATCCACGGCGGGCCGCATTCGATGTACGGCGTCGGCTTCAACTTCGAGTTCCAGAACCACGCCGCCGAAGGCTACGTCGTGCTCTACACGAACCCGCGCGGCTCGACCGGCTACGGGCAGGCTTTCGGCAACGCCATCAACAACGCGTATCCGGGGCAGGACTACGACGACCTGATGCGCGGCGTGGACGAAGTCGTCAAGCGCGGCTACGTGGACGAGCAGAACCTCTACGTCGCGGGCGGCTCGGGCGGCGGGGTCTTGACGACCTGGATCGTGGGGCACACCGACCGCTTCGCCGCGGCGGTGGCGATGAAGCCGGTGGTGAACTGGTATTCGTTCGTCGGCACGACCGACTCGGCCGACTGGTACTACAACTTCAAGCACCTGCCGTGGGAAGACCCGGAGGAGCACACGCGCCGCTCGCCCATCACCTACGTCGGCAACGTCAAGACGCCGACGATGCTCCTCACCGGCGACATAGACCTCCGCACGCCCCTGGAGCAGACCGAGCAGTTCTACCGCGCCCTCAAGCTGCGCAAGGTGCCGACCGCGATGGTGCGCCTCGCGGACGAGTACCACGGCTTCAACGCCGACTTCTCCCTGCGCCACCCCTCCAACCGCGTCGCCCAAATCCTCTTCCTCCGCGCCTGGTTCGACAAGTACCGGAGGAGGCAGGCGGTGGACAGCAGTAAGTAGGCAGTAGGCAGACGGCAGTAGGCAGTCGCTCCGCGTTTCGGAAGTCGAATGGTTTATGCGGAGGTTTCGACAGTAGGGTTTTCAACTGCCCACTGCCCACTGCCCTCTGCCTACTTCCCTTTTGCTTCGCCGGCCGGAAAGTGTTATTGGTTCCAGGGCATGAAGGTCAAGGTCGGCGTGATGGGTTCGGCCGGCGAGGCTTCGCCGGAAGAGGCGGGCAAAGGACTGCGCGCGAAGGCGGAGGCACTGGGGCGCGCGATGGCGGCGCGCGGGTGCGTGACCTTGACGGGCGCGACGACGGGGCTGCCGCACGCGGCGGGCGCGGCGGCGCACGCGGCCGGCGGACTCCACGTCGGCATCTCGCCGGCCTCGGACGCGCGCGAGCACGTCGAACGCTTCGGCCTGCCGCTCGAAAGCACGGACGTGCTCGTCTACACGGGCTTCGGGCTCAAAGGTCGCAACGTCGTGCTCGTGCGCACGTGCGACGTGGTCATCATCTTCCGCGGCGGGACGGGCACGCTCAACGAGCTGACCATCGCCCACGACGAGGGGCGCGTGACGGGCTGTCTGACCGGCACCGGCGGCGTCGCCGACGAGGCCGAGCGCCTGCTGAACGCCCTGCCGAAGAAGACGGACGCGGTCGTCATCTACGACGAAGCCCCCGAGCGCCTGCTCGAACGCTGTCTGAAAGCTCTGAACGAATCTCGCGGCGAGGAAGTCTGAAATGGTAGCCAGGGGCTACGAGATCACGAACATCGTCGAGGCGCTGCGGGTCGGGAAGGGCCTCGCGGCGGGCGACTTCGACGACGCGGCGTGGCGGCGCGCGCGCGCGGCGCACATCGCGCGCTACTGGTCGGGCGAGGACGCGCCGCGCTCGCGCCGGGCCGAGGCGCGCGTCGTTTGGGACGCGGCGGGCCTCACCGTGCGCTTCGACTGCCGGCAGGAGGAGCCGCTCGTCGTCTCGACCGCGCCGCAGGTCGAACACAAGACTCTGAAGCTCTGGGATCGAGACGTGTGCGAAATCTTCATCACGCCCGAGACCGAGCGCATCAGGCACTACTACGAGTTCGAGGTGGCGCCGACGGGCGAGTGGATCGACCTCGCGCTCACCGTCACCGCGGAGGGGCGCGACACCGACTGGGACTTCCACGCGGGGATGAGCGCCGCGGCGCGCGTCCGCCCCGGCGCGGTCACTTCGGGCCTGCGCGTCCCCTGGCAGGCGCTCGGGCGCACGCCGCGCGCGGGCGAGCGCTGGCGCTGCAACCTCTTCCGCTGCGTCGGCCAGGACCCGACCCGCGGCTACCTCGCCTGGCAACCCACGCACACGCCCGAGCCCGCCTTCCACGTCCCCGACAAGTTCGGCTGGATAGTTTTTAAGTGAGGGCGGGCCGCCGCCGGTCGGCCCTTAGACAAATAAAGGAAGACTCTCGATGAATAGATTGAAGATCGCAGTTCTCTCCGTCGCACTCCTGTCCGTCAACGGCCTCGCGCAGGACGGCGCCACCTCCGTCTCCGGCACGTGGAAGGTGACCGGCGATGTCGTGGGGAACGCCATCGACTTAACCTGCACCTTCACGCAGGACGGCAAGAAGCTGTCCGGCTCGTGCAGGGAGGCGGGGTCGGACAAGTCGAACGCGCTGACCGGCGACCTGGACGACAAGAAGGTGACGTGGAAGTTCGACGCCCTCTACAACGGCCAGACAATCACGCTCAACTTCTCGGGCACGCTCGACGGCCCCTCGAAGCTCAAGGGCGGCATCGACGTGCAGCCCTACGGGGTCGGCGGCGACTTCTCCGCCACGAAGGAAGAGGCCAAGAAGGAGGAGCCCAAAAAGCCGCAGGCGTAGACGCCGCCCCGCCGACTCGCACGACTCCCCACCGTCGGCCCCTAATTCACTTCAAGCCTTTCAGGTATTCCGTGAGCAGTGCGCGGTCGCCGTCTTCGTGGAGGCGGATGCCGAGGAGGAAGGCGGGGGAGGTCTGCCCTTCCTGTCCCTCTTCGAGGCGTTCGTAGCGGACGGGCGTGCCGTAGAGGCGCGCGCTCTGTTCGCCGAGCTTGAGCGTGACGCGGAGGGGGACGCCTTCGCCGACGAGGTAGCGTCCGCCGAGGTGGATGGCGGGCAGGATGACGCCGAGCCCGTCCCCGCTCACGTCGCGCGTGTGGCCGGCGACGCCGCCCGCGGGCGGCTGGCCCGGCGCCGGGTCGAGCAGAGAGACGAAGACCGCGAGGCGCACCCTGCGGCGCGGCGCCCTCCGCCGGTTGCCCACGAACTCGCGCAGGCGGCTCGCGATTGTGCGTAGTCGCTCCGGCATCTCACTTATCCGGCGCGTCCACCTCCGCGCGGCCCGCCTCGCCCTCGCGCAGCGTGACGCGCGGCGCGGTCGCGGCGCGCCGCCTCAACTCCGCCTCTAACGAAGCCCCCGCGGCCGCGGGCGGCATCGCCACCACGACGTACTCGCCGGGCGCGCCGGAGACGCGGCACGTCCCGCCCTCGTCAGTCCGGCAGAAGAGCTGCGTCTGCGATGTCCACCTGGCCTGGTCGGAGGGCATGACGTAGATGCCGACGCCGACCCTGCGTCTCCTGTCGCCGCGCACCACCACGGTGAGCGCCGCGGGGTTGCGCGCGAAGACGACGTGAACGCCCTCAACCGTCGCGCCCTCGGTCAGCTCCAAAGGCTCGCGCGTCAGGTCTTTTCCGTTCCAGGTGACGGACTTGAGGTAGACTTCCCCTTCACCGCCGCCGACATACGCCTGGATCATGTAACGGCCGGAGGAGAGCCCCCCGACGTCGAACCGGCCGCCATCGATGCCCCCGCCCGCGGTCGTCCCCGTGTAGTCGAGCGCGCCCCCCTCGCCGACGCGCACCAGCGAGACCCGCCCGTAGCGCGGCTGCCCCACGCCTTCGATTGTGACCGTGCCCGTGACGTGCGCGCCCTCGGCCAGCTCGACGACGAACTCGGAAACGTCCCCGCCCGACACGTCGAGGTTGACGCGGGCGGGCGCGTGCGTGCGCCTGGGCCGGCGGGGGCGGTACGTGGAGGTGTTGCGGTTCTCGGCCGACGCCGCCACTTCGGGCACGGAGACGTTCGCGTTGTCGAGCATGGCGCTTACATCTTCGTACTCCTCGGGCGGCTTGACCTGGATGGTGTAGGCGCCGTCGGGAATCTCTTTGAGCTGCCAGCGCCCGGCCTCGTCGGTCGTCGTGGCGTTCGTCCCGGCGGAGTCGGAGTCGTAGTAGGAGAGCTGCGAGGAAGAATCGAGCGGGTCGTCGCGGCGCGAGATGGTGACGCGGGCGCGGGCGACGGGGGCGCCGCCGCGGCGCGCGCGCACGACGCCGTTGACGGTGCGCAGGTTGCGCTCGGGGATGGTGATGTCGACGTCGGCGCGCTCCTCGCCGGCCTCGACTTTCACGGTGCCGGCCTCCTTCAAGTCGGTCGCCGAGGGGTAGAAGACCATGAGGAGCTGCTGCGTGAGCATCCCCCGGAACGCGCCCGAGATGTCGTCGCCGGGCGAGCCCGCGCCGGCGTCCGCGCCGTGGCTGACCGCCTCGCTGACGCCGATGACGTACTCGCCCGGCGGCAGCCCCATCAGGCGGAACATGCCGCGGTCGTCCGTGCGCAGCCCCGCGAGCGCGGCCATCGAGCCGCCCGTCAGGTACTTCTGCAAGCGGCCGTCCGCGCCGCGGCGCATGGGCGAGATGGAGACGTTGACGGCCGCGTCGCCGTCGGCGTAGGAGACGCGCCCCGCGATGGTGGCGCCGCGGCGCGCGTGCACCGTCACGTTCGCGTCCTGCTTGCCGTCCACCTCGACGCGGTCGAAATACTTGCGCCCTTCGCCGAGGTCGGGCATGCCGGCGGGGCCTGCGGTGCGCATCACGTCGAGGCTGATGAAGCCGACGGGCGAGAGCACGCCGGGCACGTCCACGAAGGCGTAGTAGCTGCCGGCGCGCACGTTCGGGATGCGGAACTCGCCGCGTCCGTCAGTCAGGGCGCTGTACTCGCCGCGCCCGCCGCCCTCGGTGATGATGAGCATGACGCGCGCGCGCCGCACGGGCCGGCTCGTCTCGTCGTAGACGACGCGGCCGCGCACGACCGAGTCGTCGGGGGTGTCGTCGTCCTTCTTCTCACGCCGCGCCGCCGGCCCGTCCTGCGCGCGGCGGGGGCGGCGCGCGCTCCCGGCCTCGGCCGGCGCGAGCAGCGCGCAGGCGAGCGCGAAGAGCGCCGCGGCGGGCGCCAGCCACTTCGAGAGGGCGCGTGCTCTGTTCATCTTCGTCGCGGTGCGGGCGCGTGCTTACTTCGAAGGCGAGAGCGGCTTGCCGCCCGCGTCCTTCTTCTGGATGCCGGACTTGTCGAGGTAGAACGAGAGGCGGCCCGTCCGCCCGTAGCGCTCCGGCTCCGCGCGCGCCGTGAAGGACTTCGAGTCGGCCGCCAGCTGGACGGCGAAGCGGTAGCCGGTCGTCTCCGCGCCGAGGATGTCCTGCGGGACGTAGCCGGCGCGGACGAGCGCGCCCAGGTCTCCGTAGCTGCCCGAGTTCTGCAGGGAGTAGGCGATCTGCGCGGCCTGTATGCGGCGGAGCATGTCTTCGGCGTCCTGCTCGTGGACGGCGATGCGCTGCTCGAAGAAGAACTTCTTGCCCTGCTTGCGGACGGTCTCGGCGTCGTCGCGGCTGCCGATGACCCACGCGCCGCGTTCGCGGATGAGATTCACCGGGTCGACCTTCGGCTCCTTCTCGGTGCCCGTCATGACGAAGACGGTCGCCTCCTCGCCGGTCAACTGCTCGCCGGTGACGCGCGCCTCGGCGGGGACGGCGGGCGCGAGCCGCGCGAAGTCGGTCTGAAACTCCTTCAGCTCTTCGGCGTTGAGGGCCTCGACGGCCGGGCGGAGGATGGTAAGCAGCATGGCGTCGCGGAAGCGCGACTCCCTGAGCGCGGCGTAGTAGGCGCGCACCACGTCGGAGGGCGAGCCTTGCGCGGCCGGCGCCTTCGGCGCGTTCGCCTGCGCGCGCGCCGTCGCGCATGTGAAGGCGAGCAGGCAGAGTGCGAGCGTGAAAGTCTTGAGCTTCGTGCGTCTGTTCATTTCGGGTGGCTCTTTCGGCAAGGCTGTTGGGGGAGGGACTGCGATGAAAGAAAACGGCTGACCGCGGGACTTTAGACATCCCACGGTCAGCCATTGTTCCACCCGCGCGCGCGCCGGGTCAAGCGGGCCGGCCCGCTCAGCGTTCGTCGGGCTTGCGCCGGCCCGAGAGCAGCCACTCGCGCCCGACCGCGTAGAGCAGCACCGTCAGGACGATTAAAGGGATCAGCGACAGCAGGTCGGCGTAGACGTGATCGCTCACCCCCGGATTCTTTTTGAGGAACTCCTCGCTGACGGGGTAGAGCGGGTTGTGAGCCATCGACCACTCCTCGATGTGCGTCAGGCGGGTGGCGATACTCTCCTTCAGGTTGAGGAAGGCGTGGGCGACGCCCGCGAGCGCGCCGCCCGCGATGTAGCCCGAGGCGAGCAGCACGCCCTGACTCTTGTCGCCCTCGGCGACCAGCTGCTCCTCGGTCAGCTTGCGCCCGGCGAACTTGCGCCGCGTGTACTTGTCCACGCCCCAGCGCACCGCGCCGCCGACGAAGATCGGCGCGGAGGTCGAGATGGGCAGGTAGACGCCGACGGCGAAGGCCAGCGAAGGGATGCCCGACAACTCGAGCACGATGGCGATGAAGACGCCGAGCAGGACGAGGCCCCACGGCAGCTCGCCGCTCAGGATGCCCTTGATGATGTAGGACATCAGCGTCGCCTTCGGCGCGTTGTACTTGGACACCTCGCCGCCGCCCGGCCGCGTCGTGATGACGCCGTTGATGCCGGGGTCGGCGAGGTAGACGGGCGTGCCGTCGTCCTTGACGAGGTAGCGGCCCGCCGGCCCCTGCGCCGTGTCGGTCTTGTGGCAGACGAGGTAGGTGGCCGAGTCCTGGCTCGCCTGCGCGCCCATCAGGCCCTCGCGCTTGGGCGAGCCGCCCGCCGTCTTCTCGCACCGGTTCGGGTCGAAGCGGTAGGCCGGCGAGAGCGCGACCTGCTGGTCGTTGACGGGGACGTAGACGGTCGAGGACTGGTTGAGCCAGAGCAGGATGTAGCCGAGCACGAGCGCCGAGGCGAGCGCGCCGACGAGGATGGCGATCTGCTGGTTCTTCGGGGTCGAGCCGACGAGGAAGCCCGTCTTCAAGTCCTGCGAAGTGGTGCCGCCGTTCGAGGCCGCGATGCAGACGATGCCGCCGATGGAGAGCGCCGTCACGAAGTAGGGCGGCGCCGTCCAGCCGACGATGAGGAAGGCGAGGCAGGTCAGGAGCAGCGTCGCCACCGTCATCCCCGAAATCGGGTTCGAGCTCGACCCGACCTCGCCCGTCAGGCGCGAGGAGACGGTGACGAAGAGGAAGCCGAAGATGACGATGAGCAGCGCGCCCACGGGGGCCGCGGCGATGCTGTTCTGCAGCCCCAACTGCGGGAACGCCATGATGGCGATGAGCAGCAGGACGACGCCGCCGATGACGTACTTCATCGAGAGGTCGCGGTCGATGCGCGGCGCGTCCGAAGTCTGCCCGCGGCTGCCGCGCAGGTCTGCCAGCCCGCCTTTGAGTCCGCTCCAGATGACGGGCAAGGAGCGGAAGAGGCTGATGATGCCGCCCGCCGCGACCGCGCCCGCGCCGATGTAGAGGATGTAGGCCTTCTGAATCTGGCCGACGGACATCTCCGCGATGCGGTGCGCCGTCTCGGGCGCGAGCGGCTCGGTCAGCCCAGCGCCGAAGTACCTGATGGCCGGGATCAAGACCAGGTAGGCGAGCACGCCGCCGCCCATCATGAAGCCCGCGATGCGCGGCCCGATGATGTAGCCGACGCCCAGGAGCGCCGGGTTGTTCTCGACCGAGATCGAGGCCGAGTCGAAGGGGCGGCCGAAGACCTTCTCGGGCACCTCCTTCCACGTCTTGAAAATCTGCTGGAGGCCGTAGTAGAGGAAGCCGATGCCGAAGCCCGCGATGATGGTCTTGCCGCCGACCATCGCCTCGTCGGCCGCGCGCGCCGAGGCCTCGTCGGTGTGCGCCGCCGCGCGCGACTCCTCGCTGGCGCCGGCCTTCAAGACCTCGGCGCAGGCCGTCCCCTCCGGGTACTTGAGGTAGCCGTGCTGCTGCACGATGAGCGCGCGCCGCAGCGGGATCATCATCAGGATGCCGAGCAGCCCGCCGAGCACGGCCACGAGCATGACGCGCGCCACGTCGAGGTCGAAGCCGAGGATGAGGATGGCGGGCATCGTCACGCCGAGGCCGAAGGCGATACTCTCGCCGGCCGACCCGGCCGTCTGCACGATGTTGTTCTCGAGGATGGTCGCGTCGCGCAGGCCGAGCTTCGAGAGGACGCGGAAGAGCGTGATCGAGATGACGGCGACGGGGATCGAGGCGCTCACCGTGAGGCCCACCTTCAGCACGAGGTAGAGCGAGGACGCGCCGAAGATGATGCCGAGCACCGTGCCCATCAGGAGCGGCAGCGGGGTCAGCTCGCGCAGGCGCGCCGCGCTCGGGATGTACGGGCGGTAGGCGGCGAGGTACGGGTTATCCGGCGCCCAGCCGGTGCGGTCAGGGTACTCCTGTGCTGCGGCCGCGCGCTCGGAGTCAACGGTTCCGGTGGACATCTGAAGCGACCTCCGACAGAATTTTTGTGCGCCAACGGGAAGAGCTTTTAAGGGAACAAGGGAACAGTGGCGCTACTCTACACGCACGCGCGGCGCGGAAGCAAGCAGTGGAAGGTGCTGGGTGCTGGGTGCTGGGTGCTGGGTAGAACCCGCTTCTACCCAGCACCCAGCACCCAGCACCCAGCACCGCTCTTCAGGGCTTACAAACTTTGCAGGGGCGGTAGCCGGCGGCGTTGGCGGCGGCGGGCGAGTCGAAGTCCGCGCGCTGGCGCGCGGGGACGCGCAAGGCCCAGTCGCAGTCGGGCAGGTGGTAGATGCCGAGGCTCGCGTTGCCGACGACGGGGCGCGTGGCGGCACTGGCGACGGGCGGCCGGGGCTTTGACGGCGCGGGCGCGGCCTTCGGCGGGCCGAAGAGCGGCGGCGGGGGCGGCGCCCCCTGCTTGCCGAAGAGCGACGGCGCGACCGGCGTGGGGCCGAGCCCCGGCGCGGGCGCGCCGCCCGCGGGCAGCGCCGTCTGCGTCGTCGTCTCGGCGTAGTAGACCGCGCGGAAGAGGCCGTAGAAGAGGAGGATCAGGAAGAGCGCGAAGAGCGTCAGCATCATCCCCGCGAACCCCTCCGCGCCGAAGGCCGACCAGACGTAGCGCAGCACGAAGTTGTGCAGCGGTATCCACCAGATGTAGCCGTACGAGTTGCCGAAGGCGCTCTTCGCGAAGTGCAGGGTGTTGCCGGTCAGGTCGCCCGGGTCGCGCGGCGCGACCGGCGCCGCCGCCTGCGCGCCGTGCGCGTTGAAGAGGCCTTGCACGGCCGCCGACTCCGGCGTCGCGGGCGTCTCGCGCCAGCGCTTCGGCGTGCGCCACTGGGTCTGGCCCTCGCCGCCGCGCGGCCACGGCGCGCGGGCCACCTCGCGCGTGCGCGCGCGCACCTCCATGTCGGCCGGCGCGTTCATCCAGCCGGGCAGGGTCGAGCGCGGCTCGACCAGCTCGGTCAGGGGCGGCGCGGACTCCGGCCCCGAAGCGCACGCCTCCCTGAGCGCCCCGGCCAGGCGCGCGTGCTCCTCGCCGATGGCCTCGACCTTCGGGAAGAGCGCCGACGCGCCCGGGTCTGCGAAGTCCGCGCGCGTGAAGAGGAGGTTCTCGTCGTGGTGCTCCTGCCAGAGCTGGGGCCGCTCGGCCAGACTGATGAGCGAGAGGTAGACGACGAGCGCGGAGAAGTTGTCGGTGTCGGCCGTGAAGTGCGCCACGTCGCGCGCGGGGTGCTGGTAGTGCTGGTGGCCGACCTCGCTCGCCTTGAAGCCTTTGAGGGCGGGCACGTACATGCCGTCGAGGTCGACGAGCCGCAGGCGCCCGCCCTCGACGATGATGTTGCCGTGCTGCAAGTCGCCGTGCGCGACGTTCGCCTCGCGCAGCGCGGCGACGAGCCTGACCCACTCGTCGGCGAGGTGGAGCAGGGCCTCGCGCCGCCCGACGGCCTCGTCCAGGTAGACGTCGAGCGTCGGCCCCTCGACCCACTCCATGACGAGGACGGGGTAGCGACGGCCGGCGACGAGGATGCCCTTCGGGAGGTACTTGAAGCGCGGGAGCGCGGCGATGCGGTTGGCGTTGAGGTGCACGTCGAGCGCCTGGTAGCGCTCCTCGCGGTCGCCGAGGAAGCCGCGGAAGCAGCGCACGGCGAGCGTCTCGCCGCCGCCGTCGTCCGGGTTGAGCTTGAAGACGTAGGCGAACTGGCCCGACGTGACGAGCGGCATGCCGAGCCGGTCGACCGCCGGCAGCATCCGCTTCAGCGAGGGCTCCTCGAAGCAGACCAGGGGGCACTGCACCGCCTCCGCGTAGTGCCTCGCCGTGGGCCAGAAGTTTGTCGTCGCGTTCTGCATAAAACAGTGGGCAGTAGGCAGATGGCAGTAGGCAGTCGCTCCGCGTGCCGTGTGTTGCAGGGTTAAATCAAAATTTCCGACGGCAGGGCTTTTAACTGCCTACTGCCTACTGCCCACTGCCTACTTCTATTCTCAAGACGGCCACGTCGTCGTCCTTCAGCCTCGCGGCGGCGCGCTCGCCGCGGACGAGTTCGGAGAGGGCGGTATTGTCCGACGCGGCGAGCAGAGAATCAAATCTCTCGGCCGCGGGGTCGCGCCGCGCGCTGGCGTCGAAGTACCAGGCGGAGAGCGCGTCCGTCATCAGGAGGAAGGTGTCGCCCGGCTCGGCGTGGCCCTCGCGCCCGACGAGCTTGGCGAGCGCCACCTCGCGCGCGCCGTTGCTCGAAGGCGCAAGCGGCGGGGCCGTGCCGAACTCGCCCGGCTCCGAGAGCGGGAAGGCGTTGAGCAGTTGCCCGCCCCGCCTCTGCACGAGGCACGAGTCGCCGAGCGCCACCGCGCGCCAGCTCATCCCGCGCCCGCCCGCCTCAAGGCGCAGCCCGACGAAGGCCGCGAAAGACCCGGCCCGCCGCTTCTCCTCCGCGTACCACGAAAGCTTCCGCCCCTCCCAGGAGGCTTGCAGCCACTCGCCCTGCTCCTTCAGCCAGGGGCCGAACTCCTCAGCCGTCAGAGGCGCGCGCACCGCCCCGACCCACTCGGCCGCGAGCCGCGCCGCCCAGCGCCGCGCGTCGAAAGCCTCGGTCGCCCCGTCGGCCACCGCGAACCGCAGAGACCCGGCGTCGAACGCCACCGCGTCCTCACACTCCTCCGGCCCGCTGCCCTCCTTCGGCAGGATGAAGTGTCTGACCTGGACGCGACAGTGGTTACTCATGCCGAATCAAGTAGGCGGTAGGCAGATGGCAGCAGGCAGTCGCCCCGCGCTAAGAGATGTGAAAGGTTAATTCGGAGTTCTCGACTTAAGGTTCTTCAACTGCCTACCGCTCACTCTCCCATCCAGATGTGCGGGGGCATGCCGGTGAGCGAGGTGCCGATCTCGTAGAACTGGACGACCGAGGAGGGGTCGGCGTTGAAGACGAAGCCGCGCGAGCCTTCGGCCGCGGGGACGCCGAGCTGCTGGGCGGCGCCGAGGAAGTTCTCGGGCAGCACGCTCGAAATGCGGAAGAGCGTGCGCGCGAAGTTGTCCCGGATGATCGACTCGTCCACGGGGTACTCGACCTTGCGCGAGCGGCTCGAAGAGACGTGGCAGTTGAAGAGCAGCACGCGGCCGTCGTCGGTGCCGAGCGACATCAGCGCCTGGCCGGCGTCGGTCGGGTCGCCGTCGCTCGACTCGCCGTCGGTCAGGTGGAGCACCGTCGGCGGGAAGCCGCGCGGGTGCTGCGCGAGCCAGCCCTGAATGATCTCGTGCGCGCGGCCCAGGGCGCGGCACATCGGCGTGCCGCCCTCGGCGTGCGCGTGCACCCAGATGGGGTAGCGCACGGGCGTCTCGACGTAGCCGCCCACGCCGTCGGGCACGCGCCGGTAGCCCGACTCGATGCGCGCGGGGTTGTCGGCCACGGCCGAGACGGGCGCCACCGCCATCCCCGCCAGGGCGCCGCCCAGGCCGATGCCGACCTGCCGGCCGTAGCCGACGACGGCGACGTGGTAGTAGTCGCGCACCTCCTCGGTCTTGGTGCAGCGGATGACGAGGTCGTGCAGCGCGTGGTTGACCGCGTTGGCGACGAAGTCCGCCTTGCGGCCCGAGCCCTCGCCGCCGAAAGGGTCGGCCATCGAGCCCGACTGGTCGAGCAGGAAGACGATGAGCGTCGGGTTGGCGCGCGTGATCTGTGCCGTGTATCCCATAAGAAGCTGTCGGCGGTCGGCAGTCAGCTTTCAGCCAGACGAAAACCGCCGGGTTAAAATCAAGTCCCTTCTTCCGCCACCAAGCTTGGCTGAACGCTGAACGCTGAAAGCTGAGCGCTTTTAAGACGTGAAGGTGGTCGTCTGGAAGCCGCTGCGGCGCTCGCGCAGCAGGCCGAGGTAGATGTAGACGGCCAGCACGCTCAGCGTCGAGTTGATCATCCCGAGCACGGCCGACTGGAGGAGCTGCACCGGCAGCATTTCGAGCGGCGAGCTGGCGCCGTGCGAGAAGCTCCAGGAGATGAGCGCGTTGAGGACGAAGACGAGCACGCCCCAGAGGAAGAAGGTGACGAAGATGAGCCCCTTGTAACCCTTCGTCAGCCTGTTGCTCCGCTCCAGCGCCTCGATGGGGCCTAAGCCCTCGATGACCAGCGCGGGGACGCAGACGGCGAACATCAGGCTGAGGATGACGCCCGGCACGACGAGCAGCATGAAGCCCACGCCCGTCAGGATCGAGGAGACGAGCGTCACGAGGTAGACCTTCCACAGCACCTTCAGCCCGCGCCGCAGGCACGCGCCGGCCGAGGAGCGCCCCGCGCGCTGCAAGTCCACGACGGCGTAGACGAGCGAGGCCGACAGCAAGGCCCCGCAGGCTATCGCCAGCAGCCAGAGGATCACGCCGCTCACGACCATGAGGGTTAAGAAGCCGGTGCCGGGGACGACCAGAGCGCCGCCGCCGCCGCCGCCGCCGGTGCCGTCCAACAGGGCGGCGGCCTGGCTCTGCCTGAAGGCGGTGACGCCGAACTGGATGAGCGCCTCCGGCACCATCGTCACCAGCACGAGGAGGCCGACCAGTGTGAAGTGCTTGCGGTAGACGGCGAGCATCGGCGAGATGACGTCGCCCGCGCTCTTGAAGGGCGGCGAGGGGATGTCGTCGGCCGGCGACCAGTCGCCGCCCGGCGCGTCCGGCCCGGACTCCGACCAGGACGAGGAGGGCGCGCCCTCCGTCCCGAAGGGGCGGCCGTGCGAGGGGTCTTCGGCGGCGGCGCCGTTGAAAGAGTAGAGGCGCGCGTCGCACATCTCGCAGGCGTCGGCGCCGGCGCGGTTGACGTGACCGCAGGCCGCGCATACGGGGTTACTCATGAGGAAGCTCCTTACAGTCTGAGACTCTGGCGGCAGGATTCTCGAAGGCGCCGCGGCGCTCGTCGACGGGGCCGGCCGCGGCGCCCGAACAAATATCCAACGCCGCCCCGCCGCCTGTCAATAAAGGCCGTGAACCGTGACGGAAGCGTGAACCGTGAACCGTGACAAGATAATGAGCAGTTCTTTACCTGTCACGGTTAACGGTTCACGCTTCACGCCTGTTGACGGTTCACGCTCCTGTCACGGTTCGCGCCTTGTGCTACACTCGCGGCTCCCGTAAAAGTTCCGGCGGCCCTTAACAAACACACAGGACGCGACCCACACGACGATGCCGAAGCACACACTCTGCCGCGCGCCGCTGCTGCTGCTCCTTCTGCTCGCCCCGCTCGCTGGCCCCGCCCCGAGCGCGCGCGCCCGACTCGCCGCGGCGCGCGCCGCCGCCGCCGTTCCGGCGCCCGAAGAGGTGCTCGGCTTCCGGCCCGGCGACGACCGCAAGCTCGCCTCGTGGGCGCAGACGGTCGAATACTTCCGCCGCCTCGCGCAGACGAGCCCGCGCGTGAAGTTCGAAGAGCTGGGCAAGACGACCTTAGGCGCGCCCTTCGTGCTCGCGACCATCAGCGCGCCCGAGACAATCGAGCGCCTCGAAACCTACAGGAACATCCAGGGCCTGCTCGCAGACCCGCGCAAGATCACCGGGCGGCGCGAGGAGAAGGCCGAGGGCTTAATCAGCAACGGGAAGACGGTCGTGCTCATCACCTGCGGCGTGCACTCGACCGAGGTCGGCTCGTACCTCTCGGGCATGCTCATCGCGCACCGCCTCGCCTCCTCGGACGACCCCGAGGTGCTGGAGATTCTGCGCAACACCATCGTCCTCATCGTGCCGTCCCTGAACCCGGACGGCGTGGACATCGTCAAGCGCTGGTACGACCGCACGCTCGGCACGCCCTTCGAGGGGACAAACCCGCCCGAGCTTTACCACCACTACGTCGGCCACGACGACAACCGCGACTGGTACGCCTTCACGCAGGTCGAGACGCAGTTGACCGTGGACAAGGTTCACAACGTCTGGCACCCGCAGATCGTCCACGACATACACCAGCAGGGCGCCTACGGCTCGCGCCTCTTCCTGCCGCCGTACATGAAGCCCCTCGAGCCGAACGTGCCGCCCCAGCTCGTCGAAGGCTACACGGAGCTGGGCCGCTTCATGGGCGACCAGATGCTCAGGGCCGGTTTCAAAGGCATCACCTGGGACTCGACCTACGACGCCTGGACTCCGTCGCGCGCCTACTCGCACTACCACGGCGGCGTGCGGATACTTTCCGAGACGGCCTCGGTCAACCTCGCCACGCCCATCAACGTGAAGCCGGAGCAGCTGCGCGCCGGCGAGGGCTACGACGCGCGCAGGGCCACGCCCAACTTCCCAGTCCCCTGGCCCGGCGGCGAGTGGCGACTGCGCGACATCACGAACTATATGACGACCGCGGCCTTCGAGCTGCTCAGGCACGCCGCGCAGAACCGCGAGGCGTGGCTCAAGCGCTTTTACGCCATCGGCAAAGAGGCCGTCCGCCCGCGGAAGCCCGGCGAGTTGCAGGGTTTTGAAATCGTGAGCGGTGGGGGTAACGCGGCCCTGCTCCGCCACATCCTGCGGCGCGGCGGGGTGCGGGTGGATTACGGCGAGACGCTCGACACGCCGAAGCGCGGGAAGGCCCGGCTCGGCATGTACGTGCCGATGGCTCAGCCTTACGGGGCTTTCGCGAAGGCGCTCCTTGAGGCGCAGCGTTACCCCGATTTGCGTGACGCCGATGGACACCCGATCCCGCCTTACGACGTTACCGCCCACACGCTGACGCTGCTGATGGGTGTCGAGGCCAGGCCCGTCTACACGCCGCTCCGGTACAGGAAAGTTCTCGTCGAGGAAGAGGCGGAACTCGATTCCTACGGCGACGTGACGCGGCGGGTGGCCGTCTACAAGTCACACGTCCCTTCGATGGACGAAGGCTGGACGCGCTGGGTGCTTCAGCAGAACGGCAGGACGAACCCGTGGACGAACATGGACGACGTGCGACGCGAGCCGCCGTTCTCGTCCGTGGAGGACGCCGAGGTGCGCAAGGGCAATCTGCGCGCGAAGTACGACTCGATCCTCATCCCCGACGAGTCGCCGCGCGCGATTGTGGAAGGCTACCGGAAGGGCACGATGCCGGAGGAGTTCACGGGGGGCTTGGGCAAGGAGGGCGTCAAGGCCCTGCGCGAGTTCGTCGAGCAGGGCGGGACGCTCGTCACGCTGAACGAGGCCTCGGACTTCGCCATCGAGCAGTTCGACCTTCCCGTCCGCGACGTGACGGCCGACCTCAAGCGCACGGAGTTCTACTGCCCCGGCTCCATCCTGCGCACCGTGCTCGACACGACGCACCCGGTAACCCGCGGCATTCCGCGCGAGTCAATCGCGTGGGTCGAGGACTCGCCCGTCTTCGAGATCAAGAGTGACCCGCTGGCTCTTAACCGCGTCCGCATCATCGCGCGCTACCCCGACGCGGGGACGCCGCTCCTCTCGGGCTGGCTCCTCGGCGCGGAGAGGATTCGCGGCAAGGCCGCGCTCGTCGAGGTCGGGATCGGCCGGGGCAAAATCTACCTCTTCGGCTTCCGCCCGCAGTACCGCGCCCAGTCGCTCGCCACCTACCCGCTCCTCTTCAACGCCCTCGCCGGGCTTTGAGGGGCGGCTCAGCGGAAGAGGACGGGGAACATCGCGGCGAAGAGCGCGATCATGTAGACGACGGCGTAGCCGACGAAGTAGCCGCCGAAGGCGACGAGGGCGCGCAGCACGGCGAGCCCCAGCCGCCCGCCGTAGAAGACGCGCAGCGCCATGAACAGGTAGAGGATGTCGACGCCGAACTTCGCGAACGCGAACGCCATGTTCTTCAGCGTCGGGTGGATGCCGATCAGGTAGTAGAGCGGCCACATCAGCGTCGTCGTCAGCACCGCGAAGGAGAGGTAGTGCATCGCGAAGACGACGTGCTCGACGAAGTAGCGCCGCGAGAAGATGTAGATGAGCTGGAGCAGCACGGCGAGCGTCACGATCTGCAACGGCTGGAGCAGAGAGACGTTGCGCTGCCAGTGCTCGTTGACCGTGTCGTAGAGCGCCTCGACCGTCGTGCCCCTGCGCGTGGCCGCGGCGGCGAAGCGGCGTTCGTAGAAGTCGCCGTTCGGCAGCTTCCACTGCGCGGCCATCTGTCGCTGGTTCTCGACGATGAGGCGGACGTCGAACATCGTCACCTGCTTCGACGCCGTGTAGACGAAGAGGTTGAGGGCGAGGACGCCGAGGCAGAGGTTGAGCGGCTTGAGGTAAAGCCCGCGGCGCCCCGCCACCCACTCGGCGGTGAGCCGGCCCGGGCGGAAGAGGAGCGCCAGCAGCGTGCGCGTGAGTTTCGTGTCGAGGCTCGTCAGCTCCCCGGCCGCGTCGAGGGCGAAGTGGCGCAGGGAGAGGTCGCGCGCCTCGGGCCGCTTCTCGCCGCAGCGGTGGCAGTAGTCGCCGACGAGCGCCGCGCCGCAGCTCGGGCACTCGCCCGCCCCCCCGGGCGCGGGTCGCGCCGTGACGGTCTGGGCGGCCTCGGCCAAGACTTCAGCCCTCCCCGTCGCGCTTGGCCTTGACCGAGCCGGAAATCTTCTTGCGGGTCGTCTCGCCCGTCTCGATGACGGGGAGGCCCTCGCCCACCTCCGAGTGCGGGCGCGGGATGACGTGCGTCGCGACGACCTCGCCGACGCGGCGCGCGGCCGCCGCGCCCGCGTCCACGGCCGCGCGCACCGCGCCCACCTCGCCGCGCACGATGGCCGTCACCAGCCCGGCGTCGATCTTCTCGTAGCCCACCAGGCGCACGTTCGCCGCCTTCACCATCGCGTCGGCCGCCTCGATCATCGCGACCAGGCCCCGGCACTCGACCATCCCCAACGCTTCCATAACCCCTTAACCTCCCCGTCGGCCGCCGCCGTCACTGCGCGCGGCGGTAGACCAGTTTAATCTGCTGCGCGCCCATCTGGTTCCCGATGGTCGTCGTGTTGGTCAGGGTCTTCCCGTCGGAGGAGACCTGCCACTTCTGCGTCACGTTCAGCTCGTAGCTGCCGCCCGCGCCCTGCCTCGTGATGTGCGCCTCGGCGACCACCTTGTCTCCGTCCCACTTCGTCTTCGACTTGACCTCGCCCGCGCCGAGCGTCGCCGGGTTCGTCTCGCCGCGCCCGTCGGTGTAGTAGGTGAACTCCTTCACCTCCTCGCGCCCGTTGAGGGCGAGCGTGCGCCTGATCTTCAGCTCCGGGTCGACGTGCGCGATGACGAGCGTCGAGTCGGCCTTCGAGAGCGGCTTGTCGCTCCACTCGCCGTAATCGCTCTTCTCGCGGTCGACCTGCCAAGACCCCGAGAGGTCGGGGTGCTTCTTGTCGGCGACGGCCGCGGCGGGCGCGAGCAGGAACAGAATCAGGAGCGATGCGGACAGAGACCTTCTCATCGAACACCTCCCGGAGCGGCCGCGGCCTTACTTGACCCGGCGGTAGACCCGCTTGAACTCGCGCGCGGCGACGCCCGCCGCCGCGTCCTTCGGCGTGAGCCTCGTCAACTGCACGAGGCTCTGCTTGTCCTTCGACAGCTCCCACTCGTCCAGGACGTCGACCTCCGCCGGGCCGGAAGCGAGTTGGAGTTGTTCGGACGTGCGCGTGACGAGCTTATTCCCCTCCCACACGGTCTTCGACTTCACCTGCCGCCCGCCCCCGCCCCCGCTCATGCAGGTCGTCTCCGCCAGCATCCCTTCGGCGTCGAGCAGGCTCGCGGTCTCCTCGCCGCGACCGTCCGAGAAGAGGAGCGCCAACTGCGAAAGCCCCCAGTCGCCGCGCGAGAGCGTCCAGACGATTCTGACCTCCGGCTCTTTGTGCCTGATCTCGAGCTTCGTCTTGGCCTTCGACAGCGGCCCCGCGTAGTCGCCGAAGCTGCTCCGGCCCCCGTCCAGCTCCCAAGACCCGCTCAGGTTCGGCCGCCCGCCCGCCCGCGCGGCGCCGCCGAGGCAGGCGAGCATGCAGGCCGTCATCAGCACGCAGAGCTTCACACGTCTCACCTGCGGCCCTCCTTAATTTCTGAGCGAGTGGATGGGCGCGGGGATGCGTCCGCCGCGCCGGATGAAGACGCCCGGGTCGAAGCGGTTGACGGGCATGACGGGCGCGCTCCCCAGGAGGCCGCCGAACTCGACGATGTCGCCGACCTTCTTGCCCGGGGCGGGGATAATGCGGACGGCCGTCGTCTTGTTGTTCATCATCCCAATCGCCATCTCGTCGGCGATGATGGCGGCGATGGTCTCGGCCGAGGTGTCGCCGGGCACGGCGATCATGTCGAGGCCGACCGAGCAGACGCTCGTCATCGCTTCGAGCTTCTCGATGGTGAGCGCGCCCTCCCGCGCGGCCTCGATCATCGCCGCGTCCTCCGAGACGGGGATGAAGGCGCCGCTCAGGCCGCCGACCGCGCTCGAAGCCATCGCCCCGCCCTTCTTCACCGCGTCGGTCAGGAGCGCCAGCGCCGCGGTCGTCCCCGGCGCGCCCGCGCGCTCGAAGCCCAAAGCTTCGAGAATCTCGCCGACCGAGTCGCCCGGCGTCGGCGTCGGCGCGAGTGACAAATCAATGATGCCGAACTTCAAACCTAAACGCCTCGCGGCCTCGCGCCCGACGAGCTCGCCCGCGCGCGTGAGCTTGAAGGAGAGTCGCTTGATCAACTCGGCCATCTCGTCGAGCGGGGCGTCTTTGGGCGCGTGGCGGACGGCGTGGTTGACGACGCCGGGGCCGGAGACGCCGACGTTGACCACGGCCTCGGCCTCGCCGACGCCGTGGAACGTGCCCGCCACGAAGGGGTTGTCCTCGACCGCGTTGGCGAAGCAGACGAACTTGGCGCAGGCGAGCCCGCCGTGCTCGCGCGTGCGCTCGGCCATCTCCTTGATGATCTCGCCGGTGCGGCGCACGGCGTCCATGTTGATGCCGGCGCGCGTCGTCGCGAGGCTCAGGGAGGAGCAGAGGCGCTCGGTCGAGGCCAGGGCCTCGGGGATGGAATCGACGAAGGCGCGCGTGCCCTCCGTCTCGCCCTTGTGGATGAGCGCGGAGTAGCCGCCGATGAAGTCCACGCCGACTCGGCCCGCCGCCTCGTCAATCGCGCGCGCGAGCGGCAGGAGTTCCTCGCCCCTGCGCGCGCGGTCGTAGACGAGGGAGATGGGCGTGAGCGAGATGCGCTTGTTGGCGACGCGCAGGCCGAACTCCTCGCCGATCTCGTTCACGGTGGGGACGAGCCGCGCGGCCGTGCGCTCGATCTTCTCGCGGACGGCCTCGGCCGTCTCGGCGACCGTCGCGCGGACGCAGTCGCGCAGGGAGAGGCCGAGCGTGACGGTGCGCACGTCGAGGTGCTCCATCTCGGTCATGCGCACGGTCTGTAGGATTTCCGCCTGTGTGTAATCCATGCCCTCTGGTTCTTAACGGAGAAAGGTGGTGCTCAGGAAAAGCAGGACGAGGGAGAGGATGAAGAGCGCCGCGGCGACGACGACGAAGCGCAGCCCCGAGTCGTCGGGCGTCTCTTCGAGGACGACGATGGCCTCCTCGCGCATGCGCCCGACCCTCGCCTTCGTCCCCTCGCGCACGCGCGCCACGCGGCCCCGCAGGTCGCCCGCGCGCCCCGCCTCGTTCGCGTCGGCCGCCGCGGGCGCCGCCTCTTCGGATGCGGCCGCCGGCTCGCCGACCGGGGGCGGCGCGGGCTCGGCCGCGGCCGGCGCGGGCATCGGCCCGGAGGCCGCGGACTCTTTAGTCGGCGGAGTCCAATCCTTCGTCGCCGGGGGCTGTGACGCCGCGGGCCGCGCGTGCTCGCCCGTCGGCGGCACGGCCGCGCGCGGGGCCTCGGCCCCTTGCGCCTCGGCCTCCTCACTGAAAGGCTCGCCGCACTGCGGGCAGAACCTCGCCCCCGCGCGCACCGCCGCGCCGCACGAGAGACACCTGCGTGAGATTTCGGGAAGCGACATAGTAAAGGGGTGCTGGGTGTTAGGTGTTAGGTATTGGGTTAAAACCGGGTTCCTCCCCAACACCTAACACCCAGCACCCAGCACCTTCAAATCCGGTGCATCGCGTTGAAGAGGTCTTCGCGCTGGGCGTAGATGCGGACGCCGAGGCGGTCGCCCTCGCCGCGGAAGCGGTCTTTGAGCGCGGCGACCGACTCGCCGGCGCGCGTGATGTCGGCGACGATGACCATCGCGAACTTGCCCTGCACGACGGTCTGGTTGATGTCGATGATGCTGCAACGCGCCTCGGCCAGAATCTGCGAGACCGCGGCGACGATGCCCGGGTGGTCGCTGCCGAAGACCGAGACGATGAGCCGGTCGGCGCGCCCCTCTTTCCCGCCCTTCGACGAGCCCTCGTCGGCGGCGGACGCGAGCGCGGGCTCGACCGCGCGGTACACGTCCATCACCAGCGCCTCGACCGTCTGCTCGTCGGCCTGCGTCCCCAGGCGGCCGTAGACCGCGCGCGTGATGCGGTAGATGAGTTCCTCGTTCGCCATCTGAAGTCAGTCGTACCTAACGGCACCCCAATGCCGGACGCCCACGTCCCAAGCGCCCGTGAATTTATAACCCCGGCCGTCGTCCGCGAACCTGACCGTGCGGAAGGGCACGTCGGGGTCGCCGGACTCGGAGAAGGTCATGATGTAAGAGTCCGGCCAGTTGGGCAGCGGCTCGCGGGCGGCCGACGCCCCCTTCAAGGCCCGCGTGAAAATCCGGTCGTAGTTCCTCGAAAACTGCGCCCGGTTCTTGATCACGTACTCGGTGCCGGGCGTCCAGAGCCACTCGGGCCGGTCGGCCCAACAGGTCTTGTGCGGCAGCGTCAGCACCTCCGCCTCCCACGCGAAGCTTTCGTGCGCGGTCAGCTCGTAGAGGCGCGCGCGGTCGTCGCGCGCGAGCGCCGACTTGAACTCGGCCCAGAACTCCTTGAAGTCCGAGGGCGTGTGCGACTCCTCATAGAACTCAAGGCACTTCCACTGCTCTGCGCTCAAATGCATCGCGGGAGCCTCGACGACCGGCTCCGCGAAGAACTCCCCCAGCGCGGCGGACGCGGCCGGCAACTTCGCGCAGGCGAGCCCGGCCGCGAAGGCGACTGCCGCGATGAGAGACCGAAGGGCCGTCCGGCGCATACGCATTCCCCCTTCAGCCGTCGCTCCCGCGCCGCAACTCGCGCGCCGACTCGACCAGCTCGTCCGAGCGCGCGAGCTCTTCCTGCACGTCCACGCGGTCTACGATGCCGATGACCGCGGCCTCAATCGCCATCTCCTGATCGCCGACGGCCGCGCGCGCGGCCTTCCCGTAGGCGCACATCACGACCTCGCCCACGCCCGCGCCGAGGCGGTCGGCCACGACGACGATGTTCTTCGTCGGCTCCTTGTCCAGATCAATCGGGTGCACGACCAAAAATCTGACGCCCTCCAAGTCGGGCGTCTTCTTCGTGGCCCACACCGTGCCGACAACTTTGCCGAGGAACATAGCTTTCAGCAGTCAGCGGTCAGCTTTCAGCCAGGGCAGACTGGAAACCGGCCGCCGACTTTCAAATCCGACCAGTGCCACCACGCAAAAGCTGAGAGCTGAAAGCTGACCGCTGACTGCTTCTAAGCCTTTGCAAAGACCTCCGCCGCCTCGCCCATGTCGCGGGCGGCGGGCGTGATGATGGTGCGGGCGTTGATGTAAATCTTCTCGCCCTTCTGGATGGCGCGGCGCACGTCGTCCTCGCAGACGAAATCGACGGCGCGCTTGCCGTTCGAAGCGGCGGCTGGCGAGGGCGTCTGCTTCGGGGGCGCGGGCGCGGGCGGCGCGGGCTGCGGCGCGTGGCCGTTGCCGCCGCCGTTCTTGCCTTGCGCGGTCGGCGCGGCCTCCGGGTGCGGGGCGGCGCCGCCGGAGTGCGTGGCGCGCTGCGGCTCCACGTCCACGTCCTGCTGCACGTAGGCGTGCGGCTGCGCGACGGGGAGCGGCGACGAAGCCGGCTGTGACGCCTGACGCTGCGAGAGGAAGCGGTCGACAATCTTCACGATGTCGTCGCGGGTCGCGGGGCCGCGGTGCACCTCCTCGATGGTGTAGGTGCTGCTCCCGCCGCCTCCGCCTCCGGCCGGGGCCGCCGCCAGCGGCGAGGCCGCGGGTCTCTGCGCCGTGCGCGCGGGCCGCTTCGAGGGGACGGCACGCGTCTCGAACGCGACGCGCTTGATGTCCATCAGGTGCCACGGCGAGACGTTGTCGGAGGTGACGTTCCCGCCCCAGGAGCCGCAGCCCAGAGTCATCGAAGGCGGAAGCGCGGTCGAGAAGCCGATGGCGCCGTGCGTCGTCGGCGAGTTGACGACGATGCGCGAGGCGGGCATCTCGATGCCGAAAGCCTTCGCCGCCTCGCGCGAGCGCGTGTGGATGCCCGCGGTGTGGCCCATGCCGCCGTAAGACAGGATTTCGAAGCAGCGCGCCGCGCCTCTCTCCAAACCGTCCTCGACGTAGAAGGCGAGGATGGGCGAGAGCTTCTCCATCGAGAGCGGAAAGTCTCGGCCGACGCCGCCGACCTCCGCCACCAGACAGCGCGTGCCCTGCGGGACGGTCAGGCCCGCCATCTTCGCGATGGTCTCGACCGAGCGGCCGACAATCGCGGGGTTCAGGGCGCGCTTCTCGGTCGTGACGACCTTCGCCAACTGTTCGGCCTCCGCGGCCGAGAGGAAGTGCGCGCCCTGCGCGACGAATTCTTCCCTCACCTGCTTCGCCACGGGCGCGTCGGCGACGACCGCCTGCTCCGAAGCGCAGATGGTGCCGTTGTCGAAAGTCTTCCCCGTCAGGATGTTCTGCACGGCGACGGGCACGTCCGCGCTTCTTTCGACGAACACGGGGACGTTGCCGGGGCCGACGCCGAAGGCGGGCTTGCCCGAAGAGTAGGCCGCGCGCACGAGCCCGATGCCGCCGGTGGCGAGGATGACCGCCGTCTGGCGGTGCTTCATCAGGGCCTCCGTGCCTTCGAGCGAGGTGCTCGTCATGCAGCCGACGGCCTCGGCGGGCAGGCCCTCACGGACTCCGGCCTCGCGCATGACGCGCGCCGTCTCGTTGATGCACTTCGCGGCCGAGGGGTGCGGCGAGAGGACGATGGAGTTGCGCGACTTGACGGCGATGAGGATTTTGAAGATGGCCGTGGAGGTCGGGTTGGTCGAGGGGATGATGCCGGCG
>JAFAZX010000078.1 GCA_019239425.1 Acidobacteriota bacterium
CGTCGGCAAGCTCCTGACCGACGAGGCGATGTACGACGACGCGCACGCCGCCATCAACAACATCAACTCGACGGCGGCCCGGATGGATCAGATTCTCGCGCAGGCGCAGGGCGGGCAGGGCACGGTCGGCAAGCTCCTGACCGACGAGCGCCTCTACAACGACGTGGACAACTTCACGGGCGAGGCGACGCACATGATTCAGGACTTCCGCAAGAACCCGAAGAAGTACCTGACCATCAAGCTCAACCTCTTCTGAACGGAGGAGTGGCAAAGGATTATCGAAATGGTCGGGGATCAGCGCCCGCCGAGGCGCGCAGGTTGTTTGAAGAAGTTTCGGCTCAGGAACAAGGCGAAAGCGGCCGGGGGTGCCGAAAGGCGTTCTGACGAACGCTCCAAGGTTAACTTCCGGATTCAACTGATGCGCGCGGACTCGCTCGAAGTCGAAGGCGTCGTCACAGACCTCAGCCCCGGCGGTTGCTTCGTCGAGTGCGGCGCCGAGGTGGGCGAGGACGAACTCGTCAAGCTGCGCCTGAACGTACCGGGCCGGGGCGAACTCACGATCTGGGGCAACGTCGTCCGCCGCGCCGGCCGCACCGGCTTCGGCGTCCGCTTCTCCGCCTTCTCACAGGGAGGGGCGCGCGACAAACTGGCCGAAATCATCAGCGGCCAAGTCGAAGCTTCCTCAACCGACCCGCTTACAGATCAGTAGTAGACGGCTTCAGCAACGAGCAAACAAACTATGGGTGCGCAAAGGAGCCGTTATTGAATCCGAAGCGGGTCTGGGAACGGCAATTCTGTTATTTCGGATAAAGCGGATAAACGGGACTAAGAAGGCCGCGACCCTTCCGTTTATGTCATCGTTGCGAAGCGGTAAGAACTGTGCGGAACTTCTCGTGGGGTTCATAACCCCAAGGTCGGAAGTTCAAGTCTCCCCGCCGCTACCAACATTTTCAACGCTTTACGGCCGCCAGCTTCGGCGGCCGTTCCTCTTGTGTGGGGACTTCCGCGTCGGTCGCTCTTCTCGTCGCTAAAGACTCCATCGCCCGCCTCAACCCCGAATCCGTCGCCACCGTATAAATCTGACTGGTGTTCACGTCCTCGTGGCCTAGAATCGCCGCGGTGTGGAACGCATTCGCCCCCGCGTCACCCAACCTAGTCGCCCCGTCCTTCGCAGATCATGGAACACAAAATCCTCAATCCCCGCGTCCTCACAAGCATTGTTGAAGGCTGTCTTCACCTCTTTGATGTGCCCGCCCGTCTTCCTATTCGGGAAGACATACTCGCTGCCCGATGCCCTACACAATTCGAGCAGTATCTGCGAGCCCTGGAGTTCATCGGCACGAACCGCGCGCGCTTCGACTTGTTCCGCTGCCGACGATTGTTCTCCACCCGGATGAGGTTACGGTCGAAGTCCAAATTCGGCGGGGTGTTTGTTATACTGCCGCCTCGTCCGCTGCCTCGTCCCGACCTTTAGCCGGACTCCTGAGTTCTCTTCAAGCCCTTCGCAGGGCGGCTCTCATCCCGAGGCGGTGTAACTGAACCGAATCACGGGCGAACGTGTCGGCGGACGCGGGCAGAACGAGCCCGGACCGTCATACACTCTTCGCGGGAAGATGTAGTTTGGCGCGGGCCGGCCTCTCCAAATAGAGATTCACACCGGAGCACTCTGATGAAGCCCCCCTCACAGCAGGAACAGAGATACAGGCTAACGGCCTCGAACGTCGCCGCCTACTTCAAGCACCGCTGCGACCGCAACTTCCGGTGGAACACCGTCGAGGCCGTCTTCCGCATGAAGCCGGGCATCGGGTGGAACGTCCCGCGCAGGCGCCACGAGCACAGCCGCCTCGGCATACGTCTCCTCATGGAGGAGGGCGACAGGTTCGAGGTGGGCAACGTCGAGTCATACGTGGAGACCTACGGCGCGGCCGCAGTCCTGACGGAGGGGGTAGAGGATGAGGGCGGCCGGCGCAAGGTCAAAGACCTGAAGTTCGAGAGATTCGTGGAGGCGTTTGCCGCACCTCCTTTCCCGCAATTCGTCGCACAACTCGAAATCGTCCTACAGCCGGAGCAGGAGGCGCGGCTGCTGGGGCAGTTCGGCCTCGACCCGCGGCGCGTGAAGTTCGGGCCGGCGCGCCCCGACCTGCTCGAAGTCCTTCCGCCCGCAATGGAAGGCGGCAAGGCGCGGCTACGCATCTGGGACTTCAAGGCGAGCCAGAAGGCGCGCCACGACCATTACATACAGGTCGCCTACTACTCCTTCCTCCTCGACCACGCCGTCAGAGATGCCGGGCTCACATCAGTTGAAGTTGACACGGAGTTTGGCGTCATCTGCTCGCGCGAAGGCACGCCGCCGTTCGATCTGCGCCCTTACCGGCTGGCCGTGGACGACTTCCTGCGCAACCGCGCGCCGTCGCTCTTCGACACGCCGTCGGCCGACGCGCACTTTCACGTCGAAGACTACTGTTCCATGTGTGAGTACATGGATTCCTGCCGGCAGGAGGCGGACGCGCACTTCGACCTCTCGCGCGTCGCCTACATCAGCTCGGAGTCGAAGCGGAGGCTGCGCGCCGAAGGCGTCAGGACTCACCGGGAACTCGCCGTGCTGGCGGACGAGGGGCGTATCGAACGGCTTCAGGCGTCGAGCCACGACCTCTCCGTCAACCTCCCGCGCTACGTCTCGGCGGCGCGGGCGCTCGAAGACGGCCTGCCGCGAAGCCTGGGCGCGACGACGCTGCTGATGCCGCGCTACGAGGACGTGCGGGTCGTACTGTGCGCCGAACATGACGCCGTCACGCAGACGTGCTTCGCGCTCGGCCTTAAAGTTTATGAAGGGTGGGACGCGGAGAACGGCAAGGCTAAGGGCAGTGAGCAGGTCTTCGTCGCGCGCGAGAAGGGTGGCGAGGCGCAAATCCTTCTCGACTTCCTCCGCGCCCTGAACGAACTGCTGAGGCGCGTGGACGCGGAGAACCGTGAGGTCGCCGCGCGCCCCGTTGACGATCACCCGGCCGTCGCGGCCGCGCAGGCGGAGTGCGACGGCGCGGATGCTGCGCTAAATGACTTTAAGGCGAGGTGTCCGAGGCTCACGAAAACGAATTCCGCCTACGAAACTCTTCTCGCCGAGCGCGCCGCCATTCAGGAGCGTGTGAAGCAGTCGAAGGCGGCGCTCAAGCAGGCGCAGCGCGAAGCGGCGTGGGAACTCAGGAAGCAGCAGCGTCGGCTGCACTTCTACGTCTACGACACGGTAGACCTGAACGTGCTGCGCAGCGCCGTCGAGCGACACGTCTTCGACGAAGAGTCGGCCGAGATGGTCGAGCAGGTTTCGCACCTCGTCCGCCTCTTCCCGCCCTCTTCCATCCTTCAGGACGCGGAGACGTTCCGCAGCGTGCCGGGCACTGTCATTTCGCAGGTCTTGCGCTCTCTGGTCGCGCTCCCGGCACCGTACACGTACGACCTGACGACCGTCTCGAAGGCGTACCAGCCGACCGATGCTGAGGGCGAGGAGAGGGGCTACACGTTCCGCCCGCGCTATGGCTTCGGCTGGGAGTTCACGAATCAGGTCGCGTTCGAGCGGATCCACGACGTGTGGAGCGGCAAGGGTTATAACCCTGACCCACGAAACCCGGAGAGGCAGCTGAGCGCCGAAGGGGTCTACGAGCGTATCGAGGAGACAGTGCGGAATAAGCTGCGCGCCACCGACTCGGTCATACGACGGCTGAAGCAGGAGTTCGGCGACTCACTCCTGCTGAGGAAGGAGCCGTTCCTGCTCTACGGCGAGTTCGACCCGCTCGACTTCCGCCTGCTTGAAGCCCTCCGGACTTTCTCGCTGCTCGAAACCTCTTTCGAGGAGCTTGAAGTCAAGCACGTCCACACGCTCCCGGTCGAAGACCGCGTCGGGAAGTTCGTCTGCGTGAGCGGCCTCCGTTTCATCGAAGGCAGCGAGCAGCCGGACGGCTCGATGTGGTTCACCTTCGACGCGGCGTCGCGCGACGTGAAGTTCGACGCGGGCGAGTACAACCTCGTCGTCACGCCGGAGCGGCAGCCCGAGGTGCTGCTCGGGGACATCGACGGCAGGCTCTTCGACAGGAGTTTCCGCGCCGGGGATTTGAAAGTAACGCTTGTCGAGTACGACCTGCGCGGCGACCCGCCGCGCCTGCGCCTCCTGCCTGACAACCCTGACAAGTTCAAGGAGAAGCTCGACCTCACGCAGCCGTGCGTGCTCGACCAACTCTACGTCGATTACAACTCCGGCCGCGTCATGCGTGTGCTCCGCGGTCTCCACGAGAACCCGCAGGCCGCGGCGCATCTCCATGAACTGCTGAAGGGCGGGATGGTCGAAGGCTGGCAACCTCCGGTCACTGCGTACGCTGCGGCGGAACGCCGGCTCCGCGAACTTATCGAGGCGAGCGGCGATAATCCGGACGGGCTGCTCAACGAGGGACAGTGGGCCGCCTGGCGCGGCGTCTTCCGCGAGCCACTGACGCTGATCTGGGGGCCGCCGGGTACTGGAAAGACGCACACGGTCGCGCACCTCCTCGTCGGCTACGCCCTTGCCGCGCTAGACGCGGGCCGGCCCTTGCGCATACTCGTCACCGCCGCGACGCACCACGCCATCGTCAACGTGCTCAGAAAGACTGCGGAGTTGGCCGGCGCGTATGGCCTCGGGGCGGCGAGCCTAACCGTCGCTAAGCTTCAAGGGAGTAGCAACCCGGCGGACGAAGAACTGCCGACTTCCGTGGGCCGCGTAGCCGACGCCGGCCTGGCGGGGCTCCTGCAAAGTGAGTCGCCGTGCGTGGTCGTGGGCGGAACGGTCTGGAGCGTCTACAAGGGTATGAAAGAGGCGGGCGCCCTCATCCAGCAGTGGTTCGACGTGGTGCTGGTGGACGAGGCTTCGCAGATGAAGCTGCCCGACGCCCTCATCGCCTTCAGCTCAAGCAAGGCGAACTCGAACATCATCCTCGCCGGCGACGACCAGCAACTCCCACCAATCATCCACGGCAGCTACCCCGAAGAGCACGGACACATGCTCAACTCTGTCTTCGCCTTCGTGCGCCACCGAATAGGCGAGGCCGCGGCGGAAGACCCGACCGTCAGGGGGCGCACGCTCTTCCAACTCGAAGAGAACTTCCGCATGAACGAGCCGCTGACGGCCTACCCGCGCGACGTGCTCTACGAAGGGCGCTTCCGCTCGACCAAACCGGAGATACGCATCGCCACCACAGAGCCGATAGCCTTCGACTCCGATGACCTCATTGATCTCTTGCTCCACCCGGAGCGCCCCGTAGTCATCTGCCACTACGCCGCCCCGCGCAGTTTCACCGCGCGCAATCCCGTCGAGGCGGAACTCGTCGCCGCGTTGGCGGAGAAGCTCAGCCACGTTCTGATTGACGAGAAAACAGAAGAAGTATTCACGCCGAGAGAGTTTGCCCGACGCGCTCTGGCCGTGCTGTCGCCGCACCGCGCACAGAACAGCGCCATCCGACAGGCGCTCCGCGAGCTCGGCTTCGACACCGCGGCCAAGCCGCTTCCGCTCGTAGATACGGTCGAGAAGCTACAGGGCAAGGAGCGTCAGGTCATACTCGTCTCCTACGGCGTCGCGGACGAAGAGTACGCCGAGGCCGAGGCCGAGTTCCTCCTCAGCCGCAACCGCTTCAACGTCGCCGCCACCCGCGCCGAACGCAAACTCGTCGTCTTCTGCTCCGACACCGTTCTCGACCTTGTGCCGACCGACCGCCGCGTGCTCCTCGAATCAATGATGCTCAAAGAGTTCCGCCATTATTGCTCCGACGGGAAAACCCTCGTTCCGTGGGCGTCTGCGGAGGACGGCGAGATTCTTCTGAACGTCCAGTGGAAGGGATTCCGAGCGCCAGCTACCTGAGAAGAGCCCTTATTAATCGCATGACTCGACATAAAGAAGCCTCCAAGCTGCCGACAGTCATCGAAGCGTTGAGCCAACTGACGGTGGATGACCTGAAGAGGCATCTGGCCCTCCTGCCCACGGCGGAAAAGCCCACGCGCAAGCCGGAGTTGGTAGCGGAGATCGCGCGCCATCTCGAAGGCGAAGGGCTGCGCAGGCTCTGGGAACAACTGGACGGGACGCAGCGGGCCGCCGTCTCCGAAGTCGTCCACTCTCCCGACGGGCTGTTCCGCGCGGAGCGCTTCCAGGCCAGATATGGAGGGCAGCCGAACTGGGGCACAAGCAACGAGTGGGGCTTCAACCGCACGCCTTCGCGGCTGTGCCTGTTCATCTACCGCGACGGCCTGATGCCCGCGGAGTTGCGGGAGCGTCTGAGGGCGTTCGTGCCGGAGCCGGCCGCACCCAAGCTTAAGGTCACGGACGAACTGCCGGAAGTTTTCAATCTGCGGGAGGAGCGTTTCGACTTTGAAGCGCGACGGCGGGAAGTGAAAGTCAAACAGATTCCCGTGACGCAGAGTGCGATGGAAAGAAATGCGTCGCACGACCTGCACACCGTCCTGCGCTTGATCGAACGCGGCAGGCTCATGGTCAGCGACAAGACCTCTCTGCCTTCTTCCGCGACGGTTGATGAGGTCGCGGCACTCCTGCGCGGCGGCGACTATTACTACGTGCCGAACCAGTCGAAGAAGAGAAAGTACGAGCAGGAAGCCGGGCCGATCAAGGCGTTCGCGTGGCCTCTGCTCGTGCAGGCCGCCGGGCTGGCCGAACAGAGTGGAAAACGGCTGGCCCTGACTAAAGCCGGACTCAAGGCTTTGAGCAGTTCCGCCGCGGACACGCTGCGCCTGTGCTGGCAGCGTTGGATGAAGACGAAGCTGCTCGACGAGCTGCGACGCGTCGAGGTCATCAAAGGGCAGACGGGCAAAGGCGCGCGCGGCTTGACCGCCGCGGCCATCCGTCGCGCCGTCATCGCGGACGCGCTCAAAGAGTGTCCGGTTAATCAGTGGGTCAAGGCTGACGAGTTCTTCCGCTACATGCGCGCCGCGGGCTTCGACTTCGAGGTGACGCGCGATCCGTGGGAGTTGTACATCGAGGAACAGGAGTACGGCAGTCTCGGCTACGAGGGCTTCGGCAAATGGAGCATCCTACAGGGACGTTACGCGCTCTGTCTCCTGTTCGAGTACGCGGCGACGCTCGGTGTGATCGACGTGGCGTACGTCGCGCCGGAGGGGGCGCGACAGGATTTCCGCGACCTGTGGGGCGCGGACGACCTGGAGTTCTTCAGCCGCTATGACGGGCTGCTCTACTTCCGCCTGACGACGCTCGGCGCGTATTGTCTGGGCCTGACGGACGAGTATGTTCCGACCCAGGTGACCGCCCGCGCCACCATCAGCGTGCTGCCCAGCTTGAAGATCAGCGTGACGGGCGAAGCGTTATTACCCGAAGAGACGTTGCTGCTGGAAACATACGCCGAGAAGGAATCGGAGTCGTCCTGGTATTTGAACCGCGCTAAGGTCATGGCCGCGTTGGAGAACGGGCATCAGATAGCCGAACTGCGAGAATTCCTACAGGCGCGCGACGACCAGCCGCTGCCGGAAACGGTCGAAGGCTTTCTGCGGGAGGCGGAGCGCAACGCCGGGCGGCTGCGGGATCGCGGCCCGGCCGTGCTCGTCGAGTGCGCGGACGCGGCCCTGGCAGAGACTTTAGCGCAACACGAAAAGACGAAGCCGCTCTGCCTACGCGCGGGCGAGAAGTATCTCGTCGTCTCCGCCGAGGGCGAAGAGAGGTTCCGTCAGGCGTTGCACAACCTGGGTTACTGCCTGCCCAAAGTGTGAAGGTTGTAGCCAAGGTCAATCTCACCGGGTTCATGGTTCGGAAGGCAAAGAGTGCGGGAGGATAATGGGGGCTCGGCGAGTCCGGGGCCGAGGTTCATAACGAGAAGAAGACCACACATGCGCCGGATGCTCCGTCCGGCGCAGTAGATAGTATGTCTGTGTCCGCCGGAGGCTAAATCCGCTGGAATCAGTTTGCACTCTCTCTCTCCCATCGCATTACACCAGCCGCGGAAGCCTTCGACCGCGGCGAGAAGTGGGCGCGGTATCAGACCTGGTTGCCCGAACTCACCGATTACCTCTTGGTTTCGCAGACGAAAACCCGACTTGAGCGAGGCGGCACGCAACCGAGTCTCAAAATTTCAGTTGAAGGTCAGCGGACATGTCCGACTCGCTGAGTTACTACCTGCGTAAAATCGAGCGCCTGCGCGTTGACCGCACGCGCGACCTCCCTGCGCCGCACAAGCCGCTGCTCTTACTCGCCGTCCTGGACTTAATCGAGCGTGGAGAGATCGGCGACAACCGGATCGAAGTCTCGCCGTTGCTGGTCGAGACCTACCTCAACTACTGGAAGAACATCCCTGCGGGGCAGCCGCGCCTCTACAACCCTTTCCCGCGGCTGCGCACCTCCGGCTTCTGGCACCTGCACGCGCGCGGGGCAGGAGGCGGCGCTGGCCGCAGCGCGCGGCTTTCAATCGGTCGCGCACCTCAAGAGGCTGGTGGCTTACGCCAGTCTCGACCCCGAACTCTTCATGCTGCTCCAGCGCCCCGAGGCGCGCGAATCGGTGCGGCAGTTGATCATCGGGACGCACCTGAGCCATTACGAACCACTCATCAAGGAGGCGACCGGCGAAAACCACCTCATTAACGAGGCGGCGCAAAAACTTCACCGCCGAGCGCTCGGCGGCGAGAGCGAAGAGGCGCCGGCTTCTACGGCGCGCAGCGCCGCGTTCCGGCAGGAGGTCATGCGCCTCTACGATTACACGTGCGCCGCGTGCCGCCTGCGCATCATCACGCCGGAAGGCAGGTCGGCGGTCGACGCCGCGCACATCATCCCCTACTCGGAATCACGCGACGACGGGATCGGCAACGGCCTCGCCCTCTGCAAGCTGCACCACTGGGCGTTGGACGCGGGGCTCGTGGCGCTCGACGACCGCTACAGGCTACTCGTTTCCAACGCCTTTGAAGAGAGAGGCCACGCCGCGCTGCTGCTCCGGAGTTTAGACGCCAAGCCTATTCTGCGCCCGCGTCAGATTAAAAGTAGTTGAAGGCAGCGGGACTGCTCTGCTAATATTTTTGAGGTCGGAGGAAGTCGCAGTTTCCTCCGTATTTTCTACGCACTCCCTCACGCCCTGTCTCGCAGTGTGGCTGGTTCCCGGCGTCACCTGTGGCTTGAAGTCTGAGAATTAGTCTTTCTGCCTGCCCTCAAGAATTTCCCGACGGCCCCGCGGGGCTGTGTCCGAAGATTCTTACTCTATTTATGAGCATGACGACGACTGTTGGAGTGACGGCGCGCCCGGATTACGAGCGGGGCGCGGAGTTGGGAACGGCGCTGCTCGAAGGTCTGCCAATCGGCGTCTACCGCACGTCGTCCGAGGGGCGCGTGCTCGCGGCCAACTCGGCGCTCTTAAGGATGCTCGGTTACGCCTCGCTTGAAGAGTTGGCGTCGCGCGACCTCAACCGGGAGTTCGAGCCGGGGTATGTGCGTTCCGAGTTCAGGCAGGCGCTTGAGCGGGACGGCGAGGTCGTGGGCTTGGAGTCGCTCTGGACGCGCAAAGACGGATCGGGCTTTTACGCGCGTGAGAACGCCAGGGCGGTCAGGGACGAGGGCGGTACCGTCCTCTATTTCGAGGGGACGGTCGAAGACGTTACGAGCCGCAGGCGGGTGGAAGAGGAGTGCCGGGCTTTGCTGGAGATAGTCCAGGAACTCAACGCCACTTACGACCTGGACGAACTCTTCTCACTGATTCACCGCGCGGTCGGGCGTGTGCTCTACGCCGAGAACTTTCTGATCGCCCTTTACAACCCGGAGACGGGGTTCCTGCATTTCGAGTTCTTCGTGGACAAGCACGACCCTACGCCGCCGCCGCGCCCGCTCGGCAAGGGGCTGAGCGGGTACGTTATAAACAACGACGAGCCTCTCCTCCTCTCCCGCGAGGACATGCGGCGGATGGTCGAGAAGGGAATGGTCGAAGGAGTGGTGGGCACCTTCTCTGCCTCCTGGCTCGGCGTGCCTTTGAGAACGCCGTCGGGTGCCATCGGCGTGCTGGTCGTGCAGCACTACGAGGAGGAGCACGTCTACGCGGAAGGGGATGTCGAGTTCCTAACGTCTGTGGCGGGGCAGGTCGCCGTCGCCATCGAGCGCAGGCGCGCGGAGGTTGCGCTGCGGCGGAGCGAGGCCGAGCTGAAGAAGTTCGCCGCGAAGCTTGAGGCCAGCAATAGAGAGTTGCAGGACTTCGCTTCCGTCGCCTCGCACGACTTGCAGGAGCCGCTCCGAAAGATTCAGGCGTTCGGCGACCGCCTCAAGACGAAGTACGCGGACGCGCTCGGCGAGGGCGGGCGCGACTACCTTGAGCGGATGCAGAACGCGGCCGGCCGCATGCAGACGCTCATCAACGACCTGCTCACCTTCTCGCGCGTCACGACGAAGGCGCAGCCGTTCGTCCCGACTGATTTGGCCGAAGTGGCGGCGGGCGTCGTCTCCGACCTTGAGGCGCGCGTCGAGCGCTCCGGCGGGCGCGTCGAGGTGGGCGAGATGTTGACACTTGACGCAGACCCTTTGCAGATGCGGCAACTTCTTCAGAACCTGATCGGCAACGGCTTGAAGTTCCACAAGCCGGACGAGCCGCCGCTCGTTAAGGTTTGGTGCGAGCGCGTGGCGTCGGGCGGTGTCAATGAGGGAACCGCAGGCGGCGAACTCTGCCGCCTCTTCGTCGAAGATAACGGCATCGGGTTCGACGAGAAGTACCTTGACCGCATCTTCACAGTCTTCCAGAGACTCCACGGCCGCCACCAGTACGAGGGGACGGGCGTCGGGCTCGCCGTCGTCCGCCGCATCGCCGAGCGGCACGGCGGGAGCGTCACCGCCACGAGCGCGCCCGGCCGCGGCTCGACCTTCGTAGTAACCCTGCCGGTAAGCCAGCACACGGGAGAGAGCGACTGATGAACGCCGACGCGAGACCCATCACCATCCTGATCGCAGACGACGACGCCGACGACCGCATGATGGCGAGCGAGGCGCTCGAAGAGAGCCGGCTCGCCAACGACCTTCGCTTCGTAGAGGACGGCGAAGAACTGCTCGACTACCTCTACCACCGCGGCCGGTTCGCCGCCGAGGACGAGTCGCCGCGCCCCGGCCTCATCCTCCTCGACCTGAACATGCCGCGCATGGACGGGCGCGAGGCGCTGCGCGAGATTAAGAGCGACCCCGCTTTGCGCTCCATCCCCGTCGTCGTCCTCACGACCTCCAAGGCCGAAGAGGACATCTACCGAACCTACGACCTCGGCGTGAACTCTTTCATCACGAAGCCTGTGCAGTTCGAGGGACTCGTCGAGGTGATGAGGACGCTCGGCAAGTACTGGTTCGAGATAGTGGAACTGCCGGACGCCGCCAACGCCTCCTGAGACGCACACGCCGGCCGTCAAGACCTCGTAAGATGGACACGCTACCTATCAGAGTCCTGCTCGTTGACGACGACGAGGACGACTACGTGATGACGCGCGACCTGCTGGCCGAACTCGGCCGCGGCGCGTTCCTCCTCGACTGGGTCTCCTCCTACGAGGAGGCGCGCGCGGCGGTCGTCCGCGGCGCGCACGACGTTTACCTGCTCGACTATCGCCTCGGCGAGCGGAGCGGGCTCGACCTTTTGCGCGAGGCGGGCGGCGCGGGGCGCGGCGCGCCGATGATCCTGCTCACCGGCCAGGGCGGCGACGAGGTGGACGCCGAGGCGATGCGCGCGGGCGCGGCGGACTATCTCATCAAGGGGACGCTTGAGGCCACGCTGCTCGGGCGCTCGATACGCTACGCGGTCGAGCGTGCGCGCGTGTCGCGCGCGCTGCGTGAGAGCGAGGAGCGATACCACCGTCTCGTCGAACTCTCGCCGGACGCGATACTCGTCCACGCCGACGGCGAGGTCGTCTTCGTCAACGGCGCGGGCGTGAGGCTCCTCAGGGCGGAAACGGGCGAGCAGATCGTCGGCCGACACATCAAGCAGTTCGTGCGCCACGACCGTCAGGATGGAGTCGGGAGGAGGATTTGCGGCGCCGACGGTGACGCCGCCTTTCTCGAAGAGACGTTGGTGCGTTCGGACGGGACGGAGGTTTGTGTCGAGGCCGCGGCCGTCCCCTTCGTCTACAAGGACAGGCCGGCCATGCAGGTCGTCGCGCGCGACATCAGCCGCCGCAAGCAGATGGAAGAGAAGCTGCTGCACGACGCCTTCCACGACGCCCTGACGGGGCTGCCGAACCGCGCGCTCTTCATGGATCACCTCCGGCTCGCCGTCGAACGCGCCAAGCGGCCGAAGAAGAAGTACCTCTTCGCCGTCCTCTTCCTCGACCTCGACCGCTTCAAGGTCATCAACGACAGCCTCGGCCACACGATGGGCGACCAAGTGCTGGTCGCCATGGCCGCCCGCATACAGAAGTGCCTGCGCCACCTCGACACGGTCGCGCGCTTCGGCGGCGACGAGTTCGCAGTCCTCCTCGACGGCGTCGAGGACGTGAACGACACGATCCGCGTGGCGCAGCGCCTACAGCGCGAGTTGACCACGCCGATCAACGTCGGCGGCCACGAGGTCTTTACCTCGGTGAGCATCGGCATCGCGCTCTCGGACACCGGCTACGAGCGCCCCGAGGACGTCGTGCGAGACGCCGACACGGCGATGTACCGCGCCAAGGCCGCGGGCAAGTCTCGCTACGAAATCTTCGACACGGCCATGCACTCGCGCGCCGTCGCGCTGCTGCGGCTGGAGACCGACCTAAGGCGCGCGGTCGAGCGCGAAGAGTTCGTCGTCTACTACCAGCCCATCGTGTCGCTCTCCGACGATTCGATCCAAGGCTTCGAGGCGCTGGTGCGTTGGCGGCATCCCGAGCGCGGGCTCGTCGCGCCGTCCGAGTTCATCCCCGTCGCCGAAGAGACGGGGCTCATCATCCCGCTCGGCCGCTGGGTGCTGAGCGAATCCTGCCGGCAGATGCACCGCCTCCAGGCGTCGTCGGTCGCCCCACTCTCGCTGAGCGTCAACCTCTCGGGCAGGCAGTTCATGCAGCCCGACCTCGTCGGCCAAGTCAAACAGATATTGACCGAGACCGGCTTCGACCCGCACCGCCTTCACCTGGAGATCACGGAGAGTTCGGTCATCGAGAACACAGAGACCGTGACCGAGATGCTGCTGCAACTGCGCGCGCTCGGCATACGCCTCAGCATGGACGACTTCGGCACGGGCTACTCTTCCTTGAGCTACCTCCACCGCTTCCCCATCCACACCCTGAAGATCGACCGCTCCTTCGTCAGCGGCGGCGACGGCGAGAACGAGATCGTCCGCACCATCATCATGCTCGCGCGCAACATGGGCATGGACATCGTCGCCGAAGGAGTCGAAACGAAGGAACAACTCGCCTACCTCAAGTCGCTGAAATGCGAATACGGGCAGGGCTTCCTCTTCTCCCGACCGCTCGACCTCGACACCGCCTGCAAGCTTCTGGAGAACGCGGACGCGGGCCTCACGGACGTGCTGCAAGAGCTAAGCTGAAGCGGCCAACCCCCCGCCGTCATCACTACGCGCGTGGGGACTCGCGTGTCGTTCTTATCACGGATGACGACGCAAGAAGCGTATGCAGGTGCGAGACCAGTCGGCTACGGTTCGCGGTAGTTGTTGGGAAAAGTTAGTAGGCCGTACTTGGCGCAGGAGCGGGGAAGAGGATTCATAACCCCAAGGTCGGGAGTTCAAGTCTCCCCCCGCCACCTTTTCTTTTCAACAATCTACGCCGTACGGGAGGCCAGCCGCGGGGGCTGGCTTTCCGCGTTTTTACGTACTTCTCGTTCGTTTCCTTTTTGCCGTAGGTGGCGACGAGTTCTACGGCGCGCTCCCTGGCCTCGTAACCGGAGTGCGTGTAGGAGTGCGTCATCGTCACCGGGGAGTGGCCGAGGATGTCGCGGCGCACCGCCTGGGGGACGCCGCCGCTAGTTTGTGTTTGCGCGTAACCGGTCGCGGCAATAATGATGAGCAGACCGGCCAAACAGAAAGAACGCGCACGCTCGATGCCCCTGCGATATATGAAATGGATTTGAGTTTCATCCGTCTAAGATCGCGCGTAGTTTGCAGAGTCGGGGGAGCGTCCCAACCTTTTGGATGTCAGGATAATCAACACGACCATGATTGCGGCGATGACGAGCGAAGAAGTGATGCGGCTCAGATTGAGCCCGCCCTGTTCGTGGGGCTTTGTTAAGGTGTCACCGAGCGTCGCCCCGAGCGGACGCGTCAGGATATACGCGGCCCAGAAGAGCACGCCGTCCGAGAGCTTCGTGAAGTAGTGCAGCGCCGCCACGAGCGCGATGAGCCCGGCGAAGACCAGCGCACCGCGCTCGAACCCGAGCCCGAGGTCGTCGGCGGTGAAGTCGCCGAGCGCCGTGCCGAGCGTGTTCGACACGAGAATCGTCAGCCAGTAGAAGACCTCGTCGCGCCGGTCTCTGATGTTCTCGAACTCCAGCCGCCCCATGACGCGGTGCCAGGCGAAGAGGATCACGAGGACCAGGCAGAGGAGGATGGCGGACGACTTCACATAGCCGAGGCCGAGCGTGCGGTCGAAGTAGTCCGACATCGTCGTGCCGACCGTCGTCGTGGCGACCACGACGGCCCAGTAGACGAACGGGTGGTACTTCTTTGAGGCGACCTGCGCGGCGAGCGTGACGGCGAAGAAGGCGAGGAAGATCAGGCTGCCGACCGCGTAGCCGAGCTGGAGCGTCATGGTCACCGCGTCGCCGCCGGTCTCGCCGAGCGTCGTCGCGAAGATTTTGATGACCCAGAACATGAGTGTGACCCGCGGGACTTTACTGAGCGGGTCGAACCCGTGGCGCCCATCCGCCCGGCCGTTCGTAGTCATGCTTCTCGCCTTCAGCCACACGTCCCCGACAAGGCTGCACGCGAACGGGGCCTACGGGTGGCAAGTTAAGCCTGATGCCGACGAAGCCTTGTGTCAAAGCTAAAGGCTATTCGGGGCGTGCCAGTCTCTCACCATTCGGCCCGACCTGAACTTCGCGCCGCCTGGCCCCGGTCTTCACCACCGCCTCGTAGGCGACCAGCTTCCCCAGCTTCGTGAGCGATTCGACACGGCTGATCGTCCCCCGGCCGGCCGCCTTTGTCAGCCCCTCTCTCACCGCGGCCGGCAGTGAATCAAGGGCGACTTCTTCCTCTATCTCGACGACGTTGCCTTGTCTGTCGATCAAGATGTCTTTGCCGCGGCCTTCGACCTTGAGTTCGACCTCGTAAAGCCTCTTACCGCGTTCGACTTCCGTGGAGAACCCTTGAATGGTCGCGCCCGCGCTCTCGGCCTTGACGGTCTTCTCGACGGCGGGCGGCAAATCACTCCGCTTGATTTTCCGCTCCTGCCCCTGCGCGGTTGACCACAACGCCAGGCCTACTGCAAACGACGCCAGCAGCAATTTGCCACGTACATTCATACAACTCCTCCTTCAGGCTGTGATTTACGGGCTGCCGGCCGGTCACTATATCCTACAGAAGATGACGGCAAGGTTAAGCCCCGGACGGGTCCGTGCCGCCTTCGGTGTAATCCTCTCTTCATCTTATCTGCCGCGGTTTAATGACGAATATTCCGCAACTCAATCCTCACCTCAACAATTTCAATCTTAGATTGAACTAAGCGGTCACCTATTCTTCTGTAAACTCCAAGCGCCCCCACTTCCTCAAGGCGTGACTCTAAAAAGCGGCGGTTCTCATATAGCAAAGTGGAGTCGCTACGTTCTTCTGTAGCTAGCGGCGGCATTACCTGTGTGTTCTCACGCTCTAACCTTCTCACTTCTTCTCTGAGCTTTCTTCGATTCAGACGAAAATTAACCACCTTCTCTATAATTTGAACTACCCCCCAGATAGCCCCTACGGCAGCAGGAACGGCGACAACAAGGGTGGATAATTCCAGCGGCGAATTCTTTGACATGCTTTCCACATGAAGGCGATCTTCATCCCTCATATGAATGTTGAGGCCCTCTTCGCGGGAATAAACAAGCTCTGAGAGTGAGAAATCATAGTTTGGGTCTGTCGCCACACGGCTTATCTCGTAAATCAAATTCACATCATGCAAGAAAGTGTATACATCATTGAGTGGGGGGAATTTTTCTTCCTCTTCGGCGCGAAGATAAATCCAGAAATGAGGCTGTTCAAGGTTGAATTCTCTCGGCATGACTTTCACCTCGAATGTGAGACTCTGATTGCCTCAGTATTATCCACACTCTCTACAACGGAAGCCATCTAACGCCCGGCATCACCCGCCCGCCCTTTTGCAACTGATGAAAGCCGTCGTGTCGCGGGTCGGGTGCATGCCGTGGTTAGATGGCGCCGTGGCCGATAGGACACTTTAAGCTCAATCCGGTTCACCCGCGGCAAATCGCTCGACCATCTCGAAGCAGGCGTCAATGATTCGCTCCCTGTACTCGATGTTGATAGGGACTAAGCGCTCGTCATAACGGCGCAGAGCCGCGCGGCTGCATTCAAGCCTCTCGGAGCCGGTCGGAATCTCGCGCACTGTTTCGAGGTACTCTCCGAAGACCGGGAAGTCTAATTTCTCGCCCTCATTCTCAAGCCAATAAAGCAGGCGATTCATTTTGACGCAGCCGACGGGTAATCCCACCTGATAAGAGATAATCGCCCGCGCATTGGCAACGAGCTTTCGGAGATAGCTGTTTCGTTTCTCCTCATTCATGACTCACAGTTGTCTGACCGAATAGCGAAAGCAATCTAACGCCCGAATTAACCCGCCGCCCGCCGATTAGACACAATCCGAGCGCAGGAGGCAAGATTGATGAGAGGTACGCTGCGGGCGGTCGGGTTGAATGCAGCGCGAACGTTTGTTAACTGTGTGAAAGATTGGCTGGTCGATGGAGGTAATCCAGAAACGTCCCTGTCAGAGCCTTTTGAGCGCGCGCCGCGCCAGCTCCTTCATCTTCTCGATCTTCGCCTGCTGCCCTTCCGGGCCGCCGACGCTGACGCGCAGGAAGCTGTCGCCCTTCAGCACGTACAGCACGCCGGTCTTGTCGTTGCCGGCCCAGTACGCCTGGTCGCCGACCCCCTTGACCGGCAGCGCCGGGCGTTCCCCCTCCTCCTTCTCCTCTCCGCGTCTCTCCGGGGCGTGCTCGCCGCGCGGGCGGTCTGTCTCCTTCTTGCCCTCCCCCTTCTCGCGCTCCTTCTCACCCCCGAACCGCTCCCTCCAAAACTCTTTCGGGTCGCCGGCCGCGGGGCTGGCCGCGTTCCTACGGGTGAGCGTCAGGCTCACGGACTTGTTATAGCTGGTGGTCGCGTAGAGACACTGTTCGACCAGAAGGGGGCCGTCCGCCTGCCGTGTGCCTTTCGCCTCCTTCAACACTTCGCCCTGCACGGCCTGTATGTCCTCGGACGTGAGCAGACGGCAGGCGTCCGACTGTCCGGCCGCGGGGGCCGGAGTGGCTGCGGTCGCGGGGCCGGGGGCGGCGGGCGTGGGGCTCACGGCCACGGTCGCCGAACGGTTGTCCCCGACCTGGTCGCACCCTTGCGCGAGCGCGAGGCAGAGCGTGAGTGCCGCGAAGAGAACTTTCGCCTTTTTCTGCATACCCCTCCCACCGTGCGGGTGCCGCCGCCGACACGCGCACAGTATATTGCCGGAGAAGGGAGCGAGTCCCGCTGAGACTCGCTCCCTTCTGTTTTGCATCCATCGCCCCGACTGACGAGGCGCCGGCGCGGCTACTTGACCTGTATGTTGCCGCCGCCGAGCGTGCCTGCCGTCTGGTGGATGAGTACCCCGGCCGCGTTGTAGACCTTGATGGAGAAGCGGTCTGCGCCGATGCCGGGTTCGCCGTTGTCTTCGACGTGTGCAGTGTAACGCCCCGCCGAACCGTCGCCGAGTCGGCACGCGCCGCCGAAGTCCGCCGCCGTCCCAGTGATCTTCAAGGTGTCGACCGTCCCGTTGAGCCAGACGTTGCCGGCGCTGTTGTCGTAGCTGATCTTGCCCTTCGACAGAGCCGACGACTTAACGTCGAAGTTGAAGTTGGTCTTCTTACCGCCGGCCGGGAGCCACCCGCCGCCCGAAGTCCTGCCCTTCGAGTCCGGCGACTGGTTGACGATGACGAACACTGTGGCCGTGTCGGTGCCGCCCTTGCCGTCGCCGACGGTGTAGGTGAACTGGTCGCTCCCGGCGAAGCCCGCGTTCGGCGTGTAGGTCACCGTGCCGTTCCCGTTGTTCGACACCGTGCCGTTCGAGCCGTGCGAAGTGCTCGCCACCGTCAGCGCGTCGCCGTTCGGGTCGGTGTCGTTGGCCAGCACGTTGACCGTGACCGGCGTGTTCTCGGTCGTGGTGGCCGAGTCGTCCGCGGCGTCGGGCGGCGCGTTCTGCACGACGCGGTTGACGGTGATGCTGACGGTCGCGCTCGCCGTCCCGCCGCGGCCGTCGCTGATGTTGTAGCGGAAGCCGTCCGCGCCGTAGAAGCCCGAGTTGGGCGTGTAGGTCAGCGTGCCGTCGTTGTTGTTCGTGACCGCGCCGTGCGCGCCCTGCGTGACGCCCGTCACGGTCAGGATGTCGTCGTCCGGGTCGGTGTCGTTCGCCAGCACGTTGAAGGTGACGGGCGTGTCCTGCGGCGTCGTCGCGCTGTCGGCGGCGGCGGTCGGCGCGTGGTTCGGCGTGTCGTTGACGGTGACGCTGACGGTCGCCGTGTCCGTGTTGCCGTGACCGTCGCCGGCGGTGTAGGTGAACTGGTCGCCGCCGACGTACCTGGCGGCGGGCGTGTAGGTGATGGTGCCGTCGCCGTTAACCTGCGCCGTGCCGTGCGCGGGCTGGCCGACGCCCGTGACGGTGACGGTGTCGTTCTCCGGGTCGGAGTCGTTCGCCAGGACGTTGATGCGGACGCTTGAGTTTCTGGTCGTCGTGGCTGCGTCGTCTTCGGCGAGCGGGGGCCGGTTGCAGTTCGAGACCTGGAGCGTGTTCTTGACCTGGATGTCGTCGACGCCCCATCCCGTCCCCTGGATGCCGCCGATGAGCACCTGGAACGTGCCCCCGAGGCGGAAGCGTATGCGCGCGCCGCGCAGCTCCGTCACGCCGAACTTCTGCTGGATGGCGGCGCCGAGGTTGACGACCACCTGCTTCATCGCGTCGGCGCGCCCCGGCAGCGTGTCGCCGTCGCTCGAACCGACCCAGCCCGAGCGGCCCTTTAAAACGTTCTGCGCCGTGTCGGCGATCTTCCCGTTGTAGCCGCCGGTCTGGATGAACTCGCCGAGGTCGAGCCACGCGTTGCCGTCGGCGGAGATTTCCAGCACGCCGCCGCTCTGGTAGCGCGTCGCCACGTCACTCAGCGGGAAGCGCGCGAAGTCGTAACTGTGCCAGAAGGAGAGGACGCTGGTCGCGCCGAGGTCCTGCGCGGGCAGCACGAGCGTCGCGTCCTTGGCCGTGCTCGCCGGGACGCCGGGCTGTTCGTCGAGCGCCGTCCAGGACTGGCGCGCGCTGTGCGCCGTCGGGTCGATCATCTGCGCCCAGCCGCCCGTCGTGCGGTTGTTCGTCGTGGCGTAGCCGGGCTTGGCCGTCTCGGCGTCGTCGGAGAAGCTGCCCGTGGGGAGCGAGGGGCAGAAGGGCCTGACCGTAACCTTCACGTTCGCCGTGTTGGAGAGGCCGCCCGGGTCGCTGACGGTGTAGGTGAACTGGTCGTCGCCGTAGAAGTTCGCCGCCGGCCGGTAGGTTACGCTGTTACCGTTGTTGACGACCTGGCCGTGCGCGCCCTGCGTGACGCCGGTGATGCTGATGGCATCGCCGTTCGGGTCAGAGTCGTTGGCTAACACGTTGACGGTGACGGGCGTGTTCTCGTTGGTCGTGGCCGCGTCGTCCTGCGTCGTCGGCGGGTAGTTCGTCGGGCCGGTCGTGTCGAACTTCTTGAACATGCGCAGCCCGCCGGACTGGCGCGCGACGGCGGCCTTCGCCGTCAGGTCGTTGTCGGACGTGTCCACCTTGCCGTCGCCGTTTTTGTCCAGACCTTGAATACAGCCGTTCGTGATGCAGCCGTCGGCGAAGCCGACGACGACGCGCCCCTCGCGGTCGATGGTGGCGCCCATGAAGTCGAGCAGGTTGCGCGTGTCGCCGCCCCCGCCCGGCGCGGCGCAGGTCGTCCCGTCCGTGCAGACGCGCCCGCGCTGGACGGGATCGCCCGGCGTCGCGTTGACGGTCGTCCAGGTCTTGCCGCCGTCGAGCGTGCTCGCGACGTAGAGGTACCAGGTTCCGTCGAACTCGTTGAGGTTGTAGTCGCCGCCGGTCGTCGTGCCGATGAAGGCGAAGGAGGCGCGGTCTGGGTCGCCGGCCACGACGGCCGGGAAGATGCTGTTCTTGATGCCGAGCTGCGCGCCCACGTCGTAAGGCGTCGTCCACGTCACGCCCTTGTCGTGCGAGACCTGCACGCGTGCGCGGCCGTCCTCCCCGTTGTAGCCGAAGTAGAGCGTGCCGTCCGTGGCGACGCCGACGGACGGGTCCCATTCGCCCGCGGTCGAGCCCGTCGCCTTGCGCAGCTTCCACGTCAGGCCGTTGTCTTCGGAGAGGATGACGCCCTGCTCGCCGCCGCAGCTCCGGTCGGGCACGTAGGCCGTGCCGTCGGGCGCGACCTGGACGTGGCCGTGGATGGCCGTGCACTGCGAGATGTTGGAGATGGGGATGGCTGGCCCGAAGGTCACGCCGCCGTCGAGGCTGAGGGCGCAGTTGGCAACCGCGGCGTCCTGCGCGCAGTAGTAGACGGCGTTCTTGTAGCCGTTGCCGGTCAGGCCGGGCGCGAAGGGGCCGCCGCCGATGGTCTGGTGGTCGTAGCCGGAGTTGATGCCGGAGCCCGTGCTCAGTTGCAGCGTGTCGCCGTCGTCGTCCGTGATGTCCATCGTGTTCTGCTTCGTCCCGCCTTCGAGCTGCGAGATGAAGGTGCGGCCCGTCTCGGGGTCTGTGAAGAGGATCGGGTCGCCGAGGGCGCGCGGGGTGGCGGCCAGCAACAGGTCCTTCGTCTCCCACAGGGCCGTCGCGGGCTGCTTCGAGTCGTCGAAGGTGAGACGCAGCGCGTACGGCGAGAACCCGCCGTAGTACATGATCCGGCCCGTCTTCCAGTTCGCGCCGACGGAGGGCTCGCCCGAGTCGTCGCCGACGCCCTGCGGCGACATGTAGGCCGTGAAGGTCGGCGTCCCCGGCGGCACGGGGGCAGGCGTGGGCGTGACCTCGGGTTCGACCTTCGCCAGCGTCACCGTGGCCGTGAAGGGCACGTCGGGCGCCACGTCGTAGGGCACGACGTAGACCGTGTAGTTGCCGGAGGCGGCCCTGAAGCGGAACTCCTGCGGGTTGTTGTTAGGCCCCTGCGCGCCCACGCTCGTCCCCGTCGGGGCGCTCCCCTGATAGATGAAGATGTCGTAGTCAGAGCTGGCCCCGCCCTGCGTGGTCGGCTGGCCGCTGTCGGTCCACTTGACGGAGACGGTCAGGTCGTAGGGGCCAGGGTCGCCCGCCGGGATGTTCACCGTCAGCGCGAACTGGCCGCACGGCGTCAGGTCGGTGCAGACGGGAGGGTTCTCGCCTACGGGGCTCGTAAGGTTAGAGTTTGAGTACGGCCCTCCCTGAAATTGGAGGGTCGGGCTGGACGGCGAGACGGTGCCACTCGCGGGCGTCGTGGCCGCCAGACCGGCCACAGTCATGAAGACGAAGGCCGCGCAGGCGGCTGCTGCGAGCATGACCCTTGTCAGAACTCGGCCCCTCGAAACCGACTGCTTTTTACACTTTATTGACATTGCCCTGTCTCCTTTGACCGGTGTTGGGTTGGCCCATCCAGGCGGCGCGACCTCTATCTCACTTGCTACATCTTATGAGGGCCACTTGAGGAATTCTTGAGGGTGCACTCGGGGAATTGCGGGTTGAGGCTAACTGATGTGACCTAACAGTTAATGGACTTGCGGGCAGGAAAGTGAGAAGGCCGCCTGGGCACTCTTTCTGTGTATATTTGCCGTCTTCCTCGACGCGCGCCGGAAGAGGCGGCGAGAGTCGCCGCCTCTTCACGCGGCACGGTAACTCGTGCCCCGCGCCAAGTCTTCGAGCAGAGCTTCGGCGGCCACGCGGCCTGAGCGCAGCGCACCGTTAATCGAAGGCGTGTCCAGATGGTCGCCGCACTGATACACGCCTGGCGTTCGAGTCCTTACCCTTTCAGGTGTGCAGAGCGAGACGCTCGTCTGATGAGGAAGCGCTCGCTCGATTGTGTAAGTCTTCAGGTGTCGCCAGCCATTCACGCTCGCGCCGAACCAGCCGGACAGTTGCGCGCGCACTTCGGCGACGAGTCGTTCTCCGCCCGCCGTCTCGGGGCCTGCGCGCGCGGCTTCGTCCGCGAGCACGGAGACGGAGACGAGCGACGCGCCCGGCGGGGCGTATGATGGCGCGACGAGACTCGGCACGCAGAGGTTGTTGACGGGGCCGCGCCCTTCGCCGTTCAGGACGAGTAGCGACCCTTCGACGGGCGATTCCTCCGCGGCGAAGTAGAGGCAGACGGCCGTGCGGCGCGAGCGCGGTGCTTCTTCGCCGAAGAATCGCGCGGCGGCGGCCTGCTCGACCGCCACCACCACCACGTCGGCTTCGAGCCGCTCGCCCGTGTCGAGCGTGACCGCGCCGGACTCGACCGAGGCGACGCGCGCCCGTAGACGGGTCGCGCCCGCCGGGAGCCTCGCCGCGAGCTGTTCGGGGATAGCGCCCATGCCGCGCGCGGGCAGAGACGCCGCGCCCTCTGCAAACATCCGGAACGTGAACTCCAACATGCGGCTCGACGTTGAAAGCTCGCGTTCGAGGAAGACGCCGCCGAAGAACGGACGGAAGAACTGCTCGACGAAGGCGCTTGAGAATCCGCGCCGGTCTAGGGCTTCGGCGGTCGAAGTCTCGTCACGCCGGAAGAGGTCTTCGACCTGCGCAGACATGACGGAGCGCCGCAGCCCGGCGACGCGCAACTTGTCGCCCAGCGTCGCCAACGGCGAGAGCGCCGACACCAGCGCGTCGAGCGGGTGTCGGAAAGGGTCTGCGAGCTTGTGGAAGCGGCCGCCGGAGCGGACGAGCGCGCCCGCGTAGAAAGGTTTAGTCGCCAGGGCTTCGTAGTCGAGCAGCCGCTTCGCTTCCGGGTAGGCCGTCAGGAAGACCTGAAAACCCTGGTCGAGCAGGAAGCCCTCGTGCGCGTCCGTGCGGACGCGGCCGCCGACCGCGCCCGAGGCTTCGAGCACTTCGACCTCGCAACCCTCTTCGACGAGCCTCAGCGCGCACGACAACCCGGCCAGCCCCGCGCCGACCACCAGCACTTTCGTCCTCTTCGACGGAGCACCCACCCTCGGCCGCAACTCTTCACTCCTCGATAACGTCGCTCGTCAACTTCTTCCCCAGTTTGTTCGCTCCTGTGCTCATCTTCGACCAGTGACGGCCCGGCGAGGCTAACAGATTCGCTCAGAGAAGTAAATGTCGAAATCGACCAAGTCGTTCACCGGGAAATCCAAAAAACTTTCTTCGACACACTTTTTCAATTTGACAATTCGAATCGCTTATTCTAAAACGTGCAAATCGTTCACAGGGGACGGCGGCCGAGCGGGAGATAAAAGCCCGCTCACAACAGTCGGGTAAAGGAGGCGAGAGATGTCAGAGTCAGCAATCTATTTCGTCATCGCATTCACTACGCTGCTGCTCATCGCGGGAGCCGGCTACACCTTCTACGAGTTCCGGCGCGCCGGGGCGGCGGAGGCGCGCGTCCGCGGCGGCGGAGACGCGCGCGTGAATAAGACAAAGGCGCGGTCTTGAAAAGGGGGAACGTCGAATGTTATCGGAAGAGTTCGTCGGCAAGCTCGCGCCGTACGTCAACCCGTTCGCGGCGCGCACGGTCGAGCGCGTGGCCGACGCGCGTCTGCCGACCGAGCGCGGCGAGTTCCGCATCGCCGGCTACCGCTCGCTCGTGAGCTGTGAGGAGTTCGTCGCGCTCTACAAGGGCGAGCTCGACCCGGAGACATCGACCCTCGTCCGCATCCACTCGCAGTGCCTGACGGGCGACGCGCTCGGCTCGACGAAGTGCGACTGCGGGCCGCAGCTCCGCAGCGCCCTCTCCCTCATCGCGGGCGAGGGGCGCGGCGCCGTCGTCTACCAGATGCAGGAGGGGCGCGGCATCGGCATCGTCAACAAGATTCGCGCCTACGCCCTCCAAGATGAAGGGGCCGACACCATCGAGGCCAACGAGCGTCTGGGCCTCGCCGTCGACCTGCGCGAGTACCGGCAGTGCGTCGAAGTCCTGCGCGACCTCGGCCTCCGGCGGGTGCGGCTGATCTCGAACAACCCGCTGAAGCTACGCGCCGCCGAGGAGGGCGGGCTCGAAGTCGCGGGGCGGGTGGCCCCCGACTTCGAGCCGCCGGGCGAGGCCGCGCGATACCTTCTGACGAAGAAGGAGCGCATGGGACATCTTCTCGAACTCGTGAGCTGAAGGGGGCGGACGTGGGGATTGAATTGGACATGGCCGGAAAGGTCGTGATGGTCGTCGGCGCGACGAGCGGCATCGGCCGCGCCTCGGCCGAGATGTTCGCGGAGGCCGGCGCAGACCTCGTCCTCGCCGCGCGCAACGGCGGCGGGCTCTCCGAACTCTCGTTCGAGCTCGAGCGACGACACCAGGCGACGGTCGTCGCGCAGGCGGCTGACGCGACGAGGGCGGGGGACATGAGTCGGGTCGTGGAGACGGCCGTCCTCCGCTTCGGACACGTGGACACGCTGCTCTACGCGGCGGGGGCGGGCGCGCTCAAGCCATTCGCGGAGACGAGCGCCGAAGAGTTCGAGCGGCTGCTCGCGGTGAACGTCGCCGGCGCGTTCAACGCCTGCAAGGCCGTGCTGCCCGTGATGGAGCGGCGCAGGCGCGGCCACGTCATCGCCCTGCCCGGCATCCTCGGCCGTGCGCCCATGGCGCAGGCCGCGGCGTATTGCGCGTCGAAGTTCGCGCTGACGGGGCTCTTGAAGTCGCTCGCGCTCGAACACAAGCGCGCGGGCGTGCGCTTCACGCTGCTGCACTTCGGCGGCGTCAACACGCCCTTCTGGGATTCAATCAAGATGCGCGTGCAGCGCGAGCGGATGCTGCCGGTCGAAGCGGCGGCGCGCGCCGTCCTCTTCGCCGCGGCGCAGGAGGGCGAGGCCGTGCTGAACGAGATCGTCATGCAGCCCGAATCGCATCAGCTCTGAAGAAGATGAAACAAGGGGGAGGGGAGAGGAGCTTTCAATTGGGTAAGCCTTTGCGCGTAGAAGGCGCGAGAGGGGTTCGGTGTCGGACGACCTGAGAGTCACAGAGTTGAGCGCGGGGCGCGAGAACGGGCGCGCGCGTTACGTGCTCTATTGGATGCAGGTGTACAAGCGCGCGGCGCATAACCACGCGCTCGACTTCGCCGTCCGCGCCGCCAACGAGCGCGGCCTGCCCGTCGTCGTCTACGAAGGGTTGAAGTACTACTACCCCTGGGCCAACGACCGCCTGCACACGTTCATACTCGAAGGCGTCGCGGAGAAGCGCGAGGAGTTCGCGCGCCGCGGCATTCGATACGTCTTCTACCTGCAACGCCACGCGCGCGACCCGCGCCACACTGTCGCGCGACTGGCGCGCGCGGCGGCGCTCGTCGTCACGGACGACTTCCCCTCGTTCATCGTCCCCGAACACAACCGACACATCACGGAGCAGGTGAGCGTGCCCGTCTACGCCGTCGACTCGAACGGCGTCGTCCCGCTCCGCGCGTTCGAGAAGGAGGAGTACGCGGCGCGCACCATCCGCCCGAAGATTAGGCGGCTTCTGCCCGAACACCTGAAGCCTTCGCGGGGCGTCGCCGTCAAGCGTCGCGCGCCGCACCTCGAAGTCGACTGCCCCGAAACTCTCGTCACGGGGGCGAACGTCGCGGCGCTCGTCGCCGAGTGCGACATCGACCACGCGGTCAAGCCCTCGCCGATATACAGGGGCGGGACGAGTGCGGGCCGCGCGCGCCTGCGCCGCTTCGTCAAAAACATCCTGCCGCGCTACGACGAGACGCGCAACGAGCCTTCGGTTGACGGCACGTCGCGGCTCAGCCCGTATTTGCATTTCGGCTTTCTCTCGGCGCTCGAAGTAGCGCTCGCGGTCGAGCGCGCGGACGCGCCGCGCGGCGCGAAGGACGCTTACCTGGAAGAGCTGATCGTACGGCGCGAGCTCGCGTACAACTTCGCGCGCTTCAACCCCGATCACGACTCGCTCGACTCTTTGCCCGCGTGGGCGAAGAAGACCATGCGCGAGCACGCCGCGGACGCGCGCCCCGCGCTGCTCACGCCCGAGCAGATCGAGGGCGCCGAGACTTACGACGAACTCTGGGACGCGACGCAGCGCGAACTCGTCCGCACGGGCGAGATACACAACTACGTCCGCATGCTCTGGGGCAAGCGCGTCATAGAGTGGCGGCCGACCTACGAGGACTCGTTCCGACTGCTCGAACACCTGAACAACAAGTACGCGCTCGACGGGCGCAACCCGAACTCCTACGCGGGCATTCTCTGGTGCTTCGGCAAACACGACCGCGCGTGGGGGCCGGAGCGCGATGTCTTCGGCAAGCTTCGCTTCATGTCTTCGCAGGCGATGGCGCGCAAGTTCGACGCGCGCCGCTACGTCGAGTGGACGAAGAGCCTGCCCGCGCCGTTGGCAAACTGAGCGGCGCGGGCTGTAAGATGAGGGCAGCCGCAGCCCGATCACAATTAACAGTAAGGTACCAGCCCGAAAGAAGGAGAAGACGCGACGTGCCCGATAAGGAGAACACAAGTAGTGTCAGCGAGAGCGAGAACCCTGTAATCCCGGCCCCGACACCCAAGAGAAGCCGCCCGCATACGAACAAGGACTGGTGGCCGAACCAGCTAGACCTCTCGGTGCTGCACCACCACTCGCACCTGTCCAACCCGCTGGAGGAGCAGTTCGACTACGCCGAACAGTTCAAGTCCCTCGACGTCGAAGCGCTGAAGCGCGACCTCGTCGAGGTGATGACGACCTCGCAGGACTGGTGGCCGGCCGACTACGGACACTACGGGCCGCTCTTCATACGCATGTCCTGGCACGCCGCCGGCACGTACCGCATCGCCGACGGGCGCGGCGGCGCCGGCGACGGCCAGCAGCGCTTCGCGCCCCTCAACAGTTGGCCGGACAACGCGAACTTGGATAAAGCTCGTAGGCTGCTCTGGCCGCTCAAGAAGAAGTACGGCCAGAAGATTTCGTGGGCCGACCTGTTAGTCCTCGCGGGCAACGTGGCCATGGAGTCGATGGGCTTCAAGACGTTCGGCTTCGGCTTCGGCCGCCCCGACGTTTGGGAGCCGGAGGAGATATTCTGGGGGCCTGAAGATACGTGGCTCGGCGACGAGCGCTACAGCGGCGACCGGCAACTCGCCGGGTCGCTCGGCGCCGTGCAGATGGGCCTCATCTACGTGAACCCCGAAGGGCCGGGCGGCAACCCCGACCCGCTGGCCTCCGCCAGGGACATTCGCGAGACCTTCGCCCGCATGGCGATGAACGACGAGGAGACGGTCGCGCTCATCGTCGGCGGCCACACGTTCGGCAAGACCCACGGCGCGGCCCCCGCCACGCACATCGGCCCCGAGCCCGAGGGCGCCGGCATCGAGGAGCAGGGTCTCGGCTGGAAGAACGCCCACGGCAACGGCCGCGGCCCCCACACGATCACCAGCGGCCTCGAAGGCGCGTGGACGAGCAACCCCGTGAAGTGGGACAACGGGTTCCTTGAGAACCTGTTCAACTACGAGTGGGAACTGACGGAGAGCCCCGCCGGCGCGAAGCAGTGGACGCCGAAGAACCCCGAGGCGCAGGGCACCGTGCCGGACGCGCACGACGCCTCGAAGCGGCACGCGCCGATGATGCTGACCTCCGACCTCGCGCTGAGAGTCGACCCAATCTATGCGCCCATCGCGAAGCGCTTCCACGAAAATCCCGACCAGCTCGCCGACGCGTTCGCGCGCGCGTGGTTCAAGCTGCTGCACCGCGACATGGGGCCGCGCTCGCGCTACCTCGGCCCGTGGGTGCCCGAGCCGCAGCTCTGGCAAGACCCGCTCCCCCCGGTCGATCACGAACTCGTCGGCGAGGAGGAGGTCGCCTCCCTCAAGGAGAAGATACTCGCCTCGGGACTGTCCATCCCGGAACTAGTTTCAACCGCCTGGAATGCCGCGGCCAGCTTCCGCGGTACGGACAAGCGAGGCGGCGCGAACGGGGCACGCATCCGCCTCGCCCCGCAGAAGGACTGGGAGTCCAACGAACCGGCCGGGCTGGCGAAGGTGCTGAAGGCCCTTGAGCAGATTCAGCAGGAGTTCAACGACTCACAGCCCGGCGGGAAGAAAGTCTCGCTGGCCGACCTGATCGTCCTGGCCGGATGCGCCGCGGTCGAGGAAGCGGCCCGGGAGGCCGGGCACGACATCGCCGTCCCGTTCGCGCCGGGCCGCACGGACGCCTCGCAGGAGCAGACCGACGTAAACACGTTCGACGTGCTCGAACCCGTAGCCGACGGCTTCCGCAACTACGTGCGGGCGGGGGACGAGCTGTCGCCGGAGACGCGCCTGCTCGACCGCGCCAATATGCTTAAGCTGACCGCGCCCGAGATGACCGTTCTCGTCGGCGGCATGCGCGCTCTGAACGCCAACTACGGCCAGTCGAAGCACGGCGTCTTCACCGAACGGCCCGGGACTTTGACCAACGACTTCTTCGTCAACCTGCTCGACATCTCCACGGCTTGGAGGCCGTCCGCCTCGGAGCAGAACGTGTACGAAGGCCGCGACCGCGCCACGGGCGATCCCAGGTGGACGGCCACGGCCGCCGACCTCGTCTTCGGCGCGCACTCTCAGCTCCGCGCGCTGGCGGAGGTTTACGCGAGTGACGACGCGAAGGAGAAATTTGTGCGCGACTTCGTGGCCGCCTGGGACAAGGTCATGAACCTTGACCGCTACGACCTCGTCGCCCGCGGGAACGGCGGGCGCACGCGCTCAGTGGCAGACAGTCGCTGAGTCCTTTTCGATACCGCTGCGGCAAGCGCAGGCGACATCGGGTCGCCTGCGCTTTGTTGTATCCGAATTGAATTGGCCGGTGGGCGGTTGGTGGGATTGTGTGCCGACCCGTGCGGATAATTGCGGTGCTTTGACGGCGGCGCCGGCACCACAGCTATGGCTTATCTGCAAGGGGTCGTGTGGAGACACCTTCCGGTTAGGTTCTTCCCGCACATGGCGTACATCTCGGTCTAATTCAACTCGAGTCTTGAGTTGTGTTAAATCCCGTCCGCTAAAAACTCGCTCCAAACCCTCGTTGAGAGTAATCCAGGGTTCCCGCACAAATAAAAGGTGCTTACTGCTGCCACGACCCGTCGCTCTGAACGGCGTCCGGCCCGCCCACGGGTTTCGGGTTTAAGTTTAGCTGAAACGTTTCAACGGACAGCTTCATATTGATTTAGAAGCCTCCGTGCGGTTTCTCGGGTATGTGTCGCTCAGATTCAGTTGAACACGAGTAGGGGCAGCATTTTTATGTTGAAAATTTGACCGCCCCCGAGTAATCTCGCTGCTCTCGCGGGTCATAGGTCCGCAGGCATCTTGCCCCTTCAGCCTCAGGTGAATCTTATGCTTCCACCCGGCACTCTTCTTCAGGGTCGTTACTTCATCCAAGAACTCATCGGGCAGGGCGGCATGGGCACCGTCCACCTGGCCGTGGATCGGCGACTCGGAAACTCCGTCGCCTTGAAGGCCACCATTCTGCATTTCGACGAGCGGATGCGGGGGGCCTTCGAGCGCGAGGCGCGTCTGCTCGCCAGCCTGCAACACCCGGCCCTTCCCGGCGTGATGGACTACTTCATCGAGAATAACGGGCAGTACCTCATCATGGAATACATCCCGGGCGAAGACCTCTCAGAGATGCTCGCGCGCCGCGGCACGGCGTTCTCGCCCGGCGAGGTTCTCAACTGGGCCGACCAACTGCTCGACGCCCTCGACTACATGCACACGCAACTCTCACCCGTCATTCACAGAGACATCAAACCCGCGAATTTAAAGCTCACGAAGCGCGGGCAGATCATCCTCCTTGATTTCGGGCTCGCCAAGGACATGGTCAAGCAGCCGGTGGAGGTGGGGAGCACGAGCAAGACCGTCCTCGGCTACTCGAAGTACTACGCGCCGCTGGAGCAGCTTCAGGGCCAGGGCACCGGGCCATACAGCGATCTGTATTCACTGGGCGCGACCCTCTACCACCTGTTGGCCGGCAAACCGCCGGTCGATGTCTTGTCCCGCGTCGAGGCCATCGCCGTCGGCCTGCCCGACCCGCTGACTCCGGTGCACGACGTGAACCCGGAGGTGCCGGCGGCGGTCGCCGCCGTTCTGCACAAAGCGATGGCGATAAGTCGTACCTACCGCCTGGCCTCGGCCGACGAAATGCGCAAGGCGCTGCGAGACGCCAGGACGGCCCCTGCGGAGGGGCAGAGTTCTGCTACCGAGAGCGAAGCGCCGCCACAACCCGAACCGCTGCCGGCACCCGAGCCGGTTGTCGTCTCGGCACCTTCACCCTTGCCGGCACCCGTGCACGTTGATAAGCAGCCCGCCACAAACGGGGACTCAGTCGCAATCAAAGTACAGAGCGAAGCGGAGGTTGAAGCCCTCTTAAGGACTCAATACCCGGGAGTATCCGTCCCGCCGGTCGGGCCAAGTGCCGGCGAGGAGGCGGTGGTGCCTCCTACGCCGGGCGGTCAGGCCGCGCCGACAGTCCCATACCTGAACCCTATTCCATCTACCCTTCCTGACAGCGACGACCGTCTTGGCCCCGCCGAACCAGAAGGCGAAGTGGGGCCGGAACCAGAACCGGAACCGGAACCAGAACCGGTTCCGCCTGTCGTTCATGACAGCGGTGGAAAAAAACCGTCCCGAAAGCTGCTCCTGATACTCGGGCTTGCGGTGGGGGGCGTTGTCATCTTGTCGCTTGCGGCGTTCGCCGCGTGGAGGCTGCTCCCGTTCCGGCAGGTTGCCCACGTGGTGCCGACGCCGACCGCCGCCCCTACGTCAGTTCCGGTCGAAACGCCTCCGCCTCCCCCAAGTCCGACCCCGCCGGCGACGCCTAAAGGCACACTTCTCGGCGGTTTCGATGCTCCGCGAAAGATAAACAAAGTCGCCGCCAGCCCGGACGGGGACAAGGTGGTGACGGTTGACGACGGGAACAAGGTGCTGCTCTTGAGCGCAAACGGCGGCGGCCTGCTGAAAGAGTTGGCGGGAGCCACGAAAGCCGGGCGCTCCGTCGCCGTCAGTCCGGACGGGGAAACCATCGCCGCGGGTAGCGACGACGCTTCAGTCCGGCTGTGGCGTGTGAGCGACGGCCGCCTCGTGAAGACTATACCGGGGCATAAACAGTACGTCTTCCTCGTCGGCTTCAGCCCGGATGGTCAGAAGCTTGTCTCCGTGGGCGGGGACAAGTTGGTTCAGGTGGTGAGCCTAGGCAATTCGACAGTGCTGCGCACGGCGAAGTTCAAGCCGGAAGAGATAATCATCGTCGTCAGTCCGGATCAGCAGAAGGTCGCCGTGCTAGGCCCCGACGGCGGGGTGCGGGTGATGTCGGTCGGCGACAACTCGCTCGTCAGCGCACTTGAGGCGAGCGGCTGCGAAGAGCCCATCGGGAACTTCAGCCCGGATGGGGAGTCTCTTGCCCTGGGTTGTAAGGACGGTGCCGTCCGGCTGTGGCGTGTGAGCGACGGCAAACTCATCAGCACTCTGCGGGGGCCGCAACGCGCGGTGGGCGACGCGGCGTTTAGCCCGGACGGGAAAATGCTGGCGGCCGGGTGGGACGACGGCACCATCAGGTTGTGGCGGGTCGGTGATACCGACACGGTGACTACGTTGGGAGGCTCCGGAAAGTCTGTGTGGAGCTTAGCCTTCGTTGCCGGAGGTCGGATACTCGTCTCCGGCAGCGGCGACAAAACGGTGCAGCTATGGCAGGTTGCGGAGGAGTAACTATGTCAAAGCCGAGACGGGCGCGCGGCCGAAAACGGGGCCTCAGTCTCCCTGTCGTGATGGTGTGCGTCCTGATGGCCCCTTTGCTGTTTTTGCTCGCGCACGTGCCCGCCTCGTCACAAGGCAGGGATCGAGACCACCCCTCTAAGAACACCTCTTCACCCACCACTTCGACCGGCTCGACAGGAACTGGTAGAAGGACGGGGGGCACCGGGAGCGGGAGAGGGAGCGGCACCGGGAGAAGGGGCGGGGAAGGGAGAAGGACGACGGGGGGCTCGGCCGGCCCGACGCGGACGCGCAATCCCCTCCCGGCCACGCAGCCATACGAATTCAGCACGCTCAAGCTGGGCGCGAAGGGGGAGGTGGTCGAGCAGGCCAAGCAGGAGGGAATGTCCTTTAGCGTCGATCTGGGGGGCGTGACGATGGAGATGGTGAAAGTCCCGCAGGGCGCCTTCTACATGGGCACGCCGGAGGCCGACTTGCGGCAGGTGGTGCTTGAGTACCAGAAGTATTGCGACGACCCCGCCTGCCGCGAGGCGGCCGAGAGGCAGGTCGGCTCAGCGCGCCCGCAGCATCTCGTGACGGTGCCGGCCGTGTTCTTCATCGGCAAGTTCGAGGTCACGCAGGCGCAGTGGCTCGCCGTGTCTAAAATGCAGAGAGTCAAGCGGGCGTTGCTTCCCCAGCCGTCGAAGTTTCGAGGCGATGACCGGCGGCCCGTGGAGCAGGTGTCCTGGGACGATGCCGTGGAGTTCTGCGCCAGGCTGTCGCGGCTGACCGGCCTCAAATACCGGCTGCCTTCGGAGGCCGAGTGGGAGTACGCCTGTCGCGCCGGGACGATCACCCAGTTTGCCTTCGGCGACACTGTCGTGTCGGACTTCGTCAACTTCGACGGGACGAAACCCTTCGGGGGGGCGGCGTCGGGCGTCTTCTCGGCGGCGACTCGCCCGGTCGGGTGGGGCCGCGGCGGCATCGCCAACGCGTTCGGACTCTACGACATGCACGGCAACGTGGCGGAGTGGTGCCAGGACACTTGGGTGGACGGCTACGCGAACGCTCCGGAAGACGCGAGGCCGCGGGCCGGGGGGAGTAAGGTCGAACATGTAGTCCGCGGCGGCTCGTGGAAGGACCCCGCGGCCCGCTGCCGCTCGGCCGCCCGCGAGAAGTGGCCTTCGGACAGCCGCCAGAACACCATCGGGTTCAGAGTCGTGGTGAGTTAACCTACGGGCGCGCCGGTCGGGGTGCCTTTAGTTTGTGAACGTGAAAGCCTGACCCGGCTCGCTCCCGTTACCTCATATCCTAACCTCCGTTGACAAACCCGGCTGACACCTGCCGCAGATGAAGAGTAGGGTGATAGCGTGGACGAGAAAGACCAGAATGAGAAGGTGAGACGTGACTTCGACCTTTCGGTGCCGAACCTGCCTGGCGTCGAGAAGGGCGGAGGGCGTGACAGCCGCCGCCCCCCGGCCCGGCCCGAGTTCGACCTCACGACGCCGAACATACTCCCGCACGAAAGCGAGCCGCAGCCCGAGCGACGTGCCCCGGACAGAGATAACTTCGACTTGACGATCCCGCTCATCAACCAGCGCCGTCCCGAAGGCGAGGCCGGTCACCGCTACCAGGACACAAGACCGCTCGACCCTTTGCCGCCGGTGACTCCGCCAACGCCGTTGACGCCGGGGCCGAGCCGGGACAACACGCGGCGGGTTCCGCTCTGGGTCTGGTTGGTCGGAGGTGGCGGCGTGGCGCTGCTCATGGTCGTCGTCGCCGCCGCCGTGGTCTACCTGACGTGGCTGAGACGCGACCCCGTCTTCACGCTGAAGGTGACGGGCGCGCCGGTCGGCAGCCGGGTCTACGTGGACAACGTCCCCCTCGGCGTGACGCAGCCGGACGGTACCATCATCGTGGCGGGGCTCAAGGCCGGCGAGACGCACGACGTGCGCGTCAAGAGTGACGGGTACGCGGACTACAACGACCCCTCCGTCGAAGGCGAGGGCGGCAAGGAGAAGCCGCTGGAAGCGAAGCTCACGCCGCTCGCGCCGCCCCCGCCGCCCGAGGCCGCGTCCCCCGGCGAGATAGATTACTACGGCAAGATGGTTCTCATCCCGGCCGGCAGCTTCGTGATGGGCGATAACGGCCGCCGCCCCGACGAAGCGCCGGCCCACGACGTAAAGGACGTGCCGGCCTTCTACATAGATAAGTACGAGGTCACTAACGAGCTGTACAAAAAGTTCTGCGACGAGACCGGGCACGCCGTTCCGACCAACCCGCATTTCGACGCGGAGTATTTCCAGAAGAACCCGCAGATGCCCGTCATCGGCGTGAGCTACGAAGACGCGTCGGCTTACGCGCGCTGGGCGGGCAAGCGCCTGCCGAACGAAGTCGAGTGGGAGAAGGCGGCCTCGTGGGACGCGCGCTCCGCGAGCAAGCGGCCGTGGCCCTGGGGCAGCGCCGCCGAACAGGGTCGGGCCAACGTCGATTCGATGCGGCCGACGGAAGTCGGCCGGTACGCGGGCGGCGCGAGCGCCTACGGCGTGCAGGACATGGCCGGCAACGTCACCGAGTGGGTTGACGCCTTCTACCAGCCGTACGAAGGCAACCGGACGCCGAGCCCCAACTACGGGACGAAATACAGAGTCACGCGCGGGGGCTCTTTCAGAGGCAAGCTGGATGACGTGCGGACGACCCGCAGGGACTTCGCCGACCCCGCCTTACAGACGACCCCGGCCGGCGTACAGGCCAAGCAGAGTTCGCTGATCGGTTTCCGGTGTGCCGTCTCGGCGGACGACCCGAAACTGAAGGCGCGCTTGGAACAGACGAAGAAGTAAGACGCTCTCCGGCCTGTCGGCCACGGGCACGGCGGGGCAGTCAGTAACGCCCGATGGTTATTGACGGAGGAACAAAGCTTATGCGATCCAGACCTTTCTATTTCCGGTTGGCCCTGTCAATCATCGGGCTTCTCCTCACCACGGGCTCCTTCGGCGCGCGGGTCGCGCGAGCGCAGAACACCTGGAGTCAACCCGTCACGGTCACGCGCAAAGTGAAGCCCAGGAGAAAATATAAAGTCCGGGTTCGGCCGCGACAGACGGTGCGGGTGCGTTTGCTCTCCGTGCAGTTCCGCATCATGATCGTCGGCCCGAGTGGCGCGGCCACGGAGATCAACCCGCAGGCCGTCTTCAACCCGGGCGACCGCCTGCGGCTGGCCGTCAAGGCCAACCAGCGGGGCTATCTCTACATCATCCACCAACCCGCGCCCAACCAGCCGGGCGCCCTCCTCTTTCCAGATTCGCGCATGAACAACGGGCAGAACGAGGTGGCGCAGGAGGTGGAGTTTGTCGTCCCTCCGGGGTGCCCGCCCGCCCCCCCGCAAGCCTGCTCCTACGAGGTGAACTCGGTGGCCGGGCAGGAGGTCTTCACCGTAGTCTTCAGCCGTGACCAGTTCCTGGATTTACCCAACACCGCGACGGATGTCATGGGCGGAATCAGCCCGCAATTCCTTCAGCAGTTGGCGAGCCAGTCGGAGCAGCAGTTGAGCAGGCCGCAGCCCGGCGACACGGCCTTCTCCGTCCGGATCAGCAATTTGAACCGCGCGGACAACGAGGAACTCATCGTCCCGTACATACTCAGAAAGAGCGGCCGCTCCGGCACGAGCATCAGGTGAGCGCTCGGCGGGCGGGCTGGACAACTCCGGATGCAGACGGCAACGCTCATCATCAGCCAACCAAACCGCGCACCGATCAAGCTGGAAGCCGACGGCAGTCCAACCTCCATCGGCCGGGCGGCCGGCAACATGGTCTGCCTCGACGGCGATGACAACGTCTCAAGTTATCACGCGGTCATCGAAGCCCGCGGCGACGGCTGGTGGGTGTGCGACTTGGGAAGCCGCAACGGGACGACGGTTAACGGCGAGCAGGTTGAGTCCGAACGCAGACTGTCCGACGGCGACGTGATCTGCGTCGGGGGCGGAAGCACGATAGAGATTCACCCCCGCGATACCGGCGATGGGGGCGACTCGCCGCCGCCCCCGAACTGGTCGAAAGTGATGACGGTCGTGGCGGTCGTCGGCGGCTTGGCGGTGACGCTGGTCGTGCTCGTGCTGCTTGGCCGCGCCATCAGCTCGCGCACCGGCGGAGAGGAGGCGGCGCGGAAGAACAACAACCAGCAGACTAATACCCAACCGACCCGACCCCCGACTCCGCCGCCGGCCACCCCCGCGCCGCCCGGGATAGATAGCGTCACGCTGCCGCCACCGCCCCCGCCGCCGCCCGTGTCGAAAGACGCAGACCAGTTGCGGGAGCTGGCCCGGACTCTGGCCCTCCAAATCTCGCAGAAGAACGTCTACACCTTCGACCCTGCGTTCGTTGAACTGATCCGGAGTTATATTGACGAGTACCGCGCCGACCCGCGCTATTTCGAACGCGCGCGGCGTTACAGCGACGAGATCAACACCGAGTTCACGAATCAGAACGTCCCGCCTCTGCTCGGCTATATCATGGCGATGAGCGTAAGTAAGTTCGAAGACCAGGGGGGCGGCATCTGGCAACTGCCGCCGTCCGTGAGAGAGCCCGCGCCGCAAGACGGCGCGCCGGGCGCCTCCGCCACGGCCGGCTCGACCAGGGCCGCAGCCAAGTACATCAGGGGCCTGCTGAATCAGTTCGAGGTGCAGGGCTTCCCGTACGTCGCGGCCTGCTACGGGATGACGCCCAGCGAGTACGGCGAGGTCAAGAATCAGCTGGAGCGGAAAGACCCGGACGGCCAGAACCGCTACGACTTCTGGAAGATGAAGAACGCGAACGTCGTCCGCGACCAGCAGGTCAAACGTGTCGCGCGCTTCTTCGCCGCCGGCATCGTCTGTGAGAACCCCGAACAGTACGGGCTGAAGACGAAGTCGCTCTCCACTCTGGTTGATTAGCCGGAGGGCCGACCGATGACCGAAGTCACACTCACAGTCCGCTCGGCCGAGGGAACGAGGGAAGTCCGGCTCCAGGGCGACCGGCTCACCATCGGGCGCGGCGACGCATCACTCGTCATCGCGGACGAGGGGTTGTCGAGGCTCCACGCGCGCATCCACAGGGAGGGCGACCGGGTCTGGCTCATCGACGAGGGTTCGAGAAATGGCAGCTACGTCAACGGCAGGCCGGCGGATGCGCAGGGCACGCCGCTCGCCGACGGGGACGAGATCACTCTCGGGAATCATACGACCATCACGGTCAACATCCGCGACGCCTCCCAACCACCGCCGGGGCCTCAGTCCAGGCCGTCGTTGCTGCTGATGCTCGGCCCCGTGTTAGCCGCGGTCGTGGTGCTGCTCGGCGTCGTTGTCTTCAGTTCGTCAAGGCCGGCGGGGGGCGGCCCCGACGGCGACGGCCGGGTCGTTAACAGCGTGCCCGACCGGACGCCAGACGACGCGCCCCCGACCCCCAAACCGTCGCCGGTCGTCCAGCAGTCGCCCGCGCCGGCGCCGACGGCCGTGCCCGCGGCGCCGGAACCGCCGTCCGCAGGCGACGAAGACTCACCCGCCGCCTCCGTCACGCTCTACCGGAAGATGACGGACGAGCAGAAGATCGCCTTCATCAAAAGTCGCGCGAAGCACGTCTCGGTGCTGATGAGCGGGCGGCCCTACGCGATTACCCCCGAGGTCGCCGGCTACATCAAGTATTGGCTCGACGCTTTCGCCGGCCGGGTCGGCAACAACGGGGGGCGGAAGATGTGGAGCGGCGACATGCGCCTCGTCTTCGAAGAGGCGCAGCGCTACGCGCCGCTCATCATCAACGCCTTTGAAGACGAGCACGTGCCCCCGGTCGTGGGCCTCTACCTCCCCGTGATCGAGACCGAATACCATAACGTCGACACCGAAAACAAAGCGCACGCGAAGGGGCTGTTTCAGTTCGTACCCGGGACGGCGCGCGGCTACGGCCTCGACCCTGACGACCGCACCAACGTCGAGAAGATGGCGCCGGCCGCGGCCCGCCACATCCGCGACAACATGCTGGAGTTCGGGAACGATTCGATGAGCGTCGCGATGGCTATCGCCGGATACAACCGCTATACGCAGAGCCTTCTGCGTGACCTGCGCACGGTCTCCCAGATCGGGAACAGCGAGGAGAAGGAGCGGAGTTTCTGGACGCTGGTCGCCAACCGGGGCGTGCTCGACCACTACTTCCAGAACGAGAACAAGAACTACGTCCCGCGGTTCTTCGCCGCGGCGATCATGGGCGAAACCCCCTGGGCCTTCGGCCTGGAGATGCGCCCGCTCTCCACCTACACCCAGAGAACCAGCACGTCCGGGGGCGGGGCACCGGACAAGCCTGAAACGGCGCCCCCCAAGAGTGATGCACCCTGAAGTCACCCTCACGTTCAACGACGAGGCGGGGCGTGAGCGCCGGGTGAAGGTTCACGCCGGGCGCTTCAGCATCGGCCGCGGCCCGGAGAACGACCTGGTCATCAGTGACCAGCGCCTCTCGCGCCGGCACGCGGTCATCGAGAATTTCGGGGGCGGCGTACGGGTCACGGACTGTGGCTCGCAAAACGGCACGCGCGTCAACGACGTGCCGGCCGTCGGCGCGGTCGAACTGCGCGACGGCGACATCATTGCGCTGGGCGGCTCGTGCGACCTCGCCGTCAGCATCGGCGCCGCGGGGTACTCCGTTGACTCAGAGCGTCCGTTCGCTCCCGCGCCGTCGTGGCTCCCTGACTGGCTCAGCGCCCCCGTCGTCGCCGTGGCTTCGATTGTGTTGATTGTGCTCGCGGCCGCGACACTTATCATCATTCAGCAATCCAAGTCGGAGGAGACAAGTGCCGGGACTAGCCACCAAGACCCGGTCATTAACCAGGATGACAACGATAACCGGCGTGACGATAACCGGAGCGGCGACGGGTCTCCTCCGACGAACACTGCGTCCACGCCTACGCCGGGCGTAGACGCCGTTCGGACTTCCGACCCCCCCGCCTCCGAACAGGTCAAGAAGGACACGAAGAATGTGATGCGCCGCCTCGGCGACGGGAGCGGGCTGTACATCTCCGAGGACGGACTGCGCGATGTCGCGGCTGCGGTCGAAGGTTTGCGCGGCTCGCCCGCCGTGCGCGAACAGCTTGTCGCCATGGGCAGAGACGGCGCCGAGGTCGCCGCGCAGGCGCGCAGGGCGGGGCTCGACCCCGCCCTCCTGATCTACGCGGCGCTGGCGGAGACGGCCGGCGGGGGCGCGTCCAACCCGAAGGCGGCCGCCGGCGCGCTCCTGCGAGACATGCTGGACTCGCAGGTGACAATCGGGACGCAGACGGCCAACAGCAGCCTGCTCCTCGTCGCGGCGTGCAAATACGACTTCAAACCCGGCGACAAGAAGACGGCGCATCCTTTAATAGCCCACGCCCGCGTCTTAGGCAGCAAGGCCAAGGTCGAGCCGGGCGTGGCGCGCAGCGTCTGGTTTCTGCGCGAGAAGGGCGGCATCTCCGACGCGGCTTACAATTTCGTCCTCCGGTTCCTGGCGCTCGCCGTCATCGCGCGGAACCCAAGCCGGTACGGGACGGACGCCGACCCGCTCCCGTGGTGACGAACCCGGACTGATTTCGTTGACAAAGCGCGGGGCAGGGAAGACAATTCAAAGCCCTTCAAGTCCGACGGCCCGTCCGCCCAGGACGGTAACACGGCCCGACGCCGTGGCCGCATGACGAGGACACACCAGACGCCGGGCGCCCGCACGTACCCGCGCCGCAACTGAGGGAGGTTATGAGTCCTTATCGAAAGATCGTGTGGAACGAGGGAATGCTCCTCAGCCCCCACCACTTTCAACAGTGGGACAATTACCACGAGGAGCAGTTGAACTCGCGCCTCGCCTCAACCCTGCCTTACGAGTGGGGCGTGCTCGACCTGCAACTCAACACCGATTCGATAGCCAACGGGTTGGTCGAGTTGACCATCTGCCGCGCCGTGATGTCCGACGGCCTGCTGCTCAACATCCCGGACGGCGACCCGGCGCCCGCCCCCCGCCCCGTGGAAGGGCGCTTCAAGCCGGAGACCAACCGCCTCGGCGTGTACCTTGCGATTCCGGCCAAGGCGGCCGGGACGGTCTCCTTCCAGACCAACGGCGGCGAGCGCGGGCAGATGGTTCGGTACTGGCAGGAAGTCGGCACGATGACCGACGAGACCACCGGGCAGAACGAGCAGCAGATCGCCTTCGCGCGCAGCAACCTGCGGCTACTCTTCGCCGACGAACTGCGCGACGGCTACCGCTCAATCAAGATCGCCGAGATCGAGCGCACGTCGGCGACCGGTCAGCTAATGGTGTCGAAGCATTACGTACCGCCCGCACTAAACGCCGCCGCCTCGGCGTGGCTGGTGGAGTCGCTCGACCAGATCGTCGGCCGGCTGATTGCCAAGAGCAGTTCGCTCGCCGAGCAGCGCCGCCATCGCACGGACTCGCTGGCGGACTTCACCACCTCAGAAATACCTGTCTTCTGGCTGCTCCACACCGTGAACTCGGCGATCCCGGTCTTGGGTCACCTGAACCGCCTGTCGAGCGGCACGCACAGGCGCGTCGTTCACCCCGAACGCCTCTACGCGGAGCTGGCCCGGCTCGCCGGGCAGTTGATGACCTTCGCGGTGAAAAGCCGCCCCGACGACAGCGTCCACCCCAAGGACATCGTCCAGTACGAGCACGAGAACCTTTACTTCACCTTCCATTGGCTGTTCGAGAAGATTAAGGACCTCCTCGAACGGGTGATCCCGACCCGCTACGTGCAGATACCGCTCGAAAAGACGCGCGATTCGGTCTACGTTGGGCGGGTGGCGGACGAGCGACTGCTCGCCGAGGCGGCCTTCTACCTCGGCATTCACGCGCAGATTCCGGAGGGCCGCCTGATCGAGCGCGCGCCCCGCCTCATCAAGGTCGCCTCGCGCGACGACATCGACGGCGTGATCGGCGGGATGGAGCCGGGCCTCACGATGACGCACGCCTCGCCGCCGCCGGCCCCGATCCCCACGCGCGCCGGGTTTCACTACTTCGCGCTGGATAAATTCGGCGACCTGTGGGACGCCATCGACGGTTCGAAGACCATCGCCGTCCACGTCCCCATGGAATTCACCGACGAGAAGGTCGAGCTGTTCGCGGTCAAGCCGTAGGCGACTGCGACGTTCTCCGGGCTTTTGCGACCGGGGCTAAGGTTTCAGCCTGCCGCCCATCATTTATAACCGACGCATGACAACCTCCGTGGCCGAACAGCAACCGCCCTTCAGCCGCAGCGCCAGAACCGACAACGGCCTTCTGACTCTGGCCGCTCCGGTGTTGGAGTTGGTGCTGAAACTGCGGGCGGGCGTCATCCCGACATCGGAAGAGGTGCGCCCCGTGGCGAACAACCTGTTCAGGCAGTTGGAGCAGGGCGGGGCGACGCTGGGGTATTCGGAGAGGGAAGTCCAGGAGGCCAAGTTCGCGCTCGCGGCCTTCGTGGACGCGACGGTCCTGAACAACGACTTCCCCCAGCGCGACGAGTGGGAGCAGCATCCGCTAGAGCTTGAACACTTCCACGACAACCAGGCGGGCGTCGAGTTTTTCAACCACCTGGGTCGCCTGCTGAAGAACATCGAAGCGGACGCGGACGTGGTCGAGATTTACTACCTCTGTCTGGTGCTCGGTTTCAAAGGCAAGTATAAAAGGTTCACCGACGGTCGGTTCAAGGCGCTGGTCGAGGACGTGGCCGGCCGTTTGCGCGCCTGCAACCGGCTCGGGGCGGGTTCCCTGTCTTCACACTGGCTCGTGACCGATCAGCCCCAGCTTCCGCCGCCCGCGGTGGTGCCGTTGTGGGTCAAACTCGCCGTCGCGGCCGCAGTCGGGGTCGTGCTCGTCGTCTTCCTCGTCCTATACGTCATGCTCCAAAACGAGCTGAAGGCGACCCCGTAGCCCAAGCCTTTGCGGCTTCGAAGACGCCTCGCCGGGTTCGATGAAACGTTTGACACCGATTTTACATAAGATATAGGCTGACCGTATTTCTACCTGCTCTTTCAAGATCGGATGACCTTCAGACAGGCAGCCGTCACCATCCGCGCCTTTCCATTTAGCTCCGACCGCCAGGGTTTACATTATTCCCGGCGGCCCTCGCAGAGTAAAACCGTACTTCACGACTGACTGACAGAACATTTAATGGGTTACGAGTCGAGGAAATAACACCACCGTCTAAAGAGGCCCTGCCCGGAGCATCGTAAGAAACGTTCTTGTGGGCTCTCACAGGCCGCACCCAGAAACCCCGGACCGCAAGTCATGTCCTGGCCCGCTCAACAAGTTAAATCCGCGCTGGGGCTTTTCGCTCTCGTCTCCGTGTACGGCGTCAGCGCCCTCCTGGTCTGGTTCCTCGGGGAGTTTTTAGGGCTGGCCCTCACGTGGAGGATCGTCCTCACCGCGCTCGTACTCATGACGTGGCCGGTCGCCGTGGTGGTTCAGCACTACCGCAAGAGCCGGGCGGGGCGGGGGCCGGCGCCCGCGAACGGCGGACGGGCGGAGGCGGCACGCCGGCAACGCCCGGACGAGCCGCCCCCCCCCAAAGGGACTTACGAGGAGTTGACGCGCGGCGCCGAAGAGACGGTGCAGTGGTTGCGCGGGACTAGACTGAGCAAGACTCGGTCGGCGGACGCTGTCTACGCCCTGCCCTGGTTCCTGATCGCGGGGCCGCCCGCGAGTGGCAAAACGTCTCTGCTGCTCAACTCGGATTTGGACTTTCACCCCCTGCCGAGTCAGAGGGCCGCCGAGCAGAACCTCGTCCGCCCCACGCGCCACTGCGACTGGCGCGTGACGGACTCGGCCATCCTGCTGGACACGAGCGGGCGCTACCAGGCCGAGGGCGCGGGCGCGGACGAGTGGGCGGCGCTGGTCGAGACGCTCAAGCAGTACCGCAAGGGCCGCCCGCTGGACGGGTTCGTGATCGCCGTCAGCGCCGCCGCGCTGCTCGCCTCGGACGAGGCCCAGATCGAACAGCAGGCGAAGGTGCTCCGCGCGCGGCTCGACGAGGTGATGAAGCGCACGCGAACCCGCTTCCCCGTCTACCTCGTCTTCACGGGCGCCGACGCCATCGAAGGCTTCGGCGAGTTCTTCCGCACCTTCGGCCGGGGCGAACAGGCGCAGGCTTGGGGCACGACCATCCCGCTCCAACGCGCAGCGACAGCCCACGCGCTCTTCGACGCGGAGTTCGGCTACTACTACAACAAGCTCCTGCGCCGCAGGCCCGTGCAGTTGGCGGCCGCCACCCCGCGGGAACAACTCCGCGTGCTCAAGTTCCCCGGCAGCTTTCGCCGCGCGCGCAAGCAGCTCGGCCTCTTCGCCACGGCGCTCTTCCGCCCCCACCCGTTCAGCGAAAGCCCGCTCTGGCGCGGGTTCTACTTCACCGGCGGGGTCGACGGAACGGGCGCGGGTTATTTCACGCGCGACCTGTTCCGGGAAGTTCTGCTGCGCGACAGAGACATCGCGGCCTGTCTCCAGTCCACGCGGCGGAGGCCGCACCTGCGGAGTGGCCTTCTGCTGGCGTGCACGGCCGCGTTCCTGCTCGTCTCTCTGGCCGGGATGATCGTCTCGTTCGGCAACAACCGGCAGTTGATTAAAGAGGCGCGCTCGCGCGAAGCCAGGGTCAGGCAGGTCAGGGCGGCCAACGCCAACAAGGACTCCAGGGACGCGGGGGCCGCGCGCGAAGAGCTGGCCTCGCTCGAAGAGTTGCGGAAGACGCTTGAGGTGTTAAGCCGGAACGAGCGCGAGGGGGCGCCGCTCTCTTACCGCTTCGGGCTCTACGCGGGCGGCGAACTCGACACCCTGCGTGGCACCTACTTCAACGCGTTCGAGCCGAGGTTCCTGGCGCCGGCGATCAAGGGGCTCGAAAATGACCTCCGCCTGTTCGTCGCCGGCGCGGCGCCGCCGGCCGCCGCCGGCACGTCCGGCGACGCGCAACCGGCCTCCGAGGTCGAAGTCCTCGGTTCCCACTACGACCGCCTCAAGGCGTACCTGATGCTCGTCAGGCCGGATAAGGTTGAGTCCACGTTCCTCTACAACCAGTTGAAAGGGAAGTGGGCGGCGCTCTCGCCGCCCGACATGGAGGACGTGGCGCTGCGCCAACTCGACTTCTACTCGAGGCAGGCCGACCGCACCGGCCCGGACGTGCCGCACCCGCAGAACGACGCGACGCTCGTCAGGCAGGTGAAGGAGAAGCTGGTCGCCTACCCGATTCCCGAGCGCGTCTACAAAGAGATCACGAACGACGTGAACGGGGAACTCAAGCGGGTCAGCCTGGAGACCATCCCCGGCGCCCTCGAAGGCAACATCCTGACGAGCTCGTCGTTCGTCCCCGCCAGCTACACCGTCGAGGGCTACCGCAGGATACTCGACGAGTTCGAGTCCGCCCAGAAGAAGATCGGCCAGTACGACTGGGTGATGGAGGGGGTGAAGAGGGACGAGCAGAGCAACGAGGTGCAGAAGAAGCAGTTGGTCGAGAGCTATTACCGCGACTACACGGATCAGTGGCGGAAGTTCCTCCAGGGCATCAAGGTGCGCGGATACGATGACAAGGGGGACGAGGTCAAGGCCCTCGGCATCATGTCTGACAGCACCTCGCCCGTCGACAGCGTGCTGCGCGAGGTGGCGCGGCAGACCAACGTCTCTTCGTCGCCGAGCAGCGGCCTCTTCGGCTGGCTCGGGGGGCTCTTCGGCCGGAGGGCGACCCAGTGCGCGGACACCTCGGTGGCGAAGGAGTTCTGCCCGGTCATCGAGTTCGTGGCCGGCAAGGCGGGCCAGCAGCCGCTGTCCCTCTACCGCACACAGCTCAAGAATGTGGCCGACGAGCTGAAGAAGAACGACAATCAACTGCCCGCCATCGCGAAAGCGTTCCAGTCGGGCACCGACCCGGTCAAGCTCCGCGAGGCGCGCCGCGAGGTCGGCGACCTCCTGCAAGGCGGCCGCCTCAACACGACGCCGCCGAGCAAGGCCGCGGCCGACCTGCTCAGGCAGCCGCTCGACAACCTGAACACGCAGCTCGCCGGGGCCGACCTCAGGCAGGTCGAAGAACTCTGGCAGCAGCTCTCGCAGAAGGCGCAGGCGCTGGAGGCCGACTTCCCGTTCCGCGACGGCGGCAACGACGCTTCCGTCGAAAACATCGCCCGGTTCTTCAACCCGCAGGACGGGGAGCTGACGAAGTTCTTCAACGAGCGGCTCCGCCCGTACTTCGAGGACGACTGGTCGGTCAAGCGGGAGTCCGCGGAACTGTTCTCGCCCGAGTTCGTCACCTACTTGAGTAAGGTAAGACGTCTGCAGAACGCGCTCTTCCCCGGCGGCGCTCAGCAGCCCAAGGTCACCTACCAGCTCTCGCTGGCGAAGGTGAAGGACGCCAACATCAAGTTGGAGATTGACGGCGTGCCGCTGGTCGCCGACGGCTTCGCCGCCGCGGCGGCCGACAAACCGTCCCTGCCCTTCGAATGGCCCGGCAACAGAACGGGCGCCGCCATCACGGTCATGTCGGCCAGCGGGCAGGACGTGCGCCCAAAGAATGTCGGCGGCGAGTGGGGGCTGCTCAAGCTGTTCAGGGAGGGCGGCGGCGGAGGCCAAGCCAGGCAATATAACCTCCAGTGGAGCGTCGGGGTGCCGGTGCGCGCGACGCTGGAGCCGAAGAGCGGGAGCATCTTCCAGCGCGAGCTGTTCACGGAGTTGAAGGCCCCTAAGAGTCTGCGGGCGAAGCCGCAGGGCTGAGCGCCACGGCGGAGAGACCGAATGTTGACACGGGTCAAAGAGTTGTTCGACGCCGGCGAGCTGGGCGCGGCCGTCGAGGAGTTGACGCACCAGGTGAAGGCGAAGCCGGGCGACGCGGCCGGGCGCACGGCACTCTTCGTTATGCTCTGCTTCGCCGGCGACCTCGACCGCGCCGAGAAGCAGCTCGACGCTCTCGGCCGCGAGAGCGTCGAGCGGGAGGTTGGCGTGCAGGTCTACCGCAACAACGTCAAGGCCGAGCGCGCCCGCCGCCGCCTCTTCTCCGAGGGCCTGCGGCCGCACTTCATCACCGAGCCGCCCGCCTACGTCGGCCTGCACCTCTCGGCCCTCGACCGGCTGCGTGAAGGGAACGCCCCTGCGGCTAAGGAGCTGCTCGAACGCGCCGAGGAGGAGCGCCACGCGCTCGCGGGACTGTGGGGCGGCAGCGAGTTTCAGGACTTCAGGGATTATGACGACCTCGTCGGCCCCGTGCTTGAGCTGGTCGTGAAGGACAGGTACACGTGGCTCCCCTTCGAGCAGGTCGGGCGGCTGGAGATTGACGCGCCCAAACATCTCCGCGACCTCGTGTGGGCTCCGGCCCGGATACTGATGCCCGACGGGTCGGCCGGCGAGGTATTCATCCCCGCGCTCTACGCCGGTTCCAGCGACCACCACGACGATCAAGTCCGGCTGGGGCGGCTGACCGAGTGGCTGGAGGCCGGCGAGGGCATCTACCGGGGGGCCGGTCTGCGGATGTTCCTGGTGGACGGCGAAGCCAGGGCGATGTTCGAGGCGAGGGCGGTGGAGTTCCGCCCGGCCCCGCCCGCGGCGGAACCGGCCGCGTCGTAAGTGCAGAAAGGAGTGGTAGCGGTGTCGGCTCAAGCAGGAATAATTCCCCGGACGCCGGAGGCCGTAGATGTCGCGGCCCAGCTCGCGCCCATCCCCGGCGACAACCCCGCGGGCGAGTCCCTGCGGTACGCGCCCCTGAAGCCCGGCGGAAACAAGACCTTGTACGACGAGGTCAAGGAGGCGCGCCGCTCGGACGACATCTCTTCGTACGGCGATTGGGAGACGAAGGAGAGGAAGACGGCCGACTGGAAGCTGGTCATCGAGCTGACGACCGAGGCGCTCGCCACCCGCACCAAAGACATTCAAGTCTGCTCCTGGCTCTGCGAGGCGCTCGTCAAGGTCGAAGGCTTCGCGGGCCTGCGCGACGGGCTGAAGGTGATGCGCGGCCTTCATGAACTGTACTGGGATCGGCTCTACCCGGAGCTGAGAGATGGCAGCCCCGTGCCCCGCGCCAACATGCTCGGCACGCTGAACAACGATGTCACTTTAGCCGTCCAGGGACAGCCGGTCGCTTACACGACCGGCGGCGGCAGTTATTCCTACCACGACTGGCAGGAGGCCGCGCAGTTCGACATCCCCGAGAGCCTTGAGGGGCTTGACCAGAGGCGTCTGGACGACATCGAGAAGCTGAAGGCCCGCGCCGCCGAGCAGGGTAAGATCACCACCGAAGATTGGCGTAAAGCGACGAAGGCGACGGGGCCGGATTTCTACGAGAAGACCTACGTCCTGCTCGGGGAGTGCCGGGAGGAACTCTCCTCGCTCAGCAGCGTGGCGGACGAGAAGTACGGCGTAGACGCGCCGAGCCTGAGCGCCCTGGGGCGTGTGCTCGACGACCTCCACTCGCTCGTCGAGGAGATCGTGACGGGGCAGCGCCCCCCGGAATTGCCGCCGCCCCCGCCGCCCCCGCCCGGCCCTTCTAACGACAAGATGGGGCGGAACGAGGAGATGCCCCCGGCGGCGCGGCCTGTGGCGACCGGGCCGGTTCAGACCCGGCAGGACGCGCTCAACCGGCTGGCCGAGGCGGCCGAATACTTTCGCATCCACGAGCCGCACAGCCCCATCTCATATTTGGTGCAACGGGCTATAAACTGGAGTAAGATGCCGCTCGAAGCGTGGCTGAAAGAGGTCATCAAGGACGGCAGCGTGCTGGGCGGTCTGCGCGAGACTCTCGGGCTTAAGCCCGACGACGGAAAGTCCTCCGACGAGAAATGATCTCGTCCTACCTACGAATAAATTCCGAAAGGAGCAGTCCCCATGGCAAGTGGTAACCCGAGCACGCAGGATAAAGTCGGCCGCGTGCGCCCGCCGCACGTGCAGATCAAATACGAGGTGTTCCTCGACGGCGCCATAGTGATGAAGGAGTTGCCGTTCGTGATCGGGGTGCTGGGCGACTACTCCGGCAAGCCGCACCCGGACGAGCCGCGGAAGCCCGTGAAGGACCGGACGTTCGTGGATATCGACCGCGACAACTTCGACGACGTGCTGAAGAGGATAGGGCCACGCCTGGCCTTCCGCGTCGACAACAAAATCCAGAAAGACGACACCGAGATGAGCGTCGAGGTGCGGTTCGAGAAGATGAAGGACTTCGAGCCCGACGAACTGGTGCAGAAGATTCCCGAACTGAAGAAGCTCATCGATAAGCGCAAGAACCTCTCCGACCTGCTGGCGAAGATGGACGGCAACGACAAACTGGAGGGCCTGCTGACAGAGATCATCAGGAACGACGAGTCGCAGAAGGAACTCGGCGACGCGCTGGGAATCGGCGCCGGCTCCGCGGACGGCGAGGCGAAGGAGGATCCCAATGTCCAGTGACTCGGAGCAGATGAAAGCAGAGTCGGTCGTGATCGAGGAGCAGCAGAGCCTGCTGGAAAGGCTCATCGACGACATGCGCGTGCGCGATAACGACCAGCGCGAGTCCGCCAAGAGCATGCTCTCCGATTTCTTGCTGGAAGTGGTGCCGCCGGGGAAGACCGTCTCCAAGAACACCGTCAAGCGGATTCAGAAGTGCATCTCCGACATCGACAAGGTCATCTCGGAGCAGCTCAACGAGATCATGCACCACGAGGAGTTCCAGAAGCTCGAAGCCTCGTGGCGCGGCCTGCGCCATCTCGTGTTCGAGAGCGAGACCAGCACGATGCTCAAGATCCGCGTCATGAACGTGTCGAAGAAGGAACTGCTGGCCGACTTCGAGGATGCGTCCGAGTTCGACCAGTCGCACCTCTGGAGGCAGGTCTACGACGAGGAGTACGGCGTGTACGGCGGCGACCCCATCGGCGCGCTGGTCGGCGACTACGAGTTCTCGAACGGCCAGCAGGACGTGGCGCTGCTCCAGAATGTCGCGGGGGTCGCCGCCGCCGCCCACGCCCCCTTCATCTCGGCCGCCTCGCCGGAGATGTTCGGCTGGGACTCGTTCACCCAACTGACGAAGGTGCGCGACCTGGCGAAGCTCACGAGCACGAAGGAGCACATCAAGTGGCAGGGATTCCGCGAGTCGGAGGACTCGCGCTACGTGGGGCTGTGCCTCCCGCACACGCTGATGCGGGTGCCCTACGGCAAGGACAAGCCGACCGAAACCTTCGAGTTCAAGGAGGACGTGGACGGCAAAGACCACAAGAAGTACCTCTGGGGCAACGCGGCCTACTCGTTCGCCACGCGGCTGACCGAGGCGTTCTCGCTCTACCACTGGTGCGTCGCCATCCGCGGCCCCGAAGGCGGCGGGATGGTGCGGGGGCTGCCGACGCACACCTTCCGCACCGACGAGGGCGACCTCGCGCTCAAGTGCCCCACCGAGATCGCCATCACCGAGCGGCGCGACCGGGAGTTCGCGGACTTGGGGTTCATCCCCCTGGTGCACCACAAGAACCGCGACTTCGCCGCGTTCTTCACGGCGAATACGCCCAACAAGCCGCCTAAGTACAACAAGCCCTCGGCCAACGCCAACGCGCGGCTCTCCATGCAGTTGCCCTACATCTTCGCCACCTCGCGGATCGCGCACTACCTGAAGGCCATCATGCGCGACAAGATCGGCGGCTTCATGTCACGCGAGGACTGCGAGCGCTACATGAACACGTGGATCTCCAGCTACGTGTCGGCCGACGACGCGGCATCGCCGAGCGTCAAGGCACAGTTCCCACTGCGCGAGGCGCGGATCGACGTGGAGGAGATTCCCGGCAAGCCGGGGGCTTACAAGGCGGCGGCCTACCTGCGCCCACACTTCCAGCTCGACGAGCTGACAATCGCGTTGCGGCTGGTGGCGGCACTCCCGCCCCCGGCTAAGCCGTAAACCACTCCGGCAGTCGGCACGGGAAGGCGCCTGCGCTCCCCGTGCCGGCGGCCGGCGACGAAGGGCGGGCCTTACCGCCCGGAGCCGCGGGAGACCTCTCCGACGCGGCGCACCTGCCAGTGACGGGTTGACTCACGGCCCCGCTGCCGCCAGTCACCGAACCCACACGGCGTCTAAGTCCCCGGCCGGGGACTTGCTGGCGTGGCATCACCAGACAGCCTCGCACCTTAGTTTGCGAATCACCCCAACCGGTGGAAGGAGAGTAAGAAGATGGCAGACCGGGACTACTTCCTCAAAATCGACGGCATCGAAGGCGAGAGCCAGGACTCCAAGCATAAGGGGGAGATACAGCTCGACTCGTTTAGCTGGGAGGCCAACAACGACGGGACGTTCTCCTCGAACAAGGGCGGGGGCTCCGGCAAGGTCGCCATGCGTGACTTCAAGTTCACCATGGACGTGAACAAGTCCAGCCCCAAGCTGATACTGGCCTGCGCCACGGGGCAGCACATCAAGAGCGCCGTGCTGACGTGCCGCAAGGCCGGTAAAGGGCAGCAGGATTACCTGACCTACACCCTGTCGGACGTGCTGGTCTCCTACTACCGGACGGCCACCCCGCCCGAGGGTAACGGCGTCATCCCGAGGGACGAGGTCGGCCTCAACTTCGCCAAAATCGAGGTCGAGTACAAGGAGCAGAACGCGGACGGCACCCTCGGCGGCGCCGTCAAGGTCGGCTACGACCTGAAACAGACGGCGGAGGTCTAGGCCGGCCGCCCCGCGTCGCGGAGCGCGGGGGCGTCGAGCGTCCCCGCGGTTCTTCAGAATTCCCCTGGCACACCGGCCGCCGGAGCGGGCGGACGGCGGTGCTCTCCGGGGATTCTGAAGAACTGTCCGCCCGTCAGTTCAGGCCGGCGGCCCGCCCCGTGGCCGAAGGGCCGCGCCCACGACCCCGATGTCGAGAACCTTCTACGAAAGCCGCATCAAACCCTCGGTGCTCGACCGTCTGATCGACGAGGAGCCAGGGGTGTCGCACGACCCCGAAGAGCAGCGCCCGCCGGATCTGCGCCAGTTGAAGCAGGCCGTGATCCGCGACCTCGAACGGCTGCTCAACACGCGCCGGGCCGTCACCGGAGTGCCGGCCGACCTGAAGGAGGTCAACAACTCGCTGGCCGTCTACGGGCTGCCGGACTTCACGACCTACAGCTCTAAGAACCCGGCCGACCTGAAACGCATGGGGCGGGCCATCGAAGACGCCATCTCCACCTTCGAGCCGCGGCTGGAGAACGTCGTCGTGACCGTCGAGCCCGTGAGCGAGATCGAGCGGGCCATGCACTTCAGGGTGGACGCGAGCTTGAGGGTGAAGCCGGTGCCGGTGCCCGTGACGTTCGACACGTCGCTGCAACTCGGCAGCGGCTGGTACGTCGTTCAGGATAGATGATGCGTGACGAACTATACGGGTACTATGAGCGCGAGCTGACCTTCCTCAGGCAGATGGGTGCGGAGTTCGCCCAGAAGTACCCCAAGGTCGCCGGGCGCCTCCAACTCGAACCTAACGAGTGCGACGACCCGCACGTCGAGCGGCTGATCGAGGCCGTCGCCTTCCTGGCGGGCCGCGTCCACCTCAAGGTTGACGACGAGTTCCCCGAAGTCACCGAGTCGCTCCTCAACGTCCTCTACCCGCACTACCTCGCCCCCATCCCTTCGATGGCGATCGCGCAGTTCATGCTCAACCCCGTGGACGGGGCGGTGACGGGAGGTCACACGGTAGAACGCGGGACGCAACTCCACTCGCCGTTAGTTGAGAACAAGGGTAACCGCTGCCGGTTCCGCACCTGCTACCCCGTGGACTTGTGGCCGCTGGCGGTCACCTCGGCCTCGCTCGAATCGCTCGCCCCGGCCGACGCGCACGGGAAGTGGGCCGAGGCGGTGGTGAAGATTGGCGTGCGCAGCCTCGGCGGGCCGCTCTCGGAACTCAAGCGCGGCGCCGAGGAGCAGAAGCGCCCGATAGACCGGCTGCGCTTCTACCTCAACGGCGAGTCGCAACTCGTCTACCCGCTCTACGAGCTGCTCTTCAACAACCTCGTGCGCGTGGAGTTGCGCCCGGCCGACGCGACAGACGAGTCGCCCGCGCCCGTCCCCGGCGGCCTCAGGGCCGTCGGCTTCGAGCCCGACGAAGGGCTGCTGCCCTACACGCCCCGCTCGTTCGCCGGCTACCGCCTGCTGACGGAATACTTCGCCTTCCCGGACAAGTTCCTCTTCTTCGACGTGACGGGGCTCGACGAGGCCGGGCGCGCGGGGTTCGGCGACCGGTTCGAGATCGCGCTCTTCCTGCGCAACGTCTCCCGCATACATTCGTCGAGCGTGAAGGCCGACACGTTCCAGCTCGGCTGCACGCCCATCGTCAACCTGTTCAGCAAAGACGCCGAGCCGATCCAGCTCAACCACCAGCAGCACGAGTACCGCGTCGTCCCGGACGCGCACCACCAGACGACGACCGAGGTCTACTCCATCGAGTCGGTGGTGGCCATCGCGCCGGGGCTGGAGAAGTCGCGCGAGTTTCACCCCTTCTACTCGCTGCGCCATGCCTACGCGCGCGACCAGGAGCAGGCGTTCTGGTACGCGACCCGCCGCCCCTCGCAGAGGGAGCACGATCCGGGCACGGAGGTCTACCTCTCGCTCGTCGACCTGAAGTTCGACGTGCGCGCGCCGGCATCCGAGGTCATCACCGTCCGCACGCTCTGCACGAACCGAGACCTCCCGGGTGAAGTGGACATCGAGGGGCCTAAAGGAGTCCTCGACATAGAGGGCGCTGGGCCGGTCTCGCGCCTGCGCTTCCTGAAGGGTCCCACCGGCACCCTCCGGCCGCCGCCGCGCCGCGGGGCGCATTGGCGGCTGATCTCGCACCTCTCGCTCAACCACCTTTCAATCGTCGGCGGGGACGGCCGCGGTGCACCGGACGCGCTCCAGGAGATTCTGCTGCTCTACGACTTCATGGACTCGGCGGCGACGCGCAGGCAGATCGCGGGCATCGAGAAGGTGACCAGCCGCCGCGTCGTCAGGCAGACCGGCTCGCGCATCGGCACGGGCTTCGTCCGCGGCGTCGAGACGACCGTCGAGTTCGACGAAGATCAGTACCGCGGCGGCGGCGTCTTTCTGCTGGCCGCCGTGCTCGAAAGGTTCCTGGGCCTCTACGTGTCGCTCAACTCGTTCAGCCAACTGGTAGCGAAGACCAGGCAACGCGAAGGGTATCTGAAGCAATGGCCACCGAGGGCGGGAGAGCAGACTCTCCTCTAATCAAAACCCTCTTCGACGAGGCGCACCGCTTCGACTTTTTCCAGGCGGTGCGCCTGCTCGAAAGAACCGACCCGCGGCGGCTGGCCGTCGGCCGCGACGGCCAGCCCGCGCGCGAGGCCGTCCGCTTCCGCACGCGCGTCTCGCTCGAGTTCCCCGCGAGCCAGATTCACGAAATCTCGGGCGACGGCGCGGGGGCGGACGCGCCGCCGGAGATGGTCGTGGCCTTCATGGGGCTGACCGGCCCGCTCGGCGTCCTCCCCAATCACTACACCGAACTTCTGGCCGAGCGCGTACAGGAGAAGGACACGGCGCTCTGGGCGTTCCTCGACCTCTTCAACCACCGGCTGATCTCGCTCTTCTTCCGCGCGTGGGAGAAGCACCGCTTCCCCATCGCGTACGAGCGCCGCGGCGACGACCGCTTCACAGCGTACCTGTTCGCCTTCGTCGGCCTGGGCACGGGTGAGCTGCTCGGGCGACTCAGCGTCCCGGACGAGAACCTGCTCCAGTACTGCGGCCTGATCGCGCAGCGGCCCCACTCGGCGAGCGCCATCGAGGCGGCGGTCGGCGACTACTTCGGGGTGACGGCCCGCCTCGAACAGTTCTCGGGCCAGTGGTTCACGCTGGACGAGGAGAGCGTGACGCGGTTGGGGACGGCCAACAGCCTGCTCGGCGTCAGCACCATCGCAGGCCAGCGGGTCTGGGACGACCAGTCGAAGTTCCGCCTGAAGCTGGGGCCGCTGACGCTCGAACAGTTCACGGCCTTCCTGCCGGTGGGCTCGGCGTTCAAGCCCGTCACAGACCTCACGCGGTTCCTCGCCGGCCTGGAGCTGGATTTCGACGTGCAGCTAATTCTCATGGCCTCGGAGGTTCCCGCCTGCGCTCTGAACACGCGCGGCGACGCGCGCCCGAGGCTCGGCTGGAACACCTGGCTCAAGACGCTCCCGTTCGCCGGCGACGATTCGCAGGTCGTCCTGCGCGAGCAGTCGGCCGCCGTCAATTGAAGGGCGGGAGGCCTCGTGCGGACGCAGGAAGGTTGCGGCAATGAACCTCAATCTAAAATCGCTGATCGGCCGTCTGAATGACGCCTGCCGCAACGCGCTCGAAGCGGCGGCGGGCCTGTGCCTGTCGCGGACGAACTACGACGTGGAGCTTGAGCACTTCCTGCTCAAGCTCTTCGAGGCGCCGGACACGGACGTGGCGCGCATCCTGCGCCACTTCGGGGTCGAACCGGCCCGGCTGAACAGAGACCTCACGCAGGCGCTCGGCCGGTTCAAGACCGGTAACGCGAACACGCCCTCTTTGTCGCCGGGCGTGCTCCGGCTGCTGGAGAGTGCGTGGCTGCTGGCGTCCGTTGACTACGGGGCGGCGAAGATACGCTCCGGCCACCTGCTGCTCGCCCTGCTCGCGAACGAGGAGACGGCGTGGCGCGCGGACGCCGTCTCCGATGAGTTCGGCCTCATCTCGGTCGAGACGTTGAAGAAGAACCTGACCGACCTCGCCGCCGGCTCGGCCGAGGACAAGGCGGCCGCCAACTCCGCCGCGCGCCCGGCGGACGGCGCGCCTCAGGCGCGCCCGGCGGACGGCAAGACGCCCGCCCTCGACCAGTACACGATAGACCTCACGGCCAGGGCGCGCGAAGGTAAGATTGACCCGGTGCTCGGGCGTGACTTCGAGATACGGCAGGTCGTGGACATCCTCACCCGCCGCCGCCAGAACAACCCGATCCTGACGGGCGAGGCCGGCGTGGGCAAGACCGCGGTCGTCGAAGGCTTCGCGCTCCGCGTCGCGCAGGGCGACGTGCCGCCGCCGCTCAAAGCGGTGGATGTCCGCACGCTCGACCTCGGGCTCCTGCAAGCGGGCGCGGGCATCAAGGGCGAGTTCGAGAACCGCCTCAAGTCCGTCATCGAAGAGGTGAAGTCGTCCCCGCGGCCGGTCATCATCTTCATAGACGAGGCCCACACGATGATCGGCGCGGGCGGGCAGGCCGGCCAGTCCGACGCCGCGAACCTGCTCAAGCCCGCGCTCGCGCGCGGCGAACTGCGCACCATCGCCGCGACCACCTGGGCCGAGTACAAGAAGTATTTCGAGAAGGACGCGGCGCTCGCCCGCCGCTTCCAGGTCGTCAAGGTGGAGGAGCCGACCGAGGAGCAGGCCACCGTCATGATGCGCGGGCTGACCGGCGCGCTCGAAAGCCACCACCGCGTGCGCGTCCTCGACGAGGCCGTCGAGGACGCCGTCAAGCTCTCGCACCGCTACATCTCCGGGCGCCAACTCCCGGACAAGGCCGTGAGCGTGCTCGACACGGCCTGCGCGCGCGTCGCCATCGGGCAGGGCGCAACGCCCCCGGCCGTCGAGGACACGCTGCGCCGTCTCGACCGGCTCGCGGTCGAGATTAGGGCGCTCGAGCGCGAGACCGTCACCGGAGCCGACCACGGCGGGCGCATCGAGGAGCTGAGGGCCGCGAGGGAGGCCGAGGCCGAGAGGCACGAGCGTTTGAAAGGCCAGTGGGAGCGCGAGCGCGAGATCATCGGACGGATTCACGACGTGCGCGCGAGGCTCGAAGCGCGCGCCGGCCTGACCGCCGCGGCGCAGGCCGTGAGCGGCGACGGCGCGGCGGCGCCGGCGGTTGCGTCCGCGGCGGCCGCGCTGCCGCCGGGCGTCGAACTCCCGCCGGCCGACGCGGACGTGATGCGCGCGGAACTGGCGCGGCTCAACGACGAGCTCGAGCTGGCGCAGGGCGAGACGCCTTTGATGCAGGCTTGCGTCAACTCGCAGGTGGTCGCCGAAGTCATCTCCGGCTGGACGGGCATCCCCGTCGGCCGGATGCTGGCCGACGAGATCAACACCGTCCTCGCGCTCCGCGAAAGACTCGAACGGAGGGTCGTCGGCCAGTCGCACGCGCTTGAGGCCGTCAGCCAGCGCATCCGCACGGCGCGCGCCAACCTGACCGACCCGCGGCGCCCCGTCGGCGTCTTCCTGCTGGTGGGGCCGAGCGGGGTCGGCAAGACGGAGACGGCGCTCGCCCTCGCCGACGCGCTCTACGGCGGCGAGCGCAACCTGGTGACGATCAACATGAGCGAGTATCAGGAGTCGCACACGGTCTCGTCGCTCAAGGGGTCGCCGCCGGGCTACGTCGGCTACGGCGAGGGCGGCGTGCTGACCGAGGCCGTCAGGCGCAAGCCCTACTCGGTCGTGTTGCTAGATGAGGTGGAGAAGGCGCACCCGGACGTGATGGAGCTGTTCTACCAGGTCTTCGACAAGGGCGTGCTCGAAGACGGTGAGGGGCGCGACATAGACTTCAAGAACACCGTCATCCTGCTCACCACCAACGCCTCTGCGGACACGATCATGAGGCTCTGTGCCGACCCGGAGACCAAGCCCGACCCCGGCCCGCTGACGGAGGCGATCCGCCCGGAGCTGCTCAAGGTCTTCAAGCCTGCCCTGCTCGGGCGCATGGTCGTCGTGCCCTACTACCCGATCTCGGACGTAGTCATGCGCCAGATCATCGAGCTTCAGCTCGGCCGCGTGGGCCGGCGGCTGGCGGAGAACCACGGGGCCGGCTTTACTTATGACGCGGCGGTCGTCGGCGAAATTGCCGACCGCTGCCAGGAGGTCGAGAGCGGTGCGCGCAACGTTGACCACATCCTGACACGCACGCTCCTGCCCGAGATGTCCGGCGAGTTCCTCTCGCGCATGGCCGCCAGCGAGACGGTCTCCGGCGTGCACGTTTCGGTCGGCGAGAGCAGGGAGTTTCAATACCGTTTTTCGCCAAACGGCGACGGCGCCGACGAAGAGGCGCCCGCTATTCCTTCGGTTCCTTGAGGAGCGAGACGCGCGGTGGCCGGCGGAAAAAAACCAGGCCCGATGTGCTATGCCGAGGAGCCCGTCGTCGTCGATGACGGGACGATGTGCCGCGTGCCGACGCCGACGCCCGGCCCGAACGGGCTGTGGACGAGCAAGCAACCCTCGGCGGCCCACGGCCCCGCCCGGGTCGAGCATTTTAGGGAGGCCGGCGGAATCCTCATCACCGCGGGCATGCGGGAGAAGGTCGCCAACCTCGCGGACGAGTATTTCAAGCTCACCGGCAACGGCCTGACGGTGACCAGCGGTTATCGCCCGCCGGACCGCCAAGCCAGGGCGATGTACGACAAGATAGTCAGAGAGGGCGAGACCAAGGTCAAGAACCTCTACCGGAGCCAGACCCTGATCGACGAGATTCTGAAAGCCTACCGGGCGCACAAAGACAATCCCACGGTCGCCGTGGCGGAGATACAGAAGACCATCGAGGCCCAGGTAGAACGCGGGAGCTACATCTCGAACCACCTGCGCAGCAACGCCATCGACGTCAGGAAGGCGACGACAAATCTGGGGTCTTTAAAGACAGCCGTCTCGAAGGTCGGCGGGCGCGTCGTCGTGGAGGGCGATCATTACCACGTCGAGTTGCACTGAAGGGGGAGACGGCCGAAGTCTGAACGGGGCGGCCAGTCTCTCAGGCAGAAAGCGGGAGGTGCCATCATGTCAACATACGTACAGGCAGACCGGCCGATGACCGTCAACACCCCTCTGGGGCCGGACGCCCTGCTCCTGACGGGCTTCGTCGGCAGGGAGGCCGTCTCCCAACTCTTCGGCTTTCAACTCGACCTGGTGGCCGAGAACAGAACCGTGATCGCCTTCGACAAGCTGCTCGGGCAGAAGGTCGCGATCAAGGTCTCGCTGCCCGAAGAGAAGTGGCGCTACTTCAGCGGCATCTGCAACCGCATCAGCCAGGGCGAGCGCGACAACACCTTCACCTCGTACCAGATGACGGTCGTGCCCCAGTTCTGGCTGCTCACCAAGCGGGCGCAGAGCCGCATCTTCCAGCGCACGTCCGTCCCCGACATCCTGAAGAAGGTGCTGGCGGGCCTCGACGTGGCCTACGAGATTCAGGGCACCTTCCACCCGCGCGACTACTGCGTCCAGTACCGCGAGACGGACTTCAACTTCGCCAGCCGCCTGATGGAGGAGGAGGGCATCTACTACTTCTTCAGGCACACCGCCGACGGCCACAAGATGGTGCTCGCCAACACGCCGCAGAGCCACCCGGGCATCTCGCCGGAGCCGGGCAAGAGCACGGTGACTTTCGAAAAGGTCTCGGGGGGCAACCGCGAAGACCTGCGCGTCTACAGCTGGGAGAAGGTGCAGGAGTTGCGCTCGGGCAAGGTGACGCTCTGGGATCACTGTTTCGAACTCCCGCACAAGCACCTCGAAGCCGAGAAGACCATCATGGAGAGCGTGCAAGTGGGCAAGGTCAAGCACAAGCTGAAGGTCGGCGGCAACGACGCGCTCGAAATCTACGACTTCCCCGGCGAGTATGCGCAGCGCTTCGACGGCGTCAACCAGGGGGGCGGCGACCGCTCGGCCGACCTGCAAAAGATATTCGAGGACAACGAGCGGACGGCCGGCATCCGGATGCAGGAGGAGGCCGTGCCCGGCCTCGTCATCCGCGGCGCCGGCAACTGCCGTCACTTCGCGGCCGGGCACAAGTTCACCGTCGACCGCCACTTCAACGCCGAGGGCGAATATGTGCTCACCGGCGTCCAGCACGCCGGGCGGCTCTCGGACAACTACCGTTCGGGCAGCGCCGAGTTCAGCTACGAGAACAGCTTCACGTGCATCCCCCTGGCCGTGCCGTTCCGCCCTCCGCGGGTCACGCCCAAGCCGTTCGTTCAGGGGACGCAGACGGCCGTCGTCGTCGGCCCCAAGGGCGAGGAGATTTTCACAGACAAGTACGGGCGGGTGAAGGTGCAGTTCCACTGGGATCGCCAGGGCAAGTACGACGCCGACAGCTCCTGCTGGATTCGCGCCTCGCAGCCGTGGGCCGGCAAGGGCTGGGGCTCGATGTCGATCCCGCGCATCGGCCAGGAGGTCGTCGTGGACTTCATCGAGGGCGACCCCGACCAGCCGATCATCACCGGCCGGGTCTACAACGCCGACCAGATGCCGCCGTACGCGCTCCCGGGGTCGAAGGTGGTGAGCGGGCTCAAATCGAACACGCACAAGGGGAAGGGCTACAACGAGATGTCGATGGACGACACGGCGGGCAAGGAGAAGATCACCGTCCACGCGCAGTACGACATGGGCACGACCGTCGAGCACGACATGACCACGACCGTCATAAACGACGACACCCAGACCGTCCACAACAACCGCACCATCAGCGTGGACGGCACCCACACCGAGACGGTCAAGAAGGCCACCGCGATCACGATCACGGAGGGCACCTACTCGCACGACGTGGCGGCGAACACCGCCACCTATCACGTCAAGGCCGCCCTCAAAGAGACGTACGAGGACACGCAGACGACCAACGTGACCAACGACATCCTCATCACTTCGGGCACCAAGATCACGCTCACCACGGGGGCGAGCAAGCTGGAGATGTTCGCCGACGGCACCGTCAAACTCACCGCCAGGCTGATCCAGGTCGTGGGCAGCGAGAAGATCGAATCCTCCGCGCCCCAGGTCTCGACCACCGGCACCCAAGAGGTGAAGATGGGCGTGGGCAACCAGAGCGTGACGTGCAACACCGCGCAGGTCGCCACCTCGGGCGCGGCCATCGTCTCGTCGGCCGTCGGCAAGCACGACATCACCGGGGCGCTGGTGAAGATCAACTAGGTCGGGGCGATGCGCAGACTTTTCGACACAGCCCGCGAGGGGATCGCAGATTTCGTCGAGCAGCGCGACGACCTGCTCATGCTGGCCGCCTGCGCGGCGGACGATCTGCCCATCGCGCTCAAGCTGCTGCGCGACGTCGAGCAGGCGACGGAGACGGACGTTTACTTCATCTCCGCCGACAGCTTCATCTCGCCCGCCTCGTTCGTTTCGGTCGCGGTCGACCGCTTCAGGGAGGAGCACCGGCTGGCCTGCGAGGGGCTCGCGGCCGAGGGGCTGCCCGTCTTCCCGCCGCTGCCGGAGACGCTTTCGGACGCGCGGCAGCCGCCCGCCGAGCGGCTCCGCGAGCTGATCTGCTTCGCCCGCACGCTCGTCCCCCGCGAGGGCGGACACCGCCTTGTGTGGGCCATGTTCCCGCAGGAGATCGCCGACCGGCCGGCCTACCTGAATCTGGTCTCCTCCTTCATACCCCGCGCGGGCATAAAACCCTGGATGCGCGGGCTCCGCCTCATCTTCCGGGACGAGGCCGAGCCCCAACAGCGCGCGCGGCAGTTCACAGAGGCCCCGCGCGTGCGCGTGAACAGGGTGGACTTCGGCCCCGAGGCGGTGGCAGCCAGCCTCGAAGAGGAGGTCGCAGACGAAGACCTCTCCGTCGAGGAGCGGATGCAGTCGCTGTTCACGCTCGCCTCGCTGGACACGGCGCACAACCGCATCGCGGACGCCCTCGCCCGGTACAAAGTCCTGCTCGGTCACTACCAGCAGTCCGAGAACCAGTTGATGCAGGCGCTGGTCATGAACGGGATCGGCGACGTCTATCAACGGAACGAAGACCTGGGCAGGGCGCAGCGCTGGTACGAATGCGCCATCACGCCCGCGCTGGCCGCGCAGGTGCCGGTGGTGTTGGCCACGCTCGCGAAGGCCCTGGGCGACGTGGCGTACAAGCTCGGGCAGTACGCGGAGGCTGAGCAGTATTACGACAACTGGGACAAGCTGGCGGGGCACATGCTCGACGCGGAGAGTAAGGCCCGGGCGCTCGAATGGCGCGGGCTGTGTCAGGAGCAGCAGGGGGCTTACGTCCGCGCGACCAGAAGCTGGGAGGACGCCGCCACCTTGAGCCGCAACACCGAGCTGCCGGCCTTCCTCAAGACGAACCTGGAACACCTGCGCCGCGTCTACCCGCGGCTCCGCCGGCGCGACAAGCTGGCCGCCGTTGAGGCCGAGCTGAAGCGGCTGGAGAGAGAGGAGGTCTCGGCATGAGCACCCCCACCGCCCCGAACCCGCATCCCCCGCCGCGTCCGCCGAACGCGCTGAAAACGCTCTCGGCGGGCATCGGCGCGATCATCAGCATCCCTTCGAAGCCCACCGAATTGCTGAACGAGGGGTTCGCCGTCGCCACCAAGTCTATCGCGCAGGCGCTGCCGTCTTTCCCCGCCGCCCGCCTGACCTCGCTCGCGATAGGCATCCCCCACGCACACGTCGCGCACCCGCCCAGCGGGCCGCCGCCCGTCCCGCCGACGCCGCTGCCGCCCATCGGCCCGGTGATGCTCGGCACGTGCGTCCAGGTGCTCATCAACAGTCTGCCGGCCGCGCGCTGCGGCGACCTGGGCTTCAACCCGACGTGCTGCGGGCTCCCGCCGATCTTCGAGATTTTCACCGGCTCGTCCAACGTCTTCATCGGCGGGGCGCGCGCGGCGCGGGTGCTGGACATCACTTATCACTGCAAGCCCGTCCCCCCGGCCGGCGCGGCGGCGCGCGGCCTGATCGCGGCGGCGAAGAAGGCGCTGGCGGTCACGATGAAGGTGATGGCGGCCGCGGGGAAGGTCGCCCAGGTCGCGTCGATAGCCGGCACCGCGATTGAAGCCGTCGAGGCGCAGGACGGCGCGGCCATGTCGTCCGCGCTGGGGTTAAGCGCCGGCATGATGGCCGCCCAGATGGCGGCCGACGCCGTAGCCATGGCCCTCGGCGCGGCGATGGGCAAAGACCCGTGCGTGCCCCCCGGCACCCTCGGGGCGATCACCATCGGCTCGCCCAACGTGCTCATCGGTGGCTTCCCGATGCCCACTTGGACCGCCATCGTCAAGGGACTCCTCAAAAGAGTCAAAGCACTCCGCAAGTTGGGACTCTTCGGTCGAAGCGGCGTTGGTTGACGGTGAACCCCAAGGCCAGTTGGGCCTTCCTCAGAGGGGAGCATAGAAGGCGATGTCACATGGCAGCGGAAGACGTACGGTCGGTCACCCGGTGGACGTAGCCAGCGGTGTGCTTACCTTAGAGCAGACAGACATCGACATCCCTTGTCGAATCGCGCTGACCTGGACTCGGCATTACAGCACGGCCTTCAAAGACGCCCCCTCCCCGTTCGGACTCGGCTGGCGTACCGAGTACAGCGCCACGCTTAAAAAAGATATTGAAGGTTTCACCTTCGTCAGCCCCGAGGGCGACGAGACGAATTTCGATGACAACGGCGAACTGGAGGCCGGCGGGGTCCTAATCCATTTCGGGGCCTACAGGGAACTCTTCAGGCGTGGGAATGATTACGTCGTATCCTTGTGGGACATCGACTCGGGCGTCATCACGCGTTACGTCTTTCGCCCCGGGCCGGAGGACGAGAGTTGGCCCGTCCACCGGATCGAGGACGTGACTGGGCAGGGCACGACGGTTCTTTACAAGAACGGGCTGATTGACGCCGTCGTTGAATCCCGCGGAAATCGCAGACTGCAAGTCGAGTACAACGGACAGAGCCTGGTCGCCGAGGTCTGGGTCGTCGTCGGCCAAGATTACAGGCGGCGGCTGGCTCGCTTCGAGTACGACCCGCCGGGCAGGCTGGTCGCCGCCTACGACGCGGCCGAGACTCCCACCAGTTATCAGTACGACCTGAACAACCGTCTAGTCCGCGAAGTCGCGCGCGACGGCGGGGTGTTCTTCTTCGCCTATGACAGGAAAGGGCGGTGCGTCAAGACCCGGGGGTTGGACGATTACGACGCCCAAACCATCGTGTACCACGAAGAGGCTTTACTAACGGAAGTCACCGACAGCGGAGGGGGGACTTGGCTCTATAAGCTGAGGAACACGGGCCAAGTCGCCCAGGTCGTCTCGCCCCTGGGTTCGGTAAACTCTTTCGAGTATGACTCGTACGGCCGAATAATCGCCGAGATCGATGCCAACGGGGCCGCCACCCGCTACGAGTTCGACCGGGCTGGCAACCGCAGCCGCGTAGAGAACGCCCTCGGCCAGGCGGATGAGTTCACCCACAATGAATACCGCCGCCCCATTTCACACAAGGACAGAGCCGGCAACACGCGGCTGCGTGAGTACGACGGGTTAAGTCGTCTGGTCGCGGCGGTCGAGCCTACCGGCGCGCGTTGGGAGTACGCCTACAACTCCGAGGGTGATTTGGTCTCGGCCACGAATCCGCGTGGCGCGAGAAAATTGTTCGGCCACAACCTGTACGGCGACTTGATCCGTCAGACCGACTGGGAGGGCTCGGCGCGCCTCTTCGAGCGTGACATGGAAGGGCGCATCACGAAAGAGGTGGACGCGCTGGGTTACGCCGCCGAGGTTCAGCGGGACGCCCGCGGCAATGTGAGCAGGGTCGTCTTGCCCGACGGTTCGGCGTGGCGTCTTACTTTCGACTCCGAGGGGAACCTGAGAGAACAGGTAGACCCGAACAACCGGCGCACGGTCTTCCGCTACGGCCCCTGCGACCGACTCGCGCAGGTCGAATACCTTGACGGGACGTCGCTGCAACTCAGGTGGAGCACCATCCCCGGTCAGGTGGTGCAGGTGACGAACGAGGCGGGCGAGACCTACCACTATTATTACGACGCCGACGGCCGTCTGGCGCGCGAGGTGGGCTTCGACGGCGGAGAGTTTCTCTTCGAATACGACGCGGCCGGATGGTGCACCGGTGTGACCGATAACGCCCGCCGGACGACGCGCTTCGAGCGCGACGCCCTGGGGCGCATCACCAAAAAGATTTTCTACGACGGCGAGACCGCCACCTTCGCCTACGACGCCCTGGGCGATGTCGTCAGGGCCGAGAACGTCAACGGGGGCACTTTTTTCGAGCGCGACGCGCTGGGCCGGATCGTCAGGGAAGGCCACGGCAGCCATTGGGTCGAATCCGAGTACGACGTTCTGGGGAATCGGGTCGGCAGACGCACCGACCTGGGCCACAAAGAACGTTTCCTGCGCGACTCAGACGGGCGGCTGTCGCAACTCGACCTCGGCGGCTGGGGCGACGTTCGCTTCAAACGGGACGCCGAGGGTCAGGAACTTGAGCGGCGGTACAACGACCGGATGGCCTGCCGCCAGGAATATGACTACGGCGGCCGGCTGTCCCGGCAGTGGCTCGGCGTCTCCAAGCATCAGCTAGACTTGTACCGGCCGGGGGACGCCGAATCAGATTCATCCCGCCGCCCGTGGTCGGCGGACGCGGTCTTGCTGGATCGCACGTTTAAGTACGTCCCGGCCGGCCGCCTGACCGAAGTCGCCGACGCGCGCGCGGACGCGGTTCAGTACACGTACGACTCGCGCTGGCGTCTTAACGGGGTCGCCCGTGCGGCGGGCGTCAGCGAGAGTTATCAACTAGACCGGGCGGGTAACGTGGTCTCCGCCGAGTATGCGCGTGCGGCCGGCCTGCCGCGCCACGAAAGGTATAGCTACGCGTCTGGCGGTAGAGTCGTCGCCAAGAACGACACGAGGTACGAGTACGACGGTAACGGCCAGACGATCAGGAAGATTGAGGGCGCCGACAGCCCGTCCCTCCGCGTCTGGGAGTATGAATGGGATTCGGGCGGCCTGTTGAAGTCAGTTAAGAGGCCGGACGGCGAAATCTGGCGGTACTTTTATGACCCGTTCGGCAGGCGCATACGTAAAGAAGGGCCGGGGCGTGTTGTCGAATTCGTCTGGGACGAATACGTCCCCGCCCACGAGATTCATAACGAGACTGACCCGGTGACTTGGGTCTTCGAGGATGCGAGCTTTCGGCCGCTGGGCAAGGTGGAGAAGGGGAGTGCGTATTTTTGTATCAACGATCAGGTCGGCGCGCCGCGCGAGTTGCTCTCTTCAAACGGCGAGATCGCCTGGGCATCCGACCAGACGGCTTGGGGGCGAGGACTTCAAAAGACCGGCGGGAGGGGCGAATGCCCCGTGCGCTTTCAGGGCCAATGGTATGACGAGGAATCAGGGCTCTGCTATAACTGGTTTCGGTACTACGACCCCGAGCGCAGCGCCTACATCTCAAAAGACCCTAGCGGCCTTCTCGGCTCCCTGCACCTGTATAACTACCCCCGCGACCCGCTGCGTTACATCGACCCGCACGGGCTCGTCCCGCTGGATGAAGGGGGCTTTTCCGTATACGGCTTGTACCACCCGGGCGCGCAAAATCCTTATTACGTCGGCATCACTAACGATGTCGACCGGCGCATGGGGGAGCACGTGGAGAGTGGGCGACGGCCCGAAGACGGCCGGTATGCAATCTTATCCGAAGACCTGACGTACGCCCAGGCACGCGGGCAGGAGCAAGCCTACATGGAGCATTACGGGACCAAACAGGGGTTTCCCCAGAACGAAATCAACTCCTTCCGCCACGAGCGCACGGACGACCGCGGGCTGGCCTTCGAGGCGGAATATCAGAAGAAGAAGAGGGCGCTCAGGAAGCGCAAAAGGGGTTGCAAGAAGTAGCCTTTCCCCGCCAAGAGAGGTGATCATGGGCTGGTTCGAGTCTACGAAATACCCGGGAGTCATGCTCGGCGACGACGCCTTCGACGAGACCTACAATTTTTTTAAGAACTTGTCGGAGGCATACCGTAAAGAGTTCGGCCGCGGCCCGTCTTTAGATGAGGTAAGGGTGCTTCTGGAGACTTCGCTGCGGGTCAGCGGCGGCGGCCTCCTGGCCGACCTCGACGAAAAAGAGGTCTCACAGGTCGCCATCAAAACGGCCAAGAAGCGTAAGGATCAGACCTACGCGGCGGGCGACCTGTTCGCCATACCTCTCGGCGCGGGCCGGCTCGTCCTGGGCCGCGTCATGGACATTCACAAGACGCGCGGAGTCCTCATTGAGGTTTTCCGCGAGGTCACGCGGAGCGTAGACGAACCCCCCGACCTCAGTAAAGCCGAGCGGCTGTTTCATCCGATATACACGTGGGGTAAGGCCCTGAAGACCGGGCGCTGGAAGGTGGTCGGCTCCGAGCCGGAATACAAAATGTCGAACGCCGACGCCTCGCTCAAATTCGCGATGGGCGACGACGACATCGGGTGGCAGATCGTAAACGTGAAAGGTTCGTTGCGCCGCGAGGCGAGTTCGAAAGAGGTGAAGGGCATAGAGCCCTTAGAGGTGTGGTTTCCTGAAAACGTCGAACGCCGGGTCGGCGAAGAGTTACGGCGGACGGCTCAAAAGCCTCTTAAGCGCAGGTAAAACGCCTCTCGGGCTAGGGCGCGTCGCAGGTAGTTTTTAAGGTGGCGCGCAGGGCGCGTCAAAATGTCGGACAGCTCAAACTACACGAACGCCCGCGCTGCTGACACTCCGATCTATCTGGACTACAACGCCACGACGCCCGTAGACGCGCGGGTGTTCGCAAGGATGGCCCCGTACTTCACGGCGGCGTTCGGCAACGCGGCGAGTCGGGATCATGCCTTCGGGTGGGACGCCGCGGCGGCCGTCGATGAGGCTCGTTATCACGTCGCCAGTCTAATCAACGCCCGGCCGGGCGAGATCGTCTTTACCAGCTGCTCGACGGAGAGCATCAACCTCGCGCTCAAGGGCGTCGCACGGGGCGGCGCGGGGCGTGCGGTGGTTACGTCCGTCGTCGAGCACGAGGCCGTTCTCAGTGCGTGCCGGCAGGTTGAAGCGGATGTCGAGGTGAGTTACCTCGGGGTGGACGGGGCGGGCCGCCTCGACCTCGGCGAGTTGGCGGAGAGCGTCGGGAGCAAGGCGACGCGGTTGGTCGCGCTGATGTTCGCCAACAACGAGATCGGCAACGTCAACCCGATTCGTCAAGCCTCGAAGATTGCCCATGACGCAGGGGCGTTGCTCTTCACGGACGCGACGCAGGCGGTCGGGAAGGTGCCGGTTGACGTGCGTGCGGACGGCGTCGATCTGGCCGCCTTCTCGGCCCATAAAATATACGGGCCGAAGGGCGTCGGGGCGCTTTTCATCAGGGGCGGGGCTTCGGGAACTAAACTCGAACCGCTGATCGCGGGCGGCGGGCAGGAGCGCGGGGTGCGGGGCGGGACTTTGAACGTGCCCGGCATCGTCGGCTTCGGCGAAGCCTGCCGGATCGCCCGCCTGGAGATGGGAGAAGAGTCGGAGAGGGTCGGGCGGCTGCGCGACGGGCTGGAGGAAGTCCTCCTCAAAGAACTCCCCGACGTTCACGTCAACGGCGACCGGGGCGGCCGCCTCCCTAACACCAGCAACATCACCTTCGACGGCGTGGACGCCCGAAGCCTCATCCGCCACATGAAAGACGTGGCCGTCTCCACAGGCTCTGCCTGCTCGACCGGCTCCGCCGACCCGAGCCACGTCCTCAAAGCGCTCGGCTTAAATAACGAGCAGGCTTACTCCTCCGTCCGGTTCAGCCTCGGCCGGTTCACCACCGAGGCGGAGATTGAGCACGCGGTCGAAAGGGTCGTCTCCTCGGTGCGGAAGTTGAGGGACGCGCCGCGAAGCGGTTGATCTTCGCGTTACTGCGGCGAGGAGGATTCGCCGTGGGTTTTGACGAGTTCGAGCAGTTGTTCTTTGAGCGGGTCGCGCAGTGTGGCGATGTCGTCGAGGTTGACGACCTCTTCGAAGGAGTCGCGGCCGGCGACTTCGGTGCTCTCGATGATGACCTCGTCCGGGGGGCGCGTGGTCGAGACGGAAGATGAGATGTAGGTGAGCGGCAGGTCGCCGAATTCGGGCGAGCGGCCTGTGTTGACGTGGAAGTGGAGCGCGTCGAGGATTTGGGTGACGCCCGCGCGCTTCGAGAGGACGACGTGCATCACCAGCGCGTGGAGGACTGCGCGCTGCAACTCCTCCGTGTCCCGGTTGCGGTTGCCGAGCAGCTCCGCCAAACGCCGCGGGGGGAAGCCGCGGTAGTTGAACGCCCACTTGAGCGGCGAGGCGACCGACACCTTCTTGCTCTCCCGCTCGGTCTTCGCCACATGGACGTATTCGACCGGCGTTATTTCGAGCGCGGTGCCGGCGATGCCGATGGGCAGCTTCAACTCCTTCGGCAGGTTATACGGCTTGGACGAGGCGACCGCGCCGTAAAGGGCCTGTAACTCTTCGAAGACCGTATCCGCCCCCCTGACCACCTCTTTACCACCGCCCTGCACGTAGTCGCCAAAGACAGCCTTGGGGTTGATGAGCGGGGCGAGCGTCGAGAGATAAGCCGTCAGTTGGCCGCGTAGGAGTTCAGACACCCCCCGAGTCAGTTTCCTGAGCGCCAAAAGCCTCTGGATGTCGTAACGCTCTTCCATAATGAGCTGGTTCTCCTGATGCTGGTCTACAGAAGATCGTGCCGAGAGAGCTTGTGCGGGCTACGGACGGCGACAGCCTACATGGGCAACTCGTCTCTTGTCAATAATTTACTCGCTGCGGCCCCGCCGCGCGCCGCGCGCCCTACCGCGTGTCTTGAACGCGCAGTGCCACGGCGGTCGCACCGAAGAAGCACCAGAACATCAGGAGGAGAATGAGCGGGTTGAGCAGGATGTGGCCGTTCGGGTGTTTGAAGCTCACGTAATCCCGCAGGTCGTCGCCGATGGTCTTCACGTCGGGGACGCGCGGGGCAGGGTCGAGCGCGGGCGGCTCGGGGGCGGCCAGGTTAGGGTTGGTACGTGCCTCGACCAGGTATCGCTCCATTTTGCGCCCGTACTCTTTGAGACTCTCGGTCGCCTTCTGCCTGTATTCATCCGCGTCCTTCTGCGCGTCCTCCAACTCCTCCCTGTTCCTCCTCTTCGTATATTCGAGCAGGCCGCGCCCCTCGTTCGGGCCGCCGGGGGTTGAGCCCTCTTCGTTCAGTGTGTCCAGGCCGGAGAGCCTCTTCAGCTCGTCGAACGACCAGGTGGCGGGCATGGTCAGCCCCGCGTACTTCGCCACGCCCTCCGGCACGCCGACCAGGCCGGAGAAGAGAATCTGCGGAATCAGGATGAGCGGCACGAGGCTGGTCGCCATCTCCGAAGACTTGACCATCGCCGACACGTAGAGTCCCACGGCGATCCCGACGATTCCCGTCAGAATCATCAACAGCACCTGTAGAATCCCCGGGCCGGGCAGGCGGATCGGCAGCAGCGCCAGCGTGCCGAACAGCAGCACGCACTGGAGGCCGACGACGAGCGAGAGGACGAAAAGCTTCGAGCCGACGTAGGGCAGCAGGCGCAGGTTGACCATCCGCTCGCGGCGGTAGATCGCGCGCTCCTTGACGATCTCACGCGCCGCCACGGAGGTGCCGAACCAGATCGCGCTGAGGGCGAGCACGAAGTACGGGAAGTCGCGCGGAGCCTTCTCGCCCACCACGAGGTAGGTGAAGAGTGCGATGATCGGCGCCTGCCCCAGAAGGATTAAAAGGTTGACCCGGTCGCGCCCGAACACCTCGCCGTAACGCCCGACCAGCGTGACCCATTGGCGCGCGGCGTCGGTGACCGTAGAGCGGCGGCGTGCGACCGGCCGCGCGGGCGCCACGTGGTCGGTTTCGCCGAGGGGCTCGGCGATGTTGCGTCGGTACAACTCCGTGGCCTGGAACCTGAGCCTCCATTCCTCGGCCGCCGCTTCGGCGACCTTCTCCCGCGCCCCCTCCCGCGCACGCTTTTCCGCCGCGGTCGCCTTCGCGGTCGGCGGCGGCGTATGCGCCTGGCCGTCCGTGACCGAGGCTTCGAGCTTGTCATAGAGGTCTTTGAAACTGTCGGCCCCGACGTGCGCCAGTGCCTCACCCGGCGCGCCGTAGAAGATCAGCCGGCCGCGCATCAGGATGGCGACCTTATCGAAGAGCCTGACGTTCTCCATCGCGTGCGTCGTCAGGACGACGGTGCGCCCGGATTTCACGATCTGGCGGAAGAGCTTCATGATCTTCTCTTCTGTCGCCGGGTCGAGTCCCGACGTGGGTTCGTCGAGAAAGATGACAGAGGGCTTCGTGATCAGCTCGACGGCGATGGAGACGCGCTTGCGCTGGCCGCCGGAGAGCTGCGCGACCGGCACGTCGCGGCGCTCCGACAGCCCCGTCACGTCCATCACCTCGCACACGATCTGGTCGAGCTCGTGCGGCGCCACGTCCCGCGAGAGTCGCAGGCGCGCGACGTAAAAGAGCGTGCGGTAGACCGTCAACTCGCGGTGGATGATGTCATCCTGCGGGACGTAGCCGACCGAGTGTTTGAGCGACTCAAGGTGCTGGTAATAGTCCAGATTGTTCACGAACACACGGCCGCCGGTCGGCGGCCGCATGCCGTTGAGGGCGTCGATGAGCAGGGACTTCCCCGCGCCCGACGAACCCAAAATCCCGACGAACTCGTTCGGCCGGACGGTCAGGCTAATGTCGTGCAGCAGCCTGACGGTGCCGCGTCCCGCCCGGGACGGCACGTCCCTGACGATGTGGTAAGCATCAATGCGGGTCTCCGAGCGCGTGTCGAAGACCTCGACGCCGCGCTCCGGGTCGGCCTTGAGCACGAACGGGCCGATCTGCACGATGTCCTGACCCCGCACCGGAGCCCGCACCTTCAGACGCGCGCCGTTGACGTAGACGCCGTTGGTCGAGCCGGCGTCTTCGACGAAGAGGCCGTCGAGCCCTTTCACGAAACGCGCGTGATAGTTAGAGATTTGCAGGCCGTCGAGGCGTATGTCGTTGCCGGGTGCGCGCCCCACCGAGATCTGTGACTCGCCGTTGAAGGCGTGCTGTGTAAGTAAATGGGTGTGCGCCGCCGCGGAGAGTGGGGACTGCGGGATGAAATGATCGCCTCCGAGGTCGACGATTGTTTGCTGAATATTTATGACGTCCGTATACGTGTCCGGGTCTAAAGAGGTCAGGGCCGACGGCTTTCGCGTCGCCGCCGGAGCGGGGTGCGCGAGCGGGTTGGTGGGGGGCGCCGCGGGGCTTGTGGGGCGGGACGGGTCTTGGAGGCACAGGACAGGGCCGCCCATCCCGAGTTGAATGCGGTCGCCGTCGGCGAGCGGCGTCGGCCCCGTGATGCGGCGGCCGTTAAGCAGGGTGCCGTTAAAGCTGTCGAGGTCGGCGAGGGTGAACCCGCCGGCGGCACGCCGAATCTCGGCGTGCCGCCGCGAGACGACCGCCGCCGCGGCGCTGATCGGAATGTCGGACGCCGGGTCGCGGCCGATGAGCATCCTTTCGGCGTCGAGGCGGACGCGCCGGGGCCGGTCGCCCTCCCCGTCCTCGAATTCGAGAACCGCACAATCGGCCGGGGGCCGGGAAGGCGTCTGTGCAGACAACTGGTCATGTGGTCGCGTGGGCGGCGCGGCGAAGTCTCGGGCCTCGCGTGCGGCGTCGGCGTCGGCGTCGCCCGGCCGAGCGCCGAACCCCTCAGGCTTGCCCCCGGACGACGACGCCCCGCAATCGCCTTCAAAACACACGCGCAACAAGGGGCCGCGCGTGCCCAACTGCACGCACGACCCGGCCTGTATTTCCGTCGCCTCTAAAACTCGCCGGCCGTCGAGAAAAGTGCCGAAGGTTGAGTCCGTATCGACGAGCAGGCAGCGGCCGCCCTCCACGCGGAACTCGGCGTGCCGACGTGAGACCATCGGCCACTCCGCCTGATTGAAAACGAGGTGGCATTGCTCCGCGTCGCGCCCGACTCTGATGAGCGGCTGCTCGAACGTGCGTTCGTCAGGGGGCTGCGCCTCACCTACTTCCACCAGAGTGATTCTCATAACGATTGATAACTCCTCGCCCGACGCCAGCCGCGCGCGGTGTCTTAATAATTAGGTGGGTCACGGCCCCCAGCTGGCGAAGCCCACGGAGCTTCGAGCAGCCCGGCAATACATTGTCGACGGGATTGGTGAGCCTAACCTGAAATCCGCCGGGCCGAATCGTGTCAAAGCTTGGCTCATTCTACAGGCGATTGCAAGGGTTTCGTTCGGTGAAAGGAGATGCCGCCTTCCGCCCCGCCCGGGGCTCGACCCAAAACCCAATGTCCCGCCGCCGGCCGTGGCGCACGACCGTAAATGCGGTGCGTCGGTGACGAGAGCTTTACGAAGGGCACAGTGTCGGGATCGAGACCTCCCTTCCATAGGAAGGAGACGCCACGCTCCTGTGTGCCCGCTTGTCTGCGCACAGTTCTTGCGAGCTTCGGTCTTGACGTTTCGGAGTCAGAACTCCGCTATTTCTGATCGCCCGCAATCGCTTTGCCGATCTCTTTCGGGCTTGCGCCGGTAGCGGGCATGGCGCGCACGAGCAATCCCAACGAGACCGAACTATGCCCCTTTTCAGCTTTGGCGATGCGTGATTGACTCGATTGAATCTTTTACGCGAGCCGGGCCTGCGTCATCCGCTCCTGCCGGCGCTCGCGCAGGCGGCGCGAGCGCGCCAGCTTAATCTCGATGGAGGATGGCCGAGAGCGCCTGGTTCTGCGTCGAGGCCGAAACGCGACCCTCGTTAGCGAGGTGCGAGAGGAAGTGGCGGACCTCTTCGACGCCCAACTCGGAGGGGTGGCGCTTCTTGTGGAAGAGGATGAAGCGCCTGTCCCACTGGACGTAAGCCTCCTCGGTGCGGATGCTATAGTGAAGAGGCGGACGTGGCGGCGCACGCGGTCGAGGAGCGGCAGTTGGCGCTGACCTGTCACCGGAGAATCCTCCCGTGGTTGAGGCGTAGGTCGGCGGTCGGCTATTGGCGGTTGAGGGGATGATGTACCCGCGGGCGCGGGAGGACGACCCCGAATTCGGCCGCTCGCGGTAAAAGCAGGGGAATCCCCGAATTAGGCCGTCGGCGGTAATGACAGTATAAACCGGATAATTGCCGCTATCGGTCTAATGGTAGTTAGATTCATTCCGGAGAAATGCGATGGAACATCAATGGGAACGATTAAAAGCATGGTTGCGGGCTCATGCCCCACATTTGCTCCCGTGCCTCCAAGAAGGCGTCACGGATCAAGAGCTTGACGACTTTGAGTGGGACATCGGCGTCACACTGCCTCGGGACTTCCGCGCTTTTTACAAAGTGCATAACGGGGAGCCTGAGCTATGCGGGGGTGGGCTGATCTTCGGGCTGCAGTTGCTACCGCTCGCCGAAATCCGGGAACAGCAAGCGGCGTGGGCTGACCTCGTGGACATGAACGAAGAGATGGCCGACTCGATGGAGTCGGAGCCGGAAGGGGCGATCCAACTGCTGTATGCGAATCCGCTCTGGCTCCCGTTCACCCATGATCAAGGCGGCAACCACCTGGGGCTGGATTTTGACCCCGGGCCGAAGGGCACGCCGGGACAGGTGATCGTCTTCGGGCGGGATGAGGACCGGAAGAAACTGGTCGCCCCTTCCTTCGCAGCCTTCCTGGATGGGGTCATTAGGGAACTTGAGGGCGGCAACTATGTGCTCCGGGACGGACGGTTGCGGTTTGCGCACTACCCCGGCGACCCAAACCGGGACGCGTCTGAGGTGCACGCAAACTACGTCTTCGGTGCCGCAATCTAACAACGGCATGCACCCGACGCCCCGCACGGTGCTTCTCATGCACGTCGAATGGGGCGCGGGTGATGCCGGGCGTTAGGCCGACCGAGGAGAGTGAACGGATGCCAAGATGGCCGAAACGAAAGCCCCGTCCGGGTGTCGATGAGTATGGACGAACCCCACTCTGGAAATTTGCCTTCGCCGGGGACGAGGGTGGGGTGCGGCGGGAGTTGGCAACCGGCGCAGACCCGAGCGCGGGCGATGACGCAGGCTACACCCCGCTCCACGTTGCGGTTCAGGAGGGGCGCATCGAAGTTGTCAAACTCCTGCTTCGACTTGGGGCCGACCCAAACAGAGTTGACAAATACGGGAACGGGGCGCTCTGGACGGCAGTCTACCAGGGCTACCGCTCTGACCGCACCGAGGCCAATCTGACTATAGTCAGGCTTCTTCTGAGGAGCGGGGCTAACGCGGATCACAAGAATGCGGCGGGCCGCACCCCACGCGAGTTCGCTATAGAAGCTGGCGACGAGTCGCTGAAATCCCTATTCGTCAGTGGCAACAAATCGGCCTAACAACGTCATGCACCCTACTGCCGACACGCCGCTTCTCATTCTCCGCGATAGATGCGGGGCGGCGGGTGATGCCGGGCGTTAGGTGCCGGGGAGAAAATGAGGCATGGCAGAACTGCCTGACGACATCTACGAAGAAGTCACTCGTCTGAGCGAGGAGGGCAACGCCTGTGCGAACGACGGCAACTTTGATCTCGGGCTGTCTTACTTCCAGAAGGCGCTCGCCATGCTGCCGCCTCCCATAGACGAGCCTTGGGCGGCCACCATGTGGTTGTTGACGGCCATTGGCGATATGCATTTTCAGATGGCACGCTTCCCCGAAGGTCGAGCCGCCCTAATGGAAGTGGTGAAGTTATTTGACGAGGCTCGCGGCAACCCATTCATCCGCCTTAGACTCGGGCAATGCATGCTGGAACTCGGGGAAGAGAGAGAAGCGGCGAACTGGCTCGCCGGCGCGTATCTCAGCGAGGGCCGTCAGCTCTTTGAAGGTGATGACCCCAAATATTTGGACTTCATCAAATCCAGGCTCGAACCACCGCCCGCGGGATGGCCCGATGGCTGGTGAAGCGGCACCTAACAAGCGCATGCACGCGAGCGCCGACACGCCGCTTGTCATGCTCCGCCGGCGGGCTGGGCGGCGCGTGATGCGCGGCGTTAGCTGGCTTTAATGTGGCGAGAGGAATTTGCTTGCGGCTCACAGCCTTAGCCTTACTGATTGCGCTGCCCCTTCCCGGGCAGAACGTGGTCTCTCGCAGAGACGAGCCTCAGCCTTCAATTATTCTGGAAGCGAGGCTGATCGCTCACAGCCCTTACATTAGCCAGAAGTGCGGAGGGGATTTCCTCTTTCAGGTGGCGAAGTATCGCGTCCTGAAAGTCTTGGCCGGGAGCTATGCGGGCAGAGAAATCATAGTTGACCATCCCGCCTGTGATGGGGACGTGTTTAAGCGCATCCCCGTGGGCAGTCGGGTGAGGCTCAGCCTGAGTGTCCAGCGGGAACTCTTTACTATCACTAATCATCCGGGCATTCGTATGGTGAAGGGTCGGGATGACATCCGACGCCTCAATCTATTCTACGTGGCGTGGAATCCGCCGAAGAGGCTGTGAGGCATCATCGCGCCGCCAGCTAACAACGGCATGCACGCGACCGCCGACACGCCGCTTGTCATGTAAATCAATCAGGCCGGGCGGCGGGTGATGCCGGGCGTTAGGCCGCCTACAGCCCTGACGCGGCGGAGAGCAATGACCACAGAGGCAGTTACATCATGCACGTTCTGTCGCATCTTGCGAGGCGAGTTGACGCCCGGGGTCGTCGCATTTCGTGACGCGCGGACGGCGGTATTCCCGAGCCGCCTTCAACTGCCGCACAACCAAGGTCATATGCTCGTCGCACCCGTCAAGCATGTGGCGCACATTTACGAGCTGGACGGCGACCTGGCCGGCCCGCTGATGACGACGCTAGTGCGGGTCGCGGCCGCCGTGAAGAAAGTGTGCGACGCTGATGGCGTTTCGATTCGGCAGAATAACGAGCGGGCCGGCGGACAGGACGTCTTCCATGTTCACTTCCACGTGATTCCCCGCTTCGCGGACGATGGGTTCACGGCCCTCGACCGTTCGCTGGGCGCGGTCGAGGTGCCGGTCGAGGAGCGCGTCGAACAGGCGAAGAAGGTGGCCGAGGCGCTGGAGAAATCGGCATGAATGGTTGAGTGATACAATTGGAGGGCGGCCTAACAACGGGATGAACCGGACTCGCGACACGAGGGACTTCATGTAGCGCCATCGGGCCGGCTCGCCGGTTATCCCGGGCGTTCGGCGGCTCTGAGCAGAGCTGCATGAAATCGACTACCGTCGCGTAACCAATAAGGTACGGGCAGCGTATGAAGCGCAATACACATCCTGAATTTGTCGGGTTGGAGAAACTTAAAGAGAAGCAGAAGTGGCAGCTAGGACTGTTCCAGGCATGGGCTGCTAACCGGCAGTGGCGGGAAATCCACGCCGCGCATTACGATTGGTGGATGTTCCCCATCGACCAGGAGAGCAGTTACGGTTTCGCGTGGACGGTCTACGAGGGCGATGTTCGCGAGCTAAAGGCAGACGGCCAGTACATGCGGAACTATTTACAAGGGGTTGAGTTACTCGCGACTGCGTGGGGGTGGGATTTAGCCGCCCAGACCTACATCATCAATCCACACCCCGACCAGTGCTGGCAGCATTGGCCTGTCCGGCTCTATAAATGCGCCACATCGCTGAAGCTGTTTGGCTTTGCAGCGCAATTCGCGTCCCTGAAGCAGTATGCGCATGAGCTGATGCGACAGGGAGCAGATATGACTTACGGGGGGCGTGACCTAGGCCGACTGTTCCGGTGAGCCGAAGTGCCCGTCATCGGTGCCGCCGAACAAGCCAATGCACCCGACCGCCGGCACGAATGATGTCATCAAAAGCGAGTCACTTGGGGCCGCGGGTGATGCCGGGCGTTAGATTTCGGAAGACTCAATTACCATCCCGTCGAATGGATTTCAGGAGGACATAATTATGGAAGAAGCTGAGGCGGCAGAACTCTGGGACGTGCGGAGACGACGGTTTAAAAGCTTACTGACCGGGCTGATTGCAGTCCTTTTGATCATTACCTCTATCGCCCTCATATCATTCGACTGGGAACAATATTTCGGTCGCTCGGCCGCCTTTAACCTTAAAATTAGCGGGTACATATTAGCCCTCATCTCCGGGGGCATAGTCTACGTCAAAATCTTTACCGACTACCTGGAATCGAACCCCGAGAGACGCCTGAAGGCTGATCTTCGATATCAGATCGACCTCAAAAATGAACTGACAATGGGTGAGATACTCAGGAGGGTAGACAATTTAGATGATTCCCTCAACAACATCGGGACTGTCAAATTCGACCTAGCGGATTTGGATAAAGAGCAGCTTGTGGAAACCCTCAGGACCTCGCTGAACAACAAGTTGAATGAGAATGCTTTCAAATCGATTGACGAAGCTTTTGCCAAGAGAGATTTGCAACATAAAAAGTTAGAAGCCTTCGTTTTAGATTTCGAGAAAATAAAGAGCAGGCTGGTCGAGGAGACGGGGAACCTGGCCAAGAGGTCAAACCTTAATCTTGCGTTCGGCTCGTTGACCACGATTGTTGCGGGACTCGGATTGGTCGTGGTCGTATTTTTCACCCCGCTTGATTTAAGCGGGGTGAGCGCAGAGCAGTACGGCTGGAAAATCGTTGCCCATTACGTGCCGCGACTCTCGTTGATCGTGTTCGCGGAAATATTCGCGTACTTTTTCCTTAAGCTTTATAAGACCGGCCTCAGCGACATCAAATATTATCAAAACGAGATCACGAACGTGGAGCTAAAGCTCACGGCACTCAGGGCGGCGCTATCTATAGATGACATCGATATTCTCGGGTCGGTAATCGTCGAGTTAGCTAAAACCGAGAGGAACTTCATCCTAAAAACTGGTGAAACGACAATCGAGCTGGAGAAGCTGAAAATGGATGCCGTCGATCCGAAGGATTGGATTGAAAAGGTGGCTGCTTTAATCAAAAACAAGGTCACGTAATTCGAGCGCCGAAATCCAACAACGGCATGCACCCGAGCGCCGACACGCCGCTTCTCATGCTCCGCGAAAGATGCGAGGCGGCGGGTGACGCCGGGCGTTGGGCGGCTTCCTTTCAATTTACGTCACAAAAGTTCGATGAGAGGTGTTTTATACATTGTGAGTGATCATCTGCCCGGAGGAGAATGACAATGCGTTTAAGCTTAACGTTGGCGTTAGTATTTAGCCTTCCGTTCGTTACCTCAAACGTCGCTGTCCAGCGGGCTCTGAAATCAGACACCAGGTGCAACGAAGTAATCGCGCGCGATAAATCTCATCCCACGTGGAAGGCCCTTGACGCCCTATACGGCAGAATTGCCGAAGCCGTGCGAAAGAAAGACCTTGATTCTTTGTTTGCGCTCTACGCGCCGGACTTTCAGGTAAAGACGTTGGACGGCGAATCCTGGAATCGCGATAGGACGCTTGCCTTCCTCAGAGACGTCTTTAGTCAGGTCAAAGAAACCGCTCACACCAGCAACACGATTCTTCGGTTAACAGTTTGCGGCGAAGACGCGGCGACGGCGACGGTGCTTCAGCAGTGGTATCGAACGCAGATGGTGGCGGGCGGGCCGCGGCGCGTGGAAACCAACGCCGTTCAGGATGAGCATTGGGTAAGAACGCCCGACGGCAGCTGGAAACGCACGGCCATAGACGACATTAGGGACGGGGCGGCTTTTTTAGACGGCAAGCGCGTTAACCCCCGAATGCCTCTCGACCCGGAACTGCCCGCCTACGACCCTTACGAACCGCACCCCAGACAGTCTATCGCTGATGCGCTCTTTACAATCATTATGAGAAAAGGGGTCGAGTCGGCCCTCCAGAGTTACCGCATACTGGGGCAGTCCAACGATTATTACGTGACTGAGAACCAACTTAACGCCCTCGGTTACCGGTTACTTGGTATGAAGAAGGTCAAGGAGGCAATTGAAATCTTCAAACTCAATGTCGAAGCCTACCCGCAGTCGTCTAACGTGTATGACAGCTTGGGTGAGGCTTATATGATAAATGGTGATGGGGAGTTAGCCATTAGAAGTTATCGCAGAGCAGTCGAGTTGAACCCGCAAAATACTAACGCCTTCGATATGTTGAAAAAACTTCAGGCGCAGTGAAGCTGCCCGCGCCGCCGCCCGACAACGGCATGCACCCGAGCGCCGACGCGATAGTTCTCAAGTTCCTTCAGAGACGCGGGGCGGCGGGTGATGCCGGGCGTTAGGCGTACTTGCTTGAAGAAGAATGAAAGCCATGAGTAAGAGCTTGATGCTGGCGGTATCGTTTGCGGCTATCATTGCCTGCTCCGGCGTCGGGAAAGCGCCTGCGCCCTGCGAGTCGGGTGTAGAGGCGAACGAGTATTCGGTCTATTCTGCCGCAGTCGAAGAATTCAGCCGCGGTCGTAACGCCAAGTCTGTCGTCATTTCTAATCGCACAGTGGATGTCTCCGACCCTGCCAGCGTAACGAGCGAATGGGTGCGGAGGTGTGAGGCGTTCGTCCCGGAAGCAGAAGCTAGTTTCAGGGACAGAAATAGGCAGCCACTGGAATTAACCCGCAGCTTTACCCTCAGGGATGATTACGTCTTGGTGTCAGCCGGGGATTTGAAAAGCATTCCGAGTGACAAGATGCGCCTTGGGGGGATGGGTGCGAAATACCCTGATGCGTTCGGGGTAATCGGGTTGTCGAGAGTCGGGTTCAATGCCGAGATGAACAAAGCCGTGGTCTACATCTCGCAGGGCTCCTGCGGGCTCGGTTGCGGCGAAGGCACCTGCATGATGTTGGTCAAAGAAGACTGTAAATGGAGGGTGAAAGGCAGGAGCGGGGTGTGGATGTCTTAGCCCCGACGCACGCCCAACAACGGCATGCACCCGACCGCCGACACGCGGGATTTCATCTTTAGCAGAGGTGCGGGGCGGCGGGTGATGCCGGGCGTTGGGCCGCTACGATGACTCTAAGTAAGCGGGATGAAAATTGTCTCTGTCGATTTCCAGCGTGAATTTTCTGCCGACGGCGGGCTGTGCTACCGGCCGCGCCCGTGTATCCCCTTCATGAAGGACATCCTCTTCCCCTTTGTGCGGGAGCGCGGCTATAGGGTGGCGGAGGTCGTCTCCGATTACCGGCTCCCGCGTCAGGGGGGCGGCTTCCAGGCGTGCGTGCCGGGGACGTGGGGTTATGAGTCCGAAGTCCCGGCCGACGTTAAGGACGCCCGCGTGTGGGTCAAAGCCTTTAGCTCGCCGGTGTGGGTCCGCGAGCACGGGGGAGACCCGGGCGGGGAGCCGGGGCTGCCTTACCCAGACCACCGCGGCTTCAGCGAGTGGCTCAAGGCGACGGTCGGCGCGCCCGACGAGGGCGCGGAGGTGATTCTGATCGGGCTGACGGTCGACGGCTGCGTGCTGTCGGCGCTCCAGGAATTGCGCTATATGGGTTACCGGGTCAGAGTTCTCGCGGAGGCGGTCGATACTTATTCGGGTGACCCCGGGGAGAAGAATTTCCTTCTGGAGAAGGTGATCCCATATTGGGGGCAACCTATCGCCTGGGGGCAGCTAAACCCGTAGGGCCGGCGTATCACGCCGCGCGCGGCCCAACGACGGCATGCACCCGACCGCCGACACGAACGCTCTCATGTTTCTGCAATCGCTCGGGGCGGCGGGTGATGCGGGGCGTTGGGCGGCTGGTGGCGTCACCGAAATCTCAGGGGTCGACGGGCCGTGTCCTCACGAAAGAAAAGAGTTGCGTCTGGCGTGCGGGGCATGGTTTAGTTCCGCGGGTTACCGCGCCGGTGTCGCGTAGGCCGCGGGGCGCGCTCCGCGTACTTCCCAACTTGGGTCGCCGCCCAACAAGCGCATGCACCCGACCGCGGACACGATAGATGTCATATACTTTCGGTGGGGCTGCGCGGCCGGTGATGCGCGGCGTTAGATTGCTGGGGCGGGGTAGCCCTTTGCATAATTGAATGAGCGTCTGCGGCGGGTGGCAAAGCGGCCTCCTCGAAGCGTCGCCGGCCGTGTTGTCTGGCCTGACCTCGGCGCAAGCCGGCGGCGGGAGGCATAGCGCGGGCCGCGGTTGAACTCTGACTCGCGGCGTGGCGCCAGACGGGCTAAAGATGTCCCGCAATCTAACAAGCGCATGCACGCGACCCGCGACACGACTGATTTCATCCTCCTGCTAAGGTGCGGGCGGGCGCGTGATGCGCGGCGTTGGGCGGCTGGTGGCGTAACCGGAATCTCAGGGATTGACGGCCGTGTCCTCACGAAAGAAAACAGTTGCGGATAGCGAGCGGGGCGTGATTTAGTTCCCAGTCTGCTGCGCATCTAGCGAGTTGCGGCGGTTGCGCGCTCCGCGTTGTTCCAGACTTGGGTCGCCGCCCAACAAGCGCATGCACCCGACCGCGGACACGCAGGATTTCATCTTTCGGCAAAGGGGCCGCGCGGCGGGTGATGCGCGGCGTTAGCTGCTTGCTATTATTGAATAAAATCAGGCGTGCTACGTCTTGAGTGTGAGAAGACGGCTGGAAAAACAATCCTTGAGAGGTAATCAGAAATGAGTCAACCACAGAAAAAAATTAATCTTAGTGAAGATACGCTTGGGTGTCTTAGGACATTAGTCGGGGTATTAATTTTCAGTCTCGTTATATATCTATTTCGACATATCAATTGGCAAGCTATCGGGGATTTTCTCTCCGGCTTTTGGAAATCCTGAGCCCCGAGTAAATGTTGCGCTAGGCAGGGGGAAGTCAGCAATAATTGGGGCTGCTTTGCTGTCCGAGTAAAATAGCTTTTCTTCGACGCCGCAGCTAACAACGGCATGCACCCGACCGCCGACACGACAATTCTTATGCTCCGCGAAAGGTTCGGGGCGGGCGGGTGATGCCGGGCGTTGGGCGGCTACAGGCAATGAAAGGCAGTATCTTATGAATCGCTTATTGATGAGGGCGCTGGTTGCGCTCTTAACGCTTACAATCGGTCTGGTGTCCGCCGAGTTCTGGGTTTCCTATCATCGCCCGCTTCCTCAGCCCGTCAAGATTAAGATTGAGGAAGACCAGGAGCCGAAGCCTACGACCGATGTGCTCACATTTGAAGACACGGGCGAAATGGATATGTTCATGGACGATTACCGCTCCTCAGACGGGGTTATTGTGAGATTCGGGTGTTATGAGCGCGCATCCGCGGAGCGTGCCCTGAAAGATTTGCCGCGTACGGTCGGAAGTCAAAACGTCCTGCGCACGCCAATATTTAATGCTGAGGGCGCAAGGATCGGAGAGAGGGCGGTGTGGGTTTCCACCACTGATTCCTATACAGAGGCGGAGATCGAATGGACTGAGGGGGCGCGGCTCTTTGTCATTAAAGCACCCTCATTGAGGTACGCTTCGGAATTCGAGAAGTCGACAGTATGGGCGGGGCAAGGCTGCTTCAACGAAAAAAAGGTAAGGGGCGGGTTTCAACGAATGGCGCCGCCCAACAACGGCATGCACCCGACCGCCGACACGCCGCCTCTCAAATTCCATTGAATGATGTGGGGCGGCGGGTGATGCCGGGCGTTAGGCCGCATCTCTTGTAACGTAGGGGGATGAGATGTCGAGAGCGTTAAGAACGACTCTGATTGCTTTAGCGTTAATCTGTACTTTCGCCGCTGGTTGGTTTATTCGTCCCGTGTGGGAGAGGGGCATTTACAAGACAGTTGCGCAGATTCCCGACCCTTTCCTAGCCGGCGATGACACAGGCTACCTCGGGGTCGTCATCAGCGAGTGTCGCGAATGGGAGACGAAGGAACCAATCAGTTATAAAATCCAAAGGCGTGACGGCAGTGTAATAGAGAGGCCCGCGAAGGGTATTAAGGTCTATGTACCGTAGCTTGGTAGCTCCCAGCTCGCCACAATACATTACCTGAAGGGGGAATACTTTTCCCCTTCACGCGCGGCCTAACAACGGGATGAACCGGACTCGCGGCACGAGGGATCTCAAGTAACTCAACCGGGCCGGCTCGCCGGTTATCCCCAGCGTTATGCCGCTTACAGCAAAGCAGGAGGTCGAGATGAGAATAATCAAATCTAAGCTCAGCGTCGTCGCTTTGCTACTCCTTGTCGCCCCTAGTTGTTTGGCGTGTGATTGCCAGACGCTCACGGAGGGGGAGAGCTTCGACGAAGCGGACGCGGTCGTGATCGGAGAGGTCGAGCGCGAAGAAGCGCGGGGCTCGGGCTCGGTCGCCGTCCTCAGGGTGGAGGAGACACTCAAAGGAGACGCAGCCGGAGAATTGGTGATAGTAAGTGCCGGGTCTAACTGTGACGCCCCGATTCATCCGGGCGCCAGGTACATCGTTTATACCCGGGGTCGGGAGGGTGAGTATCACGCCAGCTCCTGCATGAGAACCAGGCCCTTATACGCGACGCGGCCCGAAGGTTCTCGCAACGTCTTCACCATCACCCTGCTTTCGGTGCTCGGCTCATGCCTAGTCGGCTTCCTGCTGGGGAGATTCCAGCGCGGTGCGGCATAACAACGGCATGCACCCGACCGCCGACACGCCGCTTGTCATCAATAGATAATCGCTTGGGGCGGCGGGTGATGCCGGGCGTTAGGCTGCTTTATGATGAGGGCAGGTAACTTCATGCTGCTACTGTTTCATGGCGAGCTGCTCGCCTTTATACCGGCGCTCTTCTTCTTAGGGCTCGCGGCCCTGCTCGTCGCTGCCCTCGTTTGGTTCGGGCTTGCGAAGGGGGATGAGTACGCGCGCCAGCTCGCCGCGGCCGCAGCCGCCGTGTGCCTCCTCATAGGCGTCGGGTTTGCCGCGATCTTCTTGGCGGAGTTCAAATATTGGTTACAATACAGGCCATGAAAATATATTCTCCGGCAGGCGCAGCCTAACAACGGCATGCAGCGGAGCGCGGACACGAAGGCTCTCATGTCTCAGCAAAGGGGCCGCGCGCCCGCTGATGCCGGGCGTTAGGCGGCTCTGTGTCCACGGCAATGTGCGAGAAAGAATAAAGGGATATGGCTCACGGCGAGATCAGCGAGTCGCTGCCCGCCCCCAGCGCGGTCGTCTTTGACTTGCTCCACGACTACCGGCGGCGGCTCGAATGGGACACGCTGCTGCGGGCCGCCTACTTGGATGGGGGGCACGCGGTCGCAGGCGAGGGTGCCACGTCGGTATGCGTTGGGCGTCGGGCACTGGGCGGGATCGCGCTGAGGACGGTCTACGTCACGTTCCGGCGCCCGACGCTGGCGGCCGTCAAGATGGTCAACGCGCCGCCGCTGTTCGGGGCGTGGGCGGCCTCCATCCGCCACGAAGACCTCTCGGCGCACGAGTCGCGCATCACCTACAGGTTCCATTTCACGGCCAAGCCCCGGCCGCTGAGGTTCATCTTGGAGCCGGTGATGAGGGCGGTCTTCGTCTGGGAGACTAGGAAGAGACTGCGGGCGTTGCGGTCGTACCTCGCCCGTACGTACAGGGCGCGGCAGAAGTGAAACGGGAAGTACCTGCCGACCCGGAAGCGCCTACACCGGGCGCCGCCTAACAACGGCATGCACCCGACCCGCGACACACCGGCTCTCATCTACATCGGTCGGGCCAGCGGGCGGGTGATGCCGGGCGTTCGGCCTCTTCGAGTCTGAGCAGAAGTCGTGACTGTTCTGTGGGTCGCTAGCTAGCAGGGAGAAACCAGCATGTCCTCCGAAGGTTCTGCGGGCGAGCAGCGGGCTGAGCACGCGCCTGCGTATAGATCGACACCGCTGCGGCCGGCCATCGTCATGACGACCGTTCTCGTCTGGGCGATGGTCGTCGCGCTGATAGTGCGTGTCCCGGCTTGGGCGAGCGTCTTCCTCGCCGTCCTCACCGGGTCGTCGTTCCTGGCCTTCCTGGTGGGGTACGTCTACCTCTTTGCGAGGGACCGCGAGTCGCTGCGCACCGGCCGCGCGCGCCGCGCCGCGCTAGCCGGGAATCCCGAGGTGGGGGCGAGAGGGGCCGTGGCAGCGGGCGGCCCCGCGCCGCTGGGCCTGCGGGAGTCGGCGATGAGTTCGGTGCCGGAGGCGGGGAGGGTGGCGGAACGTCGCCCCCGTTAGGCGACGGCGATGCCGAACAACGGCATGCACCCGACCCACGACACGCCGCTTCTCATGAATCAATCTTGCGGGCGGGCGGGTGATGCCGGGCGTTAGATGGATTACCTATGATGATTGCCGGAGGCGATATGAACAGGGCGATGGTTAAAGTCATGGCTGCCTTGCTCACCTTCATCGTCGGCGTCGCCGCCGCTGCGCTCTGGCTTGTCAACCGGAGCAGCCCCAAAGTAGATACAACTCCTGCGCCTTTACCTTATTGTGAGGTCGCTCGTAATCCGGGACAGTATCATGGGCAGGTCATTCGTGTTCGGGCCACGCTCTCCTTCGGGTCTGGGGGGATGTATATCGTCGAGGATTGCGACCCCGTGTCGTCGCTCTCTTCTCTCGTCGAGATTGATGGCTCGGGCGATGCTTTCCCGAAGGCCAGGAACTACGTCGATGAGATGCTGACGGATCAGACGGAGGTTCAAATCAGGAAGGTTAACGCCATCATCACCGGGCGTTTTAACGGGGAGTTCAGCAACGGTTGTCACCTCCCGGCCTACCACATAGCGGCGCAAAATATACAGGTCGTGTCCCCATAGGCCATCCATCTAACAACGGCCTGCACCCGACCGCCGACACGCCGGATGTCATGTTCCAACAGAGATGTGGGGCGGCGGGTGATGCCGGGCGTTCGGCGGCTATCTTGTTTCCACTGTCAACAAAAATTTAGGAGGTAACTATGAAGCACCCATGCCCCGCATGCGCGTACTACATGGACGAGGATGCGAAGGTCTGTCCTTTCTGCAAGACCCCGGTGATAGCCTCAGCCGGAATCGCGAACGCGACGGGCGCGGGCGGGTCAAATCAGGCCGCTCTAAACTATGTTTCTTCGCTCATGAATAGGTATAAAGATGCTTATCTTGTCGCGGGGGTGACAGTCAGATTTGGAGGTGTTATCAAGTTACTCGGCATAGGGATCGGAGTATTATTTGCTCTTATCGGATTTGTTTCTATTGTCAGTGGCCGGGCTGGAGATGCAACATTCGCTATGGGGTTCATCTCTATTGTTTTCGGTATTTTTGCGGGCGCTTTGTTCTACATTGTGGGGGTACTTGTTTCCGCACAAGGTCAAATTCTCAAGGCTTCCCTCGATGGTGCGGTAAATAGCTCGCCTTTCCTCGCTGATGAGCACCGGGCAAGAATCATGTCCCTGTAAGAAGGACAAGTTATTTTGGAGAGGCGATACATAGTCTAGACCGCCGCCGAACAACGGCATGCACCCGACCGCCGACACGCTGCTTGTCATGTAAAGCGAATGGCTCGGGGCGGCGGGTGATGCGCGGCGTTAGGTCGCTGCCGGATGAAAATCGCTACATACAAATCGCTACATACTAAGAGGGAGTTGATGATGAGTCGGAAAACATTTGAGGTCAAAAATCTGGTTCAATGCCCAAAGTGTAAGATGAAGGAGTTAGAACTCAGAGAGACTCTAGGCGTCGAAGCGGTTGAGGAGGTGGATTTTAGATTTAAGGTATCCGGCAAAGCCGAGATTGTTGCTTGCGCTCACGGTAGATGCCGGAATTGCGGCTATATTCCTAAGGCTGTCAAAAAATATATCCTTATACTTTACCCTAGTTTGGAGTGTCCGATTTGTAAGAGGCATGAGCACCTGGTTTGTGATTTCAAAGGGCAAGTTATAGAAGAGGGATTCTTTCAATTCAGGGCACTTGTCAGGTGTAGTTACATAGGATGTAAGTTCAAGTCGCAATTTAGCAGGTCGATAAATAGTCTTTTAAAGGTGGTGAAGGTTGAGGTCGGCCTAACAGGATTCAAGCTAAAAAAGGAAGAAGAAAAGAACGCCACCTAACGACGGCATGCACCCGACTCCCCATCACACTGCCTCTCATGGAGCTTGCGCTGGGGCGCGGGTGATGCCTGGCGTTGGGCGGCTTCGCTTTAGCAAAGAATTCATCATACTATTCCGTCATGAAGGTTAGGGAGGTCATTAAATTGCTAGAAGATGATGGATGGTATTTGGCGCGAACGAGAGGCAGCCATCGTCAACTGAAGCATCCTACCAAACCTGGGACAGTTACAGTTTCAGGTAAACCGAGCGTTGATGTGCCACCGGGGACGCTCAACAGTATCTTGAAGCAGGCAGGACTAAAGTAGGGGCGGGGAGAATGATTATGCGTTACGCGGTGATTATTGAAGAAGGTGAGAACAGTTTTGGAGCCTATGTGCCCGATCTGCCAGGTTGTGTCGCAATAGCTGAAACGAGGCAGGAGGTGCTGACGCTTATCGAAGAGGCAATTGAATTTCACATTGAAGGCTTAAAGGAAGACGGGCAACCTATCCCCGTTCCGTCCTCAAGCATTGAATATGTTGGGGGACACGGCACTTACGAAATTACGAGAGATACTTCTGGGATGTGGGGCTGGCATTTAATCGCCGCTAATGGCCGCGTCATTGCTACTTCAAGTGAGCAATATAAAACCAAAGCTGAGTGTCTAGAAGCTATCGAGCTGGTTAAATCTCTATCAGTGGCGCCTGTGAAAGCAGCTTAATTCATCCCTAGTGACGCGCCGCCGAACAACGGCATGCACCCGACCGCCGACACGCTGCTTGTCATGTAAAGCGAATGGCTCGGGGCGGCGGGTGATGCCGGGCGTTAGGTGCCTTCGGTCAATGGCGAGGTAGGGTCTGATATGGCTGTCGAACTCGATCATCTGTTCATCTGTACCTCCGGCGGGGCTCCCGAGGTCGATCAGCTCATAGCCTTCGGCCTCACCGAGGGTCAGCCCAACACACACCCCGGCCAAGGCACAGCCTGCCGTAGGTTTTTCTTCCGTAATGCCTACCTGGAGTTCCTCTGGGTGCGGGACGCGGAGGAGGCGCAAAGCGAGCCGGCCGCGGCCTTGGGTTTGTGGCAGCGGTGCCTTTACCGGCAGACCGACTCCTCCCCCTTCGGCCTCGGGCTCCGCCCGCCGGCGGCGAAAGGTCATGTCGAGCTACCGTTTGAGGCGTGGCCCTACTGCCCTTCCTGGCTCCCGACCCCTCTGCGGATTGACGTGGCCGAGAGCGCCACTCGCACGGCTGAGCCCCTGCTATTTTACGCGTCCTTTTTCGCCCGACCGGATTCCTACCCGGTTGAGCGCAGGCAGCCGCTAGTTCACGCGGCGGGGTTCGGGGAGATCACCGGACTGATGATAACCTTACCGAACGTTACATCTAGGTCTGAGTCCCGGGCAGGTGTGGGGCGGGCGGGGGTGGCGGAATTCGTGGTCGGGGGATCGCACCTGGCCGAGGTCACATTCGATGAGGGGAGACAGGGCGAGGCTTATGACTTCAGACCTGGGTTGCCTTTGCTGTTCCGGTGGTGAAATGGCGGTAGGCGGCACCCAACAACGGCACGCAGCGGAGCGCGGACACGCCGCCTGTTATCTTTCGGCAAAGGGGCCGCGCGCCCGCTGATGCCTGGCATTAGATGTCTTGCGGGGTTCGGAGAGAAGTGAGGGAGTGATATGACGCAAGCTCTGTTAATTATCCTGTATCTCGTGGCGGCGGCCGTCCTCATCCCCCTCATCGGGGCGCTCGGCCTCTGGCTCAAGGGCGTTGACTCCGTCGCGCTGCCCGGTCTCGGGATCCTCATCGCCACGCCGCTGCTCGTGACGGTGCTGGCCGTGGCGGAGGTGGGAATGATCTTCTGCGCCGCGTATTGTGTGCGTTATCTACCCGTGGCGCGGATGCTGTTCGATGAGTGAGCTTCATGCGCAAGCCCTCCCGAGTCGTGGGGCGACATCTGACAACGGCATGCACCCGACCGCGGACACGAGAGCTTTCAAATTCCCTCGCGGGGCCGCGCGGCAGGTGATGCGCGGCGTTAGGCCGCACAGACGACCATGAGGGGCTACCGAAACACTTTCCTTATTATCGGTGCGGCGGCGAGTGCTCTGGCCGCGTTATTACACGTGGGCTGCATCCTCTTCGGCGCCTCCTGGTATCGATTCTTCGGCGCCGGCGAGCGGATGGCGCGGATGGCCGCCGCCGGGCACTGGTATCCTACGGCCATCACTTCGTGCATCGTCGCCCTTTTGTCCTGTTGGTCTCTGTACGCGCTCTCGGGCGCGGGCGTCATTCGCAGGCTCCCGCTCGTGCGTCCGGCGCTGTGCCTTATCACGGGAGTATACCTGCTGCGCGCCGTCGCGTTTGCGCCGTTTCACAGGTATTTCCCCGGCAACAGCGCGGCGTTCTGGGTGTGGAGTTCGGCCATCTGCCTGGTGATTGGGCTGGTACATCTGGTCGGCCTTTGGCAGGCCTGGCCCCGCTTACGGCCGACAGCGGCCTAACAACGGCATGCACCCGACCGCCGACACGCCGCTTGTCACCATTCGGCAGAGATGCGGTGCGGCGGGTGGTGCCTGGCATTAGGTGCTTGCGCTTTGTGAACGTGGTGCGGAGAATGTGGTCGGAGGTTTGTGTATGAAATATCGTGTATTAATCGAGCAAGATGAAGATGGGGTCTTTGTCGTGGAGGTCCCGTCGTTGCCCGGCTGCATCTCTCAGGGCGAGACCAGAGAGCGGGCCGTCGAGAATATCAGAGAAGCCATCGCCTTATACCTTGAAAGCTTGGCGGCTCACGACGAGCCCGTGCCGCCGCCGATCACAGAGGAACTCGTGGAGGTCGAGGCGTGAGTGTCCTGCCGCGCGTCTCCGGGCGCGAAGTCGTTAAGGCGTTACTGAAAATTGGGTACGAGCAGGATCGGCAGCGCGGCAGTCACATCATCCTCAGACAGGCCGCGGCTCCCCACCGTCGCCTCGTCGTCCCTGACCACAACGAAGTTGCTAAAGGAACGTTAAGAGCGATCATCCGGCAAGCGGGGCTCACGGTCGATGAGTTCAAAGCTTTGCTGTAGGGCATGCTGTGCCGGCCATGCCGCGCCTAACATGGGCATGCACCCGACCGCCGACACGCTGCCTGTCATCTTCCTCCAATCGCCCGGGGCGGGTGAGGTCGGGCGTTAGCCTGCTGCGCATGGCGTCGGCTTGAATCTAGTATCCTTAACGGATGATGCGATATTCCATTGAGGAGTGGGACGAGACCCACCCGCGCTGGCCGGAGTTCGTTGCTTGCCTTGAGGGCGTGGCCCCCGAGCAGTCGCCCTTCGTCCTCGGGGAGCGTTACCGCGCGCATCAGTCGTATCTGCTGGTCGCGCTCCAATCTGATCAGGTCGTCGGGTTCATCAGGTTCGCGGTTCAGCCCATCGGCCCGGAAGCGAAATGTCCGCCGTTGTCCCTCAACGGCGTGCAACTGACAGAGGCCAAGATCCACGCCTTCGCCGTCCGGGAGGAGGCGAGAGGTCAGGGCATCGGCACGGAGTTGCAGAGGCGAACCATCCGCCGCGCCGCGGGGCTCGGGTGTTACCAGGTGGCGTCATACAGCAGCTACGGGCGAGACGCGAATCACCACATCAAACTCTCTCTGGGCTTCGCGGCCCAGCCGGAAGTCCACGGGGACAATCATCAGGGCGTTTATTTCTTGATGCCGCTGCGAAACGCAAGGGCCTAACTCGTCGGCCTCCGCCTGACGTCAAGTTTGAAGTGCAACACTGACTAAGAATCGTTGAAGCATTCGAGCGGAATCGCGCCGGAGTGCGAGGGCGTCGCAGAGGGTTTCACTTCGGAGTCGTTGGGTCGCGGGGCGCGGTTCGGCGTCGTCCCCGTCGGCGGCGGCCGCGTGAAGGGGATTGACGATGAGAGTGCTCGTCACGGGCGGGACGGGGTTGCTGGACCGGGCCCTGGTGCGGTCAACTGTTAGCGCGGGCCACGCCGCACGCGTCCTGAGCCGCCGCACGCGTGCGGCGACGGAAGGCGTCGAGTACGCGGTCGGAGACATCGCCGCGGGGGCGGGGCTGGACGCGGCGCTGAGCGGGGTGGAAGCGATCATCCACGCCGCTTCAGACCCGCGCCGCCCCGAAGAGGTGGACGTGGGCGGCACGCGCAGGCTGGTCGAAGCGGCACGCGCGGCGGGCGTCGGGCACCTCGTCTACGTCTCCATCGTCGGCGTAGACCGGATACCCGTGCGGTACTACCGCATGAAGCTCGAGGCGGAGGGGGCCGTCGCCGCCTCGGGCCTGCCGCACGGCGGCGGGCCGCCCCCGCACAGCCACGACGAATTCGACGAGGCGTACTACGTGCTCGAAGACGAGCTGGAACTGCTGGCCGGGAGCGGACGGTAAGAACCGATACGCGTCTACGGCCGGATCGACGTCAGGGAGTAACCTCCGACAGCGCCTCTCTTTCGACCGCCTGGCGTAGTGTGACAGTGAGCCTGAATCGCGACCCGGCCGCGCGCGACCGTGTTGAGACCGTGATGGTGTAGTCCCCGCCGCCCGCGAGCGCGCCCGACCAGCGCCTCACCCCGGCCGCACCCGCGACGGGCTCGGGGCCGCCGGGCGTTTGCTTGAAAAGGGAGAAGACGGCCCCTCTGTTGTCAGAGCTTACCTTGAGCGTGACGCGCTGCCCGGCGCGGACGCCGAGCGCGTACTTCTCTGAGCCCGGGTCGTGCATGTCGCCTTCGCCCGCGGGCGGCGAGACCCGGCCCTCTACGGCGGCCGTCTTCGCGCACGGCTTGAATCTTATCGGATAAACAGGCTTCGTTCCCGCGCTCTGCGCCCGAAGGTACGGGGCGCCCATAAGAAGGGTGGCGAAGAGGGCGAAGAGACTGGGGACGGTCTTTCGAAACATCGGGCGCTCCTTACGTCGAGATTCGCGCTTCGTTGGGGATGGAGAAGTCGGCCGCCTCCTTCTCCAGGCCGACCACGTTCGGGCGAACGAACTCGCCCACGAACACCACTCCGCACAGTTTGTCGTACCTCACGCCCGATACCTTACAGAACCACAACTCCGCGGCCACTAACCCCGCCTTCGCTCTGCTGCCCAGCCTCATTATCTGATTAGCGTCTCTTACTGCCGGCGTCCCGGAATAACAGAGGGGCGGGTGGGGATACATGCAGCGGAAACGGCGTGCGGGCACTGCCGGTACGCAGGGAGTCGGTGGGGCCGGATGACGTACGGACACCGCTTCGCGGGCCTATCGGGCCGCCGCCCGGACTAGGGTGTGCCCTAGATAAACGTAAGGAGAGAACCGGATCATGCAAACACGCAAGATTTTAATGGGCCTCGCGGTAGCGCTCTCGCTGTCGTGCGCGCAGGTGTCGGCCGTCACGCCGAAGGGCGCTAAGAAGGCGGCGCGCCAGGTCACGTTCAAGGTGCGGATCGAAAACATCTCCAGCCCCGAGGGGCAGGCGGCCTCGGACGGGACGCGCTGGCCGTTCGCGCTGTCGCCCGGGCTCTACGTGGTCAACGAGAAGGGCGCGGTGCTCTTCAGGGAGGGCCACAGGGCCGGCGCCGGGCTCGAAGCGCAGGCGGAGGACGGGAACGCCGAAGCGCTCGCAAAGTCGTTCGAGTCGATGAACCGCGAGGCGGGGCAGCACGGCATTTTCAACATGCCTGCGGGCGCGGGTGCGCCGGGGCCTATCGGGCCGGGGGCGGCCTACGAGTTCACGCTGAGCGCGGCGCCGAAGATGAAGCTGACGCTCGTCACGATGTTCGGCCAATCGAACGACTACTTCTACGCCACCGAGAAGCCGGTGGAGCTGTTCGACGCCGCGGGCGAGCCTTTGAGCGGCGACATCACCGCGCGCTTCGCGCTCTACGACGCCGGGACGGAGGTCAACCAGGAGCCGGGCGTCGGGACAGACCAGGCGCCGCGGCAGAAGGCGCCGAACACGGGCGCGGCCGAGGGCGGCGTGGTGCACAGGGCAAAGGCGGACGCCTTCTACTCGAAGACGGGCCAGCTCTTCCGCGTCACGGTCACGCCGGTCAACTAGACGACTGAGGGATGCGGATTGCGGATTGATGAAAGGCAGCGGGTCTCTCGTCAGTCCTTAATCCGCATTCCGCAATCCGAAATCCGCAATAAGAAGAGGTGGGCAATGATAACCAGACCAAGCACGAGAATACCCCTGGCGGCCCTGGCCGTGGCGCTGCTGGCCGCGGCGGCGCAGGCCCAGGTGAGCAGCAAGAAGGCGCTCAACCTCGAAGGCGCCCGTAAGGTCATCGCGGCGGCCGAGGCCGAGGCCAAACGCCTGAACGCGCCGGGCGGCGTCGTCGCGGTCGTGGACGACGGCGGCAACCTCGTCGCGCTGGAAAGGCTCGACGGGACGTTCACGGCCGGCGCCAACATCTCGGTCGGCAAGGCCAAGACGGCCGTGATGTTCAAGCGGCCGACGAAGTTCTTCGAGGACGTCATCAGGAACGGGCGCACGGCGATGGTCGCGCTCCCCGACTTCACGCCCTTGCAGGGCGGCGTCCCCATCGAGTTCGAGGGGCAGATCGTGGGCGGGGTCGGCGTCTCGGGCGCGGCCTCCGCGCAACAGGATGAGGAGCTGGCGCTGGCGGGCGCGGCCGCCTTCAAGACGGCGGGAGACAAGGCGTCGGACAAGAACACCTCGGCCGTCAGCTTCTTCGAGAGCAGCACCGTGCGCGCCGCCTTCGACAAGGGGGCCGTGCTCGTCGGCGACGATGCGGGGCACAACTACATGATCCACGCCTCCCGCTGTGAGAAGGCCGGGATGGCCGAGGTGCACACGCTCGACACGGACATCATCTACGTGCTCGACGGCGAGGCGGACTTCGTCACCGGGGGCCGCGTGGTCGAAGGGAGAGAGGTCGCGCCGAACGAGGTGCGCGGCTCCGCCATCGAGGGCGGCGACGCGCGCACGCTCAAGCGCGGGGACGTGATCACGGTCGCCGGCGGCACGCCCCACTGGTTCCGCGAGGTGCGCGGGCCGTTCCTCTACTACGTGGTGAAGGTTCGCTGAAGGCTCGGGCTTCGGAAGGCGGAGGTGTGAGATGAGACTGCGTGCGTTGATGTTGGCCGAAGCGTTGCTCTTCCTCGTAGTGCTGACGGCGGCGGGGGCCGCCGGCGCGAAGGAGATTCTGGGCGGCGTGCCGGAAGGGGCCGCGCCGGCCGTCACGGTCGACCTGGCGACGGACGAAGGGTTGAAGGCGGTCGGCGGCGTGTGGCGCTACAGCGACACGCGCATCGTCGAGACGGAGTTCCGCGCGCCCGGCCCCGAAGGCCAGCCGACGGGCGCGCCGGTCAAGACCTACGACTACGCCCCGCACGCAGGGGGCGCGGACTTCGACGACTCGCGCTGGCAGGTGGTCGCGCCCGCGGCTTTGAAGGAGAGGCGCGGGGCGGGCCGCCTGAGCTTCAACTGGTACCGCCTCCGCCTGACCGTCCCCGAGCGCGTGGGCGGCTTCGAGACGAAGGGCTCGACGGTCGTCTTCGAGACCGCGCTCGACGACTACGCGGAGGTCTGGGTGGACGGAGAGCTGGCGCGCTCGCTCGGGCAGAGGGGCGGCTCGGTGGTGTCGGGCTGGAACGCGCCGAACCGGCTCGTCGTCGGGCGCGACCTGCGGGCGGGGCAGCAGATACAGCTCGCCGTCTTCGGCATCAACGGCCCCGTCTCGGCGACCCCGACCAACTTCATCTGGGTGCGCGAGGCGCGGCTCGAATTCTACAAGGGCGGGGCCGCGCCGCTCGCCATCCCGCCGAGCGAGGTCAACGTCGAGGTCGAACGCCGCGACCCCGCGATTGACCGTATCGTCGGCCCGAACCCGAAACTCTTTAAGCTCGCCGAGGGCTTCAAGTTCACCGAAGGCCCCGTGTGGGTTGGCCGCGGCGGCGGCTACCTGCTCTTCAGCGACCCGAACGCGAACCGCATCTACAGGTACACGCCCGACGGCGCGAACCCCGGCCGACTCGAAGTCTTCCGCGACCCGAGCGGCTACGCGGGCGCGGACGTTTCGGAGTACGGGCAGCCCGGCTCGAACGGGCTGGCGCTCGACCCGCGTGGGCGTCTGACCATCAACCAGCACGGCAACCGTCGAGTCGTCCGAGTCGAGGATGACGGCCGCGAGACGGGGCTCGCCGACCGCTACGAAGGGAAGCGCCTGAACAGCCCGAACGATCTCGTCTACCGGACGGACGGCACGCTCTACTTCACCGACCCGCCCTTCGGCCTCCCGCAGTTCTTCAAAGACCCGCGCAAGGAGCTGCCCTTCAGCGGCGTCTACTCGCTGCGCGAAGGGAGGCTTAGGCTCCTGACCAGGGAGTTGACCGGCCCGAACGGCATCGCGCTCTCGCCCGACGAGAAGTACCTCTACGTCGGCGACTGGGACGAGAGCCGCGTCGTCGTCATGCGCTACGAGGCGAAGCCGGACGGGACGCTCGGCGAGGGTCAAGTCTTCTTCGACATGACGCCCGCGCTCGACCGGGAGAAGAATGCGATAGACGGCATCAAGGTCGACGCGGAAGGGAACCTCTACGTCTCAGGCCCCGGCGGGCTCTGGGTCATCTCGCCCGCGGGCAAGCACCTCGGCACGATTGTCGCCCCGCGTCACGTCCACAACATGGCCTGGGGCGACGAGGACGGCCGCACGCTCTACCTCTGCGCGCGCTCCGGCCTCTACCGCATCCGTTTGGGCATCCCCGGCGCCGGCCTCGTGACGAGAGACACGAAGTAGAACGAATTTAACCGCAGAGACGCAGAGGCACAGCCTGTCGAGTAATGCTCTTCAAGCTGTGCCTCTGCGTCTCTGCGGTTAATTATGAGTCTCAACGGGCGAGGGCGCGGCGGATGCGTTCGCGCGCCTCGTCGGAGAGTTTGACGGCGGAGTCCACGTCGGCAGCCCCCTCTTCACGTGCGCCGCGTGCGCGCAGCGCCTCCCGCATCGTGCGCAGGTTCTCCAGATACCAGACGCACCAGACGCAGACCCAGAGGTGGAGCTTGAGCGCCGCGCGCTCTCGCAGGGTGAGCCGCCGCTCCAGAGACTCCGACATCACGGGCGCCATCTGCTTGCAGGTCGGCAGCCTGCGCAGTAGAAAGTAGCGCACCGCGTGGATCGCCTTGTCGTAGAGTCCTTTCGCCATCTTCAAACTTTCGCCGCCTCTAACGCTTCAACAGGCCGGGCCTGAACCAGTTCAGCTCAAGGCAGCGCCGCAGGTGCGCGCGCGCCCGGTGCAGCATCACCCAGAGGTTGTTCGTCGTGATCTGGAAGACCTCGCATATCTCCGCGCTATCCAGGCCGTCCACCTCGCGCAGCAGGAAGGCGCTCGCCACGCGCTCGGGCAGGGGCGAGAGGCATTCGCGGAAGACCTCCCAGAACTCCGTCTGCTCGCAGAGCCGCGCGGGGTCGGCCTTCCAGTCGACGGGCGCCCTCTCGGGCCGCCAGTGCTCGACCCACTGCCCCTCGTCGCGGAACAGCTCCGGGTGTTCGAACGACTCCTCGCCGAGCTGACTCGCGGGCTTCTGCCGGCTCGCGCGGCGGAAGTGGTCGACGATCTTGTGCTTGAGGATGCCCGTCAGCCACGTCCGCTCCGAGCCGCGCCCCGCGAAGTCACGGTAAGCCTGCAAGGCCGCGAGCAGCGTCTCCTGCACCGCGTCCTCGGCCGCCGACCCGTCACGCAGCCGGAAGAGCGCGTAGCGGTAGAGGTAGTCGCCGTGCCGTTCGAGCCAGAGGCTCGGGTCGGCGGCCGGGTTCGTGCTGGCGACCTGCGAAGTAGCCATCGGGGGAAATGTCTAACGGAGAAAAGACCGGGGGCGCGCAAAACAGGCGCATGGTATCATACGCCGCCCGGCGGGCTCGACATTCATTCCTGGTAAGTGGGGCAGCATCTTGCGTCTCGCGCCGTGCCGCGACTGCGGCCTCGAAATAGACCTCGACTCACGCGGATGCCCGCGCTGCGCCCGCAACCTCGACGCCGAGCGCGTTGTGGCGAGGCTCGCCCGTGTGTCGGTCGTACTCATCGCCGCGGCCGCCATATTCGCCGCGGCCTACCTCGCGCTCCGCGGGGGCTGACCCCGGCGGACGTTCGCCGCCGACGAAGAACATCTCGACCTCGCCCTTGCCCTTCGCCTCGACGAGCCCCCTGTACACACACTCGAACTCGCCTTTAACCAACTCGTAGGTCGCGCGCGAGACGTTGACGCGGCCCGGCGCGCCTGAGGACTCCATGCGGCTCGCCGTGTTGACCGTGTCGCCCCACACGTCGTAGGAGAACTTCTCACGCCCGATGACGCCCGCCACCAGCTCGCCCGTGTGGACGCCGACGCGCACGTCCCAGTAGGGAAGCCCCGCCTCCGTCCGCTTCGCGCGCGTCCCGGCGACGAAGCGGGCGATCTCAAGCGCCGCGCGGACGCAGTCGCGCGCGTGCGTCCCTGTCGGTTCGGGCACGCCGCCGACGGCCATGTAGGCGTCGCCGATGGTCTTGATCTTCTCAAGGTCGTGACGCCGCGCGATCTCGTCGAAGCGGCGGAAGCAGAAGTCCAGCTCGGAGACGAGCTGCTGCGGCGTGAAGCCTTCGGCGATGCGCGTGAACCCGACGAAGTCCGTGAAGAGCACCGTGGCGCTCTCGTACTCGCGCGGCTCGACGCGCTCGTAAACCTTCAGCTCGCGCGCGACCGGCTCGGGGAGCACGTTCAGCAGCAGCGCGTCCGAGCGCCCGCGCTCCCGGTTGAGCCCGCCCGAGAGCACCGCGACCAGGGCGGCCGTGAAGACCTGCACGAAGATGAAGTTGCCCGTCACGTCGTAGAAGCGCTCGCGCGTGTCGGCGTAAGCCGTGAACAGCTCGGGGCTGCGCGCCTCGAGCAGGAGGAGCGCGAGCGTCGCGGCGCCGAAGAGCGCGACGGCCGAGAGCGTCCTGCGCCTGCCGTCCGAGAGGATGACGGCGATGACGAGCGCGGGGACGAGGTAGTAGTGCGCGCCGCCCTGCGAGCCCGCGTTGCCGAGCGTGTTGGCGGAGAGGAAGGCGAGTATGAGCAGCACGAAGGGCCAGTAGAGCCTCCGCTGCCCGACGCCCGAGCGCGAGAGGCAGTAGAAAAGGAAGAAGAGCGCGCCCGTCGAGAGTTGGAGCGCGATCAGCAGACGGCCGCCCCCAAGCCCCGCGAGCGCGAACGCGCCGCCGAGGTTGGTGACGGCGTTGACGAGCGCGATGATGTTGAAGAGGCGCTGCTCCAGCGTGACGCGCCGCGCGTCGCCGAACAGGTTTGACGAAAGCTGTCCTGGTAACTCTCTCACCCGCGTCCCTCGTTCTGTAATCTAAGCGGCGGCGGCGGCCCGAGTGGAGCGGCCGCGCGCCTGAGTCGAGCCGATCCCGTAAGCGGCGGCGACGCCCGAAAGCATCCCGCGGAGGAGCTTGCGCCCGCGGCTCAGGCGCGACATGACCGTCCCCACCGGCACGGACAGAATCTCCGCGGTCTCACGGTATGAGAACTCCTCCACGTCGGCGAGTAGCACGACCTCGCGGAAGCGCTCGGGGACGCGGCCTAACGCGGCCAGCACCTCCTCGTCACGCAGCTCCTGCCCGACGGGCGGCGCGTACGCGACCGTCTGCGCCAGCAGCTCCGCGTCCGTCTCGGCCGTCCGCTTGAGCAGCGCGTGGCGGCGGCGGCGCTGGTGTTCGAGCTTGTGCATCAGAATCTTGAAGAGCCACGCGCGGCAGTTCGTCCCCGGCTCGTATGCCTTGAAGGAAGCCCAAGCCTGCGCGTAGGTCTCCTGCACGAGGTCTTCGGCCTCGGTGCGGTCGGCCGTCAGGCGGACGGCGGTGCGGAAGAGCACGTCGATGTGCGGCAAAGCCTCCGCCTCGAAAAGCCTCTCTGCGTCTGTTCCGTGCATGGACACACCCCTCCCCGCGCGAATCGAGGGATTCGCCGAAAGTCACAAGCTGAACTGCTGTCCGTCTCGGAAATCTGAACAGTGGGCAGTAGGCAGATGGCAGATGGCAGTTAAAGACTTATCTGCCAGCGCCCCGCATTAATCTCTCAACACAGTCAACGCGGAGCGACTGCCTACTGCCATCTGCCTACTGCCTACTGTGTTTTCAAAGAAGCCGGGTGGGCAGGTTCGGAAAGTAATTCATCGCTTGCCCCGCCGCCAACGGCTCGTTACGTCCATTGGTCGCGCGGGCGCGGGAATCCTTACAGAAATTTTTTTCGGCGTTTCGGAGGGGAAGGCCGGCGCCCCTTTCGACCTCCGCGCGCGGGCGGGAAGGTGTGACGGGCGGGACGCCTCGAACGTCTTCGACGAGTGCGCGCAGAAGCTCCGCCGCGCTCCAGGCCTGCGCGACCGCCCCGCGCGGCGCGTGCGGCGCGTCGCCGTCGAAGATTTCGGAGACGTGCCCGAGGCACGCCTCTCTCAGATGTTCGACGAGCGGCGCGAGAAGAGCGCGTGTGCGCCCTACGGTTTCAGGTGTGCGGCCGTGCACCTTGAGATAGGCGGTGACGAAGGGGCCGATGAGCCACGCCCAGACCGCGCCCTGGTGATAGACGGCGTCGCGCTCGGCGGGGCCTCCGCCGTAGCGCCCGCTGTATTGAGGGTCAGTGGGCGCGAGACTCCGCAGCCCGTAAGGCGTGAGCAGATGCTGCTCGGCCGCCTCGACGACGCGGCGTGCGCGTTCGGCCGACAGCATCGAGTGGTGGAGGCTGACGGCGAAGACCTGGTTGGGTCGGATAGACGCGTCGCGCGCCGCGCCGTCAATCACGTCGTAGAGGCAGCCGGCTTCTTCGTTCCAGAACTGCCCGTTGAAACTCTCCCGCGCGCGCGCGGCCATCCCGGCGTACTTGCCCTCGTCTGCTCCGAAGCCGAACTCACGCGCCAGCCCTTCCAACGTGCGCAGGGCGTTGTACCAGAGCGCCTGAATCTCGACGGGCTTGCCGTGGCGCGGCGTGATGACGTGTTCGCCGACCTTCGCGTCCATCCAAGTCAACTGCGCTCCCTCCGCACCCGCCGAGAGCAGGCCGTCCTCGTCAACGCGGATGCCGTAACGCGTCCCGCGCTCGTGCCACTCGACCATCTCCTTGAGAACGCCGTAGAGGTGCCCGCGGACGAACTCCGTGTCGCCCGTGTAAGCCGCGAGTGCGCGGACGGCCTCGAAGTACCAGAGCGTCGCGTCCACGGTGTTGTACTCGGGCTCCTCGCCGGCCTCGGTGAAGCGGTTCGGGAGCATGCCTTCGCTGACGTGGCGCGCGAACTCGGCGAGGATGCTGCGGGCCGTGTCGAAGCGGCCGGTGACTAACGTCAAACCGGGCAGCGCGATCATCGTGTCGCGCCCCCAGTCGCCGAACCAGTGATAGCCGGCGATGACCGTCTTCTGCTCGCCGCGCGCCACGACGTACTGGTCGGCCGCCGCGGTCAATGTGCGCACCGCCTCGTCGCCGGCAGGTGAAGGCCCCTGTGCCCCGTTTCGCCGTTCGGCTTCGGCGCGTATCAGCTCTCCCGCGCGCATCGCCTCGCGCCGCTCGGTCGAGGCGATGATGGAGACTTCGTCTCGCCCGCCGAGGTCGAACTTCAGCGCGAACGGGTTGAAGAGGTCTTCGGTGGAGTCGAGGCCGCGGGCCTGCTCCTCGGCGTAAATGAAGTTCCGATACCAGCAGCCGTTCGTCTCCGCCTCGCCCCTTTCGTGCGCGAAGTGGAGCGCGGGCAGACCTTCGTAGGGCGCGACCGTCAGCAACCCTTCCTCCACCCGAACACTGGAGTCGAGTGTGCCGTTCTCGTGCGTCAGCGCGTGGTAGTCGCGGAAGGCTACGAGCGGGCGCACTTCCAGCCGCACATCCCGTTCGCCCGCACCAACCCGCCGCAGCGAATACCTGATGCAGGTCGTGTTCTCGCCGTGGAGCATCACGACCGCCTTCTCAAGCTCGAACTCTTCGACGCGGTAGGTGAAGACGGGGAACGGGTCGAGCCGGAAGCGGGTCAGGAACTGATAGCCCCGCGGGTGGACGACGCCCGGGTATTGATTCGCCGAAAGCTCGTAGCGGCGGCCGCCCACGACCAAAGTCTCTTCCAGCTTTGAGAGCAGGACGGTGCGTCCCACGGGCGGGCGCGTCGCCGCGACGAGCAGGCCGTGGTAGCGGCGCGTGTTGAGCCCCGCCAGCGTGGAAGAGGCGAAGCCCCCGAGCCCGTTCGTCTCAAGCCACTCGCGCGCCGTCGCCTCCCGCAGGTCGCGGCAGATGTCCTCTCCGAATTCGATCACCGTGGCTCCTCCGTCGTGCGAGGCTGAATCATTATGACAAGACCGCCTCGGGCTCTTCCATCATCCCGGCCGCGCCGGGACGCCCCGCCCCCTCCGCGTGCGAAAGCGTCGGCGCGGGCGGGTCCATGTACTGCACGATGTCCTTCGTAAAGAGCAGGTCGAGCGTCCAGTCGAGCGCCACGCGCAGCTTCTTCTCGAAGCGCGGGAGCTTGGCGAGGTAGATCGTCCGCCACAGCCACCACGCGACGAAGCCCGAGAAGTTGACGCCGAGGATGTTCGCCACGCCCGTCCGCCGTCCGATGGTAGCGAGCTGGCCCAGGGTCTTGAAGGCGAACGGCCGCCTGGCGCGACCGCGCACCGCCGCCTCGATGTTACGCGCTACGACCTTGCCCTGCCTAAGCGCGTGTTGCGCGGTCGGCGGGCACGGCCGCCCCGTCGAAGGGTCAGGCACGGAGGCGCAGTCGCCGAGCGCCCACACGCCCGGCCAGCCCTCCACTTCTAGGAATTTGTCCGCGCACAGACGCCCGCGCTCGCGCCTGCACGGCAGGGTTTCGAGCAGCGGGTTGGGCGAAGTCCCGGCCGTCCAGACGAGCGTGCTCGACGTGATACGTTCGCCGTCGCTCAGGCTGACCTCGCGCTCGGTGACGGACTCCACCTTCGTGTTCGTGCGAATCTCGACGCCGCGCGCGGCCAGCTTCTTCTGCGCGTAGCGCCCGAGCTTCTCGCCCAACTCCGGCAGGATGACTTCGCCGGGGTGGACGAGCACGACGCGCAGCATCTCCTCCCTGAGGTGCGGGTAGAAGCGGACGGCCTCGCGCAGGAAGTCGTTGACGCCGGCCACCGTCTCGACGCCCGCGAAGCCGCCGCCCGCCACGACCAGATTCAGCAGCGGCGCGCGCGCGCGCGGGCAGCACTCGAAGTCAGCCTCTTCGAGGTTCGAGATGAGGCGGTTGCGCAGGGCCACCGCGTCGCCGAGCGTCTTCATCGTCAGCGCGCGCTCTTCCAGGCCCGGCAGCCCGTAGAAGTTCGTCACGGAGCCGAGCGCGAGGACGAGGTGGTCGTACTCCAACTCGTGCCCGTGCCGCTCGCGCCCGTGCGAGACGCCGACCCGCCGGTTCGGCAGGTCTACGTATTCCACGACGCCGTCGAAGAATTTAACCCTGCGCAGGAGCTTGCGCACGGGGTTGACGATGTGCGTGATGTCGAGGTCGCTGGCCGCCACCTCGTGTAGCATCGGCGTGAACAGGAAGAAGTTCTCGCGGTTGACGAGCGTGACCTCGACGCCCGGGTCACGCGCCAGCCCCTTCTCCAGCTCGATGGCGGCGTAGAGCCCCGCGAAGCCGCCGCCCAGTATCAGAATCCTCGTCCGCCTCTTCTCGTCCATTCGTCCCCCGGACTGTTCGCAAGTTTGGAAACTTCCGCCGGAGGGTAATCACGCCGGGGCGAGGATTTATTCCTCGCCCGCCCGCGCCGGAATAAACGGTGCTGTCGGGGGAATACAACGGCGACAGTCCGGAGAAGGACTCGATTCCCGACGAAATTTCTCAGGAAGGCGCGGCGGCGCGGATTAAATCGAAATGGGCTCAACCAACACACGGAAAGGCGCGTGCGGGGAGGTTCGTCGGGGGCTGGACGCTCACCTGAGCGGCGAGCTGGGCGCGGGGGCCGCGCGCCGGACGCGCGCACACATTAAGGAGTGCGCGCCCTGCGCCGCGCTCGCCGCAGAACGTCTGCGCGTGCGCGAACTCCTGCGCCGCGCCGTGCGCGGGGTGCAGGCCCCGCCGCACCTCGCGGGCGCGATCCGCGCGATGATGCGACGGGGCTGAAGCCGGGAGGCTACACGGATGGTCACGACTCTTCTTCCGACCGAAGACGACCTGTTTCTGTTTGAGCCGTCAGAGCCGGAGACGGCCGGTTATCCCGTCCGCCCGGAACTGTTGCCCGAGTTCGAGGCCGAAGCCGGCAGGTACGCGGTGCGCTTCGCGCGGACGGCGGAGGAGCTTGACGCGGTGCTGCGGCTCCGCTTCGAGGTCTTCAACCTTGAATTGGGCGAAGGGCTCGACTCCTCGTTCCTGACGCGCCGCGACGAGGACGAGTTCGACGCGACCTCGCACCACCTCCTGGTGGTCGAGCGCGCGGGCGGGCGCGCGGTCGGGACTTACCGCCTGCGCACGTCGGATACGGATGTCGAGTCGCGCGGCTTCTACTCCGCGGGCGAGTTCAACCTCGCGTGTCTGCCGCCGCAGGTGGCGTCCGAGTCGGTCGAGATCGGCCGCGCCTGCGTCGCGCGCGAGCACCGGAACACGCAGGTGCTCTTCCTCCTCTGGCGCGGCCTGGCCGCGTACCTCGGCCGCAACCGCAAACGCTACTTCTTCGGCTGCTGTTCGCTCGCCGGCACGGACGCCGGCGCGGGGTTGCGCGTGCTCGACTACATGGAGCGCGGGGGGCACATGCACCCGACCTTCTACGTCCCGCCGCGCGCCGGCTTCGAGTGCGACGGGGATGCGAGTGAGGGGCGCGGCGATGGGGAGCCGTCCGTCCCGAAGCTCTTCCGCACCTACCTCCGCTTCGGCGCGAAGGTCTGCGGCCCGCCCGCGGTTGACCGCGCGTTCAAGACCACCGACTTCTTCGTCGTCTTTGACATCGCGGGAATGGACGCTAAGACCCGGCGGCTCTTCTTCGAGGGGTGAGATGAGCGAGGCCGTGAGGACAACGCGTGCGCTCGTGCGCCTCGCCGCACTCTGCCTGACGACGGCCGCGCTCTACGCCGCGTGGGCCGCGGGTACGGTGCCGCTGTATGTCTCGAAGCAGGCCCGGAGGCGCTGGCGAGGTCTGCTCTTTCGACTGTGGGGACGCGCCGCCGCCCGCTGCGTCGGGATGAGGCTGGACGCGAGAGGCGTCGCCCCGCGCCCGCCCTTCCTGCTCGTCGTCAACCACCTCGGCTACGCGGACGTGGTCGCGCTCGCCGCCAGTTGCGAGTGCGTCTTCGTGGCGAAGAAGGAGGTGGCGGCGTGGCCGGTCGTCGGCCGCCTGTGCCGGAGCACGGGGACGATCTTCACCGACCGGCGTTCGCGCCGCGACATCCCGCGCGCGCTGTCGCTGATTGAATCGGCGCTCGACGACGGCGTAGGCGTCGTGCTCTTCGCCGAAGGGACGAGCACGCGGGGCGCGGGCGTGCTCCCCTTCAAGTCGCCGCTCCTCGAAGCGGCGGCGCGGCGGGGCCTGCCAGTCCACTACGCCAGCCTGAGCTACAGCGCGCCGCCCGGCGAGCCGCGCGCCGACAGTTCGGTCTGCTGGTGGGGCGACATGACTTTTCCGAGACACTTCTTCGGGCTGCTGAAACTGAAAATGTTCAGCGCCGGCCTCGTCTTCGGCGAGGAAGCAATCATCGAGGCCGACCGCAAGGCGCTGGCCGGAAAGCTCCGGGCGGCGGTCGCCGCGCGGTTCGTGCCGGTGGGTTGAAGGCGATGTCCGAGCTTGAGAAGAACAGACTCATCGGCGGCTGCGTCCGCGTCCTCGAACAGGGTCACGCCCTGCTCGGACGCCTCGACGACCGCCTGTACGCTTCGGCCGCAAGGCTCCCCGTCCAGAGCGCCGCGGGCTCACACGTGCGCCACTGCCTCGACTTCTACCAGAGCCTGCTCGAAGGCGTGTGGGCCGGGCGCGTCGATTACAACCGCCGCGGGCGGGACCCGCTCGTCGCGCGCGACCGCGCGTGCGCCGCCGCCCGGATCGAGATCGTCATCGAGGAGCTGCGCGCCCTCGCAGACCTCCCCGGCGACACGAAGCTGCTCGTCAGCCCCGAAGACTCAGACGCCGATACGTGGTGCGTCTCCACGCTCGCGCGCGAGCTTCAGTTCCTTCTGAGTCACACCGTGCACCACTACGCGCTCGTGGCGCTGATCCTCAGGCTGCAAGGCTTCGAGCCGGGCGCGGAGTTCGGCGTCGCGCCTTCTACGCTCGCGCACTGGAGGGAGGAGGCGCTATGTGCACGGTGAGCTGGGCGGCGACGGCCGAAGGCTACGAGCTTTTCTGCAACCGCGACGAGCGGCGCACGCGCGCGGCCGCGCAGTCGCCGACGGTGCGCGGGTCGCGCGGCGTGAGGTTCCTCGCCCCCACCGACGCCGAGGCGGGCGGCACCTGGATAGCCGCGAACGAGTTCGGCCTCACGCTCTGCCTGCTGAACCGGTACACGGGAGGTGAGTCGCAGGCGGCGGGCGAGTTTAGAAGCCGCGGGCTTCTGCTCCCGGAACTGGCGAGCCTCCGGGACACGGCCGAGGTCATGCGTGCCGTCGAGTGCGGAAGTCTGTCGCAGTTCCGCCCCTTCACGCTGCTCGCGCTCGCCCCGGGCGCGCCTCCCGCCGCGGCGTGCTGGACGGGGCGCCGCCTCCTCGTCTGCGAAGAGGACGGCGACCCGTTGATGCCGCTCACCTCTTCTTCCTTCAACAGCAATGAAGTCGTGCGTGAGCGCATGAAATTCTTCAGAGGCATGACCGCCGGCCACCCGAGTCCCGCGGCCGAACTTCTCACCCGTTTCCATCACAGTCACGAGCCGGAGCCGGGGCCGTCCTCGGTCTGCATGCACCGCCCCGACGCTTCGACCGTCAGCTTCAGCCGCGTGAAGGTCAGCCCCGTCTCAATCGAGTTCTACTACCAGCCCGGCCCGCCCTGCGCGGGCGCGCGAGGCTTGAGTGTCTCCCTCCAGCGCTCGGCGGGGCGGCTTGAGGCGTCGCGTTGGAACCGTTCGGGGGAGGCATTTATATGAGCGTGCCCCTTCTCGACATCCAGAATCTGGCGGGCGCCGGAGAGGTCGGGGCGGTCGCGCTCTTCTTCCTCCTCGCGGCGGCCACGCTCGTGAGCGAAGACGCGACCTGCGTGACGGCGGGGCTCCTCGTCGCGAAGGGGGAAGCGAGCTTCGCGGTGGCCGCATCGGGAAGTCTCTTCGGCATCTTCGTCGGCGACGTGCTGCTTTTCCTGGCGGGCAGGTTTGCGGGAAGGCCGGCGCTGCGCGTCGCGCCCCTCAAGTGGTTCGTGCGCGCGGGCGACGTGGCGCGCAGCTCCGAATGGTTCGAGCGCCGCGGCCCGGCTGTGATCCTTTTGAGCCGCTTCCTGCCGGGCACGCGCGTCGCGACCTACTTCGCGGCGGGGCTGCTCGAAACGAGTTTCCCGAAGTTCTCGCTCTACTTCCTGCTCGCGGCGGCGGCCTGGACGCCGCTCGTCGTCGGCCTCGCCGCCACCCTCGGCGCCGGCGCGGGCACTCTGACAAGACTGGCGCTCGCCGGCGCGGCCGCTTACGCGCTCGTCCGGGTCGGGTTGCGCCTCGCGAGTTACCGCGGCCGGAGGCTGCTCGTCTCGCGCTGGCGGCGTACGACGCGCTGGGAGTTCTGGCCGCCCTACGTCTTCTACGCGCCGGTCGCGGCTTACGTCCTGCTGCTCGGGATCAGGCACCGCTGCCTGACCCTCTTCACCTGCGCGAACCCCTCGATCCCGGCGGGCGGCTTCGTCGGCGAGTCGAAGCTCGACATACTGCGCGGGCTCTCCTCTTCGACGTGGTCGCGCTCGCACGTGGCGCCCGCCACCCGCATAGACTCGGCGCTCGACGCCGACGCACGCCTGCGCGCCGCGTGGCTGTTTATGGAGGAGCGCGGCCTCTGCTTCCCCGTCGTCGTCAAGCCCGACGCGGGACAGCGCGGCGAGGGCGTGCGCGTGGTGCGCTCGGACGCCGAGCTTGAGGACGCCCTGCGCCGCGAGGCGTGCGACCTGCTGGTGCAGGAGTACGCGCCGGGTCAGGAGTTCGGGGTCTTCTACTACCGCAGGCTCGGCGAGGAACGCGGGCGCATCTTCTCGATCACCGAGAAGCGTTTCCCCGAAGTCGAAGGAGACGGCCGGAGCACGCTCGAAGAGTTGATACTGAAGGACGAGCGCGCGGTCTGCATGGCGCGATTCCATCTGAAGCAGCACGCGGCGCGGCTGGGCGAAGTGCTCGCCGGCGGCGAGCGGTTCGCGCTCGTCGAGCTGGGCTCGCACTGCCGCGGCGCGCTCTTCCTCGACGGCTCGCGGTTCAAGACCGAAGCCCTCGAACGCTCGATAGACCGCTTGAGTCGCGGCTTCGGCGGCTTCTACTTCGGCAGGTTCGACATACGCACTCCTTCGCCGGAAGACTTCCGGCGCGGGCGCAACTTCAAGGTCGTCGAGCTGAACGGCGTCACGTCCGAGGCGACGCACATCTACGACCCGACGCACGGCCTGCTTTACGCCTACAAGGTTCTCTTCCGACAGTGGCGGCTCGCCTTCGAGATCGGCGCGCTGAACCGCGCGCGCGGCGCGCGCCCCGTCACGCTCTTCGAGCTTGTAGGGTTGACCCGCAAGGCATTCCGCCTCGGGGGGGAATAATCTCCTGTCCGCTCGGATATAACCCGCGGAGGTCTTGGAACGATGGAACTCTCGAAACGGATGAAAGCGCTGAGCTGGGTCTTGCAGGCGGTCGTGGCCGTCATCCTGTTGCAGACGCTCTTCTTCAAGTTCACGGGCGCGCCCGAGTCGGTCTACATCTTCTCGAAGCTGGGCGCGGAGCCGTGGGGGCGCATCGCCTCGGGCGTCTTCGAGCTGATCGCCGCGGCGCTCCTGCTCTTCCCGCGCACGGCCGCGGTCGGCGCGTTGATGTCGCTCGGCGTCATCAGCGGCGCGATCTTCAGCCACCTGACGAGGCTCGGCATCGCGCTGACGGAGGTGGGCGACCGCGGCGAGCTGTTCGCGCTCGCCCTCGTCGTCTTCGTGGGGAGCGCGGCCGTGCTCTTCATACGCCGCCGCGAGCTGCCCTTCGTCGGCGGCGCGCTCTCGAAGGACGCGCGCGCGCGCATCGACGCCTCCCTCAAGAGTCGCGCCGGAGTTTAACCCGTGACGAAGAATGGCACGACACACGCGCACGAACACGCGCGGAACCGCTTCGCCGTCATCCCGACGCCGGAACGGCTCGGGGCTGACACGGCGCGCACGGGACGCGGTGTGACTATCGCCTTCGTCGACTCCGGCTTCTACCCGCACCCGGATTTGGTCGAGCCACGGAGCCGCGTCCTCGCCTTCAAAGACATCTCGGGTGAGGAGGCGACGCTCGACACCGCTTTCGACTCGGGGCGTGTGCCGGAGTCGTGGCACTGGCACGGGACGATGGTGGCGGTCGCGGCCGCGGGCAACGGCCGTCTCTCGGAGGGCGTCTACCGCGGCCTCGCTTCCGAAGCCGACGTGGTGCTCGTTAAGGCGAGCAGGCGCGGACGCATCACGGAAGAGTCAATCGCCGGCGGCATCCGTTGGGCGGTCGAGAACCGCGAGCGGCTGCGTATACGCGTGCTCAACATCTCGCTCGGCGGCGACGCCGACCTGCCACACGCTCTGAGCGACATCGACCGGGCGGCGGAAGCCGCGGTCGCCGCTGGGATAGTCGTCGTCGTCGCGGCCGGCAACTCCGGCTGCGGCGCGCGCCCGCATTCGATACCGCCCGCGAACTCGCCCTCGGTCATCACGGTCGGCGGCTACTCGGACGGGAACCGGCTCGACGGCGAGGGCTTCGACCTCTACTGCTCGAACTACGGCGCGACCGCAGACGGCCTCGTCAAGCCGGAGCTGATCGCGCCGGCGATGTACGTCGCCGCGCCCATACTTCCCAACACGCCGCCGTACAGGGCGGCGGAGGCGCTGTCCCGGCTGGCACACGCGCCCGACTACCTGTTCCACGGCCTGCTCGCGGAGCTTTGGCGCGAGGCGGAGTTGCCGGAGTCGGTGCTCGAAGAAGGGACGGCGGGCGCGCGGGCTCTGGTCGAATCTGAGTTGCGCGAGAGGAAGGTGGTCGCCACGCACTACCAGCACGCGGACGGGACTTCGTTCGCCGCGCCCGTCGTCTCGTCGGTCGTCGCGCAGATGCTCGAAGCCAACCCGCGGCTGACGCCCGCCGCAGTGAAGCAGATTCTCATCTCGACGGCGACGCGTGTAGGCGGGGCGCCGCTCCTGCGTCAGGGCTACGGCATCCTCGACGCGCGTCGCGCGGTCTGTGAGGCCGCGAGCGAAACTCACATGCTCACGGCGGAGCACTTCGGCCCGCCGCGCGTCGAGGGCGGGCGTCTCGTCTTCTTCTACCACGACGACGCGGCCGCATCGGTCGCGCTCGCGGGCGACTTCAACGGGTGGGAGCCCTTACCCCTGAAGAGGGAACCGGACGGCCTCTGGCGCGCCGCGCTCGACATCCCGGCGGGCGGCAGCTACCGCTACAAGTTCGTCGTGGACGGGGCGCGCTGGGCGGAAGACCCGTCCAACGGCTTCAAAGAGCAGGACGGCTTCGGCGGCCTCAACTCGGTTCTCAACATCGGCTGAGATGAGGCGGAAGCCCGACCGTGAGGGAGGGCGTACGTCTTCCATGATGAGCCTTGACGGATGACGTGCGCCCTCCCTCACGGTCGGGCTTCCGCCTCGTGGAATAAATCAAAGCAGTGCCGTGATTCATCCGGCGGGGGTTATCTGTCAACGCCGATGCGTACAGCTCTGAAACAACACTGGCCCGAGTACCTGTCCGAGGCGGCCGGGCTCGGCGCGTTCATGGTCTCGGCCTGCGCGTTCGCCGCGCTGCTCTTTCACCCGTCCTCGCCGGTCGCGCGGGGGGTGGAGAGCGAGGCCGTGCGGCGCGCGCTGATGGGCGCGGCGATGGGGCTGACGAACGTGCTGCTGGTCTACTCGCCGTGGGGCATGCGCTCGGGCGCGCACCACAACCCGGCGGTCACGCTCACCTTCTACCGGCTCGGCAAGGTGAAGGCGGTGGACGCGCTCTTCTACGCCCTCGCGCAGTTCGTGGGCGGAGTCTCGGGCGTCGTCGCCGCGTCGTTAGTGCTCGGGGACGCGCTCGCGGACGCGAAGGTCAACTACGTAGTGACCGTGCCGGGGAGCTTCGGCGTCGCGGCGGCGTTCGCGGCCGAGGCGCTTATCTCGTTCGGGCTGATGTCGGTCGTGCTGCGCGCGTCGAACCACGCGCGGCTCGCGCGCTGGACGGGGCTGCTGGCGGGGCTGCTGGTTGCCGTCTACATCGGCGTCGAGTCGCCGGTCTCGGGGATGAGCATGAACCCGGCGCGGACGTTCGGCTCGGCCGCGACCGCAAACGTGTGGACGGCCCTGTGGGTCTACTTCGCCGCGCCGCTCGCGGGGATGCTGCTCGCCGCCGAGGTCTTCGCCCGCACGGGCGCGCGCGCCGCCTGCGCCAAGCTCCACCACCACAACCGCAAGCGCTGCATCTTCAACTGCGAATACGAGGAGAGGGTGCCGGGTGCTGGGTGCTGGGAAAAAGCAGCTTGTCTTTAACCCAGCACCCAGCACCCGGCACCCAACACCCGGTTTCGGAGGAGGCATGAACCACTACGACGTGATCATCATCGGGACGGGCGCCGGCGGCGGCACCCTGGCGCACAGGCTCGCGCCTTCGGGGAAGAGAATTCTGCTGTTGGAGCGCGGCGGGTTCGTCCCGCGCGAGCGCGACAACTGGGAGTCGCGCGCCGTCAACGTCGAGGGCAAGTACAACACGAAGGAGACGTGGTACGACGGCGCGGGGAAGCCCCTGCACCCGCACACGAACTACAACGTCGGCGGCAACACGAAATTCTACGGCGCCGCGCTGTTCCGTCTGCGCAAGGAGGACTTCGGGACGTTGCGCCACCGCGACGGCCTCTCGCCCGCGTGGCCGATCTCTTACGAAGACATCGAGCCTTTCTACGCGCAGGCCGAGGCGATGTACCACGTCCACGGCAACCGCGGCGAAGACCCGACCGAGGGGTGGGCCTCGGGGCCTTACCCGCACCCGGCCGTCTCACACGAGCCGCGCATCCGGCAGCTCGCCGAAGACTTCGCCGCGTCGGGCGTCAAGCCCTTCCACGTGCCGCTCGGCGTGATGCTCAAGGAGGACGACCCCGCCCGCAGCAAGTGCATCCGCTGCGGGACGTGCGACGGCTTCCCGTGTCTGGTGCAGGCCAAGTCGGACGCGCACGTCTGCGCCGTCGAGCCCGCGCTCGAACACCCGAACGTGACGCTCCTGACTAACGCCAAAGTCACGCGGCTTGAGACCGACGCCTCGGGGCGCGTCGTCAGCCGCGTCCACGTCGAATTGGACGGGGGCGCGCGCGAAATCTTCTCGGCCGACCTCGTCGCCGTCTCGTGCGGCGCCATCAACTCCGCGGCGTTGCTGCTTAAGTCGGCGAGCGACAAACACCCGAAAGGGCTCGCCAACACTTCGGACGTGGTCGGACGCCACTACATGGGGCACGTCAACTCGGTCGTGCTCGCCGTCTCGAAGTGCCCGAACCCGACCGTCTTCCAGAAGACGCTCGCCGTCAACGACTTTTACTTCGGCGCGGAGGACTACGACTTCCCGATGGGGCACATCTCCTTCGTCGGCAAGCTCGACGGCGTGGCGCTCTCGGCGGGCGCGCCGAAGCTCGCGCCCGGCTTCACGCTCGATTTGATGGCAAAGCACTCGCTCGACTTCTGGCTCACGTCGGAAGACCTGCCCGACCCGAACAACCGCGTGACGCTCGACCGCGGGGGGAACGTCGTCCTGTCCTACACGCCGAACAACCTTGAGCCGCACAGGCGCTTGCAGCAGAAGCTCGAGGGCTTGATGAACCAACAGACGAAGTGTCGGGAGCACGGCCACTCGTGCCACGTCGGCCTCTTCGCGCGAAGTCTCTTCCTCGGCCAGCGCATCCCGCTCGCCGGCGTCGCGCACCAGAACGGCACCGTGCGCTTCGGGCGTGACCCGAAGACCTCGGCGCTCGACGCGAACTGCAAGGCGCACGACCTCGACAACCTCTACGTCGTGGACGGCAGCTTCTTCCCTTCGAGCGCGGCGGTGAACCCGGCGCTCACCATCATGGCCAACGCCCTGCGCGTGGGCGACCACCTGCTGGAGAGGATGCGATGAGGGCAGAAAGATTCCCGCGGAGAGGCGAGGCGCTCATGCGCCTGTGCGCGACGGAGCCGGCGCTGTGCGTCCGCGCGGCGGACAGGAATGCGCGGCGGCTGTTGGCGCTCGCGCTGCTCCTGCTCACGCTCGGCATGCTGCTGCTGCCCGCGAAGGCGCAGAACCTGAACGCCGGCGGGGCGGCGAGGCCGGCGGCCGTCGCTTCTATCGAGGCCGTCGAGTCGGTCGGCATGACGGTCTCGGACATGGACGCGTCCGTCGACTTCTACACGCGCGTCCTCACCTTCGAGAAGGTCTCGGACGTGGAGGTCGCGGGCGAGGAGTATGAGCGGCTTCAGGGCCTCTTCGGCGTGAGGATGCGCGTCGTGCGCCTGCGCCTCGGAGACGAGGCGGTAGAGCTGACCGAGTACCTCACGCCGAAGGGCAGGCCCGTGCCCGCCGATTCGCGGAGCAACGACCGCTGGTTCCAGCACTTCGCCGTCATCACCTCCGACATGGGGAAGGCTTACGCGTGGCTGCGTCAACATAAGGTGCAGCACGCCTCGACCGGGCCGCAGACGCTCCCGCTCTGGAACAGGAACGCGGCCGGGATCAAAGCCTTCTACTTCAAAGACCCGGACGGTCACGCGCTGGAAATCCTACAGTTCCCCGAAGACAAGGGCGCGGAGAAGTGGCACAGGCTGCAAGAGTCGGGAAGACTCTTCCTCGGCATCGACCACACGGCCATCGTCATCTCGGACACGGAGGCGAGTCTGAAGTTCTACCGGGACGTGCTGGGGATGACGGTCGCGGGCGGGAGCGAGAACTACGGCACCGAGCAGGAGCATTTGAACAACGTGCGGGGCGCGCGCCTGCGCATCACCTCTCTGCGCGCGCCGGGGGGCGGCCTCGGCGTCGAGTTCCTCGAATACCTCGCGCCGCGCGACGGGCGGCCCGCGCCTGCGGACGCGCGCGCCAACGACCTCGCCCACTGGCAGACCGGGCTCGTCACGGCGAGCGCCGGTGGGACGGCAGAACTGTTGCACCGCGGCGGATACCGGTTCGTCTCGGACGGCGGCTTGGCGGTCGATGCAGGCGGGCTCGGCTTCCGCCGCGGCTTCCTCGTCGCCGACCCGGACGGCCACGTCTGCCGCGTCGCGGAATATTGAAGAAGGCCCGAAGGGCTGAGAGAGAGACATAAGTTTATCGAGGAGACATGAAGATGCCGGTCGCGGAGTTGACGGAAGTCGCGGAGGAGACGCAGCGGACAGCTTTGACTGCCGAGGAGGGGCGGCTCGCGGAGTCGCGCGCGCGCGCGGCCCACTGGAAGCGCTGGGGGCCTTACGTGTCGGAGCGTGCCTGGGGCACGGTGCGCGAGGACTACTCGGCCGGCGGGACGGCCTGGGACCATTTGCCGCACGACCACGCGCGGTCGAAGGCGTACCGCTGGAACGAGGACGGCATCGCGGGCTTCTGCGACCGCCGCCAGTACCTCTGCTTCGCGCTCGCGCTGTGGAACGGGCGCGACCCCATCCTCAAGGAGCGCCTGTTCGGGCTCACCGGCAGCGAGGGCAACCACGGCGAGGACGTGAAGGAGTACTACTTCTACCTCGACTCGACGCCCACGCACTCCTACATGAAGTTCCTCTACAAGTACCCGCAATCGGAGTTCCCCTACGCGCGGCTGGTCGAAGAGAACCGGAGGCGCGGGAAGGGCGAGCCCGAGTACGAGCTTTTAGACACGGGCGTCTTCGACGAGGATCGCTACTTCGACGTGACGGTCGAGTACGCGAAGGACGCGCCCGACGACATCCTCGTCCGCGTCAGCGCCACCAACCGCGGCCCCGACGCCGCGCCGCTTCACCTTTTGCCGACGCTCTGGTTCCGCAACACCTGGTCGTGGGGCGGCGACGAGAGGCGTCCCGAGCTGCGCGCCCTGAATGTGGACGATGGCGCCGCGGTCGTCGGGGCGCGTCACGACTACCTGGGCGCGCGCGTGCTCTACTGCGAGGGCGCGCCCTGCCTGCTCTTCACCGAGAACGAGACGAACACGCAGCGGCTCTACGGCGTGCCGAACCGTTCTTACGCGAAGGACGGCGTCGGCGACTACGTCGTCCGAGGCAGGCGCGAGGCGGTCAACCCCGAGCGGCGCGGCACGAAGGTTTCCGCACATTACTCGCTGACAGTCGCGCCGGGCGAGACCGTGACCGTGCGCCTGCGACTGACGGACGGGGCGGCGGCGGCCGAGACGTTCGGCGAAGAGTTCGACCGGACGTTCGAGGCGCGTCGGCGCGAGGCGGACGAATTCTACAAGACGGTCGTGCCGGCGGAACTTTCAGACGACGCGCGAGACGTGATGCGGCAGTCACTGGCCGGGCTGCTCTGGTCGAAGCAGTTCTACCACTACGTCGTGCGCGACTGGCTCGCCGGAGACCCGGCGCAGCCCGCGCCGCCGGCCGAGCGCAGGCGCGGCCGCAACCGCGAGTGGGCGCACATGCACAACGCCGACGTGATCTCGATGCCGGACAAGTGGGAGTACCCCTGGTACGCCACCTGGGACCTGGCCTTCCACTGCGTCCCGCTCGCGCTCGTCGATTCGGACTTCGCCAAGGAACAACTCGTCCTGATGCTGCGCGAGTGGTACATGCACCCGTCGGGTCAGCTCCCCGCCTACGAGTGGGCCTTCTCGGACGTGAACCCGCCCGTCCACGCGTGGGCGGCGCTGAGGGTCTACAAGATCGAGAAGAAGCGGCGCGGCGTCGGCGACCGGGACTTTCTGCAACGCGTCTTCCACAAGCTGCTCCTGAACTTCACCTGGTGGGTCAACCGCAAGGACGCCGAGGGGATGAACATCTTCCAGGGCGGCTTTCTGGGCATGGACAACGTCGGCGTCTTCGACCGCTCGCAGCCCCTGCCCACGGGCGGCCACCTCGCGCAGTCCGACGGCACGAGCTGGATGGCGATGTACACCCTGAACCTGCTCGCCATCGCGCTGGAGCTGGCGAAGGAAGACCCGAGTTATGAGGACGTGGCGTCGAAGTTCTGGGAGCACTTCCTGCACATCGCGCACGCGATGAACAACCTCGGCGAGGACGACATCTCCCTGTGGGACGAGGGGGACGGCTTCTACTACGACGTGCTCCACCTGCCCGGTCGGGGGAGCCAGACGTTGAAGGTGCGCTCGATGGTGGGTCTCGTCCCGCTCTTCGCCGTCGAGACGCTGGAGCCGGAAGCCGTTGACAGTCTGCCCGGCTTCAAGCGGCGCATGGAGTGGTTCATCGAGAACCGGCCCGACCTGACGGCCCACGTCGCCTGCATGCGCACGCCCGGCGCGGGCGAGCGCCGGCTGCTCGCGGTCGTCGAACGTGAAAAGCTGCGGCGCGTCCTGCGACTGATGCTCGACGAGTCTGAATTCCTCTCGCCGCACGGCATCCGCGCCGTCTCGCGCCGCCACCGGGAGCACCCTTACGTGCTGCACGTCGAAGGCACGGAGCACCGCGTCGACTACGAGCCGGGCGAGTCCTCGACGGGTCTGTTCGGCGGCAACTCGAACTGGCGCGGGCCGGTCTGGTTCCCCGTCAACTACCTGCTCATCGAATCCCTGCAGAAATTTCACCACTACCTGGGGGACGACTTCAGCGTCGAGTGCCCCACGGGCTCGGGCCGGATGATGAACCTCGGCGAGGTCGCGGCCGAGCTCTCGCGCCGCCTGTCGCACATCTTCCTGCGTGACGCGGAGGGGCGGCGCCCCGTCTACGGCGGCTCGGGGAAGTTCCAGACTGACCCGCACTGGCGCGACCTCGTGCTCTTCTACGAATACTTCCACGGCGAGACGGGGGCCGGCGTCGGCGCCTCGCACCAGACGGGCTGGACGGGGCTGGTGGCGAAGCTTTTGCAGCAGAGCGGGGAATGAAGGCGTAAACTGTGAACCGTAAACCGTGGCAAGATAAATCCAGTTCTTACTTGTCACGGTTCACGGTTCACGATATTAGGAGGATTTATGAAAGCGATTGCAGTCACCCCGGGCGTGCCCGACAGCGTGCACCTCGTCGAGATGCCGGCGCCGGAAGTCGAAGACGTGCCGAACGGCCGCGGCGTGCTGGTGCAAGTGCTGCGGGTCGGCGTGGACGGCACCGACAAGGAGATCAACGCCGCCGAGTACGGCGCCGCGCCCGAGGGCTCGGACTTCCTCGTCATCGGCCACGAGGGCTTCGGCCGGGTCGAGGCCGTCGGGCCGAACGTCACGGAGGTCGAGCCCGGCGACTACGTCGTCGCGACGGTGCGCCGCCCCGGCCGCAGCATCTACGACCTCATCGGCACCAGCGACATGACGACCGACTCGGTCTACTACGAGCGCGGCATCAACCTGCGCCACGGCTACCTCGCCGAGTTCTACGCGGACGACGCCGCGTTCATCGTCAAAGTCCCGCAGGGGTTGAAGGAGGTGGGCGTGCTGCTGGAGCCGATGACGGTCGTCGAGAAGGGCGTCACGCAGGCCTTCGAGGTACAGCGCCGCCTGCGCGTGTGGCGGCCTCGGCGGGCGGCCGTGATGGGCGCGGGCACCATCGGCCTGCTCGCCACGCTCCTGCTGCGGCTGCGCGGGCTCGAAGTCGTCACCTTCGGCAAGACGCCGAAGCCGTACCTCAACTCCGAGCTGGTCGAGGCCCTGGGCGCGACCTACGTCACCAGCGACGACGTGCCGGTGGCCGAGTCCCCGCAGCGTTACGGGGGCGGCTTCGACCTCATCTTCGAGGCGACGGGCTACTCGCCCATCGTCTTCGACTCGATGCAGGCGCTGGCGAAGAACGGCGTGCTGGTGCTCTCCTCCGTCACGGGCGGCGACCGGCGGGTCGAGGTGCCCGCCGACAAGATCAACCTGGAGTTCGTCCTCGGCAACAAGGTGATGGTCGGGACGGTGAACGCCAACCGCGAGTACTTCGAGGCGGGCGTGCGCGACATGTCGCAGGCCGAACTCCAGTACCCGGGCTGGCTCGCGCGCCTGCTCACGCACCCGGTCAAGGGACTCGAGAACTACCGCGAGCTGTTCGAGAAGCTGACCACGGCGAAGGATGCCATCAAGGTCTACTGCGAGGTCGCCTGACTAACCCGAAATGAGACGGGCCTCTAACAGAACAGAGGATATGACAGGATGCGGAGCGGCCTCGGCCTGCGCAGTTCGCTTCTAAAACTTGTGAGGTCGTGTATGGTCATGCGGAAATTCGTAACAGTTGCGGCTGGAGCACTCCTGCTGGTGCTGAGTGGCTCCGGCCACCTCTTTGCCCAGACGGAGAACGTCGTTACCCGCCAGGAGACGCTTCGCGGCTCAGTCACCCCCGAACGCGAATGGTGGGACGTGCTGCATTATGACCTGAAGGTCGAGTTCCTGCCCGAGACGCGGAGGTTGAGAGGGTCGAATGCGATAACTTTCAAAACTCTCAAGGCGGGGAGCAGAATGCAGATAGATCTACAGCCGCCGCTCGCGATAACGAAAGTCACTCACGGCGACTCTCAACTCAAATTCGAGCGCGAAGGGAATGTCTATTGGGTAACTTTCGAGAGGGAGATTCCGAAGGGTGTGGAAGACCGGGTCGAAATATTTTACGAGGGCGTCCCCGTCGCGAGTAAGAACCCCCCCTGGGTCGGCGGGGTCACCTGGGGCCGGGACGACCTCGGAGAGCATTTCATCGTCACCACCTGCGAGGGAATCGGGGCGAGCATCTGGTGGCCGAATAAAGACCACGGGTCTGACGAGCCCGACCGCGGGATGAGCATCAGCGTGACCGTGCCGGAAAATCTGGTGGCCGTCTCCAACGGCCGTCTGAGAAAGACGGAACACGATGCCGCCGCCAGGACGAAGACCTTTCACTGGGAAGTCCTGAACCCGATTAACAACTACGGGGTCAACGTCAACATCGGCAACTACGTTAACTTCTCCGAGAAGTATCGCGGGGAGGGCGGGGTGCTGGACGTAGAGTACTGGGTGCTGGCCCATCAGAAAGAGGCCGCGGTCAGGCAGTTCAAAGAAGTGCCCCGCATGCTGGAAGCCTTCGAACATTGGTTCGGGAAGTACCCCTTTTACGAGGACAGCTACAAGCTCGTCACGGTCTCATACCCCGGGATGGAGCACCAAAGCTCGGTCACCTACGGCAACTGGTTCAGGAACGGCTACCTGCAGCGGGACGGCAGCGGCACCGGGGTCGGGTTCAAGTTCGACTTCATCATCGTCCACGAATCCGCGCACGAGTGGTTCGGCAATAACATCTCGATGAAGGACGCGGCGGACATGTGGATTCATGAGGGCTTCGCGAACTATTCGGAGAGCCTGTTCGTCGAGTACCATTTCGGAAAGAAGGAGGCGGAAGATTACATGATCGGCAACCGCCGCCTCATCCGTAACGACAGGCCGATCATCGGCACTTACGGCGCGAATAGGGAAGGGTCGGGCGACATGTACCCCAAGGGCGGGAACATGCTACACACCATCCGCCACGTCATCAACGACGACGCCAAATGGCTCTCCATCCTGCGCGGACTCAACGCCGACTTCTGGCACCAGACCGTTTCGACGCAGCAGGTCGAGTCGTACATCAGTCGGAAGGCCGGCATCGACCTCAGCAAGGTGTTCGACCAGTACCTGCGGACGACGGACATCCCGCTCTTAAGATACAAGGCCGACGGGAAGACGCTGTCGTACAGCTATGGGAGAGTCGTGAAAGGGTTCGCGATGCCGATTCGCGTTAGTATTAACGGCAAGGAGGTCGCGCTCACGCCGACCGAGGCGGTACAGACTTTCGTCTTCCCCGAAGAGATCAGAACGTTCGAAGTCGACCGCAACTTCTACATCGACGCGGAGAAGAACGACTTGTAAGCTTTAAGTTCACCCGACCGGCCGTCAAGACAGTAGGTCAGGAGCCCGAGACCAGCTTGCCGTTTGCCCGGCCATTTCTTGCGCGCCCCCGGGCCTTGCTCGCGGAGCCCGTCGACGCCCTGCCGCTCGACCTCTTCCGGGTCATGGCGGGCGTGCTGGCCTTCGCCTACTTCCTTCGCACCTTCCTCGAGGCGAGGGATTTCAGCGGCCCCGGCGGGTTGATCGACCACGAACTCAGCCTCGAGCTCTTCTGGTTCACGCGGCTGGGCCTGTTCCGGACGGGCATGAGTCTGGCGATGTTCCAGGCGGTCTTCCTCTTCGGCTGCCTCTGCTCCTGCGCGCTCATCGTCGGTTACCGCGTCAAGACCTTCGCCGCCGTCCTGTACCTGATTGCGGTCTGCACCTACCGCTGGAACTTCCTTGTGATGTACGTGGACGATTCCATCGTCCACCTCACACTCTTCTGGCTGCTGCTGTTGCCGGTAGGCCGCACCCTCGTCCTGAGCGAGTGGCTGGCCGGGCGCGGGGCGGCCTGGCGGCGTTGGAGATGCGAGAGGGTTCCGGGCGCGGCGGCCCGCTGCTTCATGTGGAACCTCGCCCTCATCTACTTGGTCGCGGGGCTGTGGAAGTTGACCAGCCCGATGTGGCGCGACGGCGTCGCGCTCTACGTCATCTTAAAACTGCCGATCTCGCTGACGCCGGACTTCTGGGGGCCGGAGCACCTGGGCCTGCTGCGAGCGCTGAACTACGGCGCGCTCATCCTCGAGCCACTGTTCCCCCTCATCTTCATTCTTCCCAAAGGGCACCCGGCCAAGTACGCCCTGCTCGCGGCCCTCTTCGGGTTTCACGTCGGGACGTTGGCGACGCTCAAGATTCCTTTCGCGAACGTCGCCTGCCTCGCGGCCATGATCGTCCCGTTCGGCGGCGAGCTGATGGGCAGGCTGCGCGGGGGGGCGCCGTGCCCGCCGGCGTGGCGGGCGCCCGCGCGCGTGGGCTTGTCCGGCGCGTTCGCGCTCCTCTCCGTCGCCGTCTTGACGCTGGCGATGCTCAGCTCGGTGACCTTACCGCGGTGGCGCGCGCCGACGCGCCGCGTCGACGCAGGGGCTTCCGGGACACGCGCCGCCGCGGGCGTGGCCGAGGGCCTGGGGCCGCTACAGATGTTTCTCTTTTCGTCTCTCTGGTGCGTCGGCCTCGCGCAACAGTATCAACTCTTCAACTGGGTGGACGAGCGCAACTTTTCCGTCCGATACCGAATCCTCGAATACGAGGGCGCGACACACGGGCACGAGATCGAGCCCGACACGATGTTTTTGAATTCGACGCGCGGCGTCCTGCTCCAGTTCTATCTGCACGGCCTGACTTGGATGCGCGTCGAGCCCGGCCGCGCGGCGGAGCTTCGCAGGAGCATTCAGACGCGAACCGCCCTCCGCTACTGCCAGAGGTTTCAGCCCCGCGGTGAGGTGTTCGTCTACACGACGTTGGAGCGAATCATCCCCGGCGTTCAACGCGACGATGAAGCGCCCGTGCTGTTGATGAGGTTCAGCTGCGACGGCGGCGAGCCCGAAATGCTGGAGATGAACCTCGACCCGTAGTCGCCCGCTTACCCGAAGGGCACCCGAGGAACTTTATGTGCGGCATAGTCGCCCTCTACTCGCCGGAGAAGCCCATCGCGCCGGAGTCTTTGGCGCGGGCCACCGAACGGCTCGCCCACCGCGGCCCCGACGAGCAGCACCATTGGACGGCGCCGCACGGGCGCGTCGGGCTGGGCCACACGCGGCTCAGCATCATCGACCTGGTGACGGGCGCGCAGCCGATAGCCAGCGAGGACGGCCGTCTGCGCATCGTGGTCAACGGGGAGTTCTACGACCACGAACGCATTCGGCGCGAGCTGGAAGAGCGAGGCCACCGTTTTCGCACGCGCTCCGACAGTGAGATGGCCCTCCACCTTTACGAGGAGGCGGGCGCCGGATGTCTGGAGCGCTTGCGCGGCGAGTTCGCGTTCGTCATCTGGGACGAAGGGAGCCAAACGCTCTTCGCGGCGCGCGACCGCTTCGGCATCAAGCCGCTCTTTTACGCGCGGGTCGGGGGCGCCCTCTACCTGGCTTCGGAGGCCAAAGCCCTGTTCGCCGCCGGTGCCCCCGCGGGCTGGGACAGGGAGTCGATGTTTCAGAGCCTGTTCCTCTGCGCGGATCAGGATCGAACTCTGTTCGAAGGAGTCCGGCAGGTTCCGCCGGGACACCAACTCGTCGCCCGCGCGGGGTCGCTCCGGCTCTCGTGCTACTGGGACGTCAACTACCCGCGCGCGCGCGACGAAACGAAGCGGACGGAGGCGGAGTGCGTCGAACAGCTACGCTCACTGTTGGACGAAGCGGTTCGCCTCCGCGTGCGGGCCGACGTGCCCGTGGGCTGTTACGTGAGCGGCGGGGTGGACTCTTCGTCCGTCCTCGGCCTCGCCGGCGCACACGCCCAAGGCAGGGTGGCCGCCTTCACGGTCGCCTTCGACCACCCGGACTACGACGAGAGTGCGAGCGCACGCCGGACGGCCGCCCACGCGGGGGCGGACTTCTGGCCGGTGCCGGTCTCGACGAAGGACTCGGCCGAGTCCTTCGTCGAGGCGGTCGGGCACGGGGAGATGATCCACTACAACGCGCACGGCGCGGCGCGCTTTCGTCTCAGCCGCGCGGTGCGGCGGGCGGGCTACAAGGTGGTTCTCCTCGGCGAGGGCGCCGACGAGCTTTTCGCGGGGTACGATTTCTCCCGGCAGGCGCTGTTGACCTCGGGCGCGCGCGGGGGCCACTTGAAGTGGGCGGGCATGCTGGCCCGTCTGCTGCGGCCGAAGACACAGACCGAACGGCGCATCGCGCGCACCTCGCCGTGGCTCGCGCGCATCTGCCGCGTGCTGGACTTCCCCCCGGCGCTGCTCGACTACGTGGCGGAAAAGTTCGTCCTGCTGCGACGCCTGGCCTCGAACGATTTCCTGCAGACGTTCCCGCGCCGCGACCCTTACGGGGAGTTCCTCAGGCAGTTCGATTGGCGCGGGAAGCTACGCGGCCGCGAGCCGGTCAAGCAGATACTCTACCTGTGGATGAAGTCGCTGTTCGTGAACTACGTGCTGGCGGGCGAGAGGCTGGACATGGCGCACGCGGTCGAGGGCCGTCTGCCGTTTCTGGATCACAAGCTCTTCGAGTTCGCGCGCTCCCTCCCGACGTCGCTGCTGGCGCGGGGCGGGCGGCAGAAACACGTCCTGCGCGAGGCCGTCAGACCGTTCGTGACGGCGGAGGTTTACCGCGGCGCCAAGCAGCCTTTCTTCGCGCCGCCGGCGACGCTGCGCGTCGGGAATCCGATGTCCGAGCTTCTGCAGGACATCTTGCGCGGCCGCGCCTTCGCCTCCGTCCCGTTCTTTGAACAGTCCTCCGTCATCGGACTTCTGGACGAACTTCCCCGCATGAATGACGCGGAGCGCGCGGCGATGGACCCGGTCATCTTTATGATGGCGTCCGCCTGCGTGCTTCAAGTCCGCTACGGCCTCTGAAGGCGTTCGACTGTCGAGCAGTCCTTTTCGCGGCCACTGCACGAATACCCTGTTGTACTCGGTCGGGCCGATGAACGTACGTGCCCGCGGGCGTTCTCACGGCTCCCGAAAGCTGGTCGAAAAGAAGGGCTCCCGGAGTTCCGGGAGCCCTTCGGCTTGTCAGACTACTGGAACAGTTTGCCCGAGAGCGTGAAGAGGTTCGTCTGGATGGTGTTGACGCCGGGGCCGCCGACGTTGGGGCCGTCGACCCTGAAGTAGTTCGTGTTGAAGGGGCTGCCCGTGACGGCGTGCGTGACGTTGGGGTTGCCGAGGTAGCCGGCGGGCGCGGCCGGGGCGACGGCCGGGTCCCAGCGCAGGAAGCGGCTGAGCTTGCCCTCGAGCACGGCGCGGAAATCGCACGGCGCGAAGCCGCAGCCGATGTCCTCCGTCGTGTTGATGCTGGCGCCGCCGCTGCTGCTGCCGCCCGAGCGCGCGGCCGTGTCGCTCTCGGAGGTCGCCACCACGCCGTCGTTGGCCGTCGTCGTACCGCCGTTGGCGGTCATCGTGCCGCCGTCCGTGGTGGTGGTCGCCGTCCCGTCGGTCGTGGCGGCGGGCGTGAAGCCGTCGGCGGTCGCGGTCTGGGTCGTCGTCGTCGAGGTCGTGGCCGGGGTGAAGGACGTGGAGGCCGTGGTCGTCGTCTTGAGCGCCGAGTTGATGACGATGCCGCCGTCGGCGTCGGCCGTCGCCGTCATGACCCCGAACGGGTGCGTGATGGTGTAGGTGGCGCCGGCCGTCAGGTTGTCGATGCGGACGCGGATGCGGTCGAACGTGATCTGATTCCCGACGGACGGCAGCGGCGTCGTGAAGGCGGCCTCCTTGGCGAGCACGAGGCGGACGTTGCCGCCGATGGAGCGGTTGATGCGCGCGTCGGCGTACCAGTAGAACGCTTCGTCGGGGAAGTTGATGTTGGCGGTCGTGACCGAGGGCGGCCCCGAGACGGGCGGCGTGGTGATGCAGTTGCCGCTCAGGTCGAGACAGAGCTGGAGTTTGACGCCCACCTCGTCCTGGTACCAGAGCGGGAACGCGACGCGGGGGTCGACCGGCCCGGCCGCCTTGTTCGGGAGGGAAGGGTCGAGGCCGGTGCCGCGCAGCACGACGAGGTGCTGGCTGCCGGCGGCGTTGTCCGTCACGGTCAGGTTGGCCGTGCGGGTGCCGACGGCGACGGGGTTGAAGCGCACCGTCGCCGTGCAGGTTCCGACCGAGGTGAGCGAAGCGTTGATGCACGTCGTCCCGACGAGCGTGAAGTCGGAGGCGTTGGCGCCCGTGACGGTGACGTTCGTGACGAGCACGCTGCCCGTGCCGCCGTTGGAGATGGTGATGACGGTGTTGGGCGAGAGCGCCCCGGTGTTGACCCTCCCGAAGAAGAAGAGGCCGACGTTGCTGTTGAGCGTCAGGGTCGGGGGGGCTTGGCCGAGCGCGGCCGCGCCGAAGGCCGTCACACAGAGGAGCGTCGCGAGCAGGCGCAGCGCCGACGCGCGGAGGTCGCCGTTGCGGGGAGTGTCTTTGAATGAGCGCATGAGAAGCTTCCTTTTTGTTGGGTCGGCGAACCCGCCCGAGGCGCGCCCTCGGAAGTGTCGGCCGTGAAAAGGGCGTGAGGTCAGCCGGCGGACTTCGAAGCCTTCCGGCGGCTGTCTCACGGGGGTGAAGTTCGGCGCAAGCGGACGGCCCCTGAGCAACCGTCATTCCTCGCGCCCGGCGCGCCGCGTTTCATTCGCCGCCGCCCGCGCCCGAGTTCGTCTCAACCGCGGTACGCCTCACCCCACGCTCGCCGCCGCGCGTCGTCGAGGCTGTTTCACCGTGTGACATCGCACCGCCCCACTTGACTCACGATAAAACACGCGCGGCCTCACGGCGGCTCGTCTCCGTCGCGTCGTCCGTGCGGGTTAAGTTGCGTGGCGATTCCCGGAGAGCCGTCCCGCACGGGGCCGCCCGCCTAAGGGCATGGCGGTTGCTTCAGCGTCGGCGCGTCACGTTAGGCAACTCGCGGCCACGGCACTCAAAGAATCTTGCCCACGTACCTGTGACCTGCGGGCTGTAGCACAGACAGAAGGACTCAAGCCCTGAGGGCCGAGAGTCCGCCGGTAGTACCAACGCCATAGACAGAGTCGGGCGCCGCCCCTTGCCACTCACGGCGGGAGGTGACGCGCCGCCATCAGGACGACGCGCTCGGCGGCGCGTGGCCCTACGCCCTTAGTCTGTCCGCCGCCCAAGACGGCCCTATAAGCCGACGCCCTACGGGGTCTGCCTCCACCCAGTATGTTTCAGAAGGAGAATCGTTAATGGCAAACATCTCGAAGAGAGATCGGACGAGAGAGAAACGGAGTGAGCTAGCCGCGAAGAACAGGCGCGAGCTGATCGCCGCGGGCTTCAAGCGGCGCGACCTGTTGAAGATGGGCCTGCTCACGAGCGCCGGGATGCTCATCCCGAAGTCGGGCCTGAGCGCGCGCCCGCTGACGAGCGCCGGCTTCGTCTACGACGACACGCCGCAGAGCCGGCCGACGACGCCGTTCGTCGAGGAGATGCCGCGCCTCGTCGAGAAGCCTTTCTTCACGTCGGCGGCGAGCCTGACGGGGCCGCCGCCGCAGGTCACGCCCAACACCGCGGCCGGCGAGAGCCGGACGATCAACCACCAGATTCTGACCGGCCAGCCGCCGCAGAAGTACTACGAGATTCACCAGAAGGCCTTCCAGGCCAAGTCGCACCCCGAGTTCTCGCAGCCCTCGACGCTGTGGGGCTACGACGGCATCTTCCCCGGCCCGCTCTTCCGTGCCTACTACGGCGAGCCGATGCTCGTCCGCCACTGGAACGACCTGCCGCCCGACGGGCAGAACGGCGGGTTCGGCCTCAACTCGACGACGACCCACCTGCACAACGGCCACACGCCGCAGGAGTCCGACGGCCACCCCTGCTTCTTCAACGACCGGACGCACTTCTACGACCACCACTACCCGAATGTGCTGGCCGGCTTCCAGTCCACGCACCCGACGCTGAACGCGGCCGGCATCCCGGGCGACCTCAAGGAGTCGATGCACACGCTCTGGTACCACGACCACCGCTTCGACTACACGTCGCAGAACGTCTACAAGGGCATGGCCGGGATGTTCAACCTCTTCCACAAGAACGGCCAGTACGACGGCGGCGACGAGAACTCGGGCTTCCGCCTGCCTTCTTACCCGAACTTCGACGTGAACATGGTCTTCAACGACGCGGTCTACGACGCGCAGACCGACCAGCTGGCCTTCGACCTCTTCAACCTCGACGGCATCCTCGGCGACAAGATGCAGGTCAACGGCAAGGTGCAGCCGGTCTTCCACGTCAGCCCGCGCCGCTACCGCTTCCGCTGGCTCAACATGGGGCCGTCGCGCTTCTACCAGTTCTCCATCCTCGACCCGACCAACAACACGACGAAGCAGATCTGGCAGATGAGCACGGACGGCAACTTCCTCGCGCGCCCCGTCAAGGTTGACGGCGTGCGCATCTCGGTCGCCGAGCGCACGGACGTGATCGTGGACTTCACCGGCCTCGCCGGCAAGACCTTCTACATCGAGAACCGTCTGGAGCAGACCGACGGCCGCGGGCCGACCGGCAAGGTGCTCAACCCCGGCCAGGGCACCAAGGTCTTGAAGATCGTCGTCGACCAGCCGGCGGTGGCCGACAACAGCGTCAACTTCGACACGGCGCTGGCGAGCCTGCCCGCGGGCCAGCCCTACTTCTACGGCTTCCCCGACACGACGACGCCCATCCGCGTGACGCGCACCTTCAAGTTCGAGCGCAACAACGGACAGTGGGCCGTCAACGGCAAGTTCCCGAACTGCCTGGAGCCGCCCCGCTTCGCCATCAAGCTCAACACCGCCGAGAAGTGGATCTTCCAGAACAACTCGGGCGGCTGGCAGCACCCCATCCACATGCACTTCGAGGAGTTCCAGACGCTCAAGATCAACGGGCAGCCGCCGGCCGTCTCGGGCATCGTGCAGGCTGGGCGCAAGGACGTGCTGCGGCTGGAGCACAACATGCAGGCGGAGGTCTACTTCCGTTTCCGCGACTTCAAGGGCCTGCTCCCGCTCCACTGCCACAACGTCGTCCACGAGGATCACGCGATGATGGTGCTCCTCGAGATCAACGACAACGGGGACTTGAACCCGAACCCGTAGCCGGGCGACCGGAGAAAGGATTGGCCGAACAATGAAGAACATCAGCAGAAGAAACGTGATGGCTCTGCTCGGCGCCGCCCCCTTCGTCGCGGCGGTCGCGGCCCGGGCCGAGTCCCCGAAGCCCGCGCCGCGGGCGGAGGACGTCACGTCGCGCGACAGGATCAGGGAGAAGCACTTCCCGAACGTCCAGCTCGTCACGCACGAGGGGAAGAAGGTGCGCTTCTACGACGACCTCGTCAAGGACAAGGTGGTCGTCATCAACTTCATGTACGCGAAGTGCGAGGGCATCTGCCCCGGCATCACGACCAACCTCGTCAAGGTGCAGCGCATCCTCGGCGGGCGCGTGGGCAAAGACATCTTCATGTACTCGCTCTCGCTCAAGCCGGAGCAGGACACGCCGGAGGCGCTGGCCGAGTACGCGCGGATGCACAAGGTGGGGCCGGGCTGGCAGTACCTGACCGGCGCCCCCGCCGACCTCGAGTTGCTGCGGCGCAGCCTCGGCTTCACAGACCCCGACCCGCTGGTCGACGCCGACAAGTCGAACCACATCGGGAACGTCCGCTACGGCAACGAGCCGCTCCAGCGCTGGGCCGCCTGCCCCGGCATGTCCAAGCCGGAGATGATCGTCGAGTCCATCGGCTGGCTACTGCCGCAGGGGTCGCGCCCGTCGGCGAAAGGAGAAGGTAAATGACGACTCAACCGCGAACCAAGAACTACCTGACCGCCGCGCTGCTCGCCGCCGCGCTCACGCTGCTCTCGGCGCTCGTGTCGGCGCAGACCGCCTCGCAGACCGCTTCGCAGAGCGGCTCCTCGACGGGGACGGCGACCATCGACTCGACCTCGTCCACGGGCACCGGCACCTCCTCGTCGACGACGAAGCAGACCGCCGCCACCGACTCGACCGCGGTGACCAGCGTCGGCCTCAACGACGGCGTGACCAGCATGGCCGCCGACTCCAACGGCAACCTCTACGCGTCGCTCCAGTACACGAACAAGGTCGTCAAGCTCAACGGCGCGGGGACGGTCATCGGCACCTTCGCCGTCGGGCGCAACCCGACGGGGCTCATCGTCGACAACAACAACGGCGGCCTGCTCTACGTCCTCAACAACGCCGACAACACCGTCTCGAAGCTGAAGCTGGACGGCACGCCGGTCGGCACCTTCCAGGTGGCGGGCGACGGCCCCGTCCACGCGGCCCTCTACGGCGGGGTGCTCTACGTCGCCTGCGAGCGCAGCAACACTTTGGTGCGCCTCTCGTCCGTGGACGGCACGGCGCTCGGCTCGACCGACGTGGGCACGCGCCCCGTCTGGGTGGTCGTCAGCGTGACCAGCACCAAGTACTACAACTACAGCACGCTGGACAGCGGCACCGCGTCCTGCCTCGACTGCGGCCCGTCGCCGACCGTGGACTGCGTGGACTGCACGCCGCCCCCCGACTGCGTGGACTGCGGCACGGCGCCGCCCCCCGACTCCACGACCGTGGACGCCTCCACGACCACCGACGGCGGCGGCACCGCGCCCCCGCCCGACTCCACCGCCGCGAGCGACACCACCTTCTCCGGCGCGGCCTCGACGAATTCCACGAACTCGTCATCCAAGACGGTCACCACCGTCAACATCTACGTCTCGTGCAACAAGGCCAACGAGGTCTGGAAGGTCGGCTCGGACGGCACCCTGGCCGCCAGGTTCGCCACCGGGCGCGGGCCTTTCGGCCTCGCCATCAACAGCCGCGGGGAACTCTTCGTGGCCTGCTTCTGGGACGGGGTCGTGCAGCGGTTCAACAGCGCCGGCACCGTGCTCTCGCGCTCGGCGGTCGGCGACGGCGCGGCCGGGCTGATCTCGTACGGCGGCAGCACGCTGGCGGTCATCTCGAACGGGGCTAACAGCCTCACGCGGCTGTCGCTCTCGGACGGCACGTTCATCAGCAAGGATTTGGTCGACCGCTCCCCGCTGATCGGGGCGGCCACGCCTTCGGCGCTGTGGGTCGCCTGCACCGGCAACGGCACCATCGCGAAGCGCTCTTTGTAAAGGGCGGCCGTGCCCTCTCGACGCCCCCGCGGGCGAAGGGTTCTCCCCCCCCTTCGCCGCGGGGGCCGTCTTTTTTGAGTTCGGCTAAAAACTCCTGCGGCGGTCGGGTATTTATGGGGACGCGGGAGGCACTGTTACGGAAAGGGGAACAAACCGGATGTCATTCGCAAGCGAACTGTCCGCGCCGCGCGCACAGCGGGCGCTCTTCCTTCTGACCTTCATCCTACTCTGCGCCGCGGGCGCCGCCGCGCAGACCGCCTCCTTCGCGGGGAGGGACTACCCCATCGTCGGCAACACGCAGGTCGCCGCCGACTTCAACGGCGACGGCCGCCCCGACCTCGCCGGCGCCGGCAGTAACGTCCGCGTCGCGCTCAACGCCGGCGACGGGTCGTTCCGTCCTTTCGTCGAGTACCCCGCGGGCGGCTTCACGCAGGACGTGGCCGCGGGCGACCTCAACGGCGACGGGCGGCTCGACCTCGTCGTCACGAACAACAGCCAGCAGGTCGCCCTGACCGTGCTGCTCGGTAACGGCGACGGGACGTTCGGCGCGGCCGTCAGCTACCCCAACGACACGGGCTTCGACTCGCCCTCCGTCGCCCTCGGCGACTTCGACGGCGACGGGCGGCTCGACGCCGTCGCCGCGCACCAGATCAACTGCTTCGGCTCGGCCTGCATCATCGGCGAATCCGTCTCCCTCTGGCGCGGCATCGGCGACGGGAGCTTCCAGGCCCCGCAGCAGCTCAACGTCGGCTTCGCCCCGGCCCGCGTGGCCGCCGCCGACCTGAACAACGACGGCAACCTCGACCTGGCAGTCGCGGGCGGCGACGGCGGCGTCTTCATCCTGCTCGGCGCCGGGGACGGAACCTTCCGGCAGATGCCCGACCTCTCGGTCGTGCCGGGCACGGACAACACAGACATCGCCGTCGGCGAATTCAACGGCGACTCGATACCAGACCTCGCCATCGCCGCCGAAGCCGACAGCCGGACGGTCGTCGTGCTCGGCAACGGCGACGGGACTTTCCGCCCGTCGGCCTCCGTCTCGGACGCGCTGTCGGAGCGGCCCGGCGAGTTGACCGTGGCCGACCTGAACGGCGACGGGTCGCAGGACGTGCTGCTCGGGATGGCGAACTGCTGCACGACCAACGGCGACGGGATGCTGGGCGTGCTCTACGGCACCGGCGCGGGGACTTTCCAGCCCGTGACGCGTTACCTCGTCCCCGGCTTCGTCGTCGGCCGCGGGGGCGGCGCGCTCATCGCCTCGGACTTCAACGGCGACGGCCGGCAGGACGTGGCCTTGCAGGTGCGCGGCAACAGCCCCGGCACCACCGTCCTCGTCAACACCACGGGCAGCGCCCCGGCGGCCTTCGCCCTCGGCTCAGTCGTGCTCACGCCTCCGAGCGTCGTCGGCGGCACGCAGGCCGAGGTCAACGTGCTCCTCGCGCCCGGCTCCGTCGCGCAGGCGAGTACGACGCTGACCGTGACGAGCAGCAGGACTTCGGTCGCCACGGTGCCTTCGAGCGTCCGCGTCATCGCGGGGATGACCAACGTCAGGTTTACGGTTAACACGGCGAGCGTGACTTCGACGCAGACCGTCACCATCAACGTGTCGAGCGGCCGCGGCGGATCGCGCAGCGCAACGCTGACCGTCACGCCCGCGGGCGCCGCCGCGCTCGGCTCTTTGCAGACGCAGCCGTCCAGCGTCTTCGGCGGCACGAACGCGACCGGCGTCGTCAGCCTGACGCCCGGCACGGTCGCGCCTTCCGGCGGCGCGGTCGTCTCGCTCACGAACGACAACCCGGGCCTCGTCAGCACGCCGCTCAACGTCAACATCCCCGCCGGCCAGTCTTCGGCCAGCTTCAACATCGCCACGCAGCAGACGGGGCTGACGACGGCCGTCCAGATCACGGCCACCTACGCGGGCGTTTCGAAGAGCGCGACGCTCACGGTCAACGCACCTTCTAACGGCGCGTCGGTCGCGTCCGTCACGCTCACGCCCTCGGCGGTCGTCGGCGGCTCCGCGCAGACGGTCAGGGTGCAGGTCGGCCTCGACCGCGCGGCCCCGCCCGAGGGGGCGACGATCACCCTGTCGAGCAGCGACCCGAACGTCGTGCGCCTGCCGCAGACGCTGGGCATCGCCCCCGGCGGCACGAGCGGCTTCGCAGACTTCACGACCGCGGCCGTCAGCGCGCCGACGCAGGTGACCGTCAGGGCCACCTACGGCGGCTCGACGCAGACGGCCCTGCTGACCGTCAACCCGGCGCCCGCCCCGGCGGTGACGCTCGCGGCCGTGGCCGTCAGCCCGAGCGCCGTCACGGGCGGCTCGAACGCGCAGGGGACGGTCACGCTCAGCGGCCCCGCGCAGTCCGCGACGGTCGTCAACCTCTCGTCGAGCAGCGCCGTCGCGAGCGTGCCGGCCAGCGTCACCGTCCCGGCGGGCGCGTCGTCTGCCGCCTTCGCCGTCGCCACCACGTCGGTGGCATCGTCGACGAGCGTGACGATCAACGCGGTCTCCGGGAGCGTCACGCGCACGGCTTTGCTAACCGTCAACCCGGCGGCGGCGGCCGACACCGTCTCGGTGCAGAAGGCCGAGTACAACTCGTCCAAGGGCACGCTGCTCGTCGAGGCGTCCAGCACGCGCTCGGACGCGACGCTACAGGTCTTCGTCACCTCGACGGGTCAGCTGCTCGGCACGCTGACGAACAGGGGGGGCGGCAAGTCCAACGGGCAACTGAGCGCGGCCACCAACCCGCAGAACATCACGGTGCGCAGCAACCTCGGCGGCTCGGCGACGAGGGCCGTACTCGCGAAGTAGGCGAGAGGGTTCTTCACAATCTTCTTCGGGTAAGAGAGGCTCGAAGGGAAGCGGGGCGGCCCCGGTGGACTCAGGTCTGCCGGGGCCGCTTCGCTTCGGCCGAACCGCCGCGACCTGTTTCAACGTGAAACAGCCGCCCGCCAACCTGTCGCACAGCGGACACCCCTTTCGACGCCGTCGCGGGTTCTGACGTGCGCGCCGACGCGGAACGTGTCTTGCTTCGGAGAAGGTGACTCGCTTCGAAGAAGGACAGGCGACATACGCTCAGGCGTCGTCCTGCTCTCACGATTCCTTAAAGACCCGCTTCAGTGAAAGAGGATTCGTCCGTGAAAAAACATTTCGCATTACTGCTCGCCTTATCTCTGGCGGCCCTGACGTTGACAGTCGCGCCCGCGTCCGTCGCGCGCGCGTCTGAAGGTAGCAAACAGACTCAAGCCGAGAGCGGCGCGAGCCGCCGCACGGCGAAGCGACGCAAGAGCACGCGTGCGCAGGAGGCCACCTACACCTGCCCGATGCACAAAGACGTTCACGCCAAGTCGCCCGGCGAATGCCCCAAGTGCGGGATGGAGCTTGAGCCGGAGAAGCCCGCCAGGGCGAAGTCGGAATAGGCCCGCGGGCCGTCACTCAAACGCAAGGAGACATACGTTATGAATCACGCATTGGGTATAGGTTTAGGGATGCCGGAGATGGTTCTGCTCCTCGGCGTCGTGCTGCTCATCTTCGGCGGCTCGCGCCTGCCGCAACTGGCGAAGGGCCTCGGCTCAAGCATCCGCGAGTTCAAGCGGGGCGCGGCCGGGATGGACGAAGCCCCGGCGCTCGGCGAGGCGGCCAGCCCCGCCGGGCAGAACCTCGATTAACGACAGACGGGAGGCGGCACATGCATACTCTTCTGTTCCTCGAATTCATCGGCACGTCCGAGTTGGTGGTCGTGCTCGTCGTCGCGCTCATCATCTTCGGCCCGCGCAAGCTGCCCGAGCTGGGGCGCTCTCTCGGGAAGGCGATGCACCAGTTCCGCAGCGCCTCCGAAGAGTTCAAGCGGACGTGGGAGACGGAGGCGCGGATTGACGCCGAGCGTGGAGCGTTGCTCGCGCCCGCGACGGCCGAAGCCGAACTCGGCGACGCGGCGACGACCGTCGAAGAGACTCCGGAATCTACGCACGAAGCGCCCGCCCTTAGCGGGCTCTCATTCGCCGGCCACGAGACGGTCGCGGCCGAGGCTTAGGTCGAGACGAGCGCAGGTTTAAATCCTCCGAGATGGTAGCAACCTCATTCGATACAAGCGGCGAGGACGAGCGGCAGGGCGGCGGCCGGCTGGGCGGGCAGATGTCCTTCCTCGAGCACCTGGACGAGCTGCGCCGCCGCATCATCCGCTCCGTCCTCTTCGTCTTCGCCGCGCTCGTCCTCTGCTGGTTCGTCTCCGCCCCCATCTACCGCTTCCTCGCCGCGCCGATGAACCGCGCTTTGGCCGAGGCCTCGCAGCGCCCAGTCCCCCTGCAAGGGCTGACCGGCGGCGAGCACATCCTCTCGCTTAAAGACATCAGGGAGGGCGACGCCGGCCGCTACGTCTTCGAGGCGACGACCAAGCTCGGCACCTCCGTCATCCCGCCGGGCGCATCCGTTTCGGTGCGCGCCGTGATGGGGCCGGACGGGCAGCTCGGCCTCTTCACCGACGAGGCGCTCTTCGCCGGCCAGGGCGTAGTCCCGAAGGGCGTCCGGCTGCCTTTGGACTTTCAGGCGGCGAACGACGGCGCCCCGAGCGAGGAGGAGAAGCTGGTGGTGCGCACGGCCGTCGAGCCGTTCTCGCTCTACCTGCAGGTCTCGCTCTACGGGGCGGTCTGCCTCTCGGTGCCGTTCCTGCTGTGGCAGGTCTGGGGCTTCATCTCGCCCGGCCTCTACCCGCACGAGCGCGGCTGGGCGATGCCGTTCGTTTCGATGTCGAGCGTGTCGTTCGTGGCGGGGGCGGCCTTCGCCTACTACGTGCTCTTCCCGCCGGCCATCACGTACCTCTTAGGGATCGGGTCGGACTTCCGGCTCTTCCTCAACGCGTCGGACTACTTCGACTTCATCATCATCGTGCTCCTGGCGATGGGGGTGGTCTTCCAGATGCCGGCGGTGACCTACGTGCTGGCGCGGATCGGGCTGGTGGACGCGCTCTTCCTGGTCAGGCACTGGCGGATTTCGCTGGTGGTGATCCTGGTGGCGGCGGCCGTGCTCTCGCCGACCAACGACATCCCGAACATGATGCTCTTCGCGGCCCCGATGGTGGTGCTCTACCTCATCTCCATCCTCGTCGCCTGGCTCTTCTCC